>NZ_JBWVBA010000009.1:0-187282 GCF_057221005.1 Ruegeria sp. HKCCD7628
TGGCACGCGATGTACCGGCACGACATCCAAAACACTCTGGCTGCATTATTTCGGTCAAACGAAAGCAGCAGTAGCGCCAGTCTGGTAAAGGCACATCTTGAAACCTTAGAGGAATTCTTCCGAGTGGGAAGCTGGTTTCCAACCAAGGTTAAGTTGAAGAATAGACATCAACCGAAGGTGTCATCTCTCAGAAGGTTAATGAGTCATACAATATGCCTTTCTGAGTGCTGTTTGGGCATCCGGCTCGGATCATCGGATGCCCCAAAAAACCGACTAGGAATTTCGCAAAAGAGCGAAACCTCTACGAGAAGGAGTCCTCCATGAGTGCTAGATTGGTCCTTCTGCTTGCTGCCGTCGGCCTCGTGCCAATTGCGTTATCATACGGTCTGATGCCCGGCAGTTCGATCCCAGTTTTGCTGGGATTTCCGGTGGAAGGGACGAACCAAACCCACGTGTTCCGAGCGATTATGGGTCTTTACCTGGCAAACGCATTGTTTTGGTTGGCGGCCGCTTCGAAACCAGAATTACAGCGCCCTGCGCTTTGGGTTCTGTTTTTGTTCATGTCGGGACTTGCCGTTGGACGCATGCTAAGCATTCTTATCGATGGAGTTCCAAACGAGCTACTTCTATTTTATCTTGCGGCCGAGATAGCTTTTGCAGCTCTGGCGGCGGTTTCCCTGAGAAAAGTACAATAAAACAGAAAGTGTTAAAGTGCTGAGGTTTTTCTTTGTTCTCTCGATGATTACAACAGCGTCGGTTTCGACATCCGGTCTGGCACAATCGATATCTGTCCAGACTGCGGTGGACAAAAACTTTTTAGAGCTTGAGACTGCCGTTGTCGAAGCGGGAGCTACTCCAATCGCATCAATAGATCACGCGCGCTTGGCCAAAGCTGAAGGCGTAGAAATGCCAGCATCACGTGTACTCATTTTCTCTGATCCAGAGATAAACACGCCCATTCTGGAAGAGAACGTACGAGCAGGTCTGGACCTTCCTTTTCGCGTTCTCTCCTTCGATCAGGATGATCGCCCGCAGATCGCCTATACAGACTCTCAGTTCCTCAAAGTGCGGCATGGTCTGAATGATACCCAAGCGTTAAATACATTTGATAGCAAGCTGCTCGAAGTTCTGAACGGCTTGGATGCAGCACCAGGGCCGACGAACGGATTGTTTGCCGACTATGGGGTCATCGAACTGCAATCTCAGCTCAGCGTACCAAAGGCAGTGGAACGTCTCAGTAAAGCAGTGATGGAGCAGGACGACACGGTCTGGTTTGGGGAAGTCGATTTTGCGGCCGAAGCGTCCCACCTGGGGGTGGAACTGCCGGATGCAGTTCTCTTACTGTTTGGCGGACCAGCACCCGGTGGCGTGGCAATGACGGGCTTTCCAGCAATTGGTTTGGATGCCTTTTGCCAAAAACTACTGGTCTATGCGAATGAAGAGGGCGGCTCCGTAGTCATTTTCAATGACATCGCTGCCTTGGCAGAGTTGCACTACGGTTCCTCAGCCGAGCCTCATCACGGTTTGAACAAACGACTTACCTCAACATTTCAAACCGCAATTGAGTAGCCGCTGTTTGGAAACCGCAATAGAAACCCGATACCGATTGGCCAACTTTTTATCTTGCGCTTTGTGCTCGATGAGCAAAATGACGATGTACGCTTTGGACGGCGAGTTGCCGGATGCAAGTGCAGCATGCCTTTAACTTTGCATTGTAGGTCTGGAATCGATGCAGAGGTTCACCAAATTGTTGCGAACAACCGCAATGCGGACAAAGCCGCCATATGGAACATCAGGTGAGTTCCCAACCTACTGATATCCGTCTGGGTCGTTAGGGGTGTGCAGTAATGTGCCTTCAAACGCGTCGAGATCATCTGTCATATGCAGCCAAGGCAACTTGCTTTGCTTGTTGACGTGAAAAGTGGGTTTGAAATCTTCCGGGTTTTCGAGAGACGCAGCGTAGAGGTGCATTCCGCCCGGATAGTGATCAGCTTCAAATCCAATGGGTGACCCGCACGTCCCGCAAAAGTGCCTGAAAACGCCTTTGGTACTTTCATAAGTACGGGGTTTATCACCAGTCCACTCAAAGCTCTCTATTGGCACACCGAACCACGCAACCACCGGCGCGGCACAATTCCGACGGCAGTCATCACAGTGGCAATAGCATGCCCATGTTTGATCACCCTGGTAGACCCAGCTTGTTTTTTTACACAGACAATACCCGCGCGTCGCCATTCGGTTTTCCTCCAACCCTTCGGCAACATAGGACGCAGGCGGGTTTTGAGATGGGTACTTTCGGACGTTTCATCAGTAGAAAACGTCGAAGCTCGGGGGCAATTCGGGCTCGAAACGGTCATCTGAACCTTTCTGTAAAATTTTGGCTGAGCCACGTAAACTAGCCCTTCAGAAGCGACCTGCGCGAGCGTAACGCCCGCTTTCACGCCTCAACGACCGCGGTTGGAGGAATCGGATATTGGGTTGAGGCGAGGCTGTTGCATGCAGGGTATCTCACTTTAGCATTGGACTAGCCTGGAAAAATTTCTACTAAGCCACTGATATAATGAAATCATTAACGGTCTTTTAATCAGTGGGTCGCAGGTTCGAATCCTGCACGGCTCACCACTTTTTCGAATAAACACAAGCTGTTGATTGGTTGCACAAAGGTGGCCATACGTTCTCACTTGGTTTCTGAAAGCAATACGGAAGCATAGTGACACCGATTGAACTGTACCCAACGAACCACAGCGAGAACGCCTTAGCAAAGGGTTTAAATTTCGAACCCTTCACGGATCACCGCTTTGCCGGAAAAGCGATATCCTTTTGGGAAAGGACCTCAGACACAAGAGCGACGCGGCCTGGCAAAGACCGAAGCTAAGGGTATGGTTAGTCAATATCGCTTTCACTGGGCAGCAGGAGCTTGGAAACTATCGGGACTATGGGTCGTCGCTTTGATGGAATAACTCGATTTTCGTACCCGTCTTGCGGCAAACGACGGCCGAGTTGCGAGAGAACTGCAAATGTGTCAAGTTTTCCAAGTAAGGTTTTACCGACAAGGAAGCTACGTTTTTTAGCGGGAACGACAGACCAGCTAATGGTCAAAAAGCTTTAGGTGTCTGTTAGCGAAGCAAGACGGCAGTTTTGAAACTTCGGTTTGTTACTCTGTTTTAGACTGGAATTCCATTGTGTTAAAAGAATTCGCCAAGCAAGTACTGCAGATTTCTCCGAAGATACCGCTTTTTATCCTCGATCGGCTAATTAAAGAATCGCAGCCAACCGACAAACGCGCAAAAGTCGTATTTTCGGCCCTGACAAAGGCTGGGCCACTCGCCAACGGAAAGGTTTCGGCATTCGAGTTCCTTCCGACGTTCTGTGACACTTTGCGAAGGAATGGGTTCGCAACCGAATGGGCGTCGAATGTTGCCGAATTGGATGCGTCTCTGAGCGATGAAGTGCCGGTTTTTCTGGTCCACCTATTTGGTGAAGACCATAGTGATATTTTCAGTGCGAAGGTGCTGGATCTCGAAAAGAAAGCCATCGCGACATTCAATACCGCCGAGGCTGGTCAGTTGTTGGCGGACAAGCTGGCGTCGCACAAGGCATTTGTGGATGCTGGTATCCCGGTTCCGACGCTCAGGGAAACCGGGGGCTTCGTCAGAAGTCGTTTCGGGACGGCCTTACCGACCGAGATTCAAGAGGGAACCGAGGCACTACCTGCTGAGGATGAACGGCGGATATTTACTGACTTCATTGACACGCGGATCGAGTACGACGGCCGACTGTTCTACACGACCGTCAGAATCGTTTGCATCGACGACACGATCCTTCATTCATATCCGAGGGCCCGCGACGCGAAGGAAGAGAACCCTAGTGTGCATGCCAAAGATACTCCCCTTGAACCCGCTTTGGTCGAATACCTGAACGACGCTCTGGTCGTCCCAAATGCTGAGGCATTCGAAGGCATAGCGCGGAATCTACACCATGTTCTTGGCCACGGTTTTTTCGCGCATGACTTGGTAATCGATAACGTTTCAGGTGAAATCTTTGTTTGTGAAGGGGGGTTTAAGTTCGACGACCCTTCCTACTGGCGGCATATGAAGCGCATTTCCTCTGATTTACCCAGTCAAGCTGTCCTGTTTCCAATTCAAAACTTTGCAAAACATTCGTCGGAAACATTTTGTCGACGCTGCCTGTCCATTCTTGAAGAAACCCAGGTCAAAGTGGCGTCTGCAGCAGGCCTAGGGTCCAATTGACAGAGCTGACAGATGCGGAGCGCACCGAGCCATTGATCACGAGGCGAGTGACGCATGGTTCGGATGGTTTTAAGGGAAGCACACCCCCGAATCCGGTGTCACTTTTGACTATTCTTTGGAATGCGCCGTGTTCAATCAGCCACTGAATGCTCAGATAAATCGAATCGTTTATGTGAATCACGATTCCAGTTTATCCTTTGATCAAGTGCTTGTGAGCAAAGCGCGTTGGTTTGCGCAAGGCCCAGTCTGACTAAAGTCTGCCATTTGCTATCTACTGGCGCAAAGATCGAACTGTTAGTTTTTTTATTGGTTGTATGTAAATGATCATTGTTGATACCCTTCTCAAGAACCGTGCTGCCGAGAATAATCCAGTCCGGATCGGTGTATTTGGCGCCGGGTTCATGGGACGCGGTCTGGTCAATCAGGTTGTGCGATATACCCCCGGAATGCATGTCGGCGTCTTGTGTAACCGCACTGTTTCCGCCGCGCGGCAGGCATTGCTGGATGCCGGCGTTCCCCCCAGTGATATCGTCGAAGCTGAAACTGTCGCTGCCGCTGACATAGCCGTCGAACAGGGCAAGTCCGTGATCACCGCAGACCCTTTGGTGGCCTGTGCGATGTCACAGGTCGATGTGTTGATCGAAGCAACTGGCCATGTGGAATACGGCGCTCGGGTCACGACAGCTGCGATTGAGAACAGCAAACACATGGTTCTGATGAATGCCGAGTTGGACAGCACGGTCGGGCCTCTGCTTAAGCAAATGGCAGATCAGGCGGGCGTTATTCTGACTGGATGTGATGGCGATCAGCCGGGCGTGCAGATCAACCTGCTGCGATTTGTTGAAAGCATCGGTCTGATCCCTCGGGTTTGCGGCAACATCAAGGGCTTGCAGGATCGTTACCGCAATCCGACCACGCAGGAGGGTTTCGCCAAGCAATGGGGGCAAACCCCGCACATGGTCACCTCGTTCGCGGATGGCACCAAGATCAGCTTCGAGCAGGCAATTGTGGCCAATGCAACCGGGTTCAAAGTGGCGCAACGTGGCATGATCGGGATTGAGCACAAAGGTCATGTGGACGAGTTGACCGGGGCCTATGATCTTGACCAGATCCGCGCATTAGGCGGGATCGTTGAGTATGTGGTCGGTAGTCAGCCCAGCCCCGGCGTATACGTCTTTGCCGAGGCGCAGGACGATATGCAGCGCCACTATCTGAACTATGGCAAACTGGGGCAGAACGACCTTTACAGCTTTTATGTGCCTTACCACCTGACGATTTTTGAGGTACCGCTGTCCGCCGCGCGTGTGGCTTTGGCCCAGGATACCGTGATCGCGCCTATCGCCGGTCCCGTCGTGGATGTAATCACCTGTGCCAAGACCGACCTGAAAGCCGGGGCCAAACTGGATGGTCTGGGCGGATACATGACCTATGGCATGTGCGAAAACTATGACGTGGTGCGGTCGCAGAACCTGCTACCGATTGGTCTGGCCGAGAACGCAACGCTAAAGCGCGATATCTCGAAAGATGCCGTCCTGACATATGACGATGTCGATCTGCCAACCGATAGCCTCACGGTCAAACTGCGCCAGCAACAAGACGAAATGTTCCCTGTTACCAGTCCTTAACTTTAAAGAGAAAACTCTCGTGAAAACTGCTCAAGATGTTGTTTCTGCTGATTTAGACTATATCGCCCGCAAGATTGGGCCCGAGTTTCAAGCCATGTCGGGTCAAAACCTTCTGATCCTCGGAGGCGCAGGGTTTCTGGGATTTTACCTTGTCCAATCCGTCCTGCATTGGAACAAGCTGTCCGGCCAAAAGCCGATCTCATTGACCGTTTTCGACAATTATATCCGGGGCGTTCCCGATTGGCTGAAAGCGATCGAAGGTGATGCCAACCTGACCTTGGCCACGCATGACATCACGAACCCCTTGCCGGATGATATGGGCGATTATGACTATATCATCCACGCGGCCTCGATCGCGTCACCGATCTACTATCGCCAACACCCGCTCGAGACGATGGACGCGAATGTTGGTGGCCTGAGGTATATGTTGGAATATGCTTTGAAACAGGCTCAAAAGGGCAAGCCGATCAAAGGGTTCCTGTTCTACTCGACCTCCGAGATTTACGGCGATCCGACCCCCGAAAACATTCCCACACCCGAGACGTATCGGGGTAATGTGTCCTGCACTGGCCCACGCGCCTGTTACGACGAATCCAAGCGGTATGGAGAAACGCTGTGCGTCGTGTTCGCGCAACAGCACGACCTGCCGATCACGATCGCGCGGCCCTTCAACAATTATGGGCCGGGGCTTAAGATCTCGGACCGGCGGGTTTTGCCGGATTTCGCCCGCGATATCTTTGCGGGGCGCGATATCGTAATGCTCAGCGATGGCGCACCAACCCGGACGTTTTGCTACGTCGCCGATGCGGTCTGTGGCTATTACAAGATCATGCTGAACGGAAAACCGGGTGAGGCCTATAATATCGGGATCGAAGAACCTGAGATTTCGATGGCCAATCTGGCCGAGCGTGTCACCGCGATTGCCAAGGATGAATTCGGGTATTCCGGCAAGGTCGTGTTTCAGGTCTCGGACGACAAGGACTATCTGGTCGACAACCCAAACCGCAGGTGTCCGGTGATCGCCAAGGCCCGCGCCGAAATCGGATATGACCCCGAGATCGGCGTGGATGAGGGCCTGCGGCGTGCGCTGCTGTGGTACAGCGACAATCAAGAGTCAGAGGATAAGTGATGCGCGTCTCGGTTATCGGAACAGGGTATGTTGGGCTGGTTTCAGGCGCTTGTCTTGCGGGTAAAGGGCACGATGTGGTTTGCGTGGACACGGTTCAGCAAAAAATCGACCAGATCAACGCCTGTACCCCGCCCATACACGAAGACGGACTGGCCGAGCTGTTGCGCGAAACTGTTGGCAAGACCCTGCGCGGAACAACAGACCTGCGCGAAGCGGTGCTCAACTCAGACATTTCACTGATCGCGGTTGGAACGCCGTTCGACGGCAGTGAAATTGACCTCAAATACATCCGCGACGTGTCCCGTCAGATTGGCGAGGTGTTAAAAGACAAAGACGCCTACCATGTCGTGGTGGTCAAAAGCACGGTGGTGCCCGGCACGACGGATACGGTGGTCACGCCCATTCTTGAGGAAGCCTCTGGCAAAAAAGCAGGCCAGGATTTCGGCACCGGTATGAACCCCGAGTTTCTGAAAGAGGGTGAAGCGATTGCCGATTTCATGCATCCCGACCGGATCGTGATCGGCGGCAATGACAGTCGCGCAATCGCCGTGATGGATGAGCTTTATTCGGTTTTCCCCGGCGTCGACATTGTGCGGACAAACCCGGCGACAGCGGAAATGATCAAATATACAGCCAACTCCTTGTTGGCGACGTTGATTTCCTTCTCGAATGAAATCGGAAATCTCTGTGCCAAGGTCGGTGTCGACGTTGTCGAAGCGATGGAGGGGATGCATCTGGACAAGCGGTTCACGCCGATCCTGCCGGACAACGCGGAAAGGGTCTGGCCGGGGTTCATAACCTATCTGGCGGCGGGTTGCGGCTTTGGCGGAAGTTGCTTTCCAAAGGATGTAAAAGCGTTGATTGCCTATGGCGAAAATGCAGGTGCACCCATGCCTCTGCTGAACGCGGTGATCCAGACGAACACCAAACAGCCGCATCAGATGATGGATCGGCTCAGATCGCATATCCCGGCTTTGGCCGGGCGGCGCGTCACTGTTCTGGGCGTGGCGTTCAAGCCGGGTACGGATGATATCCGCGAAAGCCCTGCTTTGACCATTATCAGCGAGTTGTTGGCAGATAAGGCTGTTGTGACCGCTTATGATCCAATTGCCCGGCATGAGGCCGAAGCACTGTTCGGGGACAGGATTACCTATGAGGACGATCTGAAACAGGCTCTAAATGGGGCAGATGCAGTCATGATCGTCACGCGTTGGCCCGAGTTTTCCGAGCTTCCCATGCTGTTGAACGGTCAAACGGTACAGCCTTTGGTGATCGACGGGCGCCGGATGATACCCAAGGACAGCGTTTCTCGGTACGAAGGTATCGGTCTGCAGCCTGCGGTGTCCTAACCATCGGCAGTGGAAGGAAAAGGGGACAACGATGATCTTTCAGGAAACGCCTCTGTCCGGTGCCTATCTGATCGAGTTGGAGCGGCGCGGCGATGATCGCGGCTTCTTTGCCCGGACGTTCTGCGCGCAAGAGTTCGCAGCGCATGATCTTGTGACCAATTTCGTGCAGGGGAACATGAGCCTCAGCCGTGACGCAGGGACTTTGCGCGGTCTGCATTTCCAACACGCCCCGGCGCAAGAGACCAAGTTGATCCGATGTGTTGCGGGCGCGTTGTTCGATGTAATTGTTGATATTCGCCCCGGTTCCAAGACCTATCTGCAGAGTTTCAGCGCTGAATTGAGCGCACAGAACGGACTTGCCATGTATGTGCCCAAGGGCTTTGCACACGGGTTTCAAACGCTTCAGCCAGACTCAGTCGCCAGTTACATGGTTGACGAGTATTACTCGCCGCAAAATGAGGGTGGGTTTCGGTACGACGACCCCGCGCTTAGTATAACGTGGCCGCATGAAGTGACTGAGATTTCAGCCAAGGACACAAGTTGGCCGCTGATCGAAAACGACTGATACGGGGGGCGTGTTCTCAGGCGAACGCGATTCCTGAAAGCGATCAATCGAATCGGTTTTCAAGCGATAGTTTCCAAAAAGCTAACAATCAGTTTCCATTCGAGGAGTGGACACAATTTTGCCACAATGTCATTCTTCTCGTGTGGGCGGCAAGTTTGATTTTAGCACGTTCTGGTTTTTTGACTGGTTTTGAGGGGGTACTGAGTGCGACCTGCCGCCCCACGACTTCACCACAGAAATGGGATGGATCAAGTGGCCGCCACGGCATTCGGACCAAGTGTCTGTTCCTGTTGCGTTGCACCTAGTTTCCCCGCGATATCTGAAAGGTGCTGACGACGTTTTAGCATACCGTCGGGCTCGGGCAGGTTAAGATGGTCCAACACTTGCGCCCAACGATGCATCCAGTCGTGTTTTTGCAGGCCGTGCGCAAAATTGACCCTGCGAATCCGATCCTGTTCGGCGGGATCATCCCAAAGGGCCACGATCCTTTCCAAGGCTTCATCGGGGTCTTCGGGCAATCTGATGACCGAGTCGGGCCAGTCGAAGAACCGATGATAGTCCTCCATATCCGGGGCGTATCCGACCTGAATAGCACCGCCTGCAAAGCCCTCAATGTGTCGCGGGCCCCAGGCGATATTGCCTGCTTTTTGGTCTGCATGGCCCAGTTTGGCGATATCCACCATGAACAGCTTTGAGTGCTGAATCAGATTCGCCAGCAAATCGCGATGCACCGTATGATCACCGGTGATCGGGGGTTTGGTGGCAGAATCGTAGATGTAAAAGCCCTGTCTCTGCTTGATTGCGGCAAGCAGGTTCTGGTGCAATTCAGCGCGGCGTCTGCCCATGGAATACATGTCGACCGGCCGATCGACGTTCAGGGAGTCGGGCGCGAACCGGACCATATCCGCGGCGGCGGGCATCTGGATGACGGGGGTGTCGGTCAGATCCTGAATCATGCCGCAAGTTTCGGCAAAGGCGCAGGCGATCAGGTCGAATTGCGAGAGGGACTTGATCAAAGGAGTGTATAGATCGATATCGCCGCTCCAAACCTCTTCCAGTACACAGACTGCCGTGTCGCATTGGTCGCGCCAGTTCGGTACCGCATCCAGTACCAATAGCTCATCAGGTCTTTGCACATTGCAAAGAAAAAGATCGTAATCCTTGGTCAAGCGAGATTGCGGCACACCAGAGGGCCAGTGCTGGAAAAGGTCCGTCCGTTTGGACAACCATCGCTTGGGATTCAACGGAATGCGAGGTTGTCTGGTACGGGTCGGTGTCAGAACCTGAGCGTCCTCGATCTCGGCAACGACATCCTCGAACTCATAGCCCGAGCACCGAGAGATATTTGTGTTGAGTTTGCGTTGCGAGAATATCAATACCTCGCGTCGCACCGGCGCGGAAACTGCGGAACTGGTCACACTTTTACTCCTTACACACAACGCACGCCTGGACCTGATCCAAGCTTAACGCCTTGTCGCAACGCCTTTCTGACAGACGGTCTATGCCCGGCCCGAATGGCGGTTTGTGTCACAGGGACTTGTATCTCACCCAATCGCCGGGATTGCCGCCTCGGCCTATTCCGGGGCGGTGTTTTCCGTTGCCATCTTCTGTGGCCTGGGGCGCGTTGCCGTTCGCGTTTTCCCAGGTTGCCCAGGGCCGGTTGCCGCTTTTCCACATATCTTCAAGGCGACGTTTGTCGGCAAGGTGATCCATGCAATACCAAAAGCCGGAATGGCGATAGGCCATCAGTTGGCCCAATTCCATCAGCTTGGGCAGAGGGCCTTCTTCCCACATGATTTCGTCGCCATTGACGTCCGCCACTGCGTCGAACACCTCGGGTTCCAGTACGAAAAACCCGCCATTGATCCAGTCAGCAGCCGTTTCGGGTTTTTCCATGAAGCCTTCGACCAAACCATCTTCGCGGACCTGCAAATGGCCGAACGTCGTAAGGGGTCGTACCATGGTGATCGTGGCCAGCTTGCCATGTGACCTGTGGAAGGCCAGCAACGCATCAAGGTCGACGTTGGACACGCCGTCGCCATAGGTCAGCATGAAAGTTTCGTTGCCCAGATAAGGCTGCAGTCGGGCAAGGCGCCCGCCGGTCATGGTATTGGTCCCAGTATCAATAAGATCAACCGTCCAGGGCGGCATCTGCGCGTCCAGCACACTGTTGTGATATTCGGGCTCGCCGAACAATTCGCGTTTGGCGAAATCCACTCGGAGGTTTCCGTCGTGCTGGCATAGATCGGATATATACTGCTTGATCAGATCGCCCATATACCCAAGGGCCAAGACAAAATCGTGATGCCCATAGGTCGAGTAGTGCTGCATGATATGCCAAAGGATCGGCCGGTTGGCGATTTCAACCAGAGGCTTGGGGCGGATGCGGGTTTCTTCGATCAGGCGGGATCCTTTGCCACCTGCAAATATTGCTGTCTTCAATTGGGCCTCCCCAAAAGTTCCTAAGATTAGAAAAAGACTCGAATTTTCAATATTCAAAGTCGACAACACTTGGCGGGTTGCTGTCAATCTTCCCGCAAGATCAAAGCGCGATTGCAGAAGCAGTTTTTGGAAACATTGCGCAAAATATGCAATATTATTTCCATAACGGAAACGCACGGCGCGAATTTTATTGTTGGGTTGAAGCTTGACCAGTGCGCACGGTTTTAACGATCAAGTTCATCTTGGTCGCATAAGCCACGAAAAACATCCAAGTGGCGGAAAGCCTCTCCAGAATAAAACTTTCAGTTATGTTGCCAAAGACGAACATCATCCCAAGAACTAGGGTGAAGGCGATCGAGTCGCGGTTCTGGATGAACCACAGGCTGTAGAAAATCGCGTAGAAGAACCGCATGAGCGCAAGAAAAAACAAAACAACGCCGACAAATCCGACATTCAGGAAAGTTTCAATCAGGCCATTGTGGGAATAGAAAGGCTGAAACGCCAGTTTGATGAAGTAAATGCGTAAGTACGGTGCGTCTTCGTACCAATGCGCAACATAGCCGTATCCCAGCCAAAACCTGTCCATCGCGTAAGGCCATACGATTTCCCACAGCGGAATACGGTCTGAAAGCGTTGGCTTGCGCCCGATCAGCGCGAACAAAGGCTCTGCGACAGTCGATGTCAGAACAAATGCAGTCACGCCCACCAAAAACAGCGAGATTAGTGTGAAGCAGATGGCCCACATGATTTCGCGATTTGGGAAGAGGCCGCGGAAAAAAAGGGCAGACATCGTCACCACAGCCAGGATCTGAGAGGTTCTGGATTCTGATGCAATAAGCAGAAACAGGGACAGCAGTGTTAGAAAAACAAACAGAGTTTTCAGTTTTCCCGTAAGTGTTTTCACTGCATAGGTGCAAGACAACAAGGCAGCTGTGGCCGCTGCCCCAAGCCCATTTTTGTGCATATAGATTCCATTCCAAGTGTCCCCCCACGGCGGGATACCCCTTGCTTGCGGGAACGCAATGATTGCCCCCATTGCCAGCACCATGGATAAGCCGAAAAATGTCGCAATGAACAAAAGCAACCCTCGCAGCGACATCATACTACCCATGGCCAGGCCGAATGCGGTTGTTACGATTAGCGGAATGCTGCGTTCCAAAGACTCGGCGGGATAGGTGCTCCACGTCACTGATGCTGCAGCAAGGATCACAATCAACACGATCTCGGGTGATGCGACGGCCCCCCGGAGCAAATGCCGATAATAGAGGCACGTGATCGCAAGCATCGGCGCCAGAGATAGGATTTCGATTTTATTCGCCAGCGAGTTTTGCCACAGCACGATGGACAAAAGCCCAGTTCCCGTCAGAACGATCAGAACCTGGCACACCATTAATACGACCTGATGGAATGTGCTCCCATCCAGGGTCTGGCTCGAAAATGTGCGGTATGTTGCTTTCATAGGGTCAAGGCACGATTCAGGGTTCTGATTAAAAGAGCCTATAAGCTCCAATAGACGGCTCAGGCCGGGAAAGCGTACTAACCACCCTACGCCTTGTCTATCTTCGTGAACTCAATCGAAACGGGTCGGTCTCGAGAACGCTCGTTCAAGTCTGCTTCAGAGCCCACTTTGCCTGCTCGAGCAAGGGGGAAAGTTGACAGGTCAAAAGGAGGGCTCCATCCTTGCTGCAATTCCAATGCAGTTGTGTATGAGTCGTGTAAGTGCCTGATCACGGCAGTTAGGTTCTAATGAGTTTCAAAGAGGCGACCACAGGGTGCCGGTCTCGATGACTTGGTTCTTTGTTCCCAGAATCCTGTCCGCAGTTTTTGTGGTGGCGATCCTAGTCGTAATTACCCGTGTTTTGGGGCCGGCAGATTTTGCCAGGTACAATCTGACAATGTTACTGGGGACTATTCTGTTCTCGTTCACGTTTCTCTGGCTGGTTATCGCGATCAGCCGATTTCACCATGCTAAGGAATTCGAAGGTACCACGATTGCAATGACCTTGGGCGCGGGCGCGATCTTGTCGGTCATGGTGTTGGTCGTTTCCGTAATTGCTTCCTTGATTTTGCCCGGAGCATGGGTGGACGGGCTGTTTTACGCTGCGATCTTCAGCGTCAGTCTGGCAATGCACGAAGTGGGAACAACGTGCCTTCGGCTGTATCACGAAGGCCCGAAATTCGCTGCGGTCACCCTGCTGCGTCATGCGCTTGGCGTAGCCTTCGCGATCGGGCTTGTGCTAAGTGGCGGGGGGTACAAAAGTGCGGTGATCGGAATGTCACTGGGGGCTGCGCTGACGGGTGCCTATGCGCTGGGTATCGCGTTAAAGAAGTCTGGTATCGCCTGGCCACAGCTCAGCGCAATAAAAACCTACCTGTGGTTCGGTTTTCCGCTGGCCGTGGTTGCGTCAAGCTCAACGTTCTTCGCGATGTCGTCGCAATCTCTTTTGGCTGCGTTGGCCGGGTTAGAGGTTGCCGGATACTTCGCCGCTGCGCAGGCACTGGCTACACGAACCTTGGGGCTACTGATGAGCACCATAATGCGCGTTGTCGCACCCTCTGTCTTTGAAATGCAGGAAAAGCATGGCACCGCAAGCTCGAACGCTTATCTGGAGCGTTACTTTTCGTTCTTGATGCTGGTGTCGATTCCCCTTGCTGCGGCGCTGATCTGCGCTCCTGAGGTCTTGGCCAGTCTTCTGTTCGAGGCTGATTTTGTCGAGAATTCTTCAGAATACCTTCGGATATTGACGCTTGGTTCGTTTATTTTCGGGCTTCAGGGTGCCTATATCAGCTTTTCTTTCACGCGGGCGAAACGGACGGGGTTGCAACTGACCATAACCTGCTGTGCCCTGATAGCGCATGTGATCCTGTCTTACTTAATCATCGAGCTCTTGGGCGCGCGAGGCGCCGCTCTTGCCTTTGCACTGAGCGCCCTCCTGAGTTTTATGGCCTATCAGTATTTCGGTCGCAAAATTGATCCGGTCACTGTGCCAGCGCCTGAAATCTACAAGGCCATTGCCGGGACCGTTGCCTTTGTTCCATTGGGGCTATTGGCCAACTCGTCATCGGGCTTGCCGGTTCAACTTGGCTTGTTGACCCTTGCCGCAGTGGCGATGTTTGCCACTCTTGTGGCCGTAAAACAAACTGCCGCTCTTGTTGTCGTCGCAAAAATCAGGCGCGGGCTGAACATCGGCGAATTTCCCTCTTTGAAATAGCGTATTATAAACAGCTTCTTAACCAATGCCCGCAAAGCCCAAAAATATTGGGTGGCACAATTTTGCCTAACGACGCTGCGTATTTTGGTTTTTTGTGCCGGATGAGTCGTTGTTCCAGAGATATGATGGTACTATGACACCAGCTTCAAAATTATGTGTCAAAGCATAACGAAAGGATTCACTGACCTATATTGGTGAGTGGGTGCCCCAAAAAACGCACATTTGAGGCGCATGATAGGCAGAGTAAAATACGCGAAACACCAAGAGCAAGAGCTTAGAGAACAATGCTAGCAGTCTACTTACTGGCAGGTCCGTTGATCGCCGCAATGTGTTTTGTAGCATTTCTTATTTCCGGAACGACCATTGGATCAGCTGCGTTGACCAGCTTGTTCATCGGATGTTGTGCTCCGGTTCTGATCGCGGGTCTTAATTTTGCGTTCAACTTAAAGTTGCGTGAAAAATTCACGCGTAAAGTGTCGATGAAAACCGAAAACTCTTCTGGTCGCAATGCCTGACGGCGTGTTGTACGATTAGCTAATCTGACTCTTCGAGCAAAAAATTCTACATCGTCCTGCGAACCGTCGGCGCCTGGAATTTGCGGAAAATTCAGGCAGCTGAGCCTATTCACTTTGTCAATTAATAACAAAAAAGTTGTTTCGCCTCGTCAGAAGTGCGATCATCTTGTGGGGCTACAATTCTGACCACGTTTTTTAGTGAGTCGGGAGAATATAATGGGTGGGTAAACGCGCATCATCGCGCGCGACCTCGAATCTATTGAGCGAAAATTAGGTTTGCTGGAACGTCGTGAGCCATTTGGGTTCCAGGCGTGTCTCGGGTGCATTTTGTTTGAAGAATGCTCCGTCGATGTGGCCGTTGTCCGAAAGTGCTAGTTTTGGGGGTTACCATGAACCAACTTCGAGGTTCTTTCCAATTAGAAGACGCTGAAATTTATCAAAATAATCAAGCTTCTGTACAGCTTGAGAGTGACAAAGACAGTTTGAAGAGTTTTTATGCCGTAAAAGGGAAGCGCATTCTGGATGTTTTTCTGGTTGTGATTGGTGCCCCATTTGTCCTTCCGCTGATGGGTTTAATTGCCCTTATGATCAAGCTTGAGGGGGGGTCTGTCATCTACCGGCAAAAGCGCATTGGATTGGGTGGCAGGGAATTCGACTTTTTGAAGTTTCGCTCGATGGTGCCTAACGCCGATCAGCTTTTGCAGAAACATTTAGACGATAATCCTAACTTTGCGTCTGAATGGGAAACAAAGCAAAAGTTGGACGACGACCCAAGGGTGACGAAACTCGGGCGATTTATCCGCATGACCTCCTTGGATGAACTGCCTCAGCTATGGAATGTTTTGATTGGTGACATGAGCCTTGTTGGACCACGTCCCATGCTGCCTGAACAGCAGAAGATGTATCCCGGGAAGGAGTACAATCTGATGAAACCGGGCATTACCGGACTTTGGCAGGTTTCCGAACGCAACGACGTTGGATTCTCGCATCGCGCGATTTTTGACAGCGACTATTCGCGGAAGATCAGCCTTTGGTTTGACCTTAAGATACTGGTTCGAACCGTTGGGGCGGTTTGCAACGGTACCGGCTGCTGACTGCGGCGTGTCACGGTGTTTTTCGGTAAGAGATATTTTGAAATGAAACGCGACGAAAGAAACGGCGACTGCGGCGTGCAACGGGCGAAAGCCATTCGCTTGGTCTCCGGAGTGATATTGGGCTTGTCCCTTAGCCAGTTGGTGGCGACCACAGCAGCCGCAGATTTTGATCTTGAGCCGGGGGACGAAGTGACTGTCGCCTTCACCGGGCTCGAGGATCTGTCCTTTGACGCGACCATAGATGCGCATGGGGATGTCAATTTAAAATGGTTGGGACAGTTTCAAGCTCAGGGCAGGTCCACGGATGAACTTGAACAACTCGTCCGACTGGATGCGGCCGGAAAAATCGTCAAGCAATACGACCAGAACGGCGAGATCTACATTATCCAGCTGGACGGCGATGAGATTGAAATCGTGCGCAACGGCTACCGGCCGATTATTGTAGGGGGCGATGTTGCGCAAACCGGTCAAATCGATTTTCGGGTGGCAATAACCGCGCGCGAGGCCGTGGCTTTGGCCGGTGGTGTCCGAAGCCGCCTGCTGACTGACGATATCACCATTGATCCTATTCAATTGCTGCGATGGCAAACCGCTTACGGACAAGCAGCACTAAAACATGCAGAAGGTATTGTTACGGCGTGGCGTGCCTCGTCCGAGATTGCTCAGGACATGGATTTGCTGCCTCCGGTGGAAACTGCGGTTTCGGTATCACCTAAAGTTCTGAGTGAATTGGTGGCCGAGCAAATCAGAATCCGGAAAATCAACCAGGAAAATGAAGCCGGTGAGCGGGAATTTTTCACGAATGCAAAAAAACAGGCTTCTGAAAGAATTCGGATTCTCGAAGAGCAAAAGACCGAATTGGCCAAGGCGCTGAAGGCCGACGAAGAGGAAGAAGCTAGAGTCGTCAGCCTGGTCGACAAAGGTCTGGCTCCTGGGTCCCGTTTGGCTGATACGCGGCGTACGACCGTTCTTTCAGCGACCCGCCTTTTGGATGTCGAGGAAGACCTCGCGGGCACAAGTCTGATCATGACCCGGCTGATACGGGACCAAGAGCAATACGAACAAGAGCGATCGTTGCGGCTGCTTCAGGAACGAAGGGCAGCTACTTTGGACGTTCGCGACGCGCGGCATCAGATGGACACTATTTCGAAGTATCTTGCGGGCGCCTCGGATGAAATCGGTACTGAAAGCCTGATTATGGATATCGACTACACCGTTACCGTTTTTCGGATGGTAGATGGCCAGTTGCAATCCCGAGAGGTCGACAAGCTGACTCAGTTGCTGCCTGGGGATAGCCTTGAGATCTCGGTCCAGGAAATCGCGCCGGAGCCTCCGCTGACGGAGTGATCGCGTTCTCTTCCGACCTTGTGCTGAACCGAAACTGGCTAAACTGTGTTTATCGGCAGGTCGCATTCAAACTCACGACGGCAGACGTTCTGCACGCTTGAACCCACCGGCTAACCCGGCTTAAGCCATTAGCGGATCGCCATATTTTCTAATTTGCTTCATATCCACGCGAGTTGCGACCAAGGCAGCCGGACGTACCCCTGCATTTTCCAGCTCACGCATTGCCTGCATAACATAGTTTCTGTCAGTCTTGTTCCAGCGCGTGAACAGAATGACACGCTGCGACACCTGAGAAAGATAGGCGGACTCCACGGCCTGCAAAAGTGGTGGCGTGTCCAACAGAATGACCTCGTATGAATCCGCCAACCCATGCAGTAGGTTCAGGAAAGTTTGAGAACACAGAAAATCCTCAACGGACTTGATCAGTTTGGTGTCTTTTTGCGTTCCGACAAGGGGAAGAACATCCAACCCGTCCTGTGGTGTTCCAACTATGAAATCCTGCAGAGATAACGGGTGGTTGACAGCGTATTTCAGAGACTCTTCGGTGACTTGAGACAGGTCTCGATAAGTCGATGTTACTGTGTCGCAATCCACGATCAATGTTCGATACCCCGCCTGGGCACCGACAGCACCAAGCAGTAGAAGCGTAGAGGTCTTGCCTTCATCCGCCAGCGCGGTTGCGCCTGAAAAGATCATGCACCCGTTTTCCGGAGTACGATGGTTGCTTTTGATGTCCAGACTCTTCGAAAAAAACTCAGCAGCTTGAGACGTCGACAATTCCCCATCCTGGCGAAGTGTTCGTAAGCCAAAATCGGCGTTCGCCAAAAGCTTGCGCCCGTAGTGAAGAAGCTGGGAATCGATCTTACCGTTCTTTGTAAAAAATGTTTCGAACGGACGGTTCCGTTTCATTTCTGGCACAATCGCCGACAACTTGATGCCAGTGGTGTTTTCAAGTTCGTAAGTCGTTCTCAGGCGTTTTTGGAATAGTTCGCGAATAACAACATATGCCAACCCAAAGAAAACAACCACGATCATGACCATAAGCGCAGTAACGGAGCGCCGTGGTTCGGAAGGCTCAACGGGAACCCGCGCGGTTTCGATAATATGCGCGCCAGCGTCCAGGTACTCTCCTTGCTCTGCACGACGGCCAAGCTGAGAAACAAAATCCCGATAGATTGCTTCAGCGACCAAAATTTCGTTTTCAATTCTCTTGGTGACTGAATCGTGCTGAACTTGACGAACCTGTTGTTCCTTGAAGTTTTCGATAGTGAGATTCAATGCCGCAAGTTGCCCTTTCAGAACGTCAGATCTGCGTTCTGCAGCATTTTGGGCATCTTCGAGCACCGCAACGCTTTCCTTAGAGTCGAGGGCCTTGCCCGGAACTTGGGACATCAGCCCGGTCTCTGTCGCGAACTCGACCGCTTCAATCAGTTGATCATTGCTTTTCAGGAAACGCAGGGTCTTTAACTTCCCGTCGATCTCGAACAGTTCATCACCAACCAGAGCTGCTCGTTTTTCGGCCTTAATTCTCTGCGCCTTGATTGTCGCGTATTCGTCCGGAGTGAAGGGGGTATCAATCGAGTGCGCCTCGAGATCCGAGCTGAGCGTGTTCAGGTCCTCGCGTATTTGACCGATCCGGGTGGCAAGCCATTGCTGCGATTGCACAAGGTCGTCGCGCTTCATTCTGGTCAAAAGCGTCATATATTCACTGGCCAGACTGTTTGCGATTAACGCCGCTTTTTGCGGAGATTCCGAGATTACCCGAATTTCGTAAACCGCCGAAAGATCGCCAATCTGTTCAATACTTCTTGAGTCTTGCAGGTTTTTTATGGTGGTTTCTCGCGTCAGGTCCAGTTCTGGTTGACCTTCACCGCTGGTCGCCAGCTCGTTGTCTTCTCCAACAAGGTAGGCGACCAGCTGGTCTTTCAGCCCCCGTGCCAGATCAATCGGAGACAACGAAATAGCTTCGTCTTGCCCTGAAAACTCGGGGTCGTTCTGCAACTCCAACCGGTCAACGACAGTTTCTATCAAGTCAGTCGAGCGCAATAAGACCAGTTCGCTTTCAAGGGAAGTTAGCGACAAGGGCAAACCGGATACTTGCGGTGTGAATTCAGTTTCCGTCTGAACGCGGGTTTCGATCATTACCTTGGCGTTCGACGTATATTTTGAAACCGACAGATACGTCAGGGCATAGGCCACAACTGCCCCCATGAAGCCTAAGCATAGTACCCAAAACAAAGAACGCCGGATTGCCCAGGCAATGTTTGACAGAACCCTAAGCTCCGGGTCGCCTGCCGAGGTCAGTCCCAGTCCTGATAGTTCCGCATCCAAACTTCTTCGGTACTGATCGGTCATAACTCACAAACAAACTAAATATCTATATCTTGAAACATAAGCCGAGAGGGGGGCATTCAACAGAAAAATCTGCAATTGCGCGAACAATAGACTAAAATTTTAACTATTGATGCTAAAAGTCGAGATAACGTGATAAGAATAGTCTTAACTTAAGTTAATTCGCCCGCAATCCGGGTTTCAGAGCCAAATTTAATAGTAAGAATCACTACGCCTGCTAACCTTACGCCGTACCTAGTATCTACCTTTGTTTTTAGGGACGACTGATTATGAGTAAACATGCCGAAATGCGTTTGCCGCATATTTTGGTGGGTGGAATGCCTGTCGCAGTTGCAAGTGACGAAGAACTCACGTCAGCCATGGTTGAAGACGTGAAGCAACGTAGGTCAGGACAGCTGGGCCGTGCGTTGACTGTGTTTTCGTCTAATGCGCATGCAATTTCCGCGTATTCCACGGATGAACGGTTCACAAAGGTCATGAACTCTGCCGATATTGTCCATGCGGACGGCCAGATTGTTGTCTGGGCCTCCAAGTTCATTAAGGGCCAACCCCGAATCCCCGAACGAACTGCGACCACTGACTTTATTCATTCGGCGGCAAAAGTCGCCGTGAAGAATGATCTTAGTTTTTATTTGTTGGGCGGCGTCGAAGAAATAAACCGCGACTGTACCGAAAAACTCAAGGATTTGTATCCCGGTTTGAAAATTGCCGGACGGCGCAATGGGTACTTCGACGAAAGCGAAGAAGATGCCATTATCGAAGATATCAATGCGAGCGGCGCGGATATTCTTTGGGTTGGGTTGGGTAAGCCGAAAGAGCAATATTTCGCTGCGCGCATTGCTCCAAAGTTGGAAAACTGCGCTTGGATTGTGACCTGTGGCGGGTGTTATCATTACATAGTTGGTGATTACGCTCGGGCGCCTTTGTGGATGCAAAAGTCGGGGCTGGAATGGTTGCACCGAATTGCAACTGGTCCGCGATACCTGATCAAAAGGTATGTGCACACCATTCCGCACGCGCTGAGTATTGTTCTGAGAAAAGACATATCCCGGCGATTGCGGCGGCAATAACACACACCGCCGGCGTATTTCGTATTTCAAGTCGTCGGGCGGGTTCTGTTGATGAGTTGGAAGGTGTTTTAAAGTGGCGAAAGTCGGATTTATTGGCATTGGCGCGCAAAAAGCCGCGACAACATGGCTGCATCATGTCCTCGCGGAACACCCGGAAGTGGTAACCAGCGAAACGAAAGAGCTGAACTTTTTCACTGCAAATTATGACCGTGGGTACACGTGGTACGAATCCTGTTTCGACGACAATTCTGAGGGCCGTATCAGGGGTGAGTGTTCGCCCACCTATTTTTTCAGTCGCGACGCAGCTCAGAGGGCACGGGCCTACAACAAAGATCTCAAACTGATCTGCATTTTGCGTGATCCGATCGAGCGGGCGTTTTCGAACCATATGCACGAAATACGCAAGGGCCACATTGATCCGGCAACTTCGTTCGAGACCGCATGGGCGCAAAACCCTGCCTATGCGCTTCAAAGTCACTACAAGGCCAATCTGGAAAGTTGGCTTGCCCATTTTGATCGAGATGCGCTGCTGTTGCTGTTCTCCGAGGATATTTCCGCCGATCCCCGTGGCACCTATGATAAAGTTTGCGACCACCTTGGCGTCGCGGCCGAGGCCAACCCTGTGTCCCTGGGTGCCCGCCACCATGAAAGCATCACGTATAGGATGCCCGGGGTGCAAAAAACACTCCGATATGGCGGCGATACAATCCGTTCGTTGGGCATGCCGGGTCTGGTAAGTTCCCTGAAGGAATTGCCGGGATTGAAACAGGCGCTGTCGATGAACAGGCAGCACCTGAAAACCAAAGTGGCACCGCCGATGCCGGAAACGCGGCAACGCCTGGCAAGTCAGTTCATGCCGGACATGGAATATGTGGCCCAACAAGCTGGTCGGGATGTCTTGCCGTGGCCGACATGGCGGGACGTGTTTGCTGACCGTTCCGAATCCCAAGGGTGAGTCATGGGGTTCTTCCAACCAGTTGGGGCGATTGAAAATGTGCGCTAAGGTTCAGCAAGACCCCGTTCTGCATGTCGCGATTTGCATTGCGACTTATCGGCGACCCCATGGGCTGAAAATGCTGATCGAAAGCCTGAATGCGCAGTATCTGGACGGTTGGAATGTCCGGATCACGCTGGTCATCGCGGACAACGCGCCGGATGAAACGGCACAATCCCAGTTGGGCGACATACACGGGCTCAGCCTTTGGCCGGTGATCTACGTGATCGAGCACGAGCGCGGAATTGTTTCGGCGCGCAACCGGACTCTGGCTGAGGCCCCATATGATGCAAGGTATTTCGCCTTTTTGGACGATGATGAAACGGCCTCTCCTACTTGGTTGGCGCGCATGCTTGATGTGATTGAAACACCCGAGACGGTTGCTGTGCAGGGCGCAGTCCAGCCCAAGTATCGGAAACAACCGCCAGATTGGGTGGACGCATTAGGGCTGTTTCAAATGGGGCCTTATGAACATCGGGCTCAGTTACCTTCTGCTGCAACGAACAACTCGATCGCGGATGCTGCGGTCATTCGGGCGCATGGCCTGCGGTTCGACATGCGCTTCAACACGACCGGAGGCGAGGATGAAGAGTTCTTTTCGCGGTTAAAGCAAACGGGCGGCATGATCCGGTCTGCAGCCGATGCGCTGGTTTGGGATGATGTCCCGGAAAACAGGACCACCATGCGTTGGCTAAGCCGACGTTGGTTCCGCAAGGGCAATACATTGGGGCGCATCGCATTGATCCGGCGTAAGGGGGTGGTTCTACGGATGGTCAAAGGCGTCGGGGCCATCGGGTGGGGGGCAACCTTGTGCCTGTGTTTGGGTTTCGGCTCCAGAGCAAGGATGTATCGGGGTGTTCTTGAAGTCTGTCGTGGTGCGGGAATGCTGGCGGCGATGGCGCGATTAACCTTTTCCGAATATAGCGCGGCGGCCGTTCAGGTCGATCGCATAGGGGGGCGTTGACATGCAGCAGGCAAACCCGGTGTTTTCGGTGGTTATTCCCGCACGCAACATGGAACGTTTCATCGAAGAAACGTTTCAAAGCCTTGTTGCCCAAACCTTCGCAGATTTCGAGGTTCTTTGTATTGACGACGGCTCGTCCGACGGAACTCGGGGCATCATCGAAGAGTTTGCCGGTCGCGACCCGCGTTTCATTCCCGTTGTCGGGCCGGCCAAGGGTGTTAGCGCCGCACGAAACTTGGGTCTAAGTCTGGCGCGTGGTGTCTACGTGTTATTCCTGGATGCGGATGATCTGCTGCACGCTGATGGGCTGCTGTTTTACAAGGACGCTCTCGAAGGTTCTGACGCAATCGGAGCGCTGGCGGGCGTCCAGCGTATAAATGTCGATGGTGAACATCTGCGCGGTGCTGATAACAGGTCGCTGGTACCGGACGGAGAACAACTGCCTGCCTTGTTGAAAAAGAACTTTGTCGTAAACGGAGGCGCGCTTGCCCTGCGCACCGAGGTGGCACGGCTGTCCGGAGGATATGACGAAGACCTGACCGCCGGGGAAGATTGGGAATTCTGGTGCCGTGTCTTGCTGCATGGCCAATTCAGCGTGATCCGAGGCCCGGCTTTGTTGTATTACCGTCAGGTCGCAAACGGGGCGAATTTCAAAACACGCAGTTCGCTGTTTGTGCAGCAGGTGCCTTGCGTCAAGAAGATTGCGGTTAATCCTGAGATGCAAAAAGAATTCGGCGCGCGTTTGCGTTTTCTTTTACGTGCGCGGCACATAGATGCGTTTTGGTCGGGTGTCCGAAATCAGTACCTGTATGGGCGCAAACCCGTCGCCTTGTTCGAAGGCTTGTGTGGCGTGATCATGTACCCGGACAGCTTGTTTCGCCCGAAATTGATCTGGCGCTTCGTTCGCAGTTTGGATCGAAGGGTGTAAGATAGGCGAATGATCAGAAGGGGGCGCATGATCAATGGCTTTGTCTCGGCGTATTTTTTTGTTGCAAAGCACCTGTTTGGCAGGGCTTTTGTCGATTGGGGCCGCGCCGGTTCATGCTCAGGCGCGACAGCATGTGACAGAAAATAGTGTTGGATTTATTGGCGCAAGTACTGTCCAGCTCACTCTTGTTGATACCAAATTGGCAGCACCTGAATCTGTTGAAGTGACCGCAAGTGACCGAGTCGTATGGTCGCCGGACCCAACAAAGGATTTCGGTTCGGTTGGGAAGTTGAATGGTCGGTCAGGGAACTTCTCGGGGAATGAGAGTGCAACCATGCCTCAACTTTTCACAAGTTGGGCCAAAGTCGAGAAGGGCAGCCGCTTGGGCGGGTTTCGTCTGGGCAAAGAAGACCATCAAAAGCAGGCTTTGGCTGATGAGGCTGATCAGTGGCAAGTGACCGTCGACGGTACAGCCGTGCAGGTGAAAGCGCTGTACCGCAAATCGACACCTGTTCAGACGATGGCAGTCGCAAACGGACGTTTCGAAAGCACGAAAAGGCATGTTGTAACCTTCGAACTGGATCAAGACATTCCCGAAGGTGCGGTCGTTGCCATCAAGGGGCCATCTGTAAAAAGGATCGAACACCGCCGAGAAAAAAACCCGTTCAGCGAAGCGATCCACGTTTGTCACGCCGGATATCCTTTGACCGGGCCAAAGAAGGCATATGTCGGTGCGTGGTGGGGGCAGGACCAGAACGGCCGGGTCGGAAACACGGATGGCGCAGTATCGGAGGACACGGTTTGGCGCCTCACGTCCACCCAAGACGGGGCCGAAGCGATGTCAGGTCGTCTGCGACTAGTGAAACCTGGGGCCGAGCCGCATCGGAAAGACCTTAATTTCAATGGCTGCGATATATATGAGGCTGACTTTTCTGACCTGAATCTCGAGGGAGATTTTCATCTTCATGTCGACGGGTTGGGTCGGTCCTTTCCCTTCCCTGTATCACTTGCACCTTACGACAAAGCCCTTCGACTGGCTGCCCGCTGGTACTATTACCAGAGATCCGGTTGTGAAATTGCGGAACCATTCGGCGAGGGGATATCGCGGCCGCGCGACGGCCACCCCGACGATGGGCTCAGAATATGGCAAACGGACGTTAAACTGGGCGTTACAAGCGAGGGCTACGGAAAAGCGCGCGTTTTTGAATTGCTGTCCGAGTATGTGCAGGGGGCAGGAGGTACCGACGCCGCGCCCGAACTGTCGACGATGTCGACCAATCCAAGCGCATGGGGTGGATGGCATGACGCGGGTGACTGGGATCGCCGCGTGCAGCACATGGATGTGGTCTTTCACATGGCCGAACTTGTCGAGGCTCATGATCACTGTCGAACTCTGGACCTGAATCTGCCTGAAAGCGGCAAACCTTTCGCGCATCCGGCCGTGAAGGCCAAAAAGAACGCGCAGGATATCGGAGATGGTCAAACCGTCCTGCCTGATCTGATCCACGAGGCACTTTGGGGCGCGTCTTTGTGGCGTCGCACACAGCACGAGGATGGTGCGATCATAGGGGGCGTCGAGTATTCCAGAAGCGGGATATTTGGATCGGTTTCATGGAACCCGGTGCAGAAAATCTATGCCTATGGACCCGAGGTCTGGGCCGCTTATCGGTTCGTCTTCGGCGCAGCCAAGCTGGGGCATGTGATCAAGAACACCTGCGCAGACCAGGTGCTGGGCGATGCGATCATTGCCGAAGCCCTGTTGGCGTGGAATTGGGCGGAACAGCAACCCGTGCCGGACATGGACGAAGCTGATGAGACGGCCGTTTTGTCGAAAAGCAGGGTCGCCGAGGCCCGTGTCGCTGCCGCGGCGGCTTTGTATCGGGCGACCGGTAACAAACAGGCGCGCGCCGCGTTTGAAGCTCATAACCCGTTTGCCCCGCAGGCTGATACGCCTGTGGACGGCGTTCGATTGGGTGTCTATCCCTACAGCAATACCGAATATATGAAGGCCGCCAAAGAAGGCAGGCCCGTAAACAGCAAGGTGTATTCCGCGATCGGTCGATGGATAAAATCGCGCGCTTTAAAAGGCGAAAGAATGGGGCGGGATTTCGGGTTGCACACGACGGCCACGTACCCTTGGGGCCGGGGTTGGATGCGTTTTGGTCCCGGCTCGAACTGGAGAGCCGGGCAGTTTGCCATGTACGGTGCGTTGGTAGAGGACGTCCCGCAGGATTTGCTGGACAAGGCTGCGGAAGGCATGTGGTTCGGGCTGGGCTGCAATCCCGCCAATGTCAGTTTTGTGCAAGGTATGGGGCATCGCGATTTTTCGGACCCTTTGATGACCGACCGGCGTGGAACGGCCACGATTCCCGGCCAGGTCAGCTTTGGAGTAGCAGGAGGCAAGATGCACAAATGGGAGCAGAGAAAGACACAAGGGTCGATTTACCCTTCTCTCCAGGATGACTGGCCGATTTACAATCAGATCTTCGAAAGTCGCAGTATCGCCGTGACAGCGGAACATGACATGAAGGCGAACGCGATGGAATGGTTGGTTGCCTGTGCATTCGCAACGCGTCGACCCTCTGATGAGGCGTCGGGAAATGGTGACACTACAACCGAATAGGCGCAGGTCTGCCACGAAATTCACAAAGCCGTCTGCTACTCTTTTACCGGCTTGCGGTGTTCGCTATGTGTAGCGGATCGCCAGTCAAGTGTCGTCGGTCTTCGATGTCCACTTTGAACAATCGGGAGCACGTAAATGCCGTTTCTCCGCCCGGCCCTTGTGGCTTTGATCTTCTGTAGCTTGCCGTTCGCGTCTGCCGCGCAGTCTCAGGACAGTGGGCCGGGGAATTTGCAGATTGAATTGAATGCCTTGCAGGATGTCGAACAGGGCTGTCGTATGAACTTCCTGGTCGAAAACAAAACCGGTGTCGACATAGAAGACGCCAGTTTCGAAACGGTTATCTTCGACACATCTGGCAGTCTGATCACCCTGACGCTGTACCCTTTTCGCGAACTGCCCGTGGATCGCCCCCGGTTACGGCGATTTGACCTGCGCGACGTAAGCTGCGCGTCCATCGGCCAAGTGCTGATCAACGGTGCAAAGAAATGCTCGGTCGACGGCGCAGACAGTCCGATCTGCATTGAGGCACTGAAGCTGCGTACCCGCACAGACGTGGAGCTTCTGGGATGAGCCCGATTGACGCGCTGCGCGAAATCCTGAACCTTGGCGGGCCGGTTGTTGCGATCCTGATTGCCATGTCCGTCGTGACCCTTGCGGTGACGCTCTATAAGGTCTGGCAGTTCACCGTGTCAGGTGTTGGACGGCACCGGGTGTTGTCGCAGGCATTGGCCGCCTGGGATGATGGCGACAAGCAGACGGCGCGCGCGCGGCTGGCCAAAAGCCGCAGCTATCTGGCCCCGTTGGTCGAAGTGGCCATGGATGCGCCGGATGCACCGGGGCTGGACCAACGTCTGGATGCCGAAGCCGGGCTGGCGCTGGCCGGGCTTGAACGCGGCTTTCGCCTGTTAGACACGGTGGCGCAGTTGGCCCCGCTGCTGGGTTTGTTCGGGACTGTTCTGGGTATGATCGAGGCGTTTCAAAGCCTGCAATCCGCTGGCTCGTCTGTTGATCCGTCACTTTTGGCGGGCGGAATTTGGGTGGCTCTGATCACGACTGCCGTAGGGTTGGCCGTGGCTATGCCGACCTCAATGGTCCTGTCTTGGTTCGAAAGCCGGACGGCACGTGAAAGAGTATTCGCCGACAAGGCGCTGCGCACGATCCTTGTGCCTGGGCAAGCGATCCCGCTCGCCGATACTGACCAACCCATGGAAACCGCACCGGGACATGCGTAACAGGGCGCCCTTTGTCAGACGACCGCTGTCGATGACGCCGCTCATCGACGTGATCTTTCTGCTGCTGCTGTTCTTCATGCTCACGTCAACTTTTTCGAAATACGCCGAAATCGAGCTGAGTAACGCGACCGGCGGCGGCACTCCCTCTGATACCCCGACCGAACGGTTTTTTGTTCAACTCGGGCCCGAGACGCTGACTTTGAACGGTGCTGACATTACGTTCGATGATCTGACGGCGCAGGTCGAAACCGGCCAGATTCTGATCAGTTTGGGCGAGGCGACCACCTCGCAGCGGTTGGTGGACCTTTTGGTCCGGCTCAGGGGACGCGAAGGTCTCAGCGTTTTGGTGCTGGAATGATCCGCTCAATCCGTCCCCGCCGCAAACGCGACTCCACGATCGCTCTGATCAATGTCATCTTTTTGATGTTGATCTTCTTTCTGATCGCCGGAACGGTTGCGGTGCCGCTGGATCCGGATCTTCAGCTTGTGGATACGTCCGAATTGGATGGGCGCGAACCTCCCGATGCTTTGGTAATGCACAGTGACGGCAGCCTGAGTTTTCGCGGAACAGAGATTGAGCCCGAAGCCTATATGCAAGGTCGAGAGCCCGGCCCGGTGCGGATCGTCCCTGATCGCGAGGCGCTGGGCGCGCGTCTGGTCGAAGTTACGGGGACATTGCGTCGTCTTGGGGCAACATCTGTATTCGTGGTGACCCAAAAGGCGTTGGAATGATCCGGGGGTCCATTTTCATCGCGGTTGTCGCCGTGCTGGTGTCATTGCTTCTGCATTTCATGGGGCTTGCTTTTACGACGCCAAATCTGGTTCAGGATGCTGGCACTTCGGACGCGCAAGATACGGTTGAACTGGGCAACAGTTTCGAATACCTTGCCGAACCCGCATCAGCACCGGAAGAGCCGGAGCCTGTCCCCGAGCCCGAGCCGCCAGCCGAAGAAGAAGTTGTCGAAGAACTGCCAGAGGAACCTGAAGTGCCGGTCAGCGAGGCGCTAGTCGCCTCGGAAAACCCTCAGCAGACCTTCTCACCGGATGTTGGTGAGGCCGAAGTTGTGCAGCCCGTAGAAACCGAGCCAGTCGAACCGGATGTGGCTGAGACTGAAGATACATCTGAAGGCGAAGAAGCCGCGAGCGATGAAATTGAAGAAACTCCGTCCGTGGAAACAGCAGAGGTGGTCGAGATACCCGAAGGCGATCCGGACGTTTTGCCCGAGGAACTTGAGGCCCCCACCGAAACGCCGCCCGTGACACCGGAGGTCGAAGAACTGGCAGCGCTTCCTGAACCCGAAGCTGAACCTGTGCCCGAAATTTCCGTCGTGCCGGTTGTGCCGCTTGAAGATGAAGCGGTCGATCCCGTTCTGCCCGAAGCAACCGCCGAGCCGGAAGAGACCGAGGCGGATTCGGAACTGGCTGTTCGGTCCTCGATCCGGCCACAACGGCCCGAACGCGAGCCGACACCCCGACGGCAGGGCGCAAGTAATGGCGCGCGGGATTTCAGTGATCTGAGATTCCCTTCGCAAGAGATCGAGTCGCCCTTATCCACCTATCGGCGCAGCGGGGTCGATAACTTCACCCGAGGCAACAGTGGCACTCGGTCTGGTGGGCGAGGGCCCGGGAATTCGGACACCACCAACTATGCGGGCGAGGTTCTGGTCCATCTGAACCGCGCCCCGGTCGTCTTTGTCTCGGCGCGCGGCTTTGCGCAGGTTTTCTTCCGGATCAATCCTGACGGATCACTGGCCTTTGTCGATGTGGTGGACAGTTCCGGCTCGCCCGAAGTCGACCGCGCTGCCCGCGCGCAAGTTCGCGCCGCCGAGCCGTTCCCTCTGCCGCCCGGAGGAACCAGCCGCAGTTTGTCGTTCTTTTACACCAGCAATTGACCACCATCGGACATGCAGATCGTTTTATCTGCACTCAAAAATTTGGGTTTTGAATTTACCTTTATTTTCAATGCGACAGTCCGGCGCTTGGCCGTTTCAAGGCCCGCCGCCATTTTTGTTGATCACACCTTTGTAATGTTTCTGGTGAATCCCCGAATGGTTCTTAAATAAACGCTAACCGCATGCGGCGGGATCAACGATCAGTGCAAAGATGCAACAAACTCCATTGCGCTGACAAAAAAACGCAAGATACATATTGCGTAATTTCTGTAAATCTAAGAATGGAAGCTCAAGTCGCAATTGCGCGGCTGTCCTCCTCTCGAAATTTATGGAATCACACCATGAAAAAACTCCTCATCGCATCGACCGCGCTGATCGCAACCGCAAGCGTTGCTGCCGCGGAAGTTAAATTCAGCGGCTACGGTCGTTTTGGTATTGGCTACGAAGAAGATCGTTCTGCACAAACCACAACCACGACCGCCGGCGGCGCCGTCAACGTGAACAATCCTTCGACCGACAATACCATTCTGGTGTCGCGTTTCCGCCTGAACATCGACGCCAATGTCGAAACCGACAGCGGTGTCGAATTCCAGGGCCGCGTTCGTTTGCAGGCCGACGACGACTCGTCCACCGGTGAACAGAACGAAGCTGGTCTGAACGGCGCCCGTTTCTCGGTCATCTACGGCGGCTTGCGTGTTGACGCGGGCAACGTCTCGGGTTCGTTCGACAACCTGGATGACTATTTCGGCAACGAACCCGGCCTGGAAGAATTCCTTGGCCAGTACGTTGGCGTTAACTACTCGTTCCTCGAGTACAGCTCGACCGGTTCCGGTGCAAACGCGGTATTCTTCCGTTACACCGTCGGCGATTTCGCGTTCTCGGCCTCGTATGATCAGGACACTCAATTCCTGGGCGCGGGTCAGACTGACGATCGCGATCGCTGGGACGTAAGCGGTTCGTACACATTCAACAACATCACCGCGTCGCTGGCCTATGGTGAGACCGACGAAGGCGCTGGTGTTGAAAAAGAAAGCCTGGCCGTTCTGACCATCGGCGCAGAACTGGGCGATTTCTACGGCACCCTGTTCCTGGCAGACGACGACGTTGCTGACGATGCCGAAAACGGCACTGCCTATGGTCTGTCGGCATCTTACAACGTTGGCGCAGCAACCACCCTGCAGTTCGTTTACGGTGACGGCAATGCGGATGACGATACGCGCAACATCGGTGTTGGTGCCATCTACGACCTGGGCAACGGTGCGACCCTGCGTGGCGCTGTTGGCGAGATCAAAGACGGTGACGAAGACGGCCGCATCCGCGCTGACTTTGGTGCTCAGTTCAACTTCTAAGTTGATCTGAACCATACAGTCTATTGGGCGGGTCCTTAGATCCGCCCTTTTTCATTTCTTTTCAAAGAACAGAATGACTTCGCCCAACCGCACGCCGTAACGCGAAACATAAGCGCGGTTCAGCAACCGGTCATCCGACAACAGCCACATCCAATCGTCGAAGTTCACGCGCATTGTGCCTTCTTTGATAGGCAGGTCGATTTTGTATTTCCAGTTGAACGTATCCCCACGCTCGACACCCGAGGCGGTGCCAAGCACGCCCGGAGCGGTTCCTGTCCACGTATCTTCACCTGTTTTGGTCAGAGTCCAGATCCGCTGTTCCGTGGCGCCATCGTCATAAACAAAATCTTCGACAAGCGTCAGCGTTTTGCCGTCCCATGTGCCGTCAATATCCACAGTAAACCGTCGCGGGACATTGCCCAGAACGTCTTGGAACTGCCCATAGGCTACGGTTTCGCCCTCAAAGAACTCTTCCAGATTCAATTGCCGGTCTGACAGGAACGTCTTTGGAACGCGCGGCTTGGCCGAACAAGATGCTAAAGCCACAATCCCCACGATCGCCAGAGCTGAGACAGTAAGCCGCCGGATCATCATTGCAGCGGCCTCATGTCGCTGTCTGCATCATATCCGTTCGCCCCGTTCAGATGCGCGGTCTTGACCTCGGGCGCAGGGCGCATCGTGGCAACCAGTTCGGCAACCTTTATTCCGAACTTGCGCATCTCGGATCGGTTCATGATCACACCGTTTTCGGTCAGATACATCCAATCGGTCACGTCCAGAGTATGCCCGCCTGAATCTTGCGGCAAAATGATCCGGTACTTCAACTTGACTGTAGACCCCGAGATCGTGCCTTGACCCTCGCCCACGATGTCATCTGCAGTGGCGGTAAATGTGTTGCCAGTGCCAAGTGTCAGATACCATTTGCGGGTCATCTGCTTGCCGTTGGAATAGGTGAAATACTCGGCCAGTGTACCGGTGTTTCCGTCCCATTCGCCAACCATACGGGCAACAAAGCTGTTGGTCATCTTGCCGTTGGGTCCATAGATCAACCCCTCGGACAGGATTTCCCCGTTCAGGTTCTGTTTCATGTTAAAGGCAGGGCCTGTGCTTGCGTAGTCCGCAGGCACCTGTGAGCGAAAGCTCAGGAACCTCCGCTTTGCAATGATCACCAAAAGGATGGCGGCAAGAAGGATGGCAACAAGTGTCATTTGGAAGTGACCTCCGTTGGCAACGTCAGAACCATTCCGAACGCGCCGAGTTTCAGGATGCAGGGCAGCACTGCGTAAGCGAGGTTGAGCGTATTCAGAGCCTCGGCCGAGTTTGCTTGTCCCGGAGCGAATCCGCTGCGTTCGAGCAGCGGCAAAGTGAAGAAGGCGGCCAATGCAAGGCCCAGTTTGCCCGCAAATGACCAGATGCCAAACGCCGCGGATGCGTTCAGGCCAGCGCGCGTCAGTACGACCGAGAACATCGCTGGCAACACGACCATATCCGCGCCCAATGCGGCACCAGATGCAATACAGATCACTGCGAACCCAGTCAGGTTCCCCGCCGACAGAGTGGCGGCACCGATGAAGCCTGCGATCGAAAGGGGCATGGCGATTATCAGAGTCTGTTTCGGGCCAATTCGGTTGCTTAGGCGTGCCCAAAGCGGAACGCTTGCCCCGGCGCTGAGGAAAAACAGGATCAATAGTGGCCCGGCTTTTCCAGGCAATTGCAGGCGATCTTCAACGAAGAACAAAAACAAGGTTGAAGTGATGGCCACAGGCAAACTGTTCACCAGCGCCAAAGCCAACAGACGCAGCGCACCTGCCTGACCCAGCCCTGCAAAAGATAACCCATCGCCGGTAATCGGCGTACGCAGCCAAATGGGGTACGTCACCGCGCATGTCAGCACCGCTAACAGGCCCAAGAATATGCCGAAAGCTGGATATCCCTGAGCGGCCGCTCCGAACGCCAGAAACAGAGCAGGGGCACTGGCTGCGACGACCACTCCTAACAATTGGCCGCCTTCGCGCCATGCGGCCAATGTCATCAGTTCTTTCGGATCTGTCTGTTTTGCAAGGGTGGCGCTGCGGCCATACAAAAGGATCGTGCCGAGGCTGTAGGCCGAAAACAGTAACACCAGAACAGAGACTAATGCTGTGATACTTGCGCCTTCGGGCAAGTTAAAGAGGACCGGAAAGCCAATGGCCAATCCCAGCGCAGCCATTGCTGCGAACACAAGTTGGGCCTTGGGCCAACGATCGATGGCCCAGCCGATCAAAGGATCCTGCACCAAATCGACCAACCGTATCACCAGCAGGACAGTACCGATTACGCCCAGTCCGATACCAAGATTGACGGCGGCGAAACGCGGCAGATGAATATAAAGCGGGATACCCGCTGCCGCGAGCATCAGCGCATAGAGGCTGACCCGCGGATACAGCATTATTGTCCCCGCAACTTCTGCGAGAAGGAGGCCGAGCGTGTGTTTTCACCCAAGAAAACAGACATGAAACTGCGCTTGATGCCCGGATAGGACATCGTGCAGGTCTTGGCTCCATTCAGCCAGAAAGATACGCGATCTGGTCCATCTGATACGGCCAGGTATCGGTCGCCTTTCTTCACGGCCTTGAAGCAGATTTCAAGCTGATCGCGCACTGGGGCCGGGCTGCCGATGCGCTCCATCTCATCCAGTGTCGAATTGATCAGCGCCTTTTTCGTCACGTTGCGGCGGTATTGAAGTTCAAGGGCAAAGTCCTGCCCCCAATCAAACGACGCACCGCGCTGTGTGAACAGCTGGGCATTATACAGAGGCAACCCCAAGTACCGGTAGGTTGCCGTGCCATGCAGTTGAGGGTTGTCCAGCGTGTTCAGGCCCGGTGAGGCTGCAAGCCCGCCAGAGGCCAGCAGCAACACCGAAATCAACGCCGCGCGGAAGCCACCCTTAGGCAGGGATGGCCGGGCCTTTTGCAAGAGTGTCATTTTCAGCTCCGAGGGTTTGCGGGGTGCCGTTCAGCTGCGCAACGACATGCATCGCGCTGGCAATCCCGTCTTCGTGAAAGCCGTGCCTGTTATAGGCGCCGGCAAACCAGGTTCGGTTCTGTCCCTGCATCTCGCGGATTTGCCCTTGTGCCTTCAGGGCTGCTTTGTCGAATACCGGGTGGGCAAATTCTACCTGATCATAGATTTTATCCGCAGAAATTTCTGATGAAGCATTCAGCGACACGAACAGGGGGTCACTGTCCGGAATATTCTGAAGCCGGTTCATCCAGTAGGTTACGCCAACATTTCCAGCCTGCGACCGATAGGTCCAACTGGACCAGCAGGCGCGTCGCCGGGGCATCTGGCGTTCGTCGCAATGCAGAATCGCTGTATTGGGCTGATACCGGATTGCGCCAAGTGCCGCGCGCTCGGCTTCGGTCGCGGCATCGCCCAGAATGGCCAGCGATTGATCGGAATGCGTGGCGAGGATAATCTCGTCAAACTGATCCGCGTGCCCTTGGCTGTGGACCGTAGCACCCACATCGTCGCGTTTCACGTGATCAACCGGAGAGGCCAATCGGATATCACATCCGCGCGCGCGCAGCGCGGCATCGATGCGGCGCACATATTCGATGCTACCGCCTTTGACGGTATACCACTGATGCTGCTTCGCGCGTCCACTAGCCAGCAGAGCGTGGTTTCGGAAGAATTGCACCAGCGAGCGGGCCGGGAACTGATCCACGAACTCAACTGGGGTCGACCAGATCGCGCCACACATGGGCATCAGATAGTTGTGGCGGAACCAATGGCCCAGGCGTAGCTGATCCACCAACTCTCCGATTGTGGTGTCATCGTCTTGGGCGGCCTCTGGGGCCTCCTTTCCGAACCGCAGGATGTCGGCGATCATTTTGTAATAGGCGGGGCGGGCCAAGTTGCGTTTCTGCGCCGTCAGGGTGCGCAGGTTGTTCAGCCCGTATTCGATGCGGCCATTGTCAATGGTAGCGCCAAAGCTCATTTCCGACTTGATGACCGGAACGTTCAATTCGTCAAATAGTGCGGTCAGGTAGGGATAAGTCACATAGTTGAAGACGATGAACCCGGTATCCACCGGTTGGTCGCCATTCTTTCCGGCCATAACCGTGCGCGCGTGACCGCCCAGCCGGGGTTCGGCCTCAAAGACGGTTACGTCGTTGTTTTCTGACAGGTAGTAAGCTGCGGAGAGACCCGAGATGCCTGCGCCAATGACTGCGATTTTTTTCCGGCCGCCCCGGGATTCGTCGAACATTCAAGCCTCGTTATGTAACGTATTACAATAAGATACGCAGGATAGGCGGGGGTGGATCAATCGGATTAGGTGTTTTTCTTGAATGCACTATGTTGTGACCTCGGGTTACAGAAGACCTGGCGGATCTGCTTTTGATCCAGCGCCCCGTCGCGGTCGTAAAAGAAACACAACATATGAAACGGTCGCGGAATGAGCAGCTTTGACGGAAAAACCTATTGGATCATTGGTGCCAGCGAAGGTCTGGGGCGGGCTTTGGCCCAAGCTCTCAGCCGTCAGGGCGCTCATCTGATCTTATCCGCGCGCAATGCCGACCGTCTGGCCGAGATGTGTGAGACTTTGCCCAACGCTCGCGCAATCCCCATGGATGTGACCGATTTGGATTCGGTTCGCGCCGCAGTGGCTGGCGCGGGCGCGGTGGATGGTCTGGTTTATAATGCCGGGGCCTATGATCCCATGCGCAGTGGCGATTGGGATACGGAAACCGCGCTGAGGATGGTCGATGTGAATTATCTGGGGGCCATGCGCGTTTTGGGGGAAACCGTGCCCGGTTTCGTCAAGGCCGGACAGGGTGAGATCACGCTTATCGGGTCTCTGGCCGGATACCATGGATTGCCTGCTGCAATTGGCTATGGGGCCAGCAAAGCCGCGCTGGTGTCTCTGGCAGAGACGATGCGGCATGATTTGGCTGGAACTGGTGTGACTGTGCGGATCGTCAATCCGGGCTTCATCAAGACCCGCCTGACCGAGAAGAACAGCTTCAAGATGCCCATGCTGATGACGCCCGAGGATGCAGCAAATCGCGTGGTCAAAGCGATGGGGCGTCGCCGGTTCCGCACCGATTTTCCCGCGCCGTTTTCCTGGGTGATCCGGCTGATCGATTACCTGCCGGATTGGTTAGTATATCGCAGAAAATAGACCCTAATTAGGCATTTATCCAAACTGACCGTGGCAAAACCAACCCGCCGACATGGTGCCTCCGTGGCCGTAAAACAGCCACAGCCGTTCGCCCTGTTCGGTCACAACCACCCAGTAATCGCGCACACCGCTGCGCCAGTTGGGGTCATCCAGCCACCATTCGGGTGCGATCCGTTCCGGCCCCGTCGCCTGCGCCAACTGCCAGTCTCGCCCGCGCCAGCGGAATGTGCTGGGCACGTCCGGGGTATCGGGGGCCGTTACCGGCTCGGGCTGCCACATCTGCAAGGGGCGCGGACGCGGTGGTGCAGGCCAGTCTTGCGCGGGCTCCGACCACGCAGCGGCCAGCACCTGTGCGGTTTTCTCGGGGATATGCGAGGCCGCCGGGTGCCGCCTTGTGATCGCCTCCAACCCGACCCGCGCGCCCAGCTTGGCCGTAAGGTCTTCGACGGCGGTGTTGCCGTCCAACCGGTTGCGGGCGACGCGGCGGGCCTCGGCATGGCCGGCCATGGTGCGGGCGTGTAGGGGTTCCGTCTGCACCGCCTCAAGCCGCAGCATGTCGATGCCATAGCCCGCGTCGATCTGGTCAATTTTCATCTCTAACAAAGGCCGAATACGGTGTTTGTCATAGGTTGGGCGGGCCAGTCCGACCTCGATAACCTCGGCGGCCTGATCGGCGCGATGAGCTTCCAGCCGTAGGGTGCGTACCCCGCGCGCTTTCTCCTCTAGCTTGGTACAGAGCGTTGGCAGAACGCGGTCGATGGCGGCCATCACATCCTCGGTCAGGCCGATCGGGTTGGGTAGGGTCATCCGCACCGCAAAGTGATGCGGCGGGCGGGCGGGGGAGACCGGCTCGGGCGCGCTGCCCATCGCCTGATCCAGCCGTAGCACCAGCCCCCGCCCAAATCGCCGCGCCAGCGAGGCACGCGGCTGCCCCAACAGATCGCCGATCCGGCGCAGACCCAGACGGTTCAGTTGTGCGACCACCTGATCCTCAAGCCGCAGCGCCGCGATGGGCAGGGGGCTGAGCGCGCCATAGGATTGCCCCGGCGCTGCGATCCGCGCGCCACTGCCCACAGCCACCACTTGCGGTGCGGCCCCGCCCTTGGTCCAGTGCCGCCGCTTGGTGGCGCGGGCGCGGGTGGCGCGAGCCTCTTGGCTGATGGCGTCGCCATTGCGGTCGGAGGTGGCCTGTTGCCCCGCGTAGCGCGCCAGCGCCCAGGCCGCGCCCAGCGTGTCGGCGATGCCCATCTGTACGCTCAGCCCCATATCTGCGCAGTCGGTTTCGATCACGTTCAACAACGCTTCTTCCCCGCCGAACAGATGCGCGCAGCCTGACAGATCCACGATCAGGCCATCGGGGGCTTCTTCGGCAACCCATGGGCTGAACTTGCCCACCCACCGGCGCAGGGCGGTCAGAAACGCAGCCTCGGCCGGGGCGTTGCGGGGGCGTGTCACCAGATTGGCGCACATGGCATGGGCATCGCGCACTGGTTGGCCCACGCGCAACCCGGCGGTCTGCGCCGTGGCGTTCAGCGATGTGATCACCTGCATGTTCGACTGCTCGGTCACCACAGCCAAAGGCCCATCCTGCAGCCCCCGCGCAGCGCGGATCAGCCGTTCAGCCCCCAGACGAGGAAACCAGAGCGAGAGTATTCGGCGTTTTGGCATCGGCAGACATCAAAATGTTCTCATTTTGTTCTTACCGTAGAATCGTCTGCCGAGTCCACGCCTAGCCGCAGGTCAGGCGCTGAATGATCCCGGTCTCATCTACAAACACATTCAGCCGGTCGATCCGGTAATCTTGCGTAGCAATGCCGTCGGGCCCCAGAACGCGGGACCGTTCAGGCAATTGGGCCTGAATGGTCGAGACAGGTTGACCAATGGAATTGGCAAAGGGCTCACCCAGACAAAACGCCAGATCAACCGGCGCAGGTTCGGGCGACAGGGGCGCGTCCTCGGGCGCGGGTGTCTGGGTGCAGGCGACCAGCAGGGCCAGCGCGGGGATAAAACGGTACATTGGCGTTCCTCTTTCCGGCAATGTCGTTTCTGCAATATCAGATATTTAACAAACCTGTCACCAAAGCGCAGTTGAAAACCTCCTGCGATTGCCGCAGGGTCGGGGCAAAGAAGACAGGGAGACAAAGATATGCGTACCCGTGCCGCCGTCGCCGTTCAGGCGGGCAAACCTTTGGAAGTGATGGATGTGAACCTTGAAGGCCCCAAAGCGGGTGAGGTTCTGGTGGAAATCAAGGCCACCGGCATCTGCCACACCGATGAATTCACCCTGTCGGGTGCCGACCCTGAGGGGCTGTTCCCCGCGATTCTGGGCCATGAAGGCGCAGGCGTCGTGGTTGAGGTTGGCCCAGGCGTCACCAGCCTGAAGCCAGGCGACCACGTGATCCCGCTTTACACCCCCGAATGCCGCGAGTGTGAATACTGTCTGCATCCCAAGACCAATCTGTGTCAGGCGATCCGTGAAACGCAGGGACAGGGCCTGATGCCTGATGGGACCTCGCGCTTTTCGACTTTGGATGGTGATCCAATCCTGCACTACATGGGCTGCTCGACTTTCTCGAACCACACGGTTCTGCCGGAAATCGCGCTGGCCAAGGTGCGCCCGGACGCCCCGTTCGACAAAATCTGCTATATCGGTTGCGGCGTGACCACCGGTATCGGCGCTGTCATAAACACTGCCAAGGTGGAAATCGGCAGCCGTGCCATCGTTTTCGGTCTGGGCGGCATTGGTCTGAACGTGATTCAGGGCCTGCGTCTGGCTGGGGCCGATCAGATTGTTGGCGTTGACCTGAACCCGGCCAAGGTCGAGATGGCGACCAAGTTCGGTATGACCGATTTTGTGAATCCGGCCGAGGTTGAAGGCGATCTGGTTCCTTATCTGGTCAACCTGACCAAAGGCGGCGGCGATTACACCTTTGACGCCACCGGCAATGTGGGCGTAATGCGCGCTGCGCTGGAGTCGGCGCATAAGGGCTGGGGTGAGTCGATCATCATCGGCGTGGCACCTGCGGGGGCCGAGATCTCGACCCGTCCGTTCCAGCTGGTCACGGGCCGCTCGTGGCGCGGGACGGCCTTTGGTGGCGCGCGGGGCCGGACCGATGTGCCAAAAATTGTCGACTGGTACATGGAAGGCAAGATCGAGATCGACCCTATGATCACCCACACCATGGGTCTAGACGACATCAACCACGGTTTCGACCTGATGCATAAGGGCGAAAGCATCCGCTCGGTTGTGGTCTACTAAGGCCCTGAACCTGCGATTTCGAGGACGGCGCGCTGTGAATGGCGCGCCGTTTTTATTTGCCGGGACGGCTTGCGCCTGTGTCGGACCGGGGCGAGCGGACCCTCAGAACCGGGGTATTGACCGACGAGGTGTTCGCCCGGCTTTCGCGCCAGACCACATAGACGCCTGAGGCTATAATGATGCTGGCCCCAACGGCGACCCAGCCATCGGGCCGCTCGTTGAAAAAGACCATGCCGAACAATGTAGCCCAGATGATCTGACTGTATTGGCTGGGGGCGACCACGCCTGCAGGCGCGGCGCGATAGGCAAGGATGATCAGGTGTTGGGCGATGACCGAAAACACGCCCACCAGCGCCATCATCGCCAGATGCAGCAGCGAGGGTGGTTGGTAAACAGCGGGCTGCATCAAGCTCATGACCACAATGGCCAGCAGCATCGGATAAAGGATCAGTACGGCCGAGCGTTCCTCATTCCCGATCTTGCGTACCAAAACAGACCCTAACGCGCTGGAAAACGCCGCAGTCAGGGCCGCGAGATGCCCCAGAGTGATATCCGTGGCACCGGGGCGCAGGACGATCAGAACTCCGATCAGGCCACAGCCGACGGCGGCCCAACGCTGTGCGCGCACGACTTCCCCCAGGATCGGGATCGACAGGACGGTGACGAACAGAGGGAAGGCGAATAACAGCGAGTAGACCTCGGCCAGCGGCAGCGCCGAGAAAGCGTAGAAGGCGCAGACCATGGATGTCACCATCAGGGCCGAGCGCAGCAGGACCAGCCACGGATGATGTGGTCGGAAATTGCCCGTTGTCCGGTCGGTCAGGATCGTCACCGCCATTGGCACAAAGGAAAACAGCGTTGCGAAAAAGATGATCTGCATCACCGAATAGGTGCTACCCAGCACTTTGATCAGCACATCGTGGCTCGCAAAAACGGCAAAGCCCGCAAACGCATAGCCAAGCCCCCGAAGGGTGGTGTTCTGAGTGCTCATGAGGCGGCCTCGGGTGATGTGTCGGTGTAGGGGCGCAGCGCATTGGGGCTGTCGTACCCCTGAGTAAACTCATTTGGCCGACCCGCATAGCCCCTATTTTACCGCTAACATGGCAAAACTGCCATGCCCTGGGATCAACGCAGGATGGGAGGTGCGTGTTTGGGTTGGCGTGCAGATTGCACACCGGCCGTCATCCCCACGCCGATTCTTCGGGCCAGCGCGACCCATGGTGTGGAGGTTTCCGGGGGTAAGGTCTGGGTGGCGACCTCTTCGAACAAATCCAGCCAATGGGCGAACATGTCGGGCTGCACGTCGGGCCGTTCAATATGGACCCGCTGCGGATTGCCGTCATAGCTGCGCTCATACAGGATGGCGTTGCGCCAGAAGGCGGCGATCTTTTCCTCATGCGTGGACCAGTCTTGGACATGTGTGTTGAAGACCGGTCCTAGCACCGCGTCCTCGCGCACGCGGGCGTAAAAGGCGGCGACCTGAGCATTGATCTGATCTGGGGTCGCGGGAAAGCGCGGCGGCAGCGTGGGGCGGGTCATGTTTGGTCCGTTTTCGACTCTGTTCTGGGCCGATACCCGGTTTGGGCGTCACGCAACAGGTGTGGTTTTGTCGCGCGGCTCGGGCGTCAGCAGATGCCGGATCAGGGCCACTGGATGCGCCTTGAGGCTGAGGCGGGTGGCCACGTAATCTTCGACTACCTGCTCGCCTAGCGTCATCTGTGGCAGATAGGCTGCGGGCTCGTCCAGCGCCTCGCCCTCCAGATCCTGCGAGAACAGCGGCAAGGGCTTCGCGGTGGCAATCGCTTTGGCCTGCCACAACGCCTCGCGCCTTGTCAGATCGCAGGCGGAGAAGGCATCGGCCTCAGCCAACCGTTCGATTACCGAGGGGCCAAGTCCGGCACGACGCCACACATCATCCACCTGATGGTAGCCATTACCGCGCGCGGCGGTCAGCCAGCTGGCATCTTCCTCGCTCAGGCCCTTGATCTGGCGGAACCCCAGCCGCAGAGCCAACCCGCCGTGACCGTCGGGTTCCATCACATTGCCCCAGAAACTGGCATTGATACAGACGGGGTGCACCTGAACCCCATGTTCACGCGCGTCGCGCACGATTTGCGCTGGGGCATAAAATCCCATGGGCTGTGAATTCAGCAGCGCGCAGGCGAAAATCCCCGGATGGTGGCATTTGATCCAGGCCGAGGCATAGACCAGCAGCGCAAAGCTGGCCGCGTGACTTTCGGGGAAACCGTAAGAGCCGAAGCCTTCGATCTGCGAAAAACAGCGTTCGGCGAAATCCTGTTCATAGCCGTTCCGCTCCATCCCGCGCAGGAACAAGGACCGGAATTCGCTGACATTACCATGTTTCTTGAACGTCGCCAGCGACCGCCGCAGCCGGTCCGCCTGTTCGGGGGTGAAGCCCGCGCCGACGATGGCGATCTGCATCGCCTGTTCCTGAAACAGCGGCACGCCCAGCGTTTTGCCCAGCACCTCACCCAGCGCGTCCGAGGGGAAGCTGACCTCCTCTTCGCCATTCCGGCGGCGGATGTACGGGTGGACCATGTCGCCCTGAATGGGGCCGGGGCGGATGATGGCGACCTCGATCACCAGATCATAGAAATTGCGCGGACGCATTCGTGGCAGAAAGTTCATCTGCGCGCGCGATTCCACCTGAAACACCCCGACCGAGTCCGCCTTACACAGCATGTCATACACCGCCGGGTCCTCGGGCGGCAGGGTGGCGAGGGTATAGCCCGTCTGATGGTGCTGGGTGATCAAATCGAACGCCTTGCGGATACAAGTCAGCATCCCAAGGCTGAGGACATCGACCTTCAGAATACCAAGACTGTCGATATCGTCCTTGTCCCAGCAGATGACTGTGCGGTCCTCCATCGTGGCGTTTTCGATGGGGACGAGTTCGTCCAACCGCCCCTCGGTGATGATGAACCCGCCGACGTGTTGCGAGAGGTGACGGGGGAAGCCGTCGATCTCATAAACCAATGTTAGAGTCTGTTTTAAGCGGCGATCTTCGGGATCAAGACCGATTTCGCGCATCCGTTCCGCCTCGAGCCCCTTGGCCGAGAAGAACCCCCATAGCTGTGAGGACAGAGCCGAGATCGTGTCTTCGGTCAGGCCCATCGCCCGGCCCACTTCGCGGATGGCGCGCTTGCCGCGATAGTGGATCACAGTTGCGCAGAGGCCCGCGCGGTGGCGGCCATAGCGGTCATAGATGTGCTGAATCACCTCTTCGCGGCGTTCATGTTCGAAATCGACGTCTATGTCGGGGGGTTCGTCCCGCGCCTCGGAGACGAAGCGTTCGAACACCATCGTGCCCAGCTCGGGGCTGACCTCGGTGATGCCGAGGCAGTAGCAGACGACGGAGTTGGCTGCTGAGCCGCGTCCCTGACACAGGATATCGCGGGATCGGGCGAAGGTGACGATGTCACGGACGGTCAGGAAATAGGGTTCATATTTCAGCTTGCCGATCAGGGTCAGTTCATGCGCCAGCATCTTTTTGGCTTTTTCCGAGGCTCCTGCCGGATACCGCCATTTCAGCCCCTCATGCGCCAAACGGTGCAGGCGTTGGGTCGGGGTTTCCTGGTCACTGCCCTCGCTGGGGTATTCGTAACGCAGCTCATCCAGCGAGAATTGCAACTGTTCGCTGAGCATATGGGCGCGGGTGACAGCGCCTTCATGGCCTTTGAAAATGCGCAGCATCTCGGATTCCGAACGCAGGCGCTGCTCTCCATTGGCTAGCGCGTCGCGGCCCAGATCGTCGACCTTGCGGCGCAGTCGGATGGCGGTCAGCACATCGGCCAGTTTGCGACGGGTACCATGGTGCATCATCGGCGCAGCGCTGGCGAGGGTGGGAAGGTTGAGTTGCTTTGATTCAGTCTCTAATAAAATGAAATATTCACTGTCTGCGCCATCATACCGAGGATGCATCAACAGATGCATCCGCCCGGCAAAGCGGCGCGTCAGCTGTTGCGCCTGTGTCCGCCAAGCACTCGCGCCGCCCTGCGACCGGGTCGCTTGTGGCCAGAGCAGCAGGTGCAGACCGTCAGAGAATTCCAACAGGTCGGACAGGTGCAGGATGCAGTCGCCTTTTTCCGCACGCAGGCGGCCTTTCGACAGGATACGGCACAGGTTGCCCCAACCCTGCCGGTTCAGGGGCAGGGCGGTGACGGTGGGCGCGTCGGTGAAGATCAGCCGGGCTGCCGGGATCAGGCGCGGCACGGCGTGGATCGGGTAGGAGGGCGGTTTGGGGATATGATCGGGGCAGGGCGGGCCGATGGGCGTGTTCTGCCCTTCCCATTCGATACGTTCGCGCACCTTTCGGGTGATCTCGCGCGCCTGGGTATGGGCACGCACGATCCCGGCGACCGAGTTGTCATCGGCAATCGCGATGGCGGGCAGACCAAGTGTGACGGCACGCTGCATATACTCCTCGGGGTGCGAGGCCCCGGTGAGAAAGGTGAAATTCGACGTGATCGACAATTCGGCATACATGGCGATTCCACATTATATTCACCTTTTGTTCTTTTTCGAGTCCTTTGCGCAGGAAACGGGTCGCTTGCAGTGTCCCCTCTGGGCAGGGTGGCAGAAAAAGGAGACCCGAGATGTTCAAGATCACAGCATTGCCCACCCGCCAAGTCCGCGCGCTTCAGGCCGGAGGGCCGGACGCATATGGCGCCTCGCCCGAGCGCGCCGTTTCCGAAGGTGCGGGCAATCCATGCCGCCATTGCCTGCAGAACATTCCGGAAGGAAAAGAGATGCTGATATTGGCGCATCGCCCTTTTTCTGAGACACAACCCTACGCGGAAACGGGTCCGATCTTTCTGTGTGCCGCCCCGTGTGAACAGTATGAAGGGGATGAGATGCCCGAGATTCTGACCACCTCTCCCGACTATCTGATCAAAGGGTACGGGTTGGATGATCGGATCGTCTATGGCACCGGAGAGATTACGCCCACAGATCGGATCGGCGCAAAGATCAGTGATATCTTTGCTCGTCCCGATGTGGCCTATATCCACATCCGGTCCGCGCGGAACAACTGTTATCAGGCGCGGATAGATCGAGTCTAACGGTCAAATTCTTATCCGCGTGCGGATGTCAGGGCGAGGAACACATCCTCGAGGTCTGCCTCTTCGGTGCGGACGTCGCGAATACGGATGCCTGCGGTGCGGACCGATTCCAGAACTTGTTCGGCGCTGGTCGCAGCGCTGCGATATTGCAGCACCAGGCTGCCATCGTCACGCAGAGTGGCCTCGACCCCTTGCGCTGTTGGCAGTTCGGTCACCGGGCTGTCCGGAGCAATGACCATTGTCCGGCTGTCCATGCGACTCAGCAGGTTGGCGGTGCTGTCCTGCGCGATCTTTTCGCCGTGGTTGATGATCGCGATCTCGTCACACATTTCTTGCGCTTCTTCCAGGTAATGCGTGGTCAGGATGATCGTCATGCCCTGTTCGTTCAGTTTGCGCACATTGGTCCAGAGCATCTGGCGCAGTTCGATGTCCACGCCCGCCGTGGGTTCATCCAGGACCAGAATGCGGGGATGGTGCACAAGAGCCTTCGCCAACAGCAGCCGCCTACGCATACCCCCAGACAGAGTGCGCGCATAGGCTTCGGCCTTGTCGCCAAGGCCGACCAGTTCCAGAATCTCGTCGCTGCGGCGCTGGGCCTTGGGGACGCCATAAAGACCGGCCTGAACCTCTAAGGCGCCACGCGGGGTGAAGAACGGATCGAGGTTCAGCTCTTGCGGCATTACGCCAATTGCTGCGCGGGACTGGCGCGGATTTTTATCCTGATCAAACCCGCCGATAGAGACCGTTCCGGCCGATTTAACCACTAGCCCGGCAAGAATGTTGATCAATGTCGATTTCCCGGCCCCGTTTGGCCCCAGCAATCCAAAGACCGACCCGCGCGGGACCGTCAGGTCAACGCCTTTTAGCGCGTGTTTCTCGGGCTGTGCCTTGCTGCCGCGATAGGTCTTGTGCAGACCTTCGATCCTGATTGCCGCATCGCTCATGTGGCTCTTGCCCCCGGTTTGCTCATCGCTCATAAACGCACCTAATACATGCCCGCGAGGCCGACAACCGAAGAAGGATCGCCAACCGTGACCATCGAAGCGCCGGAAACCAAGATCGTGGAAACCACCCGTGTCGCCTGTGACGGTGGCGAAGGGGCACTGGGCCATCCACGTGTCTGGCTGCAAATCCCTGAAGACACTGGTTGGGTCGAATGCCCCTATTGCGATTGCAAATACATTCTCAAAGGGTCCGCGGCCGAAGAGGCGCAATCAATCTGACATAAAACTGTTACAAGGGCTGACGCCGGGCAGGATATGCTGTAGCGTGCTGCGTCAGAATTCTTGTGTCATTACCACGCGGATCCGGAATGATCTTTCCAGTGCAACTGGTTCACCTGTCCGACAAAGATCTTGTTGCCACAGGTGGCCACAGAAACGTCTACGCCTACCCTGACCAATCCGATCTTCTGATCAAGGTGACGCGCTCGCGCACGCGGCCCAACCGATCTTTTGCCAAGCGCTTTGTGCGGTATTTGCTGCCGGACTCGGTCTATCGCAATGCATTGCAAGAGCTGGAGTGCGAGATGAAGGCGGCGTTGAAAAGCGGCCCGGATATCGCGAAAATGCCATTGGCCCGGTCTTTTGGCGTTGTGCAAACGGATGCCGGGCCGGGCATTGTGGTCGAGCGTATGGAATCTGAGGACGGCTCGCTGGCGCAGGATCTGATGTCGTTGTGCCAGCAGCGCCGGCTGCCCCCCGAGGTTCTGAACAAGCTGAATGATTTTGTTCACAAGCTGTTCGACTTTCAGATCGTGGGTCGCGATATTCATGCGCAAAATATCGTTTACGGCACGCGCGACTCAGTGTCGATGTTCGTGCTGATCGACGGGTACGGGGAACGCAATCTGGTCCCATTGCGCAGCCTGAGCCGTCGACTGAATGACAGGTCGTTGAACAAGCAGATGCACGGAATCGCTGAAAAAACCGGATTGCGATGGGATGCGGCGACCAGAGCGTTCAGCGCTCCATAGCTTTGGTTTGCTGCTTGCCTGACGGCGGATCGCTGAATCGAAGAGATATGGTCATACAGGCACAGTTGCGGTGCGTTTTCCGCAAGCAATAATGTTCTCCCAAATGCTACCGTGGTTTTATGCTATGGCCGATTTGCAGATATTGGGGTGAGTTCGATGACGGATGTTGCATCTACTGACACTGCTAGTCCGGTTTTCGGCTGGATCGGGTTTGGTATTGGTGCCCTTGCGCTGTTTGCCGCGTTGTTCGTGGTTTGGGCAGGGCCGTTTGCGCCGCAGCAATCGACGGGCGTTTCACTGGGCGAATTGGCCGCCGAGATCGGCAAGTCCACCCTGCGCTCGGCCGCGGGGCTGGAACAGCCCGAGCCCGTCGCGCGCAGCCGTGATCTGGATGACTTTCTACAGATCGGCGTGGCCATGCTTGGGGCCTTGGCAATCGTTGTATCTGTGATTGGGCTGCTGCGTCACGAAAGACGGCGCCCTGCAATTGCCGGTACCGTGATTGGCGTAGGTGCGATTCTGTTTCAGTTTTTTGCCATGGCCTTCTTCGCCTTTTTGGGCGTGCTGGTTATCATGGCGCTGCTCAACAGTTTTTCTGACGTGTTCAGCGGCTTGTTCGGTGGCTGACGCGCGTTCTTGACTGGCCACATGAGCGGCCCTGTGGCACAACGTCCCCTGACCGACAGGGAGAGCGCGCATGAGCAACTTCGGAAAAGGATGTCACCTGCATCTGATCGACGGATCGGCCTTTATTTTCAGGGCCTATCACGCGCTGCCTCCGCTGACACGTAAGTCGGATGGTTTGCCAATTGGCGCGGTGTCAGGTTTCTGCAACATGCTGCAGAAATATGTCGAAGGGAACGCGGGGCCGGATGCGCCGACCCATGTGGCGGTGATCTTCGACAAGGGGTCACACACGTTCCGCAACGATCTCTATGACCTATACAAGGCCAACCGCGAGGCCATGCCCGAAGATCTACGCCCGCAGATGCCCCTGACCCGCGAGGCGACCCGCGCCTTCAACATCGCCTGCAAAGAGTTGGAAGGCTATGAGGCCGATGACATCATCGCCACGCTGGCCGTGCAGGCGCGCGAGGCTGGGGGGCGGGTGACTATTGTCAGCTCGGACAAAGACCTGATGCAGCTTGTGGGCGGCGGCGTTGAGATGCTGGACGCGATGAAGAACAAACGTATCGACAAGGATGGCGTGTTCGAGAAGTTCGGTGTGGGTCCCGAACGCGTGGTTGATGTGCAGGCGCTGGCAGGCGACAGCGTAGATAACGTGCCCGGCGCGCCGGGGATCGGGGTCAAGACCGCCGCCTTGCTGATCAATGAATATGGCGATCTGGAGACCCTGCTGGATCGCGCTGAAGAGATCAAGCAGCCCAAACGCCGCCAGACCCTGATCGAAAAGCGCGACCAGATCGAGCTGTCGAAGAAACTGGTGCAGTTGGACGAAAACACGCCGCTGGATTTCACGCTGGACGATTTGGAGGTGCAGGACCCCGACCCCGAAACCCTGCTGGGGTTCCTGGCGGATATGGAGTTCCGCACCCTCACCAAACGCATTGCCGACAAGCTGGGGGCCGAGGCTCCGGTGATCGCTGATGCGCCTGCGCCCGAAGTGGTGACCGAGGCTGAGGATATCCCCTTTGACGCCTCGAAATACGAATGTGTGCGCGATGCGGCGGCGCTGCAGGCGTGGATCGACCGGGCCTATGAAACCGGCTGGGTGGCTGTCGATACTGAGACCACCGGATTGAACGAAATGATCGCCGATCTGGTGGGCATTTCTCTGTGTGTCACGGCGGGCGAGGCCTGCTACATCCCGCTGACCCACCGCGATGGGGCCGCTGATGATCTTTTCGGGTCGGATGCACTGGCCGAGGGGCAGATGCCGTTGGATGAGGCTCTAACTTTGCTCAAACCGATGCTTCAGGACGCCTCGATCCTGAAGATCGGGCAGAACATGAAATACGACGCCAAGATTTTCGCGCGTTATGGCGTAGAAGTGGCGCCGATCGACGACACGATGCTGATGTCTTATGCGATGCATGGCGGTGAGCACGGGCATGGGATGGATACGCTGTCCGAGCGTTACCTGAATCACACGCCGATTCCGATCAAACCGCTGCTGGGGTCCGGCAAATCGGCCATCACTTTCGACAAGGTGCCGATTGACGAGGCGACGGCTTACGCCGCCGAGGATGCGGATATCACCCTGCGCCTGTGGAAGCTGTTCAAACCGCAACTGCATCAGGTGCAGGTGACGACGGTTTATGAGACGCTCGAACGCCCGCTGGTGCCGGTTCTCAAAGAGATGGAGATGCATGGCATCAAGGTGGACCGCGATGTGCTGTCCCGCATGTCTAACGCTTTTGCGCAGAAAATGGCCGGGTTAGAGGCTGAAATCCACGAATTGGCGGGAGAGAACTTCAATGTCGGTTCGCCCGCGCAACTGGGTGAGATCCTGTTCGACAAGATGGGGCTTGAGGGCGGTAAGAAAGGCAAGACCGGGAAGTATTCGACCGGGGCGGACATTCTGGAAGACCTCGCCACCGAACACGAGTTGCCCCGTCGCGTGCTGGATTGGCGGCAGCTTTCAAAGTTGAAATCGACCTACACGGATGCGCTGCAAACCCATATCAACCCGGATACAGGCCGGGTGCACACGTCGTATTCGATCACGGGGGCCAACACGGGACGTCTGGCCTCGACCGATCCGAACCTGCAGAACATTCCGGTGCGCACCGAAGAAGGTCGCCGCATCCGCGAGGCCTTTATCGCCGAGCCGGGTAATGTGATGGTCAGCCTCGACTACAGCCAGATCGAGCTGCGCATTCTGGCTCATATCGCTGAGATACCGGCGTTGAAACAGGCCTTTGCCGATGGTCTGGACATTCACGCCATGACCGCGTCCGAGATGTTCGACGTGCCGCTGGATGAGATGACGCCTGATATCCGCCGCCAGGCTAAGGCGATCAACTTTGGCGTGATTTACGGCATCTCGGGTTTTGGTTTGGCGCGCAACTTGCGCATTCCACGCGCCGAGGCGCAGGGTTTCATCGATCGGTATTTTGAGCGGTTCCCGGGTATCAGAGCCTATATGGACGACACCGTCGCGTTCGCCAAAGAGCATGGCTATGTGCAGACGTTGTTTGGCCGTAAAATCCACACGCCCGAGATCAATGCCAAGGGGCCGCATGCCGGGTTCTCGCGTCGAGCGGCGATCAACGCACCGATTCAGGGGACAGCAGCAGATGTGATCCGGCGGGCGATGGTGCGGATGCCGGACGCCATCAATGGGCTGCCTGCCAAGATGCTGCTACAGGTGCATGACGAATTGCTGTTCGAAGTGGCCGAGGATGCGGTGGATCAGGTGATCGGTGTGGCGCGCGACGTGATGGAGGGAGCATCGGATCCCGCCGTTAAACTGGATGTCAAGTTGAGTGTCGATGCCGGGCAGGGCGCCAACTGGGCCGAAGCGCATTAAGTGCGCGCTGCTCATCGGGCCCGGCGGGCCCTCTTTGCAGCGGGTCAATCCTGCGTCTTGACCCAACCTTCGACCATACGTTTGACGAAAGGTCCAAGGCTTAGAATAACAAGAAATGCGATGGGCCAACAAAAGGCCCAGGACCCGAACCAGTCACCCAGGGTGGTGGGACCAAAACCAACTGCCTTGACGGTTGCGATACCTGTAACGATACAGGACATCAGTCCTGACATGATCAGACCGAAAAGGGCGTGGGCGAAACGGGCTGGTATCATTGAAGGCGCTTTCGAAGTCGAGACGTTCTTCATTTGCTGGATTTTTTGTCAAGAATCCAGAGTTACGGAGTCATCCAACCAAGACTGTCTGCGGAATTTTGCGTGGACGGGGTGTATTCGGCACTGACCCAACCTGTGTACCCATGTTGGTCCATTGCCGCGAACAGGGCCACGAAGTCCGTTGGGCCTTTGCCCGGTTCAGCCCGGTTCGGCGCGGCACCGATCTGAGCATGAACAACATGTGGGCGATAGCGGTTCCAGATTTCCAGCGCGTCGCCATGGATCATATGCGCGTGAAAGCTGTCATATTGCAGGCCTATATTCGGGCGATCCACCTGGGTCAGAACCTCGGCGGCAAGCGCGTAGTCGTTCAGGAAGTAATCCGGTTGCGAGACAGGGTTCAGCGGCTCGATCGTGAACTGCTGCTGTGGCGCGGCATCGGCGGCCCATTGCAGGTTACGCACAAACGTTTCAAGCGCAAAAGGGCCCGAAGAATAGCCCGACATGATGTGGATCAGCCCCGGTTTCAGCACTTCCGCATAGCGTATCACCCGGCGGATATCGGACTGAAATCGCCCTTCGCCGCCTGGTACGGCCGCATAGCCCGGCTGCCCGCCGGTATAGTTGGGAGGTGGTGCGTTGATCAGCACAAGTTCAAGCCCATTGGCCAGTAGGGCGCGGCGGGTTTCCTTGGCGGCCAAATCATAGGGAAACAGGATTTCGACGGCTTTGAACCCGGCCTCAGCCGCTGCTTGGAACCGGTCGAGATAGGGCAGTTCGGCGAACAGCAATGAGATATTGGCGGCAAATTTCGGCATGATCAGACCCGGTTTGATGGTGGCTGGACCTTAGCGGGCCGGGTTTGGCGGTGAAAGGGCTTGAAAACGACAGATTGTCGAAAATCGGCCAGAACGCCCGGCGCGGATCAGAGACATTCGGGACAATGCGGCGAATCATTTCCGGTCGCCGATCCAACAGAAGGTCTGACACCATGGCGATGAGCCCTGACCCCGTGCGCGGGAACGCCCTCTCTGTGTCTGCCGGGCGCAGTTCTGCCTTATCGGGCAATGGCTTGGCGGTCGCCAGTATGTTGACGTGGGCGGCTGGGTTTCCGGCGGCTGAGGTGCTGCTGCAAAGCTGGCCTCCGGTCGCGTTGCTGGTGGCGCGGCTGGCGTTGGCGGTGCTGGTTATGGTGCCGATCTGGGTGCTGTTTGACGGCCCGACCCGTGTGCTGCGAGCACGTTGGGGTCATGCGATGCGGGTCGGCGGCACGCTGGGCGTGGCAATGTTCCTGATCATCCTCGCGCAGAAGCTGACCGATCCCGTGACCGTGGCGATCATTGCATCCTGCGCGCCCTTGTTCGCAACGGTATTAGAAGTGGCGACGGGCGCACGGCGGCTGCGGTGGAATTTTGCGTTGGGCGTGATCGTGTCGATTGTCGGTGGTTTAATTGCCACCAGCGCGGTGGCCCCGGCGCAGCTGGGCTTGGGTGCGGTTTGCGCCATTGCGTCCACGGGCCTGTTCTGCTGGGCCAGCATGGCGATTGCGCGGGATTTCCCCGATCTCAGCCAGACAGGGCGCAGCACCATCACCTTTGTCGGGGGGCTGGGAACCGCTGCCGTGTTGTTCGCCGGTGCCGCGCAGATGGGGATGGAGGTGATGCCTACCACCGCACTCGACATGCAGCAGGCGGGGATGCTGGTGATTTATGCGCTGATCTCCATGGGGTTGAGTCAGGTGTTTTTCATCGCGTCCGTGGGCAAGATCGGCGTGGCGCTGGCCTCATTCCACATCAACATCGCGCCATTTTACGTGATGCTGATCATGCTGGTGCTGGGCGAGGAGTGGAACTGGACCCGCGCGCTGGGCGCGGGGATCGTGGCAGTGGCCGTGATCCTGGCACAAGAGCGTCAGGCGCAGGCGGCCTAATCCGGTAGATCATCCGAGCGGATCAGAGGAAAAAACTGCCCGCCGGACCAGACGCCGAACCACTCACCACTATGCTCGGCGATGTCGACCAGCCGGTAAAAGCTTTTGCGGTCGATCCGCGCCTCTAGGTTTGCGCGTACCAATATATAGGGGGCAGGCTCCTCTGTTTCGGTATCAATGACAATCCGGAGCGGATGGTCGGCACCTGCGACTGCCGTGTCGCCCACATGTGTGGTGAATGTCAGCTTTTGCGTCTGGCCGCTGCCCTCGACCTCGAAATCGACGGCTACGAAAGGCACGTCCTCGACAGTGATTCCCACCTTCTCGACCGGGGTGACGAGGTAATATTTCCCGTCTTCTTTCTTAAGAATTGACGAAAACAGCTTCACAAGCTCGAACCTGTTGATCGGCGACCCTAGATAAGACCAAGAGCCATCTTTGGCGACATGAATGTCCAGATCGCCACAAAACGGAGGATTCCAAAGGTGAACCGGCGGCAAACCCCGCGTTTTGGCAGCTTTGACTGATGCTTCAATGCCATCTGGTGACGGGGTCACAGGTTTTTGTCCGCTCATTGCTTTTGCCATTTCCTCTCAGCGCGATACACTCTGCTTATAATAGTCCACGGAAGGGAAAGTCATGACCGAACCTGCCGACCTCGTGTCCGAGATCGAAGCGCTGGAATCGAAACTGCAAGAGGCGAAGGCCTCGATCACCCGTCGCTTTATCGGACAGGAGAGGGTCGTGGACCTGACCCTGACCGCGCTGCTGTGCGGCGGGCATGCGTTGCTGATCGGTCTGCCCGGTCTGGGTAAGACGCGACTGGTTGAAACGCTGTCGACCGTGATGGGCCTGCATGGCAACCGCATCCAGTTCACACCGGACCTGATGCCTGCTGATATTCTGGGGTCCGAAGTTCTGGATACCGCTGAAGATGGCAGCCGCCATTTCCGGTTCATTTCTGGTCCGATCTTTTGCCAACTGCTGATGGCGGATGAGATCAACCGCGCCAGTCCCCGGACGCAATCGGCGCTGCTGCAAGCGATGCAGGAGCGAACAGTGACAGTGGCGGGCGAGGATCGCTCGCTGGGTACGCCCTTTCATGTATTGGCGACGCAGAACCCGATTGAGCAGGAAGGCACCTATCCGCTGCCCGAGGCGCAGTTGGACCGGTTCCTTGTGCAGATCGACGTGGAATACCCCGATCGCCAGACCGAACGTGACATTCTGCTGGCCACCACGGGCGTCGAAGAAGATGACGCGCATGAGATTTTCACCAAAGAGGAATTGCTAGCCGCTCAGGTTCTGTTGCGGCGCATGCCCGTCGGAGATTCGGTGGTTGAGCTGATCCTCGATCTGGTGCGCGCCTTCCGCCCGGATGAGGCTGGCGTGTCCGAACGTGTGGCGGAAACGGTCGCTTGGGGGCCGGGTCCACGTGCGGCGCAGGCGCTGATGATGACAGTGCGCGCGCGCGCAATGCTGCAAGGGCGGTTGGCCCCGAATGCCGAGGACGTCTTGGATATGGCGCGCCCTGTGCTCAGCCACCGGATGGCGCTGAACTTTGCCGCCCGGGCGCGCGGGGACAGCCTTGCTGATCTGATCGAAAGCACCGCTGCCGGCTTGATCCGCACCGAGGCTGCGGCGTGAATGCTGCGCTGACCCTTCGTGAAAGATCCGAGGCCGAGGCGTCTCGGCTGCCGCCGCTGTTGGCGCGGGCTGAGCATCTGGCCGGAACCGTTCTGCTGGGCGATCACGGGCGTAGGCGTTCGGGGCTGGGTGATGATTTCTGGCAGTACCGCCCGGCCCAGATCGGGGACAGTCGCCGGATGATCGACCATCGCCGCTCGGCGCGCGGGGATCAGCAGTTTGTGCGCGAACGCGAATGGCAGATTGCGCAATCGGTGATGCTGTGGGTCGATCAGGGGGCCTCGATGCGATTTGCGTCTGACAATAACCACCCTACCAAGGCCGACCGTGCGCGTCTGCTGGGGCTGGCCACGGCCATCCTACTGGTGCGAGGCGGAGAACGCGTGGGCCTGACCGGCACCACCCTACCGCCACGGCGCGGCAACGCACAGATCGTGCGGCTGGCGCAGGCCTGGTCCGAAGATGCCGAGGCCGATTATGCGCCGCCCGAACACCGCGCCATGATCCCACATGCGCGGGCTGTGTTCATTTCCGATTTTCTCGGACCGATGGATGAGGTCGAACTGGCCCTGACCAAGGCTGCCGACCGGGGCGTGCGCGGTGTTCTGTTGCAGGTTCTGGACCCAAACGAGGAAAGTTTTCCCTATCGCGGTCGGACCATATTCGAAAGCGTCGGCGGCACGACCCGCCACGAGACATTGAAAGCCGGAGAGCTGCGCGACCGCTATCTGGATCGGCTTGCCAGACGCAAGGACGCGCTGACGCAGTTGTGTCGCGCGACTGGCTGGCAGCTTGGGTTGCACCACACGGGTGACAGCGCGCAGGCGGCTCTGCTGTGGCTCTATCGTGCGTTGGATCGGGGGTCTGTATGACGGTTTTGGCGGGTATTGGCTTTACTGCGCCTTGGGTGCTGCTGGGTTTGCTGACCTTGCCGATCCTGTGGCTGATCCTGCGTGCTGTGCCACCTGCGCCGATCCGTCGGTTGTTCCCGGCGGTGACGTTGCTGCTGGGCTTGAAAGATGAAGAAAGCGTCTCGGATCGGACACCCTGGTGGCTATTGCTGTTGCGAATGCTGGCAGCTGCGGCGATCATCATCGGGCTTGCAGGTCCGGTTCTGAACCCCTCGCGTGATCAAGCCGGGTCAGGACCGTTGATGTTGGTGCTGGATGCCAGTTGGGCCGGGGCCACGCAGTGGTCGTCGACGCTGGACCAGATCGATGCGCAACTGGCTGAGGCTGGGCGCGCTGGGCGGACCGTTGCAATCCTGAGCCTGACCCAACCTGAGATGCCGGTGTTCCAGTCTGCCGAAGACTGGCGCGGCAGGTTGCCCGGTCTGGCGCCCGCCCCGTGGCAGCCAACCGAGATCCAGATAGAACAAAGCGCTGCTGCGTTGAACCAGCTAGATGGCGGGTTCGATACGCATTGGTTCAGCGACCGATTGGACTATGACGGGTATGACGCGATCCTTGCAGAGTTGCAGCGGCGGGGCGAAGTGACGGTGTATCAGTCTGCCTCGCCTGTATTTGCGATCCTGCCGGCGTCTTATCAGGACGGGCTTATACAACTGACCGCGCAACGGTCTGAGGCCGGACCGGCTGAGGAAATCTCTGTTCTAGCACAGGGCCGCGATCCAGCCGGTGCGATGCGTGTTCTGCAGTCGGTGGATATGACGTTCGACAGCGGTGAAACACAGGCCCAGGTCGATCTTTCCTTACCGTCCGAGTTGCGCGCCCGCATCACGCGGTTCGAAATCCAGGGCCAACGCTCGGCCGGCGCTTTGACACTGACCGATGACAGCCTGCGGCGACGCGAAGTTGCCCTGATCGCCGGCACCTTGAACCGCGAAGGGCTCGAGCTGTTGTCACCGCTGCACTACCTGACGCAGGTGCTGATCCCAACGGCAGATTTCGTCGAGGGTGGTTTGCTGGACGTTTTGCCCGCCAACCCGGACGTGATCGTTCTGGCTGATGTGGCGAAACTGTCCGCGGGTGAGCAAGAGGCCGTGGTCGAATGGGTTGAACAGGGCGGGTTGCTGTTGCGCTTTGCCGGGCCACGTATGGCCGCCAGCGATCTGGGTCGCGACGCCGAGGATGCTTTGCTGCCGGTGCGCCTGCGCAGCGGGGGCCGCTCGGTCGGAGGTGCGATGAGCTGGGGCGAGGCCAAGGGGCTGGCTCCGTTCCCGGAAGAATCGCCCTTTTACGGGCTCGAGGTGCCGTCGGACGTTTCGGTGACCACGCAAGTAATGGCCCAACCCGACCCTAATCTGGCGGATCGGGTGATTGCCTCGCTTTCGGATGGCACACCGCTGGTGACACGCAAGGCTTTGGGTCTGGGGCAGGTGGTGCTGTTTCATGTGACTGCAGATGCGGAATGGTCCAGCCTGCCGCTGTCGGGTCTGTTCGTCGAAATGCTGGACCGTCTGGCGGTCGCGTCGGCGGCCAAGTCACGGCAAGAGTCACAGTTGCAGGGCACCACGTGGGAGCCGATTCAGGTAATGGACGGCTTTGGTACCCTAACGGATGCAGGCAACCTGTCCGGTGTGGACGGTGTCGATCTTGTCTCGGGCCAGATCGGCCCGGATCTGCGTCCGGGGCTGTATGAAAGTGGTAAACAAAAGCTGGCGCTTAACGTTCTGACCGAGGATGCGGCTCTGACCCCTATTTCCTGGCCAGCTGATGTGCCGATCAAGGGGCAAGAGATCAGTAGCGAGACCCCGATCGGCGGCATACTCCTTAGCCTCGCGCTTTTGCTGCTGACGTTGGATGTTATAGCGTCACTTGCGCTGTCAGGACGTCTGGGATTGGCGCGCGCTGCGGCTGTGGCGCTGGGCGCTGTGCTGATTGCCCCCGACGCGCAGGCGCAGACGCCAGAAGATACCGAGTTTGCCTTGAATGCCACGACCGAGCTGGTGCTGGCGCATGTGTTGACCGGCAACGCAGAGGTTGACGATATCGCAGGCGCGGGCATGCGCGGGCTGGCGCAGACGCTGTTCTACCGCACATCGGTCGAACCGGCCGACCCAATCGGAGTGGATCTGGAACGTGATGAGCTAGCCTTTTTCCCGTTGCTCTACTGGCCGATCACTCCGGATCAACCGCAACCCTCGGCCGAGGCATATTCCAAGCTGAACGCCTATTTGCGGTCGGGCGGGATGATCCTGTTTGACACGCGCGATTCAGATGTGGCGCGGTTCGGCGCCGCCAGTCCCAATGGCCGCAAGTTGCAGCAACTGGCAGGACCGCTGAACATCCCATCGCTCGAACCTATTCCCCGTGACCATGTGCTGACGAGGACCTTCTATCTGCTGCAGGATTTTCCCGGTCGGTATGCAAGCACGGATGTTTGGGTCGAGTCTGCACCGCTGGATGCTGAGCAGATCGACGGGATGCCGTTCAGGAACCTCAACGACAATGTGACGCCTGTGGTGATCGGCGGCAATGACTGGGCCGGGGCATGGGCCGTGGATCGAAATGGTCAGGCGCTTTTGCCCGTTGGGCGCGGCTATGCTGGGGAACGTCAGCGTGAGCTGGCCAACCGCTTCGGGGTCAATCTGGTGATGCATGTGCTGACCGGAAACTACAAATCGGATCAGGTACATGTACCTGCGCTGTTGGACAGGTTGGGACAATGACCGGAACCGTACTTTTTGACCCGTTGATCCCGTGGACGGTTTTGGCTGTTGTGGCTGCCATTGCCGTGGCGGGTGTGGCGTTGGCCCTGTGGCGTGGGCTGTCGGGCTGGGCGTTGCGTGGTTTGGCGGCGCTGGTGGTGGTCGCGGCATTGACTGGGCCCGTTTATCAGGTCGAAGATCGCGCTCCGCTGACCGACATCGTATTGATGATCGAAGACGAAAGCGCCAGCCAGACTTTGTCGGACCGGGCTGAACAAACGGTCCAAACCGCCGATAATCTGGCCGCCGAGATCGAGTCTCGCGACAACACCGAACTGCGTCGTATCAAAGTTGGCGACGGTGAGGGCGACGAGGGTACTCAGGTCATGGCTGCGCTGAACGAAGCGCTGGCCGAAGAGCCCCGCGCCAGAATTGCGGGCATTCTGGTCGTCTCGGACGGTATCATCCACGACGCAGAGCAGGCGCCGGACCTTCCTGCGCCAATGCACCTTTTGCAGACGGGACGTGCCGATGATTGGGATCGTCGTCTGATCGTTCGTAACGCTCCGGCCTTTGCCATTATCGGCGAGCCCGTCACCCTGACATTGCGGGTCGAAGACAGCGGTGCCGCTCCGGCGGGTGCGGCAACCGCCCCGCTAGAAATCTCGGTCGATGGCGCCGAGGCAGAGCATTTTACCATTCCCATCGGTGTCGATGTCGAGTTGCCCATCACGCTGCCCCATGGCGGGCGCAATGTTCTGCAGTTCACGGTACCACAGGCCGAGGGCGAGCTGACCGACCGCAACAATACAGCGCTGATCCAAATGAACGGTGTGCGCGACCGGTTGCGGGTGCTGCTGGTCTCGGGCGAGCCGCACCCCGGCGGGCGGACTTGGCGGAACCTGCTGAAATCCGACAGCTCGGTTGATCTGGTGCATTTCACCATTCTGCGCCCACCCGAGAAACAGGACGGTGTACCGGTTGACGAACTTTCGCTGATCGCTTTTCCAACGCGCGAGCTGTTTCTCGAGAAGATCAACGATTTCGACCTGATCATCTTTGACCGCTACAAGCGTCGCGGCATTCTTCCGGCGATCTATCTGGACAATGTCAGCAACTATATCAACGAAGGTGGCGCTGTGCTGATCGCCGCGGGGCCGGATTTTGCCAGCGCCGACAGTATCTTTCGATCTCCGCTTGCGCCCATACTTCCCGCACAGCCGACCGCGCGTGTGATCGAGGAGCGGTTTGTTCCGATGGTAAGTGATCTGGGTCGCAGGCATCCGGTGACGACCGATTTGGGCGACTCGGATCAATGGGGGGCGTGGTTACGCCAGATCGACGTCAAGCAACGCAAGGGTGACGTGCTGATGACCGGAGTGGAAGACCGGCCATTGTTGGTGCTGGACCGGGTGGGCGAGGGTCGCGTGGCCATGCTGGCCTCGGATCACGCCTGGCTGTGGAGTCGCGGTTTCGAAGGCGGCGGGCCGCAGTTAGAACTGTTGCGCCGTCTGGCGCATTGGATGATGAAAGAGCCCGAGCTGGAAGAAGAGGCCCTGTGGGCCGAAGCCAACGGCCAAGTCATGCGCATTATTCGCCAGACTTTGGAAGATGAAGTTGGCCCGGTCACTGTCACGCAACCCAATGGCGAAACGCTTGAGGTGACATTGGACGAGGTCTCACCCGGTCGGTTCGAAGCGCAATATTACGGGCCCGAGATTGGCCTTTACCGTTTGCAGGAGGGTGAGCACTCGGCGGTGATCGGCCTTGGCCCGGCCGCGCCAAAAGAGTTCGAGCGCACGATTGCCACCTCGGAGGTGCTGGACCCTATTCTGGCGGAGCTGCGCGGAGGCACCATCCGGATCGAGGATGGTATGCCGTCAATCCGCAATGTGCGGGCCGGTCGACCGGCCTCGGGTCGCGGTTGGATCGGCCTGACGCCGCGCAACGCTTATGAAACGCGGGATGTGACTCAGGCCGGATTGTTGCCGCCATGGTTGGTTTTGCTGTTGGCTGGCGGTTTCCTGATTGGTGGATGGATGCGCGAAGGGCGGCGTTGATCCCGAAGTCTCTGACGACAAGGCCCCGTTTGGTCAGAGCACCGAGCGTCGTTCCGCCCGCTGGCAACAGGGTGGTCAGAGTATTTGGCATGCAAGCTTGGGCAAACCGATCTGGCCGTCTGTTACGCATTCTGACAGCGTCGAGCGACAGGGCCGATGGCTGACAATTTTCTGTGCGCGGCATGAAGCTCCTTAGGTTTCATCCAATCCCTGATCCACGATCAGCTGCTCAGGTGACGGCTTAAACACTTCTTCACGCTCTGCCGCGATGCTGGGTTGGAAATGCTTTGGGATCGTCACGGATGAGTCTTGCAACAAAACTGGCACAGGAAAGACGCGCGCGGCTGGCTGCCGAACGGTTGCTTGAGATGAAACAGGCCGAGCTGTCGGCGGCCAATCGCAAACTTGGCTTGCACGCGATGGCCCTGACCAAACGTATTGGCGAAACGCAGGCCGAGGTTGAGACCGTTCGCGATGAGAACGAAAAGGTCAAATCTGATCTGACGCTGGCCAATGCCAAGATCGAAGTGGCCGAGCGTCGGCTGTGGCATTCGATACAGACATTCCATGACGGGTTTGCGTTTTTCGATGGCGACAATCGCCTGATCGGAGCGAACACGGCCTACCTGAGTGTGTTCGAAGGTATTGACGAGGTTGCGCCCGGTATCGCCTATCCCCGTATTCTGGAAATTCTCACGACCGAGGGATTGATTGATCTTGGCGATGAAGATGCGTGCGATTGGATACGGCGAATGCAGGCCAGGTGGGCGAAAACGAACCCCGAGCCTGAAATTATTCGCCTTTGGAACGGCCACTACTTCAAACTGATTGACCAGCGCGGCAACGGGGGGGACGTGGTCAGCCTGGCGCTGAACATTTCTGCGTCGGTCCGACACGAGGCCGAGCTGAAAGCCGCACGTGAAAGGGCTGAAGCCGCAAACCGCGCAAAGTCTGCGTTTTTGGCAAATATGAGCCACGAAATCAGAACCCCGATGAATGGTATCGTGGGCATGACCGAACTGATTTCGGAAACGCCACTGGATGAAGAACAAAGGCTCTATCTCAATACTATCCGCAATTCGGGCGAGGCATTGTTGGTCATCATCAATGATGTTTTGGACTATTCGAAGATCGAAGCTGACAAGCTGATCCTGCATCCCGAACAATTCGATTTTGAGCGATGCATACTGGAAGTATCTATGCTGCTGCAGCCCAGTGTTCGGGACAAGGGGCTGACATTGCTGGTCGACTACGACCTTTTCCTGCCAACTCTCTTCATGGGTGATCCGGGGCGCGTGCGTCAGGTTTTGACCAATCTGGTTGGCAACGCAGTCAAGTTCACGTCACACGGTCATGTGCTCATTCGGGTAACAGGAGTACCCAATACGGATCTGCGCACCTGCGATATCCATGTGGCAATCGAGGACACCGGGATAGGCATCGATGCCGAGAAAATTGACCATATTTTTGGTGAATTCAACCAGGTCGAGGATGAACGCAACCGGCAGTTTGAAGGAACAGGGTTGGGTCTGGCCATCACTAAACGGTTGATCGCTTTGATGGGTGGCACGATCTGGGTTGAAAGTGAACCACGCGAGGGCTCGTGCTTCGGGTTCCGAATTTCTCTGCCGACAATTGAAGGCCCCCAGCCCGAACCGCCCGATCTGGCGGAGGGGCTGAGGCACGTCATCGTGGTCGAAGATATGGCTGTAAACCGTGCCATCCTGGCCAAACAGTTCAGTCGTCTGGGGGCTCGGGTAACGGTTTGTAGCTCTGGCAGCGAAGCGTTGTCGAAGATTGAAGACAGCGTGGGACTTATTCTGTGCGATCACGATCTGCCTGACATGGATGGATTAGAGCTTGCCACCACACTCAAGGACCGGGGACGGGACGACCTGCCCATTGTCCTGATGTCGGCCAACCCAGCAATGATCCACGCCAATCCAGCCCGCCATCTTATTGAAGGTGTTCTGCAGAAACCCATACCCAGAGCCGAACTCTATTCGCGACTGACCGCTTTGGGTCGCGCAGCGCAAACGGATGACGTACCGCCTGTTACAACCATAGCGGCTTCCTTGTCCAACGGATCGCAAAAACGGCTCATGCGGGTTCTGGCCGCCGAAGACAACAGGACCAACCAATTGATCCTGCAAAAAATGGTTAAAGATCTGAACATCGATCTGCGCTTTGCAGCAAACGGAACTGAGGCTGTTGAGGCTTATCAGGACTTCGACCCCGATCTTGTTTTCATGGACATATCTATGCCAGGCATGGACGGCAAACAGGCGACGGCAGAAATCCGACGACGAGAGATTGAGACAGGCCGCCACGTTCCCATCATCGCCCTGACGGCGCATGCAATGGCAGGAGATGATCAGGGTATCCTGTCGGCGGGGTTGGACCATTATCTGACCAAGCCGCTGCAAAAGCGGAAAATTCATCTGATGATCCAAAACCACCAACCTGATGGGACACACCCGTTGATTGCCGATGCGCATGTGCCGGGCTAGGCTTTCACAATGACTGAACTCCGCGGCTTTCACCCTCGCGCCTTGGGCGAGATCGCCATCCGCTGCGCTGATATGGCGGCGATGGTGGCGTTTTACGAAGACGTCATCGGCCTGCAGCGCCTGAGCGGCGACTACAACAGCGCCATCACCTTTTCCGCATTGCCGAAGGCTTTTCAGGTCATACGCAGGTGCTGGCCCTGTTCCATCATGCTGCCGCCCCACGACCGGGGCTGCACCCCAGCGGTGCCGACCGACCTGCCACAGGGGCCGGATCATCGCTGCACCACATCGCGCTGTCGCTACCGTTCGAAGAGCAAGAGGCCGTGATGCGCTGGTATGACAAAATGGGCCAACCCTACCGGGTTGAGCAGTTCGGCTGGATCGGGTGGCGAGGGATTTTCACCGAAGACCCCGAGGGCAACACTGTGGAGTTGGTAGCCTATGATCCTTCAATGCTGAATCAGGACGAATAGGGGCGCACAAAGACCGGTTTATCGTCAGACGAAAGGTCGGGACGATAGGCATATCCGCCAGTGTTGAAATCCAACAGACCAGCCGGATCGGTTAGGCGGTGCTGAATGATATAGCGAGCCATGGCCCCGCGCGCTTTCTTGGCGAAAAAGCTGACGATCTTGGGGGTGCCCGCCTTGTCCTCCATGAACACAGGAGTGATCACCCGCAGTTTCAGCGCTTGTGGATCAACCGCGCCGAAATATTCCTGACTGGCGCAGTTCACCAGCACGTCCGACCCGATCTGCGCGCCCTGCGCGTTCAAAGCCTTGCTCAGCTGATCGCGCCAGTATTCATACAGGTTCTTGCCGCGCCGGGTTTTCAGCTTGCTGCCCATCTCAAGCCGATAGGCCTGAATGGCGTCCAGCGGACGCAGCACGCCGTAAAGCCCCGACAGAATGCGCAGGTGATCCTGTGCCCATGCCATTTCGTCGGCATCCAAAGATGCGGCTTCAAGCCCCTGATAGGTGTCACCGGCAAAGGCCAGCGCTGCGGGGCGGGTCAGATCGGCCTCGGGCGCATCAGAAAAGGCGCGATAGCGGTCGCGGTTCAGGCGTGCCAGATCATCACTGAGGTCCATCAGCTTTTTCAGATCGCCCAGCGTCAGGTTGCGGGCGGTTTTCGACAGCCGGATCGCGTCGTCCTGAAAATCGGGTTGAGTGACCGTCACATCGCGCTCGGCCCAGTCCAGCCGCTTGGCCGGGGAAATCACTACCAGCATATCCGCCCTTACTCCTTGCCTGATAGGGCGTATTTAGCCCGCCTGTTCCAGCACGTCCAGAAAGGCGGCGCCAAACCTTTCGTGACGACGGTCGCCCAGCACCTGTTCCAGCCCGCGCTGATCGCCGGGCCGCAGTTGGGCCACCTTGGCCAGTTGCGAGGCCGAACACGTCAGCGGTTTGTCGATCCCATCCGGCCCGCGGGTCAGGTCATTCTGTGCGGCCAGAAGCTGGTCGTAGATCTCGCCCTGATCGCGCCCGGCCAGTTTGCGGCGGGCCGGGTGCAGGGCGGCGGCCTCACCCGCGATCACCTCAAGGAAAGTATCGCCATAGCGTTCCAGCTTTTTCGCGCCAATACCCACGATCCGGGCCATATCGTCCAGCGTCATCGGGCGGGTTTCCGCCATTTCGATGAGGGTGCGGTCGGGAAAGATGACATAGGCCGGAACCCGTTGGGATTCTGCCAGCGCGCGGCGTTTGGCCTTGAGCGCCGACAGCAGCGGCGCGTCTTCTTCGGCCACCATAGCCTTGACGGCGGGGCGCCGGGTGGCTTTGCGGATCGTGTCCTTGCGCAGGTTGATCTGCGCCTCGCCCTTCAGGATCGGCTTGGCGGCCTTGGTCATGCGCAGCGCGCCGTGGCGGTCGGGATCGGGACGGACCAGATCATGTCCCATCATCTGCCGGAAAATTGCCTGCCATTGCGGGCGGGACCAGTCCTTGCCAATGCCCCATGTGGACAGGGCGTCGTGCCGCCGCGCGCGGACCTTGTCGGTTTCATTGGCCAGCAGGATGTCGATCAGATGGCCCGATCCAAACCATTCCTCGGTGCGCAGGATCGCGGATAGGGCCATGCGGACGGGGGTGGTGCCGTCGAACACTTCGGGCGGGGTGTCGCAGAGATCGCATTTGCCGCAGGGCTCGGCCTTTTCGCCGAAATAGCCCAGCAGGGATTGACGGCGACAGACCAGCGCCTCGGCCAACCCAAGCAGAGCATTCAGACGGGCATGGTCGGCCATACGCCGTTCAGCCGGGGCCAGCCCTTCGTCGATTTGCGAGCGGCGCAGGCGGATGTCATCTGGTCCAAACAGGGTCAGAGTCTCGGCCGGGCCGCCGTCGCGGCCCGCGCGGCCGATCTCCTGATAGTATGCCTCGATGGATTTGGGCAGGTCCGCATGGGCGACCCAGCGGATGTCGGGTTTGTCGATGCCCATACCAAAGGCGACGGTCGCGACCACGATCAGTCCATCTTCGCGCGCAAAGCGGGTTTCGACAATGCGGCGATCTTCGGGGTCCATACCGCCGTGATAGTGACAGGCCGAGTGTCCCTCGGCGCGCAGGGCCTGCGCCAGCACTTCGGTCTTGTTGCGGGTGCCGCAATAGACGATGCCGGATTGCCCTTTGCGCGCGGCGGCGAAATCCAGCACCTGTTTGCGTGGCCCGTCTTTGGCAGCAAAGGCCAGATGGATGTTGGGTCGGTCAAACCCGCGCAGAAATTTGCGGGGCGCGGTGCCGTCGAACAGTTTCTCGACAATCTCATCCTGCGTTTCGGCATCCGCTGTGGCGGTGAAGGCTGCCAAGGGGACGTTCAGCGCGCGCCGCAGCTCTCCGATCCGCAGGTAATCGGGGCGGAAGTCATGGCCCCATTGGCTGACGCAATGCGCCTCGTCCACCGCAATAAGGCTGACATTGATCCGGCGCAGCATTCCCAAAGCCGACCCGGCGGCCAGACGTTCGGGGGCCATGTATAGGAGTTTCAGCCGCCCGGCCTCCAATGCCTCCCAGACCGCATCGGTTTCTTCGGGAGTGTTGCCCGAGGTCAGCGCGCCAGCCTCAACCCCGGCCTCTTGCAACCCGCGCACCTGATCGCGCATCAGGGCGATCAGGGGGGAAATCACCACCGTCACGCCGTCGCGCAGCAGGGCAGGCAGTTGGAAACAAAGGGATTTACCGCCACCCGTGGGCATGATGGCCAGAACGTTCTCGCCTGCCGTCACGGCGTCGACGATCTCTTCCTGACCGGGTCGGAAATCGTCGAATCCAAAGACATCTCGCAGCAAAGGCGCGGAGTCGAACATCTGCGGGGTTGCCCTGTTTTAAGGTTTATCTGCTCTTAAGACAGGACAATCACACACTAAGATTCGGTGAACAAGAGGTCAGACGAAATAGACCATATTGTTGATCAGAATGATCCGCGCCGCATAGACGCCGACCAGCACGACAAGAGGCGTCAGGTCCAGCCCGCCCATCGCGGGTAGGATACGGCGGATCGGTCCGTATATCGGCTCGAGTATGCGGTTCAGGCCGTACCAGATTTGCGCCACCAGCTGTTGATGCAGGTTTAGCACCTGAAAATTGATCAGCCAGCTCATGATCACATGGGCCAGAATGATGAACCAGACAATGTCCAGGATCAGCAGAAGGATTTGGATCAGCGACAGCATGGGGCCTCCGGGGTATTGCTTTGTCGAGACGTAAGCGCCCCGGCGTCAAAGAGCAAGCCCGCGCCAACACAACCCTTGCGAATTGGGGTAAAGCCCCGTCTTATAAAGACAACGATAACAGGGGCAGTCATGGCAGAGATTTCCAAGCGCAAGCGCATCTGGGGCTGGTGGTTTTTTGACTGGGCCAGTCAGCCCTATCACACGTTGTTGGTCACCTTTGTCTTTGGCCCCTATTTTGCGGGCGTTGCGGCGGGGTACTTCAGCGGCACCGGGCTGGATGCACAGGCCGCCGCCGCGCGGGCGCAAACGGTTTGGGCCAATTGCCTGACGATCACCGGGCTGATCATCGCTTTTGGTGCCCCCTTGCTGGGCGCTATGGCGGATGTATCAGGGCGGCGCATCCCGTGGATATTTGCGTTCTCGGTGATGTATGCGGTGGGCTCGGCTGCGCTGTGGTATACGTTGCCTGATGGGTCGAACATGTGGCTGATGCTGTCAGCCTTTGGTCTGGGCTTTGTGGGGGCGGAATACGCGCTGATCTTCATCAACTCGCAATTGCCTGATCTGGGCGATGACAGCGAAGTGGGTGAGATTTCGGGATCGGGCTTTGCCTTCGGTTATTTTGGCGGGCTGATCTCGCTGGCGATTATGTTGCTGCTGTTTGTGGAACAGCCCAATGGCAAAACACTGATCGGCCTGGACCCAGCCTTTGGACTAGACGCCGCCGCGCAGGAGGGGACGCGCTTTGTCGGCCCCTTCACCGCGTTGTGGTTCGTGCTGTTTATGGCGCCTTATTTCTTGTGGGTTCGCGACGATCCGCAGACCCAGAAAACGGGTAGCCTGGCTGAGGCGCTGCGGTTGCTGGGCAAATCCATCTCGGATCTGCGGCACCGGGTCAGTCTGGCGACCTATCTGGGGTCATCCATGTTCTACCGCGATGCGCTGAACGGGCTTTACAGCTTCGGTGGCGTTTACGCACGGTTGGTGCTGGAATGGGATCTGATCAAGATCGGCGTCTTTGGGATTGTCAGCGTTCTGGCCTCGGCCATCTTTGCGTGGATCGGGGGCAAGGCGGACAAGAAATACGGCCCTAAACCAGTGATTTTGATCGCGATCTGGGTGCTGATCTTTGTCTGTATCACCGTGGTGTCGATGGACCGGACACAGATTTACGGCATTGCTTTAACCGAGGGGTCGGGCCTGCCGGATATGGTGTTCTTTGGTTGTGGCGTCCTGATCGGCGGTATGGGGGGCATCCTGCAATCGGCCAGCCGGTCGTTAATGGTGCGCCACACGGACCCAAAAGCCCCGGTCGAGAGCTTTGGCCTGTATGGCCTGTCGGGCCGGGCCACCGCATTTGCCGCGCCTTTGTTGGTGGGGATTGTCACGGCGGCCACAGGAAGTGCGCGTCTGGGGGTGTCACCGATCATTGCTTTGTTTATTCTGGGCTTGTTCCTAATGCGCTGGGTTAAACCGGAAGGGGATCAGAGCAGATGATTTTATTACGTTTTTTGACCGTATTGGCGGCCATTGCATGGGCGGGCGCAGTGGGCGCACAGCCGCTGGCCAAACAGCTTTTCGGGGCGCAAAAGCAAAGTTCGCAGCAAAAACCAGCCGCGTTCGGCAGTTATTCGCGCGGATGTGCCGCCGGTTCGGTGCAGCTGCCCGAAACTGGACCTACCTGGCAGGCCATGCGCCTGTCGCGCAACCGCAACTGGGGGCACCCAGTGGCGATCGACTATGTGCAGGATCTCAGCCGGTTTGCTGCGAAACAGCCAGGCTGGAATGGGCTTTATGTCGGGGATATCAGCCAGCCGAGGGGCGGGCCGATGACATCCGGTCACCGCTCGCACCAGTTGGGCCTCGATATCGACATCTGGATGCTGCCCGGCGACAACATGCGACTGGGGCGCAAAGCGCGCGAGAACATCTCGTCAATTTCCCTGCGCCGGTCCGCAGGGGCCTTTGTGAATGACAACTGGACCCGACAACACCACGAGATCCTGAAAGCCGCCGCCAAGGACAAGCGCGTGGCGCGGATTTTTGTCTTTCCTGGCGCCAAGGTGCAAATGTGCAAGGATGAAAAGGGCAACCGCGCCTATTTGCGAAAAATCCGGCCATGGTGGGGGCATCACTATCATTTCCATGTTCGACTGGCCTGTCCGCGTGGTTCGAAAGGATGCGTCAATCAGGACCCGCCACCCAAGGGCGATGGCTGTGATCAAGCGCAGCAATGGGTGAACAACATTCTCAACCCGCCTCCGCCCGATCCCAATGCGCCTGCACCGAAGCCCCGGCGTGAATATCGTTTGGCCGATCTGCCTCAGCAATGCGCCGCCGTTCTGCAATCCAACTGATCTGCGCGCTGCCCTTTGCGGGGGCAGCAACAGCGGTCGAGGTCAAGTCCGCGACCCATCTGCAAAGCCATGTGTGGCGTCACACCGCTGATTGGTTCGGCGGGTTTTCGGCCCTGCAGATGTCAGAGGGTGGCCGCAAGATGGTCGTGCTTAGCGATCGGGCGACGTTGGTGAGCGCGACCATTGCGCGGGATAAGAACGGTATCCGAGATATCCAAATCACAGGCCACTGGCCGGTTCTGTCCAGCAAGGGGCGACCTTTGACAGGAAGGGTTGGCGATTCCGAGGGTATCGCCTTTGCGTCCGATGGCAGCTTTTACATCTCATTCGAGGCCCTGCACCGCGTGGCGCATTATCGCGCCCCAAGTGCCAAAGCCAGTGTGCTACCCCGGTCGCAAGCATTCCAAACCCATGACCTGAACGGGTCTTTCGAAGCTTTGGCAATTGACGCTGCAGGTCAGCTTTACACCATGCCCGAGAAAAGCCGGACTCCGCATGGCGACATCCCCGTCTATCGCTGGGATGGGCAAGCGTGGTCGACACCGTTTGTGCTGCCGCAGAGCGGAAAATTCCTGCCTGTATCGGCCGATTTCGACCCCGACGGCAGGCTTTACGTGTTGGAGCGTGCCTTGGGGTGGACGGGGTTTAAGTCCCGGTTGCGGCGCTGGCAGATTGACGCAGACGGGCCTCAGACCGAAGAAACCCTGTTCCAGACCGGCACCGGCGCGCATGACAACCTGGAAGGTCTGTCCATCTGGCGCGACGATCAGGGGCGGCTGCGGGCAACGATGATCTCGGATGACAACTTTCTGGCCTTACAACGCACCGAGCTGGTGGAATACCTGCTGCCCGATTGACTTAGGTCCCCCAAGCGTCTAAACGCACGGCTTGCCTTGGGATACCCCCTGGCCAAGTCGCCGCTACCTTGACAAAACGGGCATCAAAATATGCAACGCGCTTACATTCCCGGCATTCTTGCCATGGCCGCCATCGTCGTGGCCTCGAACATTCTGGTCCAGTTCCTGATCTTTGACGGGCTGTTGACCTGGGGTGCTTTCACCTATCCGCTGGCCTTTCTGGTCACAGACATCATGAACCGCGTCTACGGCGTGGCCACGGCCCGCAAGGTCGTGTTCGCAGGTTTCATCACCGGTATCATCTGCTCGCTGATCGGCAGCCAGATCATGCTGCAGGGCGACGGGTTCACCTATGCCGCCGTGCCGCTGCGCATCGCCGTGGCCTCGGGCACCGCGTTCCTGATCGCGCAGCTGACCGACGTCACCGTGTTCAATGCAATGCGCGGAGGCCGCTGGTGGCGCGCGCCGCTGGTCTCGACCCTGGTCGGATCGGCGCTGGATACGGCGCTGTTCTTCACCATCGCGTTCTCGGCCTCGATCACCGTGTTTGGCGCCAATGCCGACGCCGCGATCAACTGGGCGTGGGAGCCGGTACCCTTCATGCTGACCGGTCCAATGGCCCCCCTGTGGGTGACGTTGGCTTTCGCGGATTGGCTGGTGAAACTGTCGCTGGCCATGATCGCGCTAATCCCGTTCAAAGTGATCGTCTCGCGCCTGACCGCACAGCCTGCGTAAAAAAACGTTTGGAGATTGGCGCATCTTGTGTCACCATCCTTATCAACCGCAACAGATAGATAAGGAGGTGATCCAGTGTCGAGAAAGAGATTGGAGAGAGGTGTCGGAACAACCGGGGGGATCGCCTGTTAGGGCAGCCCTTGGCGGAGCGCTCGCTCCGGCTGGTCGATTGATCTAACCGACCCAACCTCCTGAACTTTCGAAGGGCTGTCCCGCCGGGGCGGCCCTTTTTGTTTTGTGCTCGGGCAGTTAAGGTCGCGCCTATGTTGCGCATCACCGACGATATCATTCTGCAAGACTGGGAAATGACCGAAAGCTTTGTGCGGTCCTCCGGTCCCGGCGGGCAGAACGTGAACAAGGTCTCAACTGCCGTTGAGCTGCGGTTCGAAGCTGCGCGGTCTCCGTCGCTGCCTGATCCGGTGAAAAACCGGCTGAAAAAGCTGGCCGGGCGACGCTGGACTAAAGAGGGCGCGATCATCATCCAGTGCGAGGAAACCCGCAGCCAGGCCCGCAACCGCGAGTTGGCCCGTGCCCGTCTGGCCGAGCTGATCGCCCGCGCACTGATCAAGCCCAAACGACGGGTTGCGACCAAGCCCACCTATGGCTCGGTCAAACGGCGGCTGGCGGCGAAAAAAGCGCGCGGAGACGTCAAGGCGCTGCGTGGGCGGGTCAGCGAAGATTGAACTGGCAGTTTCACCACGCCTTGCTAGTCTGACCTCCAAACGGGAGGGCAAGACCATGAGGCTTAAGGGCAAAACCGCAATCGTAACCGGCGGCGCGTCGGGTTTTGGTGCCGGTATCGTCGAGCGGTTCCTGGCAGAAGGCGCACGGGTCATGATCGCCGATATCAATGGCGATGCGGCACAAGCATTGGCGAAACAGCACGAAAACGCCACCGCCCAAACGGTCGATGTGGCCAACTCCGCCTCGGTTCAGGCCATGTCAGATGCGGCCAGCGATGCTTTCGGCCCCGTCGATATTCTTGTCAATAATGCGGGCGTCACCCATCTGCCAACCCCGCTCGAGGACGTGTCCGAAGATGATTTCGATCGTGTCTTCAACGTGAATATGAAATCCGTCTACCTGACAGCGCGCGCTTTTGTTCCGCAGATGAAGGCGCGCGGAGCGGGTGCAATCCTGAACGTGGCCTCGACGGCGGGCCTGTCACCGCGCCCGAACCTGAACTGGTACAACGCTTCGAAAGGTTGGATGATCACCGCCACCAAAACCATGGCCGTCGAACTTGCCCCATCAGGCGTCCGCGTCAACGCCATCTGTCCCGTGGCGGGCGAAACTCCGCTGCTGAAATCCTTCATGGGCGAGGACACCCCCGAAATCCGCGCCAAATTTCTGTCCACCATCCCGCTGGGCCGCTTCTCAACCCCGCAGGATATGGCGAACGCCGCCCTGTTCTTGTGCTCGGACGAGGCCAGCATGATCACCGGCACAGCTTTGGAGGTCGACGGTGGCCGCTGTATCTGATCCGCTCTTCATCTGGCCAAAAATACCTCCGCCGGAGGCAGCGCGCTTGCGCGCTTCCCCTCCCCACAGGATCACCTAGAAATGACGCCCGGACCGAAAAACCTGATCACCGATATCCCCGGCCTGCGCGTCGGCAACGCGCAAGACGGCGCGTTGAAATCCGGCACAACAGTGCTGACGGCGGACGCGCCCTTTACCGCCTCGGTACATGTGATGGGCGGTGCGCCTGGGACACGGGAAACCGACCTGCTGGCCCCGGACAAATCGGTGCAGCGGGTGGATGCGATTACCCTCTCTGGCGGTTCGGCCTTTGGGTTGGACGCCTGTTCAGGCGTCTCGGACGCCTTGCGCGCGGAAGGCAGGGGCTTTGCCGTCGGCCCCGCCATCGTCCCCATCGTTCCCGGAGCCATCTTGTTCGATCTGCTGAACGGGGGTGATAAGACATGGACCGAGAACCCTTATCGCGCATTGGGCCGCACCGCGTTCGAGAACGCAGCCTCTGATTTCGCTCTGGGCACAGCGGGCGCAGGCACAGGAGCTTTGGCCGCCCGACATAAAGGCGGGCTGGGTTCTGCCTCGGTGGTGCTGGAAAACGGTGTCACTGTCGGCGCATTGGTTGCCGCCAACCCGCTTGGCAGTGTCACCACAGCCAGCGACCGTCATTTCTGGGCCGCCCCGTTCGAACTGGGCGGCGAATTCGGCGGTTTAGGGCCTGATCCGACCGCGGGGCTTGGACAGCCCGCGCCCAGCCTCAAGGCGCAGGTCATGCACCCGGCAGCACCTGACAAGGGCAATACAACCATCGCCATTGTCGCCACGGATGCAACCCTATCGAAGCCGCAATGTCAGCGGTTGGCGGTTGCGGCTCATGACGGCATCGCCCGTGCGATCCTGCCCGCCCACACGCCCGGAGATGGCGATCTGGTCTTTGGAGTCAGCACCTGTGCGCGACCCCTGACGTCGCATGCGGATCTGGCGCTGATCGGCCACACGGCCTCGATCTGCCTTGCACGGGCCATTGCCCGCACCGTCTATCTGGCCACACCCGAGGTGGGCGATCTGCTGCCATGTTGGTCACAGAAGCACGACTTTGGTTAAGGACGACTAAAGTCGGGTTGTGACACTGTGTCGTTGCGCGGCAATCTGCGCGTTGACTCTTTTCTGTGCCGGCGTTCCATTCGGTGCAGCCAATATGTATCGGAGCAAAAGCCATGAATCGCATTCTCGCGACTGCAATTGTCGGCCTTCTGGCCCTTCCTGCCTATGCTGAAGGTGACGCAGAAGCTGGCAAGAAAGCCTTCAACAAGTGCAAATCCTGCCACATGATCGCTGATCCGGATGGCGAAGTGATCGTCAAAGGTGGCAAGACCGGCCCGAACCTGTACGGTATCGCGGGCCGCACTGCTGGCACGGTTGAAGACTTCAAATACGGTGACAGCATCGTGGCCGCAGGTGAAAACGGTCTGGTCTGGGATGAGACAACCTTTGTCGAGTACTCTCAGGACCCCAAAGCCTTCCTGAAAACCTATCTGGATGATACAGCGGCCAAGTCGAAAATGACCTTCCGGCTGAAATCCGGCGGTGAAGACGTCTATGCCTATATCGTAAGTGTTTCGGGCGAATAATATCTGACACCGATCTCCTGAGATTCATCGAAAGGCCGCAGTCCCCCTGCGGCCTTTCGTGCGATTGATATGAGTGCTCAACATCGCCACCTTGGAAATACGCAGCCGAACGAGTCCGACCTGTCCGTCGGGCAGGCAGCAGGAGTTGAAAGATGGGAATCATGATCCCGGCCTGGGTCGATGGCGAGTTGACCCCCGTGGACAAGCTTGAAGCGCATGAAAAGGGTTTGCGGCACAAGGCGGTGTCGGTCTTTGTCGTGCGAGGCACCGAGATTTTGCTGCAACGCCGGGCGATGGGCAAATACCACACGCCGGGCCTGTGGGCGAATACCTGCTGCACCCATCCTGACTGGGGTGAGACGCCCTCGGAATGCGCGGTGCGCCGCCTGCGCGAAGAGTTGGGGATTGCCGGGCTTTATCCAGAGTATCGCCACCGGCTGGAATACCACGCTGATGTGGGCAATTCGATGATCGAGCATGAGGTGGTGGACGTGTTCCTCGCCCATGTACGTGGGCCATTGCAGATCGAACCGAACCCAGATGAGGTGATGGATATCCGCTGGATCGACTATCACGACCTTCTGGCCGAGGTGCAGCGCCACCCCGCGCGATTCACGCCCTGGCTCAAGATTTATCTGCACAACCACGCCGACACGATTTTCGGCCCCGACCTGATCATCTCGGCCAAGACCTGAGGGCTTGCAAGGCCGCCCCAAGCCGCCTAAATCAACGCGTCATGGCCAAGCAAAAGCAGAAGACCGACCCGAATTACAAAGTCATCGCCGAAAACCGGCGGGCCCGCTTCGATTACGCGATCGAAGAGGATATAGAGTGCGGCATCATGCTGGAAGGCTCCGAGGTCAAATCCCTGCGCGCAGGTGGCTCGAACATTGCCGAAAGCTATGCCTCGGTCGACGACGGTGAGCTGTGGCTGATCAACAGCTATATCGCCCCGTATGAGCAGGCGAAAGTCTTCAAACACGAAGAACGCCGCCGTCGCAAGTTGTTGGTTTCGCGGAAAGAATTGTCGAGTCTGTGGAACGCTACTCAGCGCAAGGGCATGACGCTGGTGCCGCTGGTTTTGTATTTCAACCACAAGGGCCGGGCCAAGCTGAAGATTGGAATCGCCAAGGGTAAGAAACTGCACGACAAGCGTGAGACGCAAGCCAAACGCGACTGGTCACGTCAGAAACAGCGGCTGATGAAGGATCACAGCTGATCCTTCACCGGATTCAGAACGCCATCGCGGCCGACACGGCCCGTTTCCAACGGTCATAGGCGGCGTCGCGGTCCTCTTGCGACATCTCTGGTTTAAACCGGCGATCCAGCGCCCATGTTTCCGAAAACCCTTGCTGATCGGGATAGACCCCCGCGCGCATTCCGGCCAGCCACGCCGCACCCAGAGCAGTTGTTTCCTGCATCACCGGACGGTCAACTTCGGCCCCCAGATAGTCCGACAAACCCTGCATCGCCCAATCCGAGGCGCTGGCGCCACCGTCGACGCGCAGCGTCACATCGGTATCCGCGCCCCAGTCGCCCTGCATGGCGTGCCACAGATCGCGGGTCTGGTAGGCGATGCTTTCCAAGGTGGCTTTGGCGAACTCGGCCCGACCTGAGTTGCGGGTCAGACCAAACACTGCGCCCCGGCAGTCAGGTTTCCAGTAAGGCGCGCCCAGCCCGGTAAAAGCGGGCACCAGCACGACATGCTGATTAGGGTCTGCTTGTTGCGCCAATTCTCCGCTTTCGGGGGCCGTTTCGATGATTTGCAACGCATCACGCAGCCATTGCACCGCGGCCCCGGCGACAAAGATCGAGCCCTCCAACGCATAGGTCCGTTTGCCGTCCAGCTGGTAGGCGATGGTAGTCAGCAGGCGGTTTTTCGACTCAACCGGTTTGTCGCCCGTGTTCAGCAGCGCGAAACAGCCCGTGCCATAGGTGGATTTCATCATCCCCGGCTGAAAACACGCCTGCCCAATGGTGGCAGCCTGTTGGTCGCCCGCCACGCCCAAAATGGGGATATTCCCCCCTAATAGGGTCGTTTCCCCGAAGTCCGAGGCACAATCATGGACCTGCGGCAGCATATTCATCGGCACGTCCAGCAGATCACAGATCTCCGTGCTCCATTCGCCTTTGTGGATGTCGAACAACAGGGTGCGGGCGGCGTTTGTGGCGTCTGTGGCGTGGCTGCGGCCTTCGGTTAGACGCCAGATCAGGAAGCTGTCGATGGTGCCGAACAGCAGCTCTCCGGCTTCGGCCTTTTCGCGCGCGCCGGGGACGGTATCCAGCAGCCATTTCACCTTGGTGCCCGAGAAATATGGGTCCAGCAGCAAACCGGTCTGGGCCGTCACGTCGTCCTCACACCCTGCTTGTTTATAGCGGGCGCAAATATCGGCGGTGCGGCGGTCCTGCCAGACGATGGCGTTGTGGATCGGTTTCCCGCTGGCGCGATCCCAGACCACGGTGGTTTCACGCTGGTTGGTGATGCCGATACCGGCGATTTGGTCGGGGGTGACGCCATTGGTTTCCATCGCCTCACGGCAGACCCGCAAAACGCTGTCCCAGATTTCCTCGGGATCGTGTTCGACCCAGCCTTCCTGCGGGAAATGCTGGGTGAATTCGTGCTGTGCGGTGCCCGCACGCTGCATTTCAGCGTCAAACAGAATGGCCCGCGATGATGTGGTGCCCTGATCAATAGCGAGAATATAGGTCATGCCCCGCGCCCCCCTCCGGTATTGGTTTTGCAGGACTTTAGCGCAAACAATAGCGCGGGTGCCAGAGCGTTCAGACCGGAATATTGTCGATCAGTCGCACGCCATCTGCCCAAGCGGCCACAAACAGCCGGGCGGGGCGGTCGGCATGAGTCAGCGGCTCTAAGCTGTCAGCGCAGCGCAGTTGGATATATTCGACCTGCGTGAACCCTGCGGCCAGCAGACCGGTCTGCGCTTGCGCAACCAGAACGTCAAAGGCAGTGCCATCTTTCAAAGCGGAGGCCAGTTCGGTCATGATCCGGTGTTTGTGGGCAGCAACCTCCAACCCCTCGGGCGACAGACGCAGGTTGCGCGAGGACATCGCCAGCCCCGAGCGTTCGCGGACGGTGGGGCAGCCGATCACCTCGATCGGGATATCCAGATCGCGGGCCATACGGCGCACGACCATCAGCTGTTGATAGTCTTTTTCCCCGAAATAGGCTCTGTCTGCCTGTGTCTGCAGGAACAGTTTCGCAACCACGGTGGCAACGCCGTCAAAATGTCCGGGGCGGAATTCACCCTCCATCACATTGGTCAGGCCAGTGACGGACACAGTGGTGGCAAAGCCCTGCGGATAGATCTCATCCGGGTCGGGCACATAGATCGCATCCACGTCAAAGGGGGCCAGTTTCTGCGCATCGTCATGTTCCGTGCGCGGATAATTGGCCAAGTCCTCAGGGTTGTTGAACTGCTTGGGGTTCACAAAGATCGTGACAATGACGCGGTCGGCCCCCACCTTGGCGGCCTGAACCAGCGACAGATGCCCCTGATGCAGCGCGCCCATGGTGGGGACCACGCCAATGACCTCACCCTTGCGGTGCCATTCTGTCGTCAACGCGCGCAGATCGGCAAGGCGGCGCAGGATGGGGGCTGTCATGTCTTTGGTCCTTTGGACGGGGCCTGATCGGCAAAGACATGTTCGTCCGCCGGAAAGCTGCGGGCGCGCACTTCGGCGGCGTATTCGGCGATGGCGGCCTCGGCCAGCGGGCCAAGTTCGGCATAACGTTTGACGAATTTCGGTTTGAAGGCGGTGAAAAAGCCCACCATGTCGTCGACTACAAGGATTTGCCCGTCACAGCCAGCCGAGGCGCCGATGCCAATGGTGGGGATCGCAACGTCGGCCGTGATGCGGTCGGCCAGACCTTGCGGAACTTTCTCTAACACGACCGAAAACGCGCCTGCGCCTGCGACGGCGTGGGCGTCGGCCAGAACCGCCTCGGCCTGATCATCGCGGCCCTGTACCTTGTAGCCGCCCAGCGTGTTGATCGACTGTGGGGTCAGGCCGATATGGGCCATCACCGGAATGCCGCGCTTGACCAGAAAGCGGATGGTCTCGGCCATCTCGACCCCACCCTCCAGTTTGACGGCCCCCGCGCCGGTTTCAGCCATCAGTCGCGCTGCGTTGCGGAACGCGTCGGCAGGCGAGTGTTCATAGCTGCCAAAGGGCATGTCGATGACCATCATCGCATTGCTCAGTCCACGGGCGACGGCTTGACCGTGCATCACCATCATCTCCATCGTCACGCCCAACGTCGATTCCAGTCCGTGCAGGACCATGCCGACGCTGTCGCCGACAAGAACGAAGTCGCAATGGTCGTCCATCAATCGGGCCATCGGCGTCGTGTAGGCGGTCAGCGAGACCAGAGGCTCGCCCCCTTTGCGCGCCCGAATATCTTCGGCGTTGGGGGCTTTTTTGCGGGCGGTGGCGCTCATGATCGCTCCTCCGGGGTTTATGTTGCAGCGCGGCATAGCAGATTGCGGCACCGCATAGAAACCCCGGTTGCGCGAACATTTCCTTGATTGACTGTAGGTTTATGGGAAGATTGGTCTGACAATAGCCCGAAAAAACACGCGGCTGCATATTTCAGTGGGGAGTGATTTTCATGACAAAGCAGAGATTTCGGTCCTTTGCGTCCGCTTTGGCCGTCGGTGCCAGCTTGTTCGCAGGCGAGGCATCGGCCAAATCAGATATTACCATTGCGATGCAGCTTGAGCCGCCGCATCTGGACCCGACAAGCGCCGCCGCGCAAGCCATCGATTCGGTGGTCTATACCAATATCTTCGAAGGGCTGACCCGTTTTATGGGGGACGGCTCGGTCGTGCCCGGTCTTGCGGAAAGTTGGGAGATCTCGGAAGACGGGACGATCTATACGTTCAAGCTACGCGAAGGTGTGACGTTCCACGATGGATCGACCATGGATGCCGAGGACGTCAAGTTCAGCCTTGACCGCGCCCGCGCCGAAGACAGCGCGAATGCGCAGAAAGCTCTGTTCGCCGGGATCGACAGCGTCGAGGTCATGGACCCGCTGACCGTCAAGGTCACTTTGTCCGCGCCGAATGGGAATTTCCTGTTCAATATGGCTTGGGGCGACGCAGTGATTGTCGCGCCTGAGAGTATCGACAACATCAAGACCAACCCGGTCGGAACCGGGGCCTATACCTTTGGCAACTGGGTGCAGGGCGACAGCATCACGGTGAATCGCAACCCGAACTATTGGGGCGATCAGCCCAGCCTTGAGACAGCAACGTTCAAGTTCATCTCGGACCCCACCGCAGCCTTTGCCGCGATGATGGCCGAGGATGTGGACGTGTTCGACAACTTCCCGGCGCCCGAGAACCTGCCGCAATTCGAGGCCGACCCCCGTTTTCAAGTGTTGGTCGGTTCGACCGAGGGCGAAACGATCCTGTCCACCAACAATAAGAAAGCACCATTCGACGACATAAGGGTGCGGCAGGCTATGGCCCATGCGATCGACCGTCAGGCAATTATCGACGGCGCGATGTTTGGCTATGGAACCCCCATCGGCACCCATTTCGCGCCGCACAATCCGGCCTATGTCGATCTGACCGGCAATTCGGCCTATAACCCCGAGAAAGCTGCGCAGCTTCTGGCTGATGCTGGCTATGCCGACGGGTTCGAGACCACGCTGCATCTACCGCCCCCCTCATACGCCCGTCGCGGCGGTGAGATCATCGCCGCGCAGCTGGCGGAGGTTGGGATCAAAGCCGAGATCATCAATGTTGAATGGGCGCAATGGTTGGAATCGGTGTTCAAGGGCAAGGATTTCGGCCTGACTATCGTCAGCCACACCGAGCCGATGGATATCGGCATCTATGCGCGGCCCGACTATTACTTCCAATATGACAGCAGCGATTTTCAAGCGTTGATGAAACTTCTGAACGAGACCACGGACCCTGATGAGCGCAAGAACCTGTTGGGCGATGCGCAACGCCTGATAGCCACCGATTTCGTCAATGGCTACCTGTTCCAGCTGGCCAAGCTGGGTGTTGCCAAAGCCGGTGTGCAGGGCCTGTGGGAGAACGCGCCCACAGCTGCCATCGATCTGACGCAGATCAGTTGGTCTGAATGACCGGAACTGGGGTCGCATTTTGCGGCCGCAGTTTTTCAAGGGTCGGGGTGAACGGTATCATGACGTCTTTTCGTGTTCTTTTGCTATGCGTGTTAACGCTGTGCGGGCTGGCCTCGATGGCCGGTGCGCAAAATGCGCTGAGCACCCGGTTGGACGCACTGGCTGGCACCCCTGAAAATCCGCTGAATGTGGGCGTCGGGATCAGGATCGACCAGATCACCGGCGTTGATCAAAAAGCGGAAAACTATGGGGCGGTGGCGGTTTTGCGGTTCGAATGGACGGACCCTCTGCTGGCGTTTGACGCAGAGCAGACGGGGCGGGACATTCGGGTCTTCAACCCGTCTGACTTGGCGGACCACGCGGCCGAGATTGGCGCCGTCATGCCCGCTTTCGTGATCCACAATCAGCAATCCAACAAATGGATACACGAGGCCGCCGCCTCGGTGCGCAGTGACGGGCGAGTGGTTTACGTCGAGAAATCCTCGCTCACCTTGCAGGCACCTCACTTCGATTTCCGTAAGTACCCGTTCGACACGCAGGATTTCTATTTCGAGGTCGTTTCAGTCTTTCCCGCGGATTACGTGACGTATTACCCGCTGGAAGACTACTCGGGTCTGGGCGATCTGCTGGGCGAGGAAGAATGGGTTCTGGGCAATGCGCGAATGGTGAAAACTCAGGTTCAGGGTCTGTCGGGGAAAGATAGCGATCAGTTGGCGCTGGCCTTTCAGGGCAGCAGGCATCAAACCTACTACATGATCCGGGTGTTCATGCCCATGCTGGTACTCGTTGCTGTTGGCTGGGCGCTGTTCTTTCTGGACGAATACCGCAAACGGATCGAGATTGCGGGCGGCAACCTGCTGGTCTTCGTTGCTTTCAACTGGGCGATTTCTGCTGATCTGCCCAAGCTGGGCTATCTGACCTTTCTGGATTTCGTTCTGCAATGGATGTTCCTGATGACCGGGGCGCTGATTGTGTTCAATGTCGCCTTGCGCAGACTCAAGGTCGCCGGGCGCGAAGACACGGCGCGCAAGCTGGACAATTACGCGGTTAAGTGGATCTATCCTCTGGGCTATGCCGCGATCGTCGGCTACGCGGTTTCTGCTTATTTGCTGATACCTTAGACGCTGGACCAACGACACCTGTGACCCTAACGTGCGATCTATGCTGCGCTACGCTTTCAAACGCCTGATATCGCTGATGATCAGCTTGGCCGTTGCCTCGGTCGTGATCTTCGCGGTGATCGAGGTCGCGCCGGGCGATCCAGCGTCTTTCATGCTGGGCGTAAACGCGCAAGAGGACACACTGGCCGCGTTGCGGGCCGAGCTGGGCTTGGATGGCTCAAAGCTCGAGCGCTACTTCAACTGGGTCGGCGGAATGCTGGTGGGTGATTTCGGTACTTCTTATACCTATCGCACGCCGGTCTCCCAAATGATCGCCGACCGTATGTGGGTGTCCCTGCCGCTGGCGCTATACGCGCTGACCCTGTCGACGCTGATCGCGTTTCCCGCCGGGATTTATGCTGCTGCGCGTCGGGGCAAGCCTGGCGATCTGACCGTAATGGGGGCGACGCAGCTGGGCATCGCGGTACCTAATTTCTGGTTTGCTATGATGCTGGTGCTGATCTTTGCCATCAACCTGCGCTGGTTCAACGCCGGAGGGTTCGCTGGCTGGGATCAGGGGCTTTGGACCGGGCTGCATTCGTTGACTCTGCCCGCCATCGCGCTGGCCTTGCCGCAAGCCGCGATCCTTGCACGGGTCATGCGGTCTTCTCTGCTGGATATTCTGGGCGAGGATTTCATGCGTACCGCCCGCGCCAAGGGTCTGTCGCGCCGTCAGGCCCTGTGGCGGCACGGCGTTCGCAACGCGCTGATTCCGGTGCTGACCATCATTGGGCTGCAGTTTTCATTCCTGCTGGCCGGATCGATCATCATCGAACAGGTCTTTTACCTGCCCGGCCTTGGGCGCTTGGTGTTTCAGGCGATCTCGGCCCGTGATCTGATTGTGGTGGAATCGGTTGTCATGTTGCTGGTCTTTGCCGTCATCACCGTGAATTTCCTGGTCGATCTGGCCTATGCCGCCGTCGATCCCCGCCTCAGGAGCCGGACATGAGCCGCAACCTGATCCTTGGCGCCCTGCTGTCCTCGCTGGTTCTGCTGGCGGCTTTGGTGTCCTTTGTCTGGACACCTTACGACCACGCCGCGTTGGATATTCCCGGCAAGCTAAAGACGCCAAGCGTACAGAACTGGTTCGGGACGGATCATTTCGGCCGCGACATGTTTTCGATGATTATGGTCGGTGCGCGCACGTCGATTGCGGTTGCTCTGGTTGCCGTGGGGATCGGTATGGCGCTGGGCGTGCCGCTTGGCCTGACAGCGGCGGCGCGCAAGGGATCTTGGCTGGATGAGGTGATCATGCGCGGCAATGATCTGGTCTTTGCCTTCCCATCGCTGGTCATTGCGATCCTGATCACAGCCGTATTCGGTGCCGGGGCCATAAACGCCATCATCGCCATCGGTATCTTCAACATCCCTGTCTTCGCCCGCATCACCCGTGGCGCGGCGCTTTCCCTGTGGGAGCGTGAGTTCATCCTAGCCGCCCGTGTCTCGGGCAAGGGTGCTGCGCGCATATCAGCGGAACATATCCTGCCCAATGTCGCCAATCTGTTGATCGTGCAGGGGACCATTCAGTTCAGTCTTGGGATTTTAGCCGAGGCGGGCCTGTCTTACGTCGGACTTGGTGCGCAACCGCCTACGCCCAGCTGGGGCCGAATGCTGGCCGATGCGCAGACAATGGTCAGTTTTGCCCCGCATTTGGCTCTGATTCCAGGGCTGGCGATCATTGTCACGGTGCTGGGTCTGAACCTGCTGGGCGACGGGCTGCGCGATTGGCTGGACCCTCGGATCAGGGTGGCGCGCGCATGAGTTTGCTTGAGGTCGAAAACCTGTCGCTGTCCATCCACGGGGCGCCGATCCTGAAACAGGTCAACCTGTCCATTGATCCCGGACAGATCGTCGCTGTGACAGGTGAAAGCGGCTCGGGCAAGTCGATGACCGCTTTGGCCGTGATGCAACTGTTGCCCAACGGGGCGCAGACGCAGGGCGAGATCCGGCTGGAAGGGCGCGACGTGCTGACCACTCCCGAAGCCGAGATGTGTGCCCTGCGCGGGGCCGCAATCGGGATGGTGTTTCAGGAGCCGATGACAGCCCTGAACCCGGTGAAGACCATCGGCGATCAGGTCATGGAAACGATCCTGATCCATAAGGCTATGCCTGCCACGCAGGCTCTGGACCGCGCAAAGGAAGTGTTGCGCCGCGTGGGCCTTCCCCCGGACCGCTTTCCCCTGTCTCGCTATCCGCATGAGCTGTCAGGCGGACAACGCCAGCGCGTTGTCATTGCCATGGCTATTGCCTTGCGGCCCAAGCTGCTGATCGCGGATGAGCCGACAACGGCGCTGGACGTGACCACGCAGGCACAAATCCTCGATCTGCTGAAAGGGTTGGTTCGCGAATTTGGCATGGGTCTGCTGATGATCACCCATGATCTGGCCGTGGTCGCTGACATGGCAGACCAGATCGTCGTGATGCGGCACGGTGAGGTCGTGGAAGCCGGTTCCACCGACGATCTGCTGCGCAACATGCAGCACCCTTATACCCGTATGCTGTTTGAGGCCTCGGATCATCAGGTAGCCTTGCCCGACACAGCGGGGGATCGCCCGTTGTTAGAGGTCACTCAGGTCGTCCGCGACTATCGCTTGCTGCGCAAGGGTCTGTTCGACAAGCCGGGCCATCACCGCGCGGTGAATCAGGTCAGCTTTACGCTCAATCGTGGTGAACGGCTGGGTTTGGTAGGTGAGTCTGGATGTGGAAAATCGACCCTAACACGGGCTATTCTGGGCTTGGAAGAGGTACAAGCGGGGGAAATCCGTCTGGATGGTGCACTCGTTTTCACGGGCCACAAGCCAAACCCTGCGGTGCGCCGTAAAATGCAGGTGGTGTTTCAGGACCCCTATGGCAGCTTCAACCCCCGCCACAAACTCGCGCGTTTGATCACCGAACCGTTTCATTTGCTGGACACGCCGCCCACAGGGACCGAGCGGCAGGACCGGATCGCAGAAATGCTGACCGACGTGGGCCTCAGCCCCGATGATGCGGGGAAATACATCCACGAATTTTCGGGCGGGCAGCGTCAGCGTATCGCCATTGCCCGTGCCTTGATCATCCGCCCCGAATTGATTCTGTTTGATGAAGCGGTCTCGGCCCTCGATGTTTCAGTTCGTGCGCAAATCCTGGATCTGCTGGCCGAGCTGTGCGCGACCTATGACCTGACCTATCTGTTCATCAGCCACGACCTGAGCGTGGTGCGCACGATCACTGATCGGGTGATGGTCATGCAGGCGGGCAAGATCGTGGAACAAGGCGAGACTGAGCAGGTCTTTGCCAATCCGCAGCACGCCTATACCCGCACCCTGATCGACGCCGCGCCGGTGCTGCCTGATATCGGAGCGCTTGTTGGCTGAAATGTATGATTAGAGCTTGAATGGAGAGAAAGATGCCCAATCCTCTTTGGTTCAACCCCGCACTTTGTTTGATCGGTGGAGAGTGGATCGCGCCCTCTGCTGGAGTCGACCTGCCTTTGATCAACCCCTCGGACGGGACGGAAATCTGTCACATCGCTCGGGGGGACACGTCCGATATCGACGCGGCGGTCGCAGCCGCGCAGGCGGCACTGGATGGGGATTGGGGCCGAAAAACCGCCCTGGAACGCGGGCGCATCCTGACTCGTTTAGGTCAGTTGGTACTCGAACGCGTGGACGATCTGGCCGCGTTAGAGGCGATGGATGTGGGCAAACCGCTGACCCAAGCGCGCGCAGATGCGGTGGCCTTGGCGCGGTATTGCGAATTCTACGGCGGTGCGGCGGATAAAGTGATGGGTGAGACGATTCCTTATCTGGACGGCTATACCGTTTATACCCTGCGCGAACCCCATGGGGTGACGGGCCATATTGTGCCGTGGAACTACCCGATGCAGATCATCGGGCGTTCGGTCGGGGCGGCACTGGCGATGGGCAATGCCTGCGTCCTGAAACCGGCGGAAGAGGCTTGCCTGACCGCGCTGGCCTTAGCTCATCTGGCCCAACAAGCGGGTTTGCCAGCTGGTGCGCTAAACGTGGTGCCAGGTTTAGGGGCCGAAGCCGGAGCGGCACTGTCGGCGCATCCGGGCGTCCACCATATCTCGTTTACAGGGTCGGTCGCGACAGGGGCCTTGGTGCAGCAGGCGGCGGGGCGCAATGTTGTACCAGTAACGTTGGAATTGGGCGGAAAATCCCCGCAACTGGTGTTTGATGATGCCGATCTGGACGCGGCCCTTCCGTTTCTGGTGAATGCGGGTATTCAGAACGCGGGGCAAACCTGTTCGGCCTCGTCCCGTATTCTAGTGCAGCGTGGGGTTTATAGCCAAGTCAAGGCGCGCGTGGTTGCGGCCTATGCTGATCTGACCGTTGGACCTGCGGCGCAGGATTTGCGGGTGGGGCCGTTGATCTCGGCCCGTCAAAAAGAGATTGTCGAAGGGTTTCTGGCCAAAGGCAAAGATCTGACCATCGCCGGCCAAGGACAGATCGTTGAGGATGCTCCGGCTCAAGGTGCTTATGTGCGGCCAACCCTGTTCGCCGATGTGCCGCCTGATCACATGTTGGCGCAGGATGAGATTTTCGGCCCGGTGCAGGTGCTGATCCCTTTCGACACCGAGGACGAAGCCGCAGAGATCGCCAACAGCACCGACTATGGGCTTGTCGCCAGCATCTGGACCCGCGACGGCGCGCGGCAGATGCGGCTGGCGAAACGGCTGAATGCGGGGCAAGTCTTCGTCAATAACTACGGGGCAGGCGGCGGGGTCGAGCTGCCCTTTGGCGGCGTCGGCAAATCCGGTCATGGCCGAGAAAAGGGTTTCGAGGCGCTATACGGCTTTTCACAGCTTAAAACCGTGGCGAATTATCATGGTTAGGGTCTAAACGATCACCTCGATCGCTTTTTGCGCGCCAACGCCGAAGACGCGTTTGTAACGTTCGATCTCGTCCGCCGGTCCCATCGCCTTTTCAGGGTTGTCCGACAATTTCACCGTCGGACGTCCATTGGCCGAGACCGCTTTGCACACCAGCGAAAACGGCGCCAGTGCGTCATTCGGGACCAGCCCGCGGAAATCGTTGGTCAGCAATGTACCCCAGCCAAAGGATACTTTTGTCCGTCCGGCGAATTGGCCATGCAGCTCTCGGATCTTGTCCACATCCAGCCCATCCGAGAATATCACCCGCTTCTCGCGTGGGTCCTCACCGCGTGATTTCCACCAGTTGATCGCGGTTTCCGCCCCCGTTGCCGGGTCGCCACTATCAACACGGATGCCAGTCCAGCCTGCAAGCCAGTCGGGCGCACTGTCCAGAAAGCCCTGTGTTCCATAGGTGTCGGGCAGGATGATACGCAGGTTGCCGTCATGTTCTTCATGCCAGTCGCTGAGAACATCATACGGAGCTTGCGCCAGTTCCGCGTCCGTATCGGCCAGCGCGGAATAGACCATGGGCAGTTCATGCGCGTTGGTGCCGATGGCTTCAACCTCGCGCCGCATGGCGATCAGGCAGTTCGAGGTGCCGGAAAATGCAGACCCTAATCCTTCGATCATGGCTTGTACGCACCAGTCCTGCCACAGGAACGAATGACGCCGCCGGGTGCCGAAATCTGCAATGCCCAGTCCATCAATGTCGCGCAATTGTTCAATCTTTTCCCAAACGCGGGTCATTGCGCGGGCATAGAGCACCTGCAGCTCGAACCGGCGCATGTCGTTCAGCACGGCGCGCGAGCGTAGCTCCATCAGTACGGCAAGCGCGGGAATTTCCCACAGCATGACCTCATGCCATTTGCCCTCGAACGTCAGTTCGTACTGATCGCCCTTACGTTCCAGATGATAGGGGGGCAGGCGCAGATTCTCGAACCACTCCATGAAATCGGACCGGAACATCTGCCGCTTGCCATAGAACATATTGCCCCGCAGCCAAGTGCTTTCACCGCGGCTGAGGCTGAGTGAGCGGATATGATCCAGCTGTTCGCGCAGTTCACCCTCGTCGATGAGCTTCGCCAAAGGGATGTGATTCGACCGATTAATCAGCGAAAACACAACATCCGTTTGGGGCCGATTTCGAAACACTGACTGGCACATCAGCAGTTTGTAGAAATCTGTGTCGATTAAAGACCGTACAATCGGGTCAATCTGCCATTTATGATTGTACACACGTGCCGCAATATCGACCATGAGGAACTCCTGCGATTTCCGTTGTTAGATCAATCGGTGTGTGGAATGGCAAGAGTCGCTGGTTTGGTGACAATGACAATGTCAGGTCACAAAGCGAGCATATTGTGTGTTCTTTTCACCGGTTAGTGAGAAGAGAGGTCGAAGGACGAGGTTAAGTTGGTGAATGGTTCTCGAGTACGATTTTGACATTGTTGTCGTCGATCCGGGGGAAGGGGATTCAGATTCGGGCCCGGATGGTTTTTCGAAGAAACCAGTGCTGCGTGCGATGTTTCGCAGTGTGAAGACTGCGGATGCTCTGAGGGCGGCCTCTCCAAAAATTCGCAAGATTTTTCAGGATGCAGGCTTTGGTCTGGACGCAACCGGCAGCGATCTTGTGCACGGTCTATACCGGCCAAGGGATGAGGCTGAACGGGAGCGGATCCTGCGCGCTCTGTTTGCCAATATTCGCAAGATGGGCGTTCAGGGCGAATATTGCGGCGAGTTCGATTTCCGAAAGTTCCTTCGGGACATTAAAAACGCCCGTCCGCGCAATGGTCAACGCCGTACAGTTGCGGACTGGACGCCAAACCCTCGGTACAAATCCCCTGCATCGCCCGAACGCCGTACCTTGCCGGGACGGATCGGCGTGGCACTGGGGCTGGCCGTAATTCTGTTTGTTATTGTCAAATACCTGGCCGAGCGTGGCGCGACCCCTTAGGACAGCGTTACACCGGCGTCACGCATCGCGGTTTCAGCCGTCGCTAGTGAACCATCCAGATCAATAGCGCGGCAAACGTCCAACCGAACTGTGACCTCGAAACCCAGCTGGGCTGCGTCCACGGCCGAGAAGTGTACACAGAAGTCTGTTGCCAACCCTACCATCGTCAGTTTTCGTATGCCGCGCGTGTTCAGGTACCCTTCCAACCCCGTTGGGGTGGTCTTGTCGTTTTCGAAAAAGGCAGAATAGCTATCGATGGTTGGGCGGAACCCCTTGCGGATGATCAGGTCCGCATTTGTGCGCAGATTGGGGTGAAACATGGCGCCGTGCGTATCTTGCACGCAATGATCGGGCCATAGAACCTGCGGACCATAGGGCATTTCGGTCATGTCATAGGGGTTTTTCCCCGCATGAGAGCTGGCGAAAGACGAATGCCCGGCCGGGTGCCAATCCTGAGTCAGGACCACCGCGTCGAAGTCGTCCATCATCGCGTTGATAGGGGCCACGATCTGGTCGCCTTCGGGCACGGCCAGCGCGCCGCCGGGGCAGAAATCGTTCTGGACGTCGATTACGATCAGGGCATGGGTCATCGTGATCTCCTTTTTTGATATCGGTAAGGGTGCAGGCAGGGGGCGTCAATCCGGTCCCTTGCGACTCTGTGCGCGTGAGGCTAGACCGCGCGCATGTATACGATCGCTGCCCTCTATCACTTCACCCGTTTCGCTGATCACGCCGCCTTGCGCGCGCCCCTGTTGGAGCTTTGCCGCGCGCAATCCGTCAAAGGTACGCTGCTGCTTGCGCAAGAGGGGATCAACGGCACCATCGCGGGCCCCCGCGCCGGGATTGACGCGGTGCTGGCCCATATCAAGGCGCTGCCGGGTTGTGCCGATCTGGAGTGGAAAGAGGCCACCGCCGACCACCCGCCCTTTGGCAAGATGAAGGTGCGCCTGAAGAAAGAGATCGTGACCATGGGCCAACCGGATGTCGATCCGCTTGCCCGCGTCGGCAATTATGTCGAGCCTGAGGAGTGGAACGACCTGATCCGCTCGGACGATGTGGTGGTGATCGACACGCGCAACGATTACGAGGTGGCGATTGGTACGTTTGAGGGCGCAATAGACCCTGAAACAGCCAGTTTCCGCGAATTCCCGGCGTGGTGGGAAGAAAACAAGGAGCGCTTCCACAACAAGCGCGTGGCCATGTTCTGCACCGGCGGTATCCGCTGTGAGAAATCAACCAACTTCCTGCTGGGGCAGGGGGTCGAGGATGTCTATCACCTCAAGGGTGGTATCCTGCGTTACCTTGAGGAAATGCCCGCCGAGGACAGCACCTGGCAAGGTGAGTGCTTTGTGTTCGACAACCGCGTTTCTGTGGGGCATGGGCTGGTCGAGGGGCCTCATAACCTGTGCCACGGCTGCCGCCGCCCGATCCGGCCCGAGGATATGAAACGGCCCGAATATGAGCACGGCGTTGCGTGCCACCAATGCGTAGATGAGACCTCGGAAGCGGACAAAATGCGCTTCCGCGAGCGGCAAAAGCAGATAGGTCTAGCACGTTCGCGCGGGCAGGAACATCTGGGAGCAGATTAAGCCAATTCCGGTTGCAGGCCCCGGTGCAAACCGGGATGATCACACGCAGACCCTGTGACCGGAGGCCCAATGTCGCGCAAACCCACCACTCTGGAGGAATGGAAATCGACCCTGCTGGCGGCGGGTGGCATGGTTGTGGCCAGTTTCGTGGCGTGGTTCGGCCTATCACGCCTGAGCGAGGCCACCGCAGGCGATACGATCGGTACCCTCGCCTCGGTCGGTTTGCTGTTGTGGATCGTGTCGCAGTCCTGGTTCTACATGACCCAAGTGAAATCGCCGCGTCGTGTGCTGTTCTTGATGGGCGTTTCCTTTATTCAGGTCGTCCCCTTCCTGTTCGCCGCCGTCTACGGTGCGTTCGGCTATAAAGACAACTGCGTGGTCGGTGCCAGCGGACCGGGGGACATCCTGTATTTCTCATACGTCACCTTCACCACCGTTGGATATGGTGACATGGCCCCGACCGGCCTGTGCCGCGCGTTGGCCGTGTCCGAAGCGGTGACAGGCTACATCCTGCTGGGCCTCTTCGTCGCCGCTGCCGTGGCACTTTTTGCCCGAAACCACTCGGATTAGAGCCTATTTGTTGGTGTCAATCCACCGGGACATCATGTGCTTGTCGCGGAAACACTCAGACGGTATCGGCCTGCGTTTGGAACGCGAGATCCGTTCAGCAAAAGCGACCTGTTTGCCCGTGGGGTAATTGGCAAATGGCGACGGGTCATCTTGTTTATGCGCCGAAATCCACTGGGACATGGCCCTGCGGTCGCGTTGTGCCTCGACCGGGATTTCAAGCGCCGATTGCTGGGCAATCGCGCGCGCATAGCGCATCTGCCGGTCTGTGACGGGCAGCATGTGATAATCGTTGCTGGGTGCGTCGTACCAGCTTTGACGGGCAGCGTTGGCCATAGCTCGAATACCTCCGTTCCACCTCAGACATAATGATGGAACAAATATAGAACATTTTAGGAACTTTTTCAAGATTTCCGCTGATCCACACGGTTTTCACCGCGTTTCAAACCAGCCTGTCCCGTCGCGTTTCGACCAATTCGGCACGTATTTTCGTGCTTCCTAATTTAATCAAAGAATCAGTGCGTCTCATTTCAAGACACAAACGCTCACGACATCGCGCGTTTGGTGCCACCGGGCGATGATCCGCCGACGCGGCGTTTGCTTCCGGCGTTTTGATCGTCATTACCGACATTTTGCGTCGGGAACAGAGCATCAGTAGCCCCTGACCTGTGGCTGACTTTCCTGCAAGCTCTGTAGGAGGTGCGCCAATGAAAACCCATGCTCAGGCCGTTGTCATCGGAGGGGGGCTGGTCGGCTGCTCGATCCTGTATCACCTGGCCAAGCTGGGCTGGACTGATGTTGTCCTGCTGGAACGCGATGAGCTGACCAGCGGATCCACGTGGCACGCGGCGGCCAATATCCACGGGCTGCACGACAACAACAACATCACCCGTATCCAGCACTATACGATGAACCTGTATAAGCAGCTGGAGGCTGAAACCGGGCAGGGCTGTGGCGTGTTTCAATCCGGCTCGCTCTATTTGGCGCAGACTGAGGATCGCGAACACCAACTGCGCCTGCAAGAAGCCAAGGCGCGTTTCTACGGTCTTAACTTCCACGAGATCAGCCGCGAACAGGCTATGGAACTGCACCCTCTGGCGCAATTCGATGATATCCGCTGTATCATGTTCGAACCCGATGGCGGCAATGTTGACCCCTCGGGCGTGACCCATGCCTATGCGGCCGGAGCACGCGCGATGGGTGCCAGCATTGAGCGATTTTGCCCTGTGTTAGGCACTGAACAGCAACCAGATGGATCGTGGATCGTACGCACCGCAAAGGGCGATATCCACACGCAATGGGTGGTGAATGCCGGCGGCCTGTGGGGGCGTGAGGTGGCCGCATTGGCGGGTATTGAACTGCCCCTGCAACCGACTGAACATCAGTATTTCGTCACCCAAGCGATTGATGAAGTCGCCGCGTTGGGCCGCCGCTTGCCGTCCATCGCCGACCGGGATGGCGAGTACTACTTCCGGCAAGAAGGCAACGGTTTGCTGATCGGTGCCTATGAAAAAGACATGCGGTTTTGGGCTGAAAACGGCACGCCGCTTGATTTCGCCCATGATCTGTTCCCCGACGATTTGGATCGCATCATGGAGAACGTCATCCGCGCAACCGACCGTGTACCAGTGGCCGCGACCGCCGGTGTGAAGCGGGTGATCAATGGCCCGATGATCTGGTCGCCGGATTCGAACGCGATCTGGGGGCCTGTGCCCGAGCTGCAGAACTATTTCTGTTGCACCGGCATCATCCCCGGATTTTCGCAATCGGGCGGGCTTGGCCTGTTGTCGGCGCAATGGATGATCGAGGGCGAGCCGCAATACGACATGTTTGCCTGGGATCTGGCGCGGTTTGGCGACTGGGCCGACAAGGCCTTCACAAAAGCGCGGGTGCAGGACGTTTACACGCACCGCTTCGCCATTCACTTCCCGAACGAAGAACGCAGCGCGGGCCGCCCCGCCCGTGTGCGCCCTGCCTATCAGATACAAAAGAACATGGGCTGTGTCTTTGGCCTGAACTGCGGGTGGGAGCACCCCCTCTGGTTCGCCGATCAGCCTGGTGTGGTCGAGACTGCCGGCTTCACCCGCCAGAATTGGTGGGAACCGGTTGGCCGTGAAGTCCAGATGCTGAGGGACAATGTGGGTGTGATCGACATCTCGAACTTCGCCAACTACGTGATCAAGGGGTTGGGGGCGCACGATTGGTTGGATCGTCTTGTTGCCAACCGGGTACCGACCGAGGTTGGACGCTCCTGCCTGACGCCTCTGATCTCGGTACGTGGTGGCGTGGCGGGCGACTTTACCATCACCAAAGTCGCAGATGACGAATACATGATGATCGGTTCAGGCATGGCTGAGCGGTACCACCAGCGGTTCTTCAACATGGTTGATCTGCCAGAAGGCACCAGTTTCGAGGTTGCCACAAACCGCATCGCTGGCTTCAACGTTGCCGGCCCCAGATCGCGCGATCTGTTGCAACGGCTGACGAATGCAGACCTGTCTAACGAGGGGTTCCGTTTCATGCGGTCTCGTCAAATCGAGGTGGCGGGCGTTCAGTGTTTAGCCATCCGTGTCAGCTTTACCGGGGATTTGGGGTGGGAGTTGCACTGTGCCGAAGAGGATCAAGTTAGGCTCTATACTGCCCTTTTAGGCGCTGCAAACGATCTTGGCGGAGGCCCTGTTGGTGGTCGCGCGCTGGGGTCTTTGCGCATCGAAAAGGGGTATGGGTCGTGGGGTCGCGAATATTCACAGGAATATTGGCCGCACGAGGTCGGCCTGTCAGGATTGATCAAACTGGATAAGGACTTCCTGAACAAAAACGCCTATCTGGCAATCAAGGACACTCCGCCCCGAGAAGTACTGTCGATCTTTGAGATTGATGCCAAGATAGCCGATGCGTCGGGGGGAGAGCCCATTTTCACGCCTGATGGACGCCCGGTCGGGCGCGTCACATCGGGTGCTTATGGGTATTCCGTCGGCAAGTCGCTCGCCATTGGATATGTGAACCCCGACGCTGCGCAACCCGGCGACAAGGTCGAGGTATTCATTCTGGGCACTCCACACAGCGCAACTGTCTTGGCAGAGCCTCCGTTCGATCCGTCCGGGCTTCGCTTGCGCGGCCTCCATCAACCCGCAGCAGAGCCCGCCGAATGACCAATGCTTTCACCCGTGTTGCTGAGTTTACCTTGGACCGGCCAGCGGCGGATATGCCAGAGTCCGCCAAGGAAGCGGCTGCGCTGATGATGCTGGATACGATGGGTATCCTGATCGCGTCCGCCCAGATGGAGGCTGGTGTGATCGCGCGGGATACCGCAGCGCTGCTCTATGCCAGTTCCGATCCTGGTTTCAGCGCGCACATGATGTTTGACGGGCGGACCGTAAGCCTGGCCGGCGCGGCCTATGCTGCGGCAACGCAGATTGACAATCTGGACGGCCATGACGGCTACAACCCTACCAAAGGGCATATCGGCGTGGTGGTTTTACCGGCTCTGGTCGCTCTGGCTGAACATTGCCCGGACCTGACCGGCCCCGAAGCACTGGCAGCCGTCGTCACCGGGTACGAGGTTGCCGGGCGTGCCGGTATGTCACTGCACGCATCTGCCAGTGATTATCACACATCGGGCGCCTGGAATGCGTTGGGCGTTGTCGCCATGGCATCCCGGATGCGCCGCCATTCTAGCGAACAGATGCGACATGCCATGGGCATTGCCGAATATCACGGCCCGCGCAGTCAAATGATGCGCGAGATTGCGAACCCTACCATGTTGCATGATGGCTCGGGCTGGGGGGCATTGGTCGGGCTCTCTGCCACCGTTCTGGCCGAACGCGGGTTTACGGGCGCTCCAGCGATCACGGTCGAGGCCGAGTCGGCCGCGCAGTACTGGGCTGACCTGGGCCAGTTCTGGCAAGTCGAGCATCAATACGTGAAGCCTTACCCTATCTGCAGATGGGCCCACGCTGCCATTGACGGGGTGCGAATGCTGATGCTGAACAATGCACTATCGGCGGATCAGATCAAAACGGTGCAAATCAACAGCTTTCATGAAGCCGCCCGTTTATTCGCAGGAATGCCCGATACGACGTCTCAAGCACAATACTCGCTGCCTTTTGCGGTTGCCGTTCAGGCGATTTACGGGCGGATCGGGGTCGAACATATTTCGGGCGCGGGTCTGTGCGATCCAAAAGTTGCCGCCTTCATCACCCGTATTCAGGTATCCGAGGATCAACGTCATTCCCTACGGTTTCCCGAAGGACGTTGGGCGGATGTGCGTATTACTACAACTGACGGCCGTGTCTTGGCGTCTGGCGACGTTCACGCGCGAGGCGGGCCCGAAGATCCGTTCAGCCGCGCAGATGTGATCGCAAAGTTTAAAGACTTTGCCATGCCTGCGATCGGTGTCGAGCGCACAAACGCCATCGCCGCGGCTATTTTGGGCTGGACGGGTGAGTCTTCACGATTTTCCGATCTAAGCCCACAACTTTTTGCACCTGCTTTTAGAAAAGCACAGTAAATTTCAGAGACTCAAAGAGTTAGTCTTTCAACGTTCCAAGAAGCGTCGAGATATTTTCCCGTGTATCCGCACTGTCCTGCAAAAGGCCCTCTGCATCTGCCAAGGGTTTTCCGGGGTGTCGTTCAGGCGAACTGGCGAGAGTCTGCGTCAAGTCGTTGACCGTTCCATATTTGGCTTCAAGCTCTTTGGTGATTGCGTCGGATTGACCAGCGAGCCAGAATAACCTGTTGGCTTCATCATGGTCGTTAGCATCGCCCAAAAGTTGTCCCGCTTGTACAAAATCCCCGATGTCCTGCAAGGCTCGCGTCTTAAGAGCCATCGCGTCTTGGGATATGTCTCCCTCCAACTCCAGCAAAGCTTGATGTGGACGTCCCCGCAGTATTGATGAATGCGCCCTAAGCCTTGCTCTTTTGGACCTAAAAGACGTGTCCTGAGGCCGGTTCGCTAGCGCAAATGCCCGGCTGGCGAACCCAAGTTCTACCAAACGCTCTGCGACAGAGACAGCGGTTTCAGTGGTCAAAACCTTCGAGACATTACCGGATAAGCCGATTGTATGGCGCAGAAATGTTATGTCCTCGGACCGCTCAGCCAGAATTTGCACAACGCGGTTAACGGCTCCCTCGCGGTCTTGCCCATCGGGTATTTGCAGTGCGGTATTCATCGCCTGATCGAAATCATTGCTTAGGCTTAGTGCAACCGCATGCGCACGCTGTAACATTGGATGCATCTCGGACTCGCGATATTCTATCTCAAAGGCCGCAGCCAAACCCAATTCCTTGGGTGAAACCGCACCGCGTTCAGACCAACGTTTTTCAATAAGGCGCGCCAAAGAAAGGGGCGCTTCGGAACCCGCATCTTCCGCTTCGATTGCTTCTTTCAGACGGAGCTCTGTTTCTTGGCCGTCGCCTTCCGCCTTAGCTATCGCTGCTTTGGCTTTGGACGTATCGGCGCTGCTGGTGTTCTCAACCCGATCAACGGATCGAAGCACCCGTCTTGCGGCTTCCAATTGGCTGCCTTCCACCATAATTTCCGACAGTCTGGGGCCAATTTGCTTGCGCAAATGATCAGGTAGACGAGCAAATGCATGTTCGATTGACGTCAGTTGCGCATCTTTTGCTAGTACGCCTTCCGACAATACAGACCAAAAGGCTGCGTCACTGTCGCATCGCTGTTGCCTCTGAAACGGGTTCGGCTCATCCACCGAGCGTTCGTCAAGAATCTGGGCGATTGTTACAATCATATGCCGCTCGCTTTCGTCAGGCTTCGCAAGGTCCAACATGGCGAGCGCTTCAACGCCAAACCCGTGATAGGCATAGAGCCTCGCAAGCCCTAACGCGCGTGCGCGATCGACGCGGTCAAATTCATGAAACAGAGCGGCGCGGGCGCTTGCCACTTGTTTCGAGAACGGTCGCAGGTCAGACCAGGTGTCAAACCCAATCTCGGCGTTGGTAATGCAGGACGGCTGACGTTCAAGTTCAATGAGATTTGGGCCAAGCAGATCATTCAATTCGTCAAGAATTGAGGTGACGTTGATATTCGCCTCCAGATCTGAAGGCAGAAGAGGCGCGTTTTGGAATCCGGTTGATCTTGGGCCAGCAGGAGTAAGGTTCAGATCGACGATAGAACGGTCTGCACCTTGCAGCAGTTTTGTGGATAGCTGATTTTCAAATTGCCGCGCGTTCAAATTAAGCAAGGGAAGCGCCACCACCTCGGTTTTCTGGACTGTCTCAAGCGGGTTTTCCTGCACAGCCGCTTTGGGGAGCAAAGGCGGTGGGATATCTTCGCTGAGCGGTGGAAGGGAGGCAGCGGGCGCAATATCCACCACGATCATCGTGTCTTTGTAAAGAAATGAGGACGCCACACAGTCGCAACCAAATTGCAACTCTAGCGCATCCCCCGGTTTCTTTTGTGATAATGCCGACAGGCGGTTTTGCGTTAAACGGCGGAACACAGATCCAGTTTCGAAAGTCACGTCATCGAGTGCCACGTCGAGGCGGGCACCATTTTTCGTTTGAGCCAGAATCCAGCCGGTATCAGGCGGGATCTGTACAACCAATCGGGTATAACCATCATGTTCACCCGTCCGGACGGTCAATTCCTCGGCGAAAACGGCTTGAGCCGCCCCAAGCAAAATGGCCGCTATGCCCCAGGACTTTTTCATGCGGCTGCCTGCTTAAGCTCTTTCAGCGCCTCTTCAAGTTCCGAGAAGCCGGGGCGGTTATGCGTCGGTGTATTCTGTCGGCCAACCTCGATACACATCGCGGCATTATGGTTGTGTAAATTGGCGACCAGTACTTCCTTGATCAACTGGTAGAAATGGTTGTCCTCTTCAACCACGGCCTTCAGCTTGCCAGCGAAGGGTCCGACCAGACCATAAGCCAGAAAAACCCCTAGAAACGTACCGACTAGAGCACCACCGATCAACTTACCCAATACCTCGGGTGGTTGGTCAATCGAGCCCATTGTCTTGATAACCCCCAGAACGGCAGCAACGATACCCAACGCGGGCAGGCCATCGGCCACCGTTTGCAAAGCATGGCTGGAATGCATGGCGTGATGGAAATTCGCCTCCATCCGCTTTTCCAGAACTTCCTCGACCTGATGCGGATCGTCGTAATTCATCGACGCGGATCGCATTGTGTCACAAATCAGGTCAACGGCTTCCTTATCCGATTGGATCTTGGGATAGGCGGAAAAAAGAGACGAGTTTTGAGGGTCTTCAATGTGCTGTTCGACCTCGACCGGGTTCGCCTTGGCAATACGGATCATCGAAAACAGAAGACAAAGCAGATCGCGATAGTCTTCGGGTTTCCACTTGGGACCTTTGAAAACCTTGCCCATATCCTTGATGGTGTGTTTCACGGCGCTCATGTCGTTGCTGATCAAAAAGGCGCCCACGGCCGCGCCTCCGATCATCATCATCTCGAATGGCAATGACTTAAGGATGATCGTCATTTTGCCGCCCGCAGCCAAATAGCCGCCGAACACCATGGCGAAAATGACGACGATTCCGATTATTCCGATCATGTGGGCTCTCCGACGAAGTCAAATGCGGGATTAAAGGACATAGAGTTTATTCCTGAGGGGCGGCAGCATTTCGCCCCGCCATGATGACGCTGATCGTATAGGCCGCCTCGGGGCTGAGCCCGGCAAGGACGCCGGCAGCTGCGTCCGGCGGCATGCGCGACAAAAAACCTGCTGCGAAACCCGGATCCATTGTCTCAAACAAGGCTGCGGCGTCTTTCGGTTTCATGCTTTGGTACACATCGGTCAGCCGCGTCAAATCGGTCTCTGCTGCTTTTTGGGCATAGGACAACGTTTCCCGAAGGCTCGTTTCGGCGTCCTGTAATGCAACAAGGCGTGTCTCGATCGCCTGATCAGCGATATCGAGGGCTCTTTCCTTTTCCAAAATCGCCGCCTCACGCTCTTTCAATGCTTGTTCGCGGCGCAACAAAGCAGTTAGCAATTCTCGGGTTTTGGGATGGTCGTCCATTATCGGCTTCGCGGCAGTGACCGACGGCTCAGCGGCCTTAGCCAAAGCAGGTCCGGCTTCAAGCCCAACGCGGATTGCTGCAGACCCGACCATCAACAACGAGATCACTGTAAGAACGCCGCCTTTGGGCCGGTTGGAGGCCTTGCGAGTCATGCCGTTCCCTCACCGATTTTGCGCGTATGTCGCATAAACATGAGACCCATCGCGCGTTTGGGCTCGGGCTTTTCTGTCAGCTCGGTCGTGGATTCGGGTTCTGTTGAAACCTCGTCCTTCGGTAAAAAAGCGGTTTCGGTCGCCCCTGCTGAAACTGTTTCTTCTACCTCGTCTTTTTCTGGAATGACGTCGTGCATCGACGCCATCATCAACTCTAGCTGCTGGGCCACAGATTCCGCCCTGAGAGTTAGCGACTTGAGTTCATCACTGGCCTGATCTGACGTCACACGAGCCGAATCCAGTGATTTCTTAAGTTCGTCCGCCTGCGAAGACAAAACGGCCACCGTTCCGCCAACGCCTTTTTCAAGATCCGTGAAACGCCTGAGGCGGCGCGATAGAACAAAACAATACAGGCCTGCACCAAGAGCGCCGGCAACCAGAAAAATATCTGCGATCAATTCCAATTTCGCCTCCTAGTTCAGTACGAATTCCATCACGAGAACATCGCGCACGCGGTCTTCTCCGACGACGATCCCGATTCGACGTAGCAGATGGCCGCGTATGCGCATCAGCGCCAGGGAATCTTCCAGATCCCCAACTTGAACGGCACGCAAATATCCATTCAGGACGTCCATGATTCGCGGCTTCATTTTTTCAACGTCGCTCAGGTGTTCTGGATTCACCTCAAGCTGCGCATGAAACTTCAGGTGCCGCGAATCGCCCGACTTGATCGAAACGATGACCGGCGGCAGTTCGACAAAAACCACGTCGGGCAGGGCCTTGAGAGGTTTTTCCGTACCTTCTTTCATAGGTGCGTCAGCGGTTGGTTTCGGGCCAAAGGGCAACATTCCCAACGTGGTCAGGTAGTATCCGCCAGCTGCCCCGGCCACGGCTAGAATCGCACCGATAATCAACCCACTTTTCCCTTATTTTTCAGCCTCTTCTGCCTGTTCTGCAGTCGCGTCGGTCATGACGCCCTCATTCATCCGTTCCGCAACTGTCATAACCCGGCAGGGACTAACCGATTGTTAAGGGTAATCGTTCAAACAAGGGATGTGCCGGGCAGAATGCCGGCGAGTCGGAGGTGAGCGTGCAGCAGATCGGGACTGTCTGGGCAAGTTTGGACAGGCGTAAACAAATCATCGTTGCCGGTGCAGTCGTGCTGGTGTTTCTTGGGGTTCTAACGATGTCGCGACTGGTAAGCGCGCCGTCGATGACCTTGCTTTATGCGGGGCTGGAAAGTGGCGCAGCTGGCGATATCGTGCGGTCGCTGGACCAGCGTGGTGTGCCGTATGAGATTCGCGGCGGCTCGATCTATGTACCGGGTTCGCAGCGTGATGAACTGCGCATGACCCTGGCCAGTGATGGACTGCCTGCGAACGGAAATAGGGGATATGAGCTGCTGGATTCGCTGAGCGGCTTTGGCACGACGTCCCAGATGTTCGACGCTGCGTACTGGCGCGCGAAAGAGGGGGAACTGGCACGTACCATTGTCGGTGGTCCGCACATCAGTCAGGCACGGGTTCATATCGCGAACGGATCCTCGAATCCGTTCTAACGCAGCGTTGCTCCGACGGCATCGGCCTATCTGGTATCCTCAGGGGCCGACATTACTTCGGATCAGGCCAAGGCAATCCGCTTTCTTGTGTCGTCCGCTGTCAGTGGCTTGGCGCCGGAAAACGTCGCTGTGATCGACTCGAATGGTGCGGTCATTGGTGCGCAAGACAATCCTGTGGCGGGCGATACGGCCGACGACAAAGCCCAACAGCTGCGCGAGCGTGTTCTGCGCCTGGTTGAAGCCCGCGTGGGGACCGGCAACGCCGTGGTCGAAGTCAGCGTTGACACCGTTACCAAAACCGAGTCGATCCGTGAGCGTCGATTTGACCCTAGTGGCCGTGTCGCAATCAGTACCGATGTCGAAGAACGATCGGATAGTGCCCGGAACCAATCTGCAGATGTGACCGTTGCATCGAACTTGCCTGATGGGGACGGGGCCGGTGGCGATGAATCGAATTCGAATGCAACCCAAACGCGCGAGCGGGTGAATTATGAGGTTTCGGAAACCGAGCTGGAGGTCCACAACGCGCCAGGAGCCATCAAACGTTTGACGGTTGCCGTTCTGGTAAACGGTACGACATCGTCAGACGCAAGTGGCGTCGAGAGCTTTGTGCCGATGCCGGAAGTCGAGATGGAAGCACTGAAAGAGCTTGTCGCTTCGGCTGTTGGCTTCGATGCCGAGCGTGGTGATGTTATTACACTGAAGTCCATGAATTTGCCCGTGGTTGAACCGCAGGGAACCGTGGCTTCTTCCTCGATTTGGGGGAGTATCCATCTTGATGCGATGTCGTTGATCCAGATGACCATTCTGGCAGCGGTTTCGCTGATCCTTGCCCTGTTTGTCATTCGACCCATTCTGATGAAACCGGCTACCGTGCCTGCCTTGTTGCCGGCAGGTTCCGCGACAGAACCCGAAGCGTACCTGACCGGAGAGATCGCGACCGATGAAGTTGGCCAATACCAGCCGGTGCCTCGACAAGCTCCGGCAGGTGATGTTCCGACCCTCACCAACGCGCCCGGCGCCGATCCTGTGGACCGGTTGCGAACGATGATCGGCGACAAGCAGGAAGAGACCGTGGAAATCCTGCGCAGCTGGCTTGAAGAAGGTGAGGAGCGTGCTTGATGTCGATAGCCCATCTTCTTGAAGATTTCACTCTGCAAACCGGTGGAGGAAAGCTCCACCTGTTGGATGAAGACGCGCTTGAAGAACAGCGGTTGGCCTCATTCGAACAAGGCTACAGCGCAGGTTGGGAAGACGCTCTGCAAGCGCAAGAGCAAAGCCGTAAGCAAGCCTCAGCCGAGCTGGCCAAGTCGTTGGAGGACATGTCCTTCACCTACCATGAAGCCGTGACGCGTATGACTTTGTCGCTGGAGTCCATGTTCAACAGCCTTGTGAACGCGGTTCTGCCCGACACGCTAGATCGCGGGTTCGCCGCGCGGTTGGTTGAACAGCTCAGCGAGATGGCACAGGAACAGATCGGACAACCGATGCAAGTGTTTGTTCCCAAGGGGCGCGCGGTTGAGGTTCAGAATTTGATCCCACCCAGCCTGTCAACGGCGGCGAATGTGATCGAAGATCCCTCGCTCGAAGCCGGACAGGCAAGGCTGCAGGTTGGCGTGGCCCAGCGCGAAGTTGATACTGATGGGCTGCTGGCATCGGTCGCCGGGGCGTTCGACGCGTATGTATTTGAGGCAAAAGAGGCAATGAGCAATGAGTGATCCCCAAACCCCAAAACCAGAGAAAGCCAATCCGTTCGAGTCTGTTCCGATCGAAGTCACCGTATCCGTGGGGCGCGCCCGACCTTTGATCCGCGACCTGTTGAACATGGGTGAGAATGCGGTGCTCACGTTGGATAAACGTATCGAGGACCCGGTCGACCTCTATGTCGGCGACCAGCTTGTTGCACGGGGTCTTCTGGAAGAGTTGGAAGGGGATCAGTCGGGCCAACTGGCTGTACGCCTGACCGAGATTGCTGACCTGCAGAACGGGATCGGCTGATGCGCGTATTGCCGTGGCTTATCGTTGCGCTGATAGGGATGACTCCGTCCTTTGCCATGGCGCAGGAGCTATCTTTGTCGCTGGAGGATGGGGGCTCGATCTCGGCTCGGACGGTCCAGTTGATCCTGTTGATCACCGTTCTCAGCCTGGCACCCGGATTGGCGATCATGATCACCTGCTTCCCGTTTCTGATCACGGTACTGGCAATTCTGCGGCAAGGGATCGGGTTGCAACAATCGCCCCCCAACATGCTGATCGTCAGCTTGGCTTTGTTTCTGACCTATTTCATAATGGAGCCCGTCTTTACCGAAGCCTGGACCACTGGCATCCGTCCCATGGTCAATGAAACGATGGAGGTTGAGCCTGCTTTGGAACGGGCGTTGCAGCCATTTCGCGCCTTCATGGCCGCAAGGCTGGACCCCGATACATTTCACGCAATGGCTGCGCTTCGACCAGAAGGCAATACAGTCGATGTGTCACTGGATGCTCCGCTGTCGATCCTGATGCCATCTTTCATGCTGTCCGAGATCGCGCGCGCTTTTCAGATCGGCTTTCTCATCTTTCTGCCGTTCCTGATCATCGACCTTGTCGTTGTGGCGGTGCTGATGTCGATGGGTATGATGATGGTACCGCCGGCCACGGTATCACTTCCGTTCAAGCTGGCGTTTTTTGTAATTGCGGACGGATGGTCGTTGATCGCAAGCGCCTTGGTCCGAAGTTATATGGCCTGACAGATCAGTGCCGTGTAATCGTCAATCGGGCGCGCAACCCCTGATCTCCGGCCTCAAACCGCAGCGCGCCGCCATGCTGTTCCGCGACCGTCGCGGCAATGGTCAGACCCAGGCCGAACCCGTCTGACGACCCTGTATTGGTTCCGCGCTGGAAAGGGGCCATCAGAGCTTCGATATCCTGAACCGACAGATCGGTACCCTTGTCCTCGACCGTGATCGTGGCAGAATGCGCGTCGGTTTCAAGCTGGACCTCGGCATGGCGGCCGTATTTCAGCGCGTTGTCGATTAGGTTGGTCAAGGCGCGTTTCAGCGAAATCGGTCTGGCGGTGACCAGCATGCGCCGCGCTTCCTGCAAGGTGCCGTGCCCGCGCCGGGACATGAAAACGGATGGCGCACCTTCAACCGCAACAGGATCAATGTTCTGCAAGGTCACGGGGCGATCCATATCCTGATAGTCGTCGACAACCGACTCGACCAGGGATGTCAGTGAAATCTGACGAGGCTCTTCGACACTCAGTTCGGAGCGCGTGTATGTCAGGACACTTTCGATCATGCCTGTCATCTGATCCACATCCGCTTCGAGCTTTTCACGCAGTTCGTCATCCGCGATGAGCGCAGCGCGCAATCGGACTCGGGTTGCAGGGGTTCCCAGATCATGGCTGACGCCCGAAAGGACAGTGGCACGTTGTTCCAACTGAGCGCGCTCGGCATCGAGATGGGCGTTTACGGCAGACACGATGTCCCGCAGCTCGGTCGGGCCATCTGCGTCGTAACTATCGGGTCCTCCGCGCCTCCGACGGTCGCGCAGGGCATGGGCAAACCGGGTGAACGTGTCAGACACATTACCAACCGAGGTCAGGATCACCGCCAGCGCTACGATTCCCAGCAATATCGCAGGCAGGCGTAGATCGGTCGGGGCCGCGCCGCACCCCCAGATACCGGTTCCGTCCACGCGGTACCATGGCCCACGTCCAAACTGCGCGATCAGGATCGGCTCGCTGCAATAGGTGGCCAGCAATCGTGTCAGGTTACCCATCTTCTCGGGCCCTGTCTGATCGCTACGCGAGACGATATCTGACACCGGATAGACTAGACGATCGGACAGGATCGCCAGCGTCAATTCACGCCCGTTGAGCGGCGCTGAACTGTCGGTCAGGATCGAAAGGTTGGTCAGGAACCGACGGCCCGAAGACCCAGGCAATTGCTGGAACTCTCCCTTATCGGCCAGGACGGCATCCGCCGGTGACAAGGGCGTAATGGACAGCGGGGCTGCTGGGGCCATTCCGGTGCGCAGGTCTTCGTAAACCGTAAACCCCGCGACGAAGGATTGCGTCAGGAACTGATTCCAGGCGCGGGCCGAAGCAAACCACAGGCTGGCCGATACCAGCCCTGTTGCGAAGGCTGAGATCACCCAAAACCAGCCTAAATTGCGTAGGCGCAGCGTCATTCCTCTTGCACCGACACGTCGGCGGCAAAAACATAGCCGACGCCGCGTTCGGTGCGCAGCATCTGCGGGTCCTTCGGGTTGACTTCGATCTTTGACCGCAACCGCCCGACCAGCATGTCGATGGCGCGGCCCTGCGCCTCGGGTTTGTCGGTGCCGCCGGTGACATCCAGCGCGGCGACGATCTCATCCCTTGTCAGGGGGATATGCGGATTGGCCAGCAAAACCTTGAGCAACGCCGTCTCACGTTGTGACAGCGCCACCAAATAGCCCTCGGGCGAATGCACCTCATCGCGTTTGCCATCATAGAGCCAGCCGTCAAAGCGGAAGCTGTGGATGCGGCGGCGGTAGGCCAGTGACGATGACCGCCGCGCCCGTTGCATCACCGCCCGCACGCGGGCCAGCAGAAGCTGAGGGTTGAAGGGTTTGGCGATATAGTCATCGGCCCCGACTTCATACCCCGCCATGCGCTGATGGTCGGCTGAGAGGGCCGAGACCAGAATGATCGGCACATCCTGTTCGGCGCGCAGGCGGGCGCAGATCTCGACGCCGTTTTCATCGCCCAGCATCACGTCCAGCAGGATCAGGTCGATGCGGCCGGTGTTCAGGTGGCTGCGGATTTCATTTTCAGAACTGGCGGGCAGGGCGATGAACCCGTTCTGTTGCAGGAACTGGGTCATCATCGCCCGCATCTCGGGGTCGTCATCCACCACCAAAAGTCGCGGGATACTCACGCGGTTTGTCCTCCCAGTCACTGTTCCTCCGATATCGTCAATTGTAACGAACGGAAACAGATTCAATGTCAACGTAACACGCGGTAACAGAAGCGGTGAAAAATTGGGCTGATGCACGGGTTTGGCGCGGATTCCAAGTTGCCAGACGGCCTGTGCGCCCCAGTATGGCCGACATCGCTGCTGCGGCAGTCACTTCGTTCTCTAGGGAGGAGACAAGAAATGAAACGTTTTGCATTTGCCACCGTATCGACGCTGGCTGTTGTGGCCGGATCGTCGGTGTTGGCGGGCCCCCAGGCAGAAGTTCTGCATTGGTGGACATCGGGGGGCGAGGCCAAGTCGGTTGCCGTCCTGCAAGAGGAATTCGCGGCCAATGGTGGCAGCTGGACCGATATGCCCGTGGCCGGTGGTGGCGGTGATGCCGCGATGACCGCGTTGCGCGCTCGCGTTCTGTCGGGCAACGCGCCAACGGCCGTTCAGTTGAAAGGCCCGGCCATTCAGGAATGGTATGAGGAAGGCGTGCTGGCCGACATCTCATCCGTGGCAGAGGCCGAAGGTTGGGCAGACGTTCTGCCCGCCTCAATTGCGGGCCATATGAAATGCGAGGGCACGTGGTGCGCCGCGCCTGTGAACGTACACCGCGTTGACTGGATCTGGGCCAACGCCGACGTTCTGGCCGCAAATGGCATCGAGATGCCGACCACGTGGGACGAATTCAACGCTGCCGCGGATAAGCTGCAAGCCGCAGGTGTGATCCCGCTGGCCCATGGTGGTCAGGCATGGCAGGACGCGACCGTTTTTGAAACCGTGGTACTGGGCATTGGCGGTCCCGAGTTCTTCCAGAAAGCGCTGGTTGATCTGGACCCTCAGGCGCTGACCTCGGACACGATGGTGCAGGTGTTCGACCAGATGCGCACAATGCGCGGCTACGTGGACGAGAACTTCTCGGGCCGCGACTGGAACCTGGCCACCGCGATGGTCATGAACGGTGAGGCGGCGTTCCAGATCATGGGTGATTGGGCCAAGGGCGAGTTCCTGGCAGCGGGCAAAAAACCGGGTGAGGACTTCCTGTGCGCCTCGACCCCCGGTGACGGCTATCTGTACAATGTCGACAGCTTTGCAATGTTCGATGTGGACGGAGATGACAAGAAAGCCGGTCAGGACCTGTTGGCCAAGCTGATCGTCGCACCGAACTTCCAGAAAGTATTCAACCTGAACAAAGGCTCGATCCCGGCACGGACCGACGTGGCACTGGATGACTTTGACATCTGCGCCAACTTGTCGGCCGAAGATATGGGTTCGACCTCGGACGCAGGCTCGCTGCTGCCGTCTTATGCCCACGGCATGGCGCTGCGCGGGTCGCAGTCTGGTGCGATCACGGATGTTGTGACCGCGCATTTCAACTCGGATATGTCGTCGGCTGACGCGGTTCAGCAATTGGCGGCAGCAGTGGCTAACAGCTACTGATCCAAATCGCTCTGCCCCCTATACTGACGGGGCAGAGCATCTTTCCCCGGAGGAAATCATGTCCGAATGGCTGGAAAACCACCTGCCCAAGGTGGTGCTGGCACCGTCGTTCATTGCCGTATTGATCTTTGTCTACGGCTTTATCGGATGGACGGCCTGGGTGTCACTGACCCGATCGAAACTGTTGCCGAAATACGAGATCAAGGGATTCATCCAGTATGAACGCCTGTTTGACTCGCCCCGCTGGGATACGGCGATCAACAACTTGTATATCTTTGGCGCGCTTTTCATCATCATTGCGATGGTGCTTGGCCTGCTTCTGGCTATTCTGCTGGATCAGAAGATCCGGGTCGAAGGGGCCATCCGAACGATCTATCTGTACCCGATGGCGCTGTCGATGATCGTGACCGGCACCGCGTGGAAGTGGATCTTGAACCCCGGTCTGGGGATCGAATCCATGGTGCAGGGTTGGGGTTTCACGAATTTCGAGTTCGACTGGCTGGTGAACCCGGACTACGCCATCTACACCATCGTGATGGCCGCGATCTGGCAAAGCTCGGGCTTCGTCATGGCGCTGTTTCTCGCTGGCCTGCGTTCGGTCGATGGTGAGATTATCAAGGCAGCCCAAGTCGATGGTATCCCAACATGGCGCATCTATACGGCGATTATCATCCCGTCGATGGCTCCGATCTTCCTGTCGGCCTTCATCGTGCTGGCCCACCTCGCGATCAAGAGCTTTGACCTTGTCATCGCCCTCACGGGTGGTGGCCCCGGTTACGCAACCGATCTGCCAGCCACCTACATGTACGCCATGGCGTTCTCGCGCGGCGATATTGGTCAGGCGGCATCATCCGCGATGATCATGATGCTGGTCGTCTTTGCCATCGTCGTTCCCTATCTTTACTCAGAGCTGAGGGCGAAAAATGACTGATCTGTCGATGCCCCAATCCCAAACCGAACCTCGTAGCCAAAGTGCCGCTGGCAAGATTGCCCTGCGTTGGTTGCTCTACGTCCTGCTGGGCCTCTTTGCGCTGTATTACCTGATGCCGCTGTTCGTGATGTTGACCACATCGCTGAAAAGCCTTGAGGAAATCCGCACCGGGTCTCTGATATCGCTGCCGCGTGAGGTCAGCTTCGACGCCTGGAAGACAGCTTGGTCCGGTGCCTGTACCGGCATTCAGTGCGAAGGCCTGCGCCCCTATTTCTGGAACTCGGTCCTCATCGCGGTGCCTGCGGTGGCGATCTCGACCCTGCTCGGCGCGTTGAACGGCTATGTCGTGGCGCAATGGCGGTTCAAAGGCGCGAACATCATCTTTTCGCTGATGCTGTTTGGCTGCTTTATTCCGTTTCAGGTGGTTTTGCTGCCGATGGCGCGCCTGTTGGGTATGATGGGGATCGCCGGCACCATCCCGGGCCTGATCTTTGTCCATGTGATCTACGGGCTGGGTTTCACCACGCTGTTTTTCCGCAACTACTATGTCACCATCCCGTCCGAGCTGACCAAGGCCGCACGCGTCGATGGGGCCGGGTTCCTGCGGATTTTCTGGTCGATCTTCCTTCCGCTGTCGCTGCCGATCATCGTTGTGACCGTGATTTGGCAGTTCACGCAGATCTGGAACGACTTCCTGTTCGGCGTGTCCTTCAGCCAGGCGGGCACGCAACCCGTGACCGTGGCACTGAATAACATCGTAAACTCCACCACCGGCGTCAAAGAATACAACGTCGACATGGCCGCCGCGATCATCGCGGGCCTACCGACGCTGCTCGTCTATGTCGTTGCCGGTAAGTATTTCATCCGCGGCCTGACCGCCGGTTCTGTGAAGGGATAAGACCCATGGCACCCATCCTTGATATCAACAAACTCTATAAGAATTACGGTGCGACCGAGATTCTGAAGGACATCAACATCTCGATCGAGCCGGGCGATTTCCTGGTGCTGGTTGGCCCCTCGGGCTGCGGCAAGTCCACCCTGCTGAACTGCATTGCGGGGTTGGAGGAGATCACTGGCGGCACCCTGTCCATTGGTGGCAATGACATGACCCATGTCAGCCCCAAGGACCGCGACATCGCGATGGTGTTCCAGTCCTACGCTTTGTATCCGACCATGACCGTGGCCAAGAACATCACCTTTGGCATGAAAGTGCGCGGGGTCGATCAGGCAACGCAGGATGCCAAGCTGAAAGAGGTCGCACAGCTGTTGCAGATCGAACCACTGCTGAACCGCCGCCCAAGCCAGTTGTCAGGTGGACAGCGTCAGCGTGTGGCCATGGGTCGGGCGCTGGTGCGCGATCCCAAGCTGTTCTTGTTCGACGAACCGCTATCCAACCTCGACGCCAAGCTGCGGGTCGAGATGCGCACCGAGATCAAGAAACTGCACCAGACGCTGGATGCGTCGATCGTTTATGTCACCCACGACCAGATTGAGGCGATGACGCTGGCGACCAAGATCGTTGTGTTGAAAGGTGGGGTGGTGCAGCAGATCGGCACCCCGGCCGAGATCTACAACAACCCGGCCAATCTGTTTGTGGCGGATTTCATGGGCTCACCCGCGATGAACCTGATCCCGGCACAGGCGCGCAAGAATGGTTCGGGCACCCAGATCGCCATCGCGCGTGAGGGTGGCGACCTGCTGTTGACGGATTCGCGTGATCTGGCCCTTCCGCAGGATGTGATCCTGGGTCTGCGTCCCGAGGACATAGCTGAGGCCGGGTTCCGCGCAGGCGACGGGGTGCAAGAGGCTGAATGTCTTGTCGATATGGTCGAACCTGCAGGGGCCGACACCTATGTGGTCTCGGAGCTGGGCGGCAAGCAGGTCACGGCGCGTCTGCACGCGGAAACCAGCGCGCAGGCGGGGAAACCTCTGAACCTCGCCTTCGACATGAGCAAAGTGTCGTATTTCGCCAAAGAAACCGGCGAGCGCTTGAACTAAGGGTGTTCAAGCGCCAACAAAAAAAGCGCCGCGCGATGGGGGTCGCGCGGCGCTTTTGTCATGTGAACCCGATCAGCTCAGCTTGTTCTGCTTCATGTCCTTGATCAGACGGTTCAGATCGCCTCCGCGCGCGTCCAGCAGCGCGCCAACTTCGGTGCGCTCGGTCAGCAGCATGTTCACCCCTTCGATGAACATGTTGAAAAACCGGTCACGGCCCGATTTGTCCGACACCAGGAACGTCACCTCGAACGGGGACGAGCCCTGAAGTTTAACCGAGGTGCGCACCTCATACCCTGCTTTGATCTTGCGGGCGTTGCGCACGGTGACCTGACCGCCGATGAATTCACGGAATCGGCGGCCATATTTGTTCGAGATATAGCCCTGAAAGGCGTCGGTGAATTGTCGCAGCTGCGCCGGGCTGGCAGATCTGCCATCGGCCCCCAACACGTAACGTGCCATAATTGGTACGTCGGCATATTGCGCAAAAATCTTCTCGAAATCGCGGATCATCGACTTTTCGGACTTGCCCGAGGCGATCACGCGGTTGATATCGTCCACCACACTGACCACCAGCGCCTTGGCGCTGGCTTCGGTCTGGGCGTAGGCGGGCAGGGCGGCCATCAAAACACCGGCCAGGCCAGTGGCGACAAATCCGCGTCGATTTAGATGGTTATTCAGCATAGGGGTCCTCGTAGGGGTCTAGGTAGGGGTCCCTGACAGGGTCGGTTCCGATGTCTGCGTAGGGGTCGTCATATAGGCCCAGATAGGCGTCTTCATCGTCTCGCGCCAGTTCAAACCGGCGGTTTTGCAGGTAGATGGTCTGTGACTGCGCATAACTGTCGGCGCTTTCATACAGGATCGAGTCGACCGTATCCGAGAACCGACCCCGATCCCCGGCGCGCCGCACAACCTCGGCATAGACGCCGATATTGTCGATCGGGCGCACAGGCGAAAAGTTGATCGGGTTCGAGAAAAGATTGACCACAACACCAATTGCGTCGCGCTGGGTCGATGGGCCGTATAGTGGCAGTTCCACATAAGCGCCTTCTCCGACACCCCAGACATGCAGTGTCTCGCCAAAGTCGGTGTCAACCGGCGGCAGGTTCAACTCGTCCGCAGGTTTGGATAAGCCTGCCCCGCCAACGGTAGTATTGATTGCAAAGCGTAGCAGGGCATTGCCTGACTGTTTCAGATTTCCCTGCAACAGATAGTCCAGCGCCTGCCCCGGCATGGTCAGGTTTTCCGCGAAATTGCTGAAACTGGTCACAACCGGATCGGGGAAGATCTTCACATAGCCTTTCGAGGCGGGACGGAACAGAAACCGGTCAACGCCCAGATTGAACTTGTGGATACCCCGATTGTTTCTTTCGTAAGGGTCAAACACCTCACCCGGAGGGGTGCCTTCCGGCGGGCGTGTAGCGCAGGCGCCGAGAGTAGCCACTAGGGACAGGAGGATAAGGGGCCTCAAGCGGATTTTGCTTAGCACGGTCTTTGCCACTCCAACACGTCAGGAACGAATGCGCCTGAACGTTCAATCAATACTGCCTTTGGCCGTTTCTAACGGCGCAATTCAATGTCACATAGGTGTTTCACAAATCTATTGAAACAGCCAGCGTGTAACCCGGTTAAGAGGTCAAGGTAAAGTGACACGAGTTCAACACTAAAGAATAAGAGAAGTCATGCTTACAGCACCATTGACGCTTAATTCGGCGGTTTGGTGCTTTTCGAACCGGTCTTTCCCGGTTAGCGTCCGACCGACTCGAATTAAGGTGAGGACCATCACATGAGCATTGCAGCAAAACTGGACAGCATGGGCGTTACACTGCCCGACGCGCCGGCACCGGCGGCCAACTATGTGCCTTTCGTGCGCGTTGGTAACATCGTCTATGTTTCGGGGCAGATTTCGAACGATGGTTCGATGATCATCGGCAAGCTGGGCGATGACATGGAGGTCGAGGCTGGTGCAGCAGCCGCCAAAGTGTGTGCGATCAACCTGCTGGCGCAAGTCAAAGCGGCATGTGGCGGTGATATCGACAAGCTGGTGCGGGTGATCAAACTGACAGGGTTCGTGAACTCGACCCCTGATTTCACAGCACAGCCACAGGTCATCAACGGCGCGTCGGACTTTCTGGTCGAAGCGCTGGGTGAGGCTGGTCGCCATTCGCGCTCGGCTGTCAGTGCTGCGGCGCTGCCTTTGGGCGTGGCTGTTGAGATCGAAGGTATTTTCGAGGTCGCATGACACCCGCCTTGCCTGACGTGTTCCTGCAGGCTCCGATCGCGCATCGGGCATTGCACGACCTCTCGGACAACCGCCCGGAAAACAGCCGGGCGGCCATTCGCGCGGCTGTCGAGGCCGGATATGGTATCGAGATTGACCTGCAACGCACCAGCGACAACCGGGCGATGGTGTTTCACGACTATGACATGACCCGTCTGACGGGCCGTTCTGGCCCGATTCAGCAAATCTCGGCGGCCGAGGCGCAGACGACGCAGCTTTTGCATGCCGCAGACGGTATCCCGACGCTGGACGAGGTGCTTGAGATCGTGGCCGGGCAAGTGCCTCTGCTGATCGAATTGAAAGATCAGGATGGCGCGATGGGCACTGATGTTGGCCCTCTGGAGCAAGACACCGTGCGTGCTTTGCAGGGCTATGACGGGGCCGTGGCGCTGATGTCATTCAACCCTAATTCCGTCGCCGAACTGGCACGAATTGCCCCCCATCTGCCGCGCGGCATCACAACCTGTTCGTATCAGCCCAAGGTCGAACATCTGCCGCAAGCAGTCTGCGACCATTTGCGTAGCATTCCCGATTTCGAACGGGTCAGCGCCAGTTTCATAAGTCATGAGGCTGCAGACCTGGCGCGTCCCCGTGTGGCCGAGTTGAAGGCGCAGGGTGTGCCGATCCTGTGTTGGACCATCCGCTCGCCCGAACAAGAGGCAGAGGCCCGCAAGGTTGCCGATAATGTGACCTTCGAGGGGTATTTGGCCGCCCACCCGGGTTGAACCCCACCCCATCCGTCACAGATAAAGACAAGACGCGGAGGGCACATGGATCAGGCGCAAATCGAGGTTCGGGTACTGGGGTCGCTTTCGCAAATCCCTGCTGCAGAGTGGGACGGTTGTGCCTGTCCCGAGGCTGCGGATGGCGGTCGCCCACTTGATCCGTTTACCACGCATCGGTTTTTGTTGTCGCTGGAGAACAGCGGCTCGGTCGGGCGCGGGTCAGGCTGGCAACCGCAATATCTGACCGCGTATCTGGATGGAATGCTGATCGGCGCGGCCCCGTTGTATGCCAAGTCGCATTCGCAGGGTGAGTACATCTTTGACCACAACTGGGCGCACGCTTATGAGAATGCGGGCGGGCGCTATTACCCCAAGCTTCAAATTGCGGTGCCCTTCACACCCGCCACGGGGCGACGGTTTCTGGTGCGGCCGGGGTATGAGGGCGTTGGCCTGTCGGCCCTCGTACAAGGTGCGGTGCAACTGGCGGCGGATAATCAGGTCTCATCCATCCACGCGACCTTTTGCACCGAGGCCGAGGCCGAAGCGGGTGAAGAAATGGGCCTGATGGTGCGTCATTCGCAACAGTTTCACTGGCTCAATCATGACTATGCGGATTTCGACGGGTTTCTGGCGGCGCTCTCGTCGCGCAAACGTAAGAATATCCGTAAGGAACGTGCGCAGGCCTGTAGATTTGGCGGCCAGATTCGCACCTACACGGGCGATGACCTACGGCCAGAGCACTGGGATGCGTTCTGGCGGTTTTATCAGGACACTGGGTCACGTAAGTGGGGGGTCCCCTATCTGACCCGTCAGTTCTTTGACATCGCTCATGAAACCATGGCCGACGACATGGCGTTGGTGCTAGCTGAACGGGATGGATATCCAATTGCAGGTGCGTTGAATTTCATCGGGCGCGAGACGCTTTATGGCCGCTATTGGGGCTGCATCGAACATCACGCCTGCCTGCATTTCGAACTGTGTTACTATCGGGCAATCGATATCGCCATTGCGCAAGGCTTGTCACGGGTCGAGGCGGGCGCGCAGGGGGAACACAAGCTGGCCCGCGGTTATCTGCCAACGCGCACGCACAGTCTTCACTGGGTCAACGACCCTGGTTTTTCCGACGCGATCCGAAAATATCTGGACGCCGAGGCCCGCGCAGTGGGAGAAGAGATCGAGATTCTGACGGATTACGGCCCGTTCAGAAAAGCGAACCCGGAGGAACAGCAATGACCGAACTTTTGTCAACGGAAACGCGCGGCCCCCTTCTGGACCCTCTGTTTCAAAATGGCTGGACAATGGTGGAAGGCCGGGACGCAATCACCAAGACTTTCATCTTCCAGGATTTTGTCCACGCCTTTGGCTGGATGACCCAAGTGGCCATCTTTGCCGAGAAATGGAACCATCACCCCGAATGGTTCAATGTCTACCGTACGGTCGAGGTGACCTTGTCTACCCATGATGTGGGTGGATTGTCGGCGCTGGACGCAAAGCTGGCCCGAAAGATGGACAGTCTGGTTTAACCCCGGTCGCTTGCCGAGCCGACGCCACCCGCTAGCGAGGCAGCCACACCCATTTGCCGGAATTCATCAGGCGTTACAGTGCCACTGCTCACGTCGATATTTTTCGGGATGCGAGTTTCTCGAAGGCCATTCGATCGCACCGACCGCGCCGCCGGGTTAATGTCTAGACACCGCGTGTCATAACAGGTCAGCCCGCTGGTGTTTATTTGTATCCGCTGCTGACCATCCGGTCCGGTTACAATCGGCGCTTGCGGCACGTCACACGCTGCAAGCAAAGCCAGAACACCCAGAGAAATCCATTTTTTCATAGCGCGCTCCTGTCGGGTTGGGGCGGTCCTAGTCCAACTGACCATTCCTGTTTTTGTCGGCAGATGAGAAATCCTCAGTCATCTGCGCATCATATTCTGGTCGAGAGATAACGTTATCCCGATTGCGGTCAACGCTTTGAAATTGCTTTATGTCCAGAAAGGGTTTGGCTTCCTCCAGACCCAGCGTGCCACTCTTGTCCTCATCCATCGCCTGAAATGCATAGTCTGAAAAGGCGTTGAACTCGTCTTTGGACAGAAAACCGTCATTGTTGGCGTCGATGGCTTTCAGTTCGTTCTCATGCAGCTCTGCCACGGTTTCGGCCACACTGGTGTCGGCCAACAGTGTCAGGCCAAGTGTCAAAATCCCAAGTCTCATGATGTCCTCCTCAGCACGCGAATTTCTGACCTTCGATCCCGCCGACGGCAGCCCCTGCTGCTGTCAGGATCGTTTTGCCGGACCCGCCGCCAAACTGATTGCCGATGACGCCACCCAATAGCGCGCCGCCGACCGTGCCGCTGAGGCAGGCGATCTCATGCTGGCGGGCGGCTTGTTGTTGGGGTGTGGGGGCCGGACCGCACGCGGCCAGTGCGCCTGCCGTGCCCAGACATAGGGTAATGGACTTGACCTTCATAAAAGAACTCCCTGAACAACTAGGCCGAGTATTTGCCGTTCAGAGTTATCTATCAAGTTAAATAGGGCAAAGGCCCCGACAGAACCGGGGCCAAACCGGATCAGATGACGTCCAAAAGGCCCTCACCAGCAGAGATTTCGCATGCGCCGGGGCTTTCTTCCAGGTTCAGCGCGGTGACTTTGCCATCCTCGACCAGCATCGCATAGCGTTTCGAGCGCGCGATCAGCCCGGCCGGCGGAGCGTCGAAATCCATACCGATGGCCTTGGTGAACTCGGACGCGGCATCCGCCAGCATGGTCAGGCCCGCATCGGACGCGCCTGTGGCCTCGCCCCAGGCTTTCATCACGAAGGGGTCGTTGACCGACAGGCAGATGATTTCGTCCACGCCTTTGGCATCGAACTGATCCTTGGTGCGCATGAAGCTGGGCACATGAGCCGAATGGCAGGTGGGCGTGAATGCACCGGGGACGGCAAAGATCACCACTTTGCGCCCGTTTGTCTTGTCGGAAATCCGAACCTCTTCAGGGCCTTCAGCGCCCATCTGGGTCAGTGTGGCGTCGGGCAGCGTATCACCTGTTGAAATCATTTTTGTGCTCCTGTCGTTTGGATTTGCAGAGTCGGGCTCAGCCGCAATATAGGTGGTCGCGTGGAGGAGACCACGGGAATTCGACAGGGTGAGGGGAAGATGAGCCATATTGTCGTGATCGGTGCCGGGCAGGCGGGTGCATCGCTGGTGGCGCGGCTGCGCAAAGACGGGTTTGAGGGCGACATCACCCTGATCGGGGCCGAGCCGCATCTGCCTTATCAGCGCCCGCCCTTGTCCAAGGCTTATCTGCTGGGCGAGATGGAGCTGGAGCGCCTGTTCCTGCGCCCCGAGAGCTTTTATGCCGAGAACAACATTACTCTGCGTCTGGGCCAGCGCGTGACTGCGATTGATCCGCAAGCCAAGACCGTGTCGCTGGGTGATGAGGTCATTTCCTATGACGAACTGGCCCTGACCACCGGATCCGATCCGCGCCGCCTGCCTGCTGCGATTGGTGGTGATCTGGCGGGCGTACATGTGGTGCGCGATCTTGCCCATATCGACGAGATGGAGCCGCGCGTGACCGACGGCGCCCGCGCGCTGATCGTGGGCGGTGGTTATATCGGGCTCGAGGCGGCTGCGGTCTGCGCCAAGCGCGGGGTCAAGGTGACCCTGGTCGAGATGGCCGACCGCATCCTGCAACGGGTCGCAGCGCCTGAGACCAGCGATTATTTCCGCGCGCTGCATTCCGGATACGGGGCCGATATCCGTGAAGGCGTCGGGCTGGACCGTCTGCTGGGCGAAGATGGTAAGGTGACAGGCGCAATTTTGACCGATGGCACCGAGATTGCCGTTGATTTCGTCGTGGTCGGCGTGGGCATAGCGCCCGCGACTCAGCTGGCTGAAATGGCAGGGCTGGAGCTGGACAACGGCATCAAAACCGACGCCCATGGCCGCACCTCGGATCCGTCGATCTGGGCGGCGGGCGATTGCGCGTCTTTCCCGCATGGCGAAGGGCGTATCCGTCTGGAGAGCGTACCCAACGCCATTGATCAGGCCGAGATCGTGGCCCAGAACATGCTGGGCGCGGCCAAGGATTACACCGCGACGCCGTGGTTCTGGTCGGATCAGTATGACGTCAAACTCCAAATCGCCGGTTTGAACACCGGCTATGATCGCGTCGTGACCCGGCAGGGAGAGGGCGCAACCGTGTCCTTCTGGTATTACAAAGGCGATCAACTGATTGCGGTGGACGCGATGAACGATCCGCGCGCTTATATGGTTGGCAAACGCCTGATCGACGCAGGTAAAACCGCCGATCCCGCCGTGGTGGCCGACCCGAATGCGGACCTGAAACCGCTGCTCAAAGCGTGAGGATTATCGCCGGAGAATTCCGGGGCCGGGCTTTGGCCTCGGTCGGTAAGGGGGATGCGGGGGCGCATTTGCGGCCTACGACGGACCGGGTGCGCGAAAGTTTGTTCAACGTCCTAAGTCACCAGATTGATTTTGACGGGCTGCGCGTGCTGGACCTGTTTGCAGGCACCGGCGCATTGGGGCTTGAGGCACTGTCGCGCGGTGCGGCTCATGTGACCTTCGTGGATGACGGGCGCGTGGCACAGGGGCTAATCCGCAAGAATATCGACCTGACCCGCTGTACTGACCGAACCCAGTTGATCCGCCGCGATGCAACCCGGCTGGTTGAAAACACCAGCGCGCCTTATGATCTGATCTTTCTCGATCCGCCTTACGGCAAGTCGATGGGCCAAAAGGCTATTGCCGCGTTGTCCGGCTGGATCGACGATGACGCCCTCATCGTGTGGGAGGAAAACGCCCCCATGCAGCCGCCCGAAGGGTTCACCCTGCAAGATAGCCGCAAATACGGCGATACGCATATCACGCTGATGTGGAAGGGCGATACGGATGCATGATCTGGTGATCTTTGACTGCGATGGCGTGCTGGTGGACAGTGAGCCGCTGTCCAATCAGGTGCTGGTCGAAAACATTTCACGTTATGGGCTGGACCTGACTCTTGAAGACAGTGTGGGGTTCTTTCTTGGCGGCACCATGACCGGGGTGCGCGACAAAGCTCGTGCGCTGGGCGCGGATCTGCCACAGGATTGGGTCGATGAAGTCTATGCAGAGACTTACGCGCGTCTGCGCGGCGGAGTGGACCTGATGCCGGGTGTTGCCGATCTGCTGGCCACGCTGGACGCGCGCGGTGTTCCCTTTTGTGTTGCCTCAAATGGCAGTCCGGACAAGATGCAGATCACACTGGGCCAAAACGGACTGTGGGACAGGTTTCGGGATGTGGCCTTCTCGGCCCATGTTCTAAAGGTGGCGAAACCCGATCCAACCCTGTTTCTGACGGCGGCTGAACAGTTTGGGGCGAAAGCTCCCGTCGTGATCGAGGACAGCCCTAGCGGCGTCACCGCCGCAATGCGCGCCGATATGCGCTGTCTGGCTTATGCGCCACAGGGCGGAGGGCAAAAACTGGTCGATCTGGGGGCCGAGCTGTTTACGGATATGGCTCAAGTTCCGGTGATTTTGGGACTCTGACCGGGATGTGGTAAGCTGCGGTATGGATCGCGCACTCACCCCTCCGTTCTGGGCACCTTCGCAGGATGCCGACACCTCAACCAGCCCCGAGCGCAAGCCCTTGCGTGCCCCTGTGTTCATCCATGACGCCGTCATCCCGTGGCGGGATGAAACTTTGTTGCTGAAACTGCTCCGCGATCAGGCGCTTGATCAGGACGAATAGGTTGGGTGGAACATATCGCCCGGTGACAGGGTGAAAATCTCGACCCCATTGGCCGTTACACCCACCGAGTGTTCAAACTGCGCTGACAACGACTTGTCGCGAGTCACGGCGGTCCAGTCATCGGCCAGCGTCTTGGTCTCGGGTCGGCCCAGATTGACCATCGGTTCTATGGTGAAGAACATGCCCTCTTCCAGAACGGCACCGGTGCCGGGACGGCCGTAATGCAACACGTTGGGCGGTGCGTGGAATACACGCCCCAGACCGTGACCGCAGAAATCGCGCACGACGCTCATCCGGTGCGCCTCGACATAGGCCTGAATCGCGTGGCCGATATCACCGAAGGTATTGCCGGGCTTGACCATCTCGATGCCCTTGAACAGGGCGTCATGGGTCACTTGAATCAAACGCTCGGCTTTGCGGGGCAGCTTACCGGCCACATACATGCGTGAGGTGTCGCCAAACCAGCCATCCACAATAACCGTGACGTCGATATTCAGGATATCGCCGTCTTTCAGCCGCTTGTCGCCGGGAATGCCGTGGCAGACAACATGGTTTACGCTGATGCAGCTGGCGTGCTGATAGCCCTTGTACCCAATGGTTGCCGAGGTCGCGCCCGCGTCCTCGACCATCTGGGTGATCAACCCGTCAATCGCGCCGGTGGTCTGGCCCGGGAACACATGCGGGGCGATATCATCCAGAATCCGTGCAGCCAAGGCTCCTGCCGCATGCATGCCGGCAAAGTCACCCTGTTCATAGATGCGGATACCGTCCTTGGTCAGGCGGCCACGATGCTCTTTCATCGACGCTAGGCTCCAAATGTTTCGCGCAGCACTTTGTTTACGCTGCTTGTGCAGAAAGTTCCAGAGGGCGATGGGTCGCGGGTTTGCAGATCAATAGAAATGGTTTGATACTGCAGAAATTCAAGCATGCCTGCAGTTTAGATGCAATTGGATTGGCAGTCGGCGGGTAATTTCGCGCGATCTTGTGATCTGCGCACCCGCAGAATGACGATAGAGTCATGCCGCGCAACAAAGGACACGACGTTTGAAAAGAAACCTGATCCTTGCCCTTTGCGTCCTTGCCGGGTGCCGAGAGGAGGTGCAGATGCTGTCCGCGGATGACCTGTCCGCTTTGTTGACAACGGACCGCAAAATCGCGTTTCAGCGGTTTCATATCACCGGATCCGCCCGGATACATAGCGACGGCGGATTTCAAATCCGTGTGCCGCAGCTGGGGCAGGACACTGGTGATTGGTGGTTGGAAGGGATTGAAATTTGCAGCCGTTGGGCCACTTTCCGACAGGGCCGCAAGCTGTGCGCGGTCGTGGGACTGGCAGAAGATGGCACTTATCGCGGGTTCAATCCGCAAACCGGTGCATATCTGGGCGAATTCCGGTTCTCTGGTTTAGTTATGTGATTTGCCAGTCTTTGCCTGCGTCGACCCAAACACCTTGGGGCGAAATCGTCGTGCCGCAGATCAGCCGCTCCACTCCTCTAGCGGCTTCAAAAGCTGCCACATAGGCGGGATCGATGTCTGCAGCCAGAGCAAACCTGCCGCAATCGGTGCGCTGCACCAGATACAGCATGATTGCCCGATGTCCTTGTGTTGCCATCTCAGCCAACTCGCCCAAATGTTTGGTGCCACGCGCCGTGACGCTATCGGGAAACTCGGCCAGACCGGGTTGGCGCGACAAGGTAACGCTTTTGACCTCGACATAGGCGTCGGGCAGGCCGGGTTGGGTCAGTAGAAAATCAACGCGGCTGTTTTGTCCGTATTTGACCTCGGGCCGTACGGTTTCATAGGCAGCCAAAGCCGGGATGTCACGAGCCTGCAGTGCGGCGCGCAAGGCTTTGTTGGGAACGGATGTATCCACCCCGGTGAAATGCCCGTTTTCATGGTCGACCAGCCGCCAGCCGTATTTCAGCTTTTTCTTCGGGTCGTCATTGGGTTCCAGCCAGATTTTCTGGCCAGGCTCCGCTAGCCCCATCATCGAGCCCGGATTGGCACAATGGGCAGTCACCTCGCGCCCGTCTTCCAGCTGGCAATCGGCGAGAAAGCGTTTGTAACGGCGGATCAGGTGGGCGGGGACAAGAGGGGTTTCAAATCGCATGTCCCACGGCCTATACCTGCCCGTAGGGTCGATCAAGAGAGGGTATGCGCCATGGCCAATCCAACCGCTGCAATGCTGGTGATCGGGGATGAAATCCTGTCGGGCCGCACACGCGATGCCAATATGCACTATCTAGCCGGTGAGCTAACCAAACAAGGCATCGACCTGAAAGAGGTGCGCATTGTCAGCGACGACGCTCCGGCGATCGAGGCGGCCATCAAAGCGTTGGCGGACGCACATGACCATGTTTTTACCAGCGGTGGAATCGGCCCGACACATGACGATATCACTGCCGATTGCATCGCACGGGCCTTTGGTGTGGCCATTGATGTGCGCGCTGACGCCCGGGCTCTGCTTGAAGCACATTATAAAAATTCCGGGTTAGAGCTGAACGCGGCTCGCTTGCGCATGGCACGCATCCCGGATGGCGCGACCCTGATCGACAACCCGGTATCGACAGCACCCGGTTTCACGATCGAGAACGTGCATGTCATGGCCGGGGTGCCTTCGGTGTTTCAGGCCATGGTGGCCAGCGTTTTGCCGGGCCTGACCGGTGGAAGCCCGCTACTGTCTCAGACGCTGCGCGTCAATCGCGGCGAAGGCGACATCGCGGGGCCTCTGGCCGTCTTGGCTGCTGATTTTCCAGATTTGGCGATTGGCAGCTATCCATTTCAGGTCAACGGTGTCTTCGGTGCCAATATTGTCGTCCGAGGCACCGATGGGCCGCAAGTCGATGCCGCAATCACCCGGCTTGCGAAAGAGCTTCAGCTTTGACGCGCTGGGCCAGTATCGTTGACGGCACATGGCCTGCCGCACGGTACGAACGGCTTGGGCCGTTTCAACTGCGCGAAGGGCAGGGCGGCGGTTCTCGTGTGTCGGCAGCCAGTGCTCTTGGACCGGCGACCGAGGCACAGATCGACTCGGCCGAGACGGCGATGCTGGCGATGGGTCAGAAGCGCATCTTTTGTTTGTGGCCCGGCGATGAGGTGCTTGATCGGCAACTCGAGAACCGAGGCTATGAGGTTCTGGACCCCGTTAATATCTATTCCTGCCCGGTTGGTCATTTGACGGATATCCCGATTCCACGTGTGACAGCCTTTGCCATCTGGGATCCGCTGGCCATCATGAATGAGATCTGGGCCAAAGGCGGGATCGGACCTGCGCGATTGGCCGTGATGGCTCGTGCTACGGGGCCGAAAACGGGTCTGCTAATGCGGCGTTCGGATCAACCCGCAGGTACGGGTTTTGTCGCCATGCATGACGCTATTGCCATGGCCCATGCGTTGGAGATCCTGCCCGATCATCGTCGCCACGGGCTGGGAAAATGGGCGATGCGTGCAGCTGCGTTCTGGGCGCAGGAACAAGGCGCGCAAACCCTAAGCGTAATCTGCACCAAGGCAAATGCTGGGGCCAATGGTCTCTATCAGGCACTTGGAATGGAGATCGTCGGAGAATACCATTACCGTCAGTGTATCTAAGGAGAACAGCCTGACGTGACCGACCATCCTCTGCCGACTGCGCTGAATTTACCGATGGCTGATCCTCTGCCACCCGAAACGCAGAGGTATTTCGATATCTGCGTCGAAAAGCTGGGATTTGTGCCTAACGTGTTGCGGGCCTATGCCTTTGATGTCGACAAGCTGAACACCTTTACCGCCATGTATAACGATCTGATGTTGGCCGATAGCGGGTTGTCCAAGCTTGAACGTGAGATGATTGCAGTGGTCGTTTCGGCAATCAACAAGTGCTTTTACTGCCTTGTGGCGCATGGGGCTGCGGTGCGGCAGATGTCGGGCAACCCCCAACTGGGTGAGATGCTGGTGATGAACTACCGGGTCGCGCCTCTGGACGCGCGGCAACGGGCGATGCTGGACTTTGCGGTCAAAATGACAACCGCCAGCGCCGAGATCGAGGAGCCCGACCGCCAGCTTTTGCGCGACGTGGGATTCAGCGATCGCGATATCTGGGATATCGCCAACGTCACAGGCTTTTTCAACATGTCAAACCGGGTCGCCAGCGCAACAGCGATGGCTCCGAATGACGCGTATCACGCGCAGGCCCGATGATCCGCCGCGCGGTCCTGATATCCATGTTGCTGGCGGGGTCGGCGGTGGCGCAGGAAGTTGCTTTGCCGTCGGGGTCGCGTCTGGTGAGCGATCGCACCAGTGCACTGGACAGTTATAACATGCCCATCGGTCGCTTTGAATCGGGCAAAGTCCCAGATCGCGTGATTGAAGGCCGGGTTGAGCGGTTGACTTGGCGATTGCAATCCGGGTCCAGTACGACGCTGCAGATACTGGCGCCCCTGCGTCAGCAAGTCGTGGATCAGGGTTTTGACATAGCATTCGAATGCGAGGCGATTACCTGCGGTGGCTTCGATTTCCGTTTTGGCACCGAGGTCGTACCCACGCCCGACATGTATGTGGCCATTCAGGACTATCGCTTTCTGTCCGCCACACGCGGCGAAGAGGCCCTGAGTCTGCTGGTCAGCCGTACCCCCCCCGATGGCTATGTGCAGATGATCCGCGTGACGCCTGTGGATGCACCCGAACCGCCTGCGCTGGTTGTCGAAGAAACGGTAAATCAGGCCGGTGGTCTGCTGTCTGAGCTGGAGCAGAACGGTCATGTCATTTTGGACGACCTGCATTTCAGAACCGGAGAGATTACGCTGGGCGAAGGTCCGTTTCCGTCGCTGGGGTTGATTGCGGCCTATATGTCCGAAAATCCTGATGTTCGGCTGGCGCTTGTCGGGAACACCGACGATACAGGCACGCTCGAGGCGAATATCTCGGTCAGCACGGGGCGGGCGCAGGCTGTCCGGGTCCGATTGATCGAGGGTCATGGCGTTGCGGGAAGTCGTCTTGAAGCCCGCGGGATTGGGTATCTGGCACCGATGACAACGAACGCGACGCCAGAAGGCCGTGATCAGAATCGAAGAGTTGAGGCAGTCCTGCTGGTGAATTGAAAAAAAGGCCCGCACTTTCGTACGGGCCGTTCAGTCTTCACCGGGGAGAAATTACCAATCCATTGGTCCTCTGTCCTTGAAGGACTCGACCAGGAAATCAATGAATGCACGTACTTTGGGTTGCGTAAAGCGACCAGGCGGATAGACCGCAAAGACACCCTGAACCTCGTCTGGCAAAGATGGCATCGCGTCCAGAACTTTGCCGGATTTCAACGCACTGGCATAAAGGTAGCTGGGCAAATGCGCGATCCCAAGGCCCGAGATCGCCGCGTTCAGCAGAGACTGCCCATCATTCACGCTCAACCAGCCGGCGGTCCGAACCTGACGCTTTTCGCCCGACGGGGCGGTCAGCTTCCAGACATTGCCCGAAGACTGGCTGGAATAGTGCAGCAGCTTATGTTCGTTCAGGTCATCAATCTTCTGCGGCAAGCCGTATTTTTCCATATAGCTTGGCGCAGCAACCATTCGTTTCACGGTTTCTGTTAGTTTGCGTGCGCGCAAGGTGCTGTCTTCCAGCTCTCCGATACGCACCGCGACGTCGAAACCCTCCGAGATCAGTTCAACGTAGCGGTTGTTGAGGACCATGTTGACGGTGATATCGGGATAAGCTGACAAAAACTCGGACAGAACCGGTGACAGGTGATTGACGCCGAAATCGGTCGCCACACTGATCCTGAGCAGGCCGGACGGAGCGGACTGCATTGACGTAACCAACGCATCGGCTTCGCCTGCGTCATTGAGCACCCGACGGGCACGGTCGTAATACGCAAGGCCAATCTCGGTCGGTGAAACACGGCGCGTTGTGCGGTTTAAAAGGCGTGCGCCCAAGCGCGCCTCCAAGCTCGAGACGTGCTTTGACACGGCCGATTTGGAGATGCCCATTTTTTTCGCCGCATCAGTGAAGCCACCCTGGTCCACCACGTTGGCAAAGGCTTCCATTTCGGTCAGTCTGTCCATTCTCGTTCCCCAGGTCTTTTCGTTTCAACCAGTTTGGCCAGCAATCTGGGCGGAAACAGGGCATATTCGGGATAATAAAAGGGATTTAAAACGGATCGTTCGAATATAGGAAACGTGGAAACGGTGGTTTCTTAATTCGCCACAAACCCAATAAACGCTGGGTTTTATGGGGATCAAGGCAAATATGCTAAGATGAGAATGGCAAATTTGTGACCAAGGAGGAGATTATGAAAGCCTTTTTTTCCATCGCTGCTCTGATGTTTTCTGCCAGCATCGTTCTGGCCGCAGGAGAGACCCCATCGAACCCAGATGCCGAGGTTTATTTCGTTAATCTGTCCGACGGTGATTCCGTGCAGTCCCCAGTAACAATCGTCTTTGGCCTGAACGGCATGGGTGTGGCGCCTGCCGGGACAGAGGTCGAAAGTACCGGCCATCATCACCTTCTGATTGACCGTCCGCCTCTGGGGCAGGGCGAGGATGGCGCGGATGAGCTGGCCTATGGTCTGCCCGCAGATGACAACCACATCCATTTTGGCGGCGGCCAAACCGAGGTGACGCTTGAGATGGCCCCTGGTGAACACACGCTGCAGCTGGTGCTGGGCGATGCGGGGCATGTGCCCCATAATCCGCCCATCGTCTCCGAGGTGATCACAATCACCGTCGAATAAAAGCAAGTCGGGCCCCGCAACGAGGCCCGGCTTGCCGCTTTAGAAACCAGCCGCTAGTCGTGTACCCTGATTGATTGCGCGTTTGGCGTCCAGCTCTGCCGCAACATCCGCGCCGCCGATCACATGCGGGGTGATGCCGCGTTCGATCAGCGCATCCGCGAGGCTGCGGTCCGAAACCTGACCGGAACACAAAACAATCGTATCCGCCGCGATCACGGTCGGGTCGGCACGCTCTTCGCCAAAGCTGACATGCAGGCCGTCATCGTCGATGCGTTCATAATTCACGCCGCCGACGAAATTGACGTCCTTCATCTTCAGCGTGGCGCGGTGGATCCACCCGGTTGTTTTACCCAGGCCCTTGCCATGCGCTTGCTTCTTGCGCTGCAGCAGAGTCACCTGGCGCGCAGGCGCGGCGGGTTGCGGGCCTTCTGGGGCCAGACCGGCGCGATGCTCGGCGGGGTCGGTGACGCCCCATTCCTTCATCCAGGCAGGCAGGTCAGTAGTAATGCTGTGGCCGTCCTCCAGCAGGAATTCGGACACATCGAACCCGATACCACCCGCGCCAATCACGGCGACGGATTTGCCGACCTCGGCCTTGTGGCGCAGCACGTCAATATAGTCGATCACGTTGTCCCGATCCTGTCCCGGAATCTGCGGGTCGCGCGGGGTGACGCCGGTGGCAATGACCACCTCGTCAAAGCCGGTCAGGTCGTCAGCCGTGACTTCGCGGTTCAGTTCGACCTTTACCCCAAGATCAGCGATCATGGTGCGGAACCAATCGACCAAACCCCAGAACTCTTCCTTGCCGGGCACCTGTTTGGCCATGTTCAGCTGGCCGCCAATTTCGCTTGCGCGGTCGAACAGGGTAACGTCATGGCCGCGCTGGGCGGCGGTCATTGCGGTGGACAGACCCGCGGGGCCTGCACCGACGATGGCCACGGTTTTGCGGGTCTCGGCGGGTTCGATCACCAGCTCGGTCTCGTGACAAGCGCGCGGGTTGACCAGACAGGATGTCAGCCTGCCGCTGAACGTATGGTCCAGACAGGCTTGGTTACAGGCAATACAGGGCGCGATCTTGGCCGCGTTGCCGTTCATCGCTTTGGCGACGAAATCCGCATCGGCCAACATCGGGCGGGCCAAGGAAACCATGTCAGCACATCCGGTCGACAGAACTTCTTCTGCGACTTCGGGCGTGTTGATCCGGTTCGAGGTGATGACCGGAATGCTCACCTTGCCCATCAGCTTTTTCGTCACCCAGGCAAAGGCCGCGCGGGGAACGGATGTGGCAATGGTCGGAATCCGCGCTTCATGCCAGCCGATGCCGGTGTTCAGGATGGTGGCACCGGCCTTCTCGACCTCTTGCGCCAGTTGCACAACCTCATCATGGGTGGAGCCATTGGGCACAAGGTCGATCATCGACAGACGGTAGATGATGATGAAATCGGTGCCCACGGCCTCACGCGTACGGCGCACAATCTCAATCGGCAGGCGCATCCGGTTCTCATATGATCCGCCCCAACGGTCAGTCCGCTTGTTGGTGTGGGTCACAAGGAACTGGTTAATGAAATACCCCTCGGACCCCATGATCTCGACGCCGTCATAGCCTGCCTTTTGGGCCAGCTTGGCGGCGTTGACGATATCGCTGATCTGCTTTTCGATCCCGTCTTCATCCAGCTCATTGGGGGGGAAGGGTGAGATGGGCGATTTCACCGGGCTGGGGGCCACGCATTTAGGACCATACGCATAGCGGCCCGCATGCAGGATCTGCATGGCAATCTTGCCGCCCGCCTCATGCACGCGCTGCGTCACGATCGCATGTTTGGCGACCTCATCGTCATTGGTCATCATCGACGCACCCGGCAGAACCGAGCCTTCGAGGTTCGGGCCAATCCCGCCCGTCACCATCAGCCCAACTTCGCCGCGGGCACGGTCGGCATAGAATTCGGCCACGCGATTCCAATCGCCCGTTTCCTCGAGCCCCGTATGCATCGAGCCCATCAGGACCCGGTTTTTCAGAGTGGTAAAGCCCAGATCCAGCGGGGCCAGCATGTTTGGGTACGCAGTCACGGCGAACTCTCCCTCTCGGTTGTGTGAGCGTTAGATTGACGTTCACGTCAACGTTGTCACGTGAAACCTAACGTCAAAGTCTTTGCTGTTAGTCTGGCAGTTGATACAGAACCTGCATAGGAAAATTACGAGGCCCAGCATGACCCCCGACCAGATCGCTAAACTGCCCTATCGTCCCTGTGTCGGGTTGATGCTCATGAATGCAGAGGGCAAGATTTTCGTCGGGCAACGTAATGACCGCCACAAGGACGCCTGGCAGATGCCGCAGGGTGGTGTGGACAAAGGTGAAGACCCGCGCGATGCCGCCCTGCGCGAGTTGTGGGAAGAAACCGGCGTGACCGCAGATCTGGTCGAGGTGGTGGCCGAAACCCCCGGCTGGCTGCCATATGATCTGCCTCATGACATCGTGCCGAAAATCTGGAAGGGGCGCTATCGCGGGCAGGAACAGAAATGGTTCCTGCTGCGTTTCACGGGGCGCGACGATCAGATCAATATCGAAACTGAACACCCGGAATTCACCCAATGGAAATGGCAGGAGCCCGCCCATCTGGTGGACGAGATCGTGCCTTTCAAGCGGGGCGTTTACGAACAAGTGGTCGCCGCTTTTGCGGATCACCTGGACTGAGCGATTTGTTCAAACCCGTCCGGTTTGAGCCGCACATGTGCATTCTGACCAGCCGGGTCCAACTCATATAATTCAGGCTTGGATTTCAGGTATTGCCGCCAGGTTTTCTCGGGGCGGTCGCTAATCCTGATGCCGTGCTGCCGGTGCATTTTGGCCCCAAGGATGGTCAGTTGCATCCCTGTTCCGGTTTTGCTGTTGCTCGCAATGATATTGCGGATTTGGCAATCCAAATCCGAGACCGATTTGGGTCGCAGCGCCTTAGGTTCCGAAAGTTTTAACTCGACGAACCGAACACAGGACGCGCGTATGCTTTCAGGGGTTTTGCCCTCACCTGCACCGATTGTGGTCACGCCACGCTCGCGCAATCTCCGGTGCAGGTGAACGAAGTTCCCGTCCGAGCTTGCGATCACGACAACGTCGATACCTTGTTGCCGAGCCACGTCCATCGCGTCGATGGCAAGCAAAAGATCGGTCGCGTTCTTTCCGCTTCCGCTGTGGATCAGGTGAAAAGCGCCGACCTCATGCCAGGAGGAATTGCGCCTTGCATTCATGTATACCCGCGCGACGTCCACCCGACCCGCCTGATGACCGGCCTGTAGGATCATATCGCTGTGATGGGCACTCAAATTGTCGCCATTGACCAATACGGCAACGCGCTGTGTCATGCGTATTAAATATCCTTTGTTCAATTCTCGGTTTGATAGTCTCGGTTTAAGGCGAAACTTGGGCCCCCCCCTTCACTCACCCTGCGACAACTTGCCGTGAGGGGGCGTAGTTCGCACGTCGGCCCGTCTCTAGCTTGGTGCGCATGAGAGACACCGTTCACAGCCCCCCCGCCATCGTCCCCGCCGGGCGCAAATTCACCGGTTCCGACCGCCGCGCGCCTCTGCGCGAGGGATTGCAAAGCTGTGGGGAGTATCACGCCGGGCAGACGGCGGGGCGGTTCTATCCTATCGCCTGCGTCGCGCTTGAGGTCACGCAGCGATGTAATCTGGATTGCACGCTGTGTTATCTCTCGGACCGGGCCGAGATGACCTATGATCCGCCTCTTTCGGTTCTGTTCGCGCGGTTGAAGACGATCCACAGCCACTATGGTACCGGAGTGTCGGTTCAGTTGACCGGGGGCGACCCGACCCTGCGCAAGGTCGAAGACCTTGAGGCGCTATGCCGCGAAATCAAGCGTTTGGGGATGCGGTCCTGCCTGATGACCAATGGCATCCGCGCCAGTCGCGCTTTCCTGACGCGGTTGGCGGCGGCGGGGCTGGATGATGTGGCTTTTCACGTGGATATGACGCAAGAGCGCAAGGGGTTCACCTCCGAGGTCGAGTTGAACACCGTCCGCCGTGCTTATATCCGACGCGCGCGCGGGTTGGGCCTGCGCATCCTGTTCAACACCACCGTGTTCGAGGGGAATTTTGATGACCTTCCCGCATTGGCGCGGTTTCTGCGTGACCGACCCGAGGTCGCCTTTGTCTCGTTCCAGATGCAGGCCGATACCGGGCGCGGCGTGTTGCGCGAACGGCCCGAGATGATCACGCAGGACAGCGTCGCGCGTTCGATTGAAGCGGGATACGAGGCCCCGCTGCATTTCGGCACGGCAGCTGTAGGGCATTCCAAGTGCAACAGTTATGCCAGTGTTGTAACAGCAGGCGGGCGGGCTGTTTCGTTGTTGTCAAACCAACCGCTGGTGCATCGGGTGATGACAGCGCTGGAAGGGGTGGACGACAATCAGGATGCCCATATCCGCATTCGTCCCAAGGTCATGCGAATGATCCGGCGGCATCCTTTGCTGGCCTTGCGCGCATTGGGTCAACTTGGGCTGAGCATCACTCGTCTGGGCACTGGTCTGCTGCGTGGCCCGGTGAGGAGGCAGGCGGTGTTCATTCACAATTTCATGGCGGCAGATCAGTTGGACGAGGATCGCTGCGCCTCGTGTGTGTTTATGGTGGCCACGGCGAATGGGCCGCTGTCGATGTGCGTCCACAACGCGCAGCGCGACATGCATCTGGCTAGCCCTGACCGGATTGACGGGCCCACAGGCCCAAGCTGGTGGAACGCCGCTGTTCCGCGCCTGTCGAATGGGCCGGACCTGCCCGAGCTTAGCGACCCGGCCCTCGCCCCGATGAAACGGTTGAAAGGGCAGATGCGCGCCCTGCGCCAAATCCGAAAGGATGCCTCATGAGACGTTTGCTGATCCTTCTGTTGCTGCCCTTGCTGACCGCCTGTGCCAGTGTCGAACGTCTGGCCCTCCCTGCGCCCGAACCTTTGACGAACAGTGCCCTGACCCGCGCTGCCCAACCACCCGGAGAGCGTGTGGATCACCGCGACTGGACCGCCTTTTTGAACCGCTATGTCGCACCCGATGCGCAGGGGGTGAATCGCCTGGCTTACGGGCAGGTCTCGGCCGACGACAGGGTGCGTTTGGACGGGTATATCGAAGATTTGCAAGCGGTGGACCCTGCGGCGCTGACCCGTGATCAACAGTTGGCCTATTGGATCAACATGTACAACGCGGTGACGGTGGATGTGATCCTTGAAAACTACCCCGTCGCCTCGATCCGCGACATCAAGGACGGGCCGCTGTCGATCGGGCCGTGGAACCGGCCTCTGGTCACAGTCGCGGGGCAGAGCTTGACTCTGAACGAGATCGAGCACCGCATCATCCGCCCTGAATTCAACGAACCGCGCATCCACTATGCGTTGAACTGCGCCGCTGTGGGCTGCCCCAACCTGATGAACCGTGCCTGGCAGGCCGAGACGTTGGAGCGTGACTTTGCCGCTGCCGAGCGCGCCTATATCAACGACCCGCGCGGGGTGCTGTTCAATGACAATGGCGGGCTGATCCTGTCCAAGATCTTCATCTGGTTCCGCGAGGATTTCGGACCGAACGAGCAGGCGGTTCTAGCGTATATCCAGACGGTCGCAGATCCGGATCTGAAAGCCCGATTGCAGGACGCGCCGCGTGTCCGGGCCTATCAATATGATTGGGCCCTGAACGACGCGGCAGCGGGGTCTTAGGCGCTTACAGCAAGCCTTCTGCCCGCAGCAGCTCCTGCATGTTTGCCTCGGGGCGGGGGCCGATATGGCTGATCACTTCGCGGGCGCAGACATTGCCGATCTTGGCGCAGGTCTCGTAATCGCGCCCTGTGGCCATGCCAAACAGGAACCCTGCCGCGAACTGATCGCCCGCACCGGTGGCGTCCACGGGCACAACCTTTTCCACCGGTACATCCACGCGCTGACCGCCGAACAAAACCGTCACGCCATCACCCGACCGGGTACATACGACCAGAGGGCAAATCGCGGCAGTTTTGGCCAGAGCGTCCTCAAGATCATCGGTTTCGAACAGCGACTTGATCTCGGCCTCGTTGCCGATCACGAAATCCAGCTCGTTCTCGATCAGCAGCAGGAAATCGACCCGGTGACGTTCCACGCAGAACGGATCGGAAATCGCGATCCCCGCCTTGCCGCCACCCTTGTGACAGGTGCGCGCAGCCTCAAGAAACGCGGCTTTGCCCTTTTCCTTGTCGAACAGATACCCCTCAAGGAACATGATCTGGCTGTTGCCTGACACGTCCTCGGATACGTCCCGAGATGACAGTTCCGAGGAAATGCCCAGATAGGTGTTCATTGACCGTTCGCCATCGGGCGAGACAAAGATCATCGAGCGTGAGGTCGGCAGCTCGCCACCCGGCACCGGCGGGTTGACGAAATCGACGCCGTCCTCATTCATCGCATCGGCATAGAACCGCCCCAGCGCGTCGTCATGCACCCGGCCAATGAATGCCGCATCCAGACCCAGCGCGCCCGCACCCGCGATGGTGTTGGCAACCGAGCCACCCGGCGTCTGCACGCGACCCTCCATCGATGCATAGAGCACCTCGCCGCGTTCCTGCTCGATCAGCTGCATGATGCCTTTTTCGATGCCCATCAGCTCCAGAAAGCTGTCATCGGCCTGTGAGATCACGTCCACAACGGCATTTCCGATACCGGTGAGCTGGTAGGTTTTCATAGGGTTTTGTCCTCGAATTGACAGAGATCGCGGATGATACAGGTTCCGCAGAGGGGTTTGCGCGCCTTGCAGTGATAGCGTCCATGAAGGATCAGCCAGTGATGCGCGTGAAGTTGAAAATCTGCGGGAATATTGTCTTCGACGGCGCGCTCGACCGCGTCCACGTCTTTGCCGGGGCAGATACCGGTACGGTTCCCGACGCGAAAGATATGCGTGTCCACCGCCTGTGCCGGTTGCCGCCACCACATGTTCAGCACCACATTGGCCGTCTTGCGCCCGACACCGGGCAGCGATTGCAGCGCGGCGCGGGAATTGGGCACTTCGCCACCATACTCATCGACCAGAATACGACTGAGTTTGATGACGTTCTTGGCCTTCTGGCGGAACAGGCCGATGGTCTTGATATGCTCGGTCAGGCCCTCTTCGCCCAGATCCAGCATCTTTTGCGGCGTGTCGGCGATTTTGAACAGCTCTTTGGTGGCTTTGTTGACGCCCGCATCGGTGGCCTGCGCCGACAGCGCGACGGCGACGACCAGAGTGTAGACGTTCACATGATCCAACTCGCCCTTGGGTTCGGGGTCGGCGTCCTGAAAACGCGTAAAGATCTCGCGGATCGTGTGGTAGTCGAGTTGCTTTGCCATCCGGGCCTTAATGCCGCCCAAGGGCCTGTGACACAAGCCCAAAGCCAATGCGCAGGTTTCGGGTCGCGGGGATGAGCGTGGCGGGATATAATCGGGGACAGAAGATGAGGTGAGATATGAACGTCCAGACACCGGAAAGCGGATACCATTACAACGTCATGCGCCGCGCGATCGAGCTGATCGATCAGGGCGGCGAATCCCTGTCGCTGGACGAACTGGCCCGCCAGATGGACATGAGCCCGGCGCATTTTCAGCGCCTGTTCTCGCGCTGGACCGGGGTGTCGCCGAAACGCTATCAGCAATATCTGACGCTGGGCCACGCCAAGGCGCTGCTGCGCGAGCGGTTCACCACGCTGGAGACGGCGCATAACGTGGGGCTGTCCGGGTCCGGTCGCCTGCATGATCTGTTCCTGAAATGGGAATCCATGAGCCCCGGCGAATACGCCCGCAAAGGCGATGGCCTGACGATATACTGGGGCTGGTTCGACTGCCCCTTTGGCCCGACTTTGGTGATGGGCACCGACAAGGGCATCTGCGGCATGGCCTTTGGCGCGGAAACCGGCGAAGCGGCGGCGATGGAGGATATGACCTCGCGCTGGCCCAAAGCCCGCTATGTCGAGAATGCCGAAAAACTGCGCCCCTGGGTCGAGGCGTCATTTGGTGCCGATCGCGCGGTGACGCCGCTGCACCTGATCGGCTCGCCCCTGCAGATCAAAGTGTGGGAAGCGCTGATGCATATCCCTTCGGGGCAGGTCACGACCTATTCCGAGATCGCGCAGCGGGTGGGGTCACCACAGGCGGTGCGGGCCGTGGGCACGGCGGTTGGGCGCAACCCGGTCAGCTGGCTGATCCCCTGTCACCGGGCGTTGCGCAAATCGGGCGGCCTGGGCGGTTATCACTGGGGTCTGCCCGTCAAACGTGCGATGCTGGCCTATGAAGCCGCGCAGGCGGATGCCTGAAACAGAGCGAGGCACCGCAAGGTGCCTCACTATTGGATCACTAGGGATGCTTACTCGGTAGCCCAGCCGCCGACGGCTTTGACCTCAAGGAAATCTTCAAGCCCCCAAACACCGCCTTCACGCCCGTTGCCTGATTGCTTCATCCCACCAAACGGAGACCCAGCACTGCGCGACTGGCCGTTCATCTCAACCATGCCGGATCGCAGCACGCGGGCCATGCGGTTGGCGCGGTCACCGTCCTGTGTCTGGACATAGTTGGTCAGGCCATAAGGCGTGTCATTGGTAATCTCGACGGCCTCTTCTTCGGTGTCGAAGGGGATCATGGTCAGGACCGGGCCAAAGATTTCCTCTCGCGCGATGGTCATCTGGTTGGTGGCGTCGGCAAAGACGGTGGGGCGCACGTAGTAGCCCTTGTTCAGACCCTCGGGCCGTCCGGTGCCACCGGCAACCAAACGAGCGCCTTCGTCGATGCCCTTCTGGATCAGGTCTTGTATCTTAGTCCACTGCAGTCCGTTCACTACGGGGCCGATATGGCGACCCTCTTCCAGCGCGGGACCGACGGCGACTTTGGCGGCCACCTCGGCTGCGGTTTCAACCGCTTGGTCATAGATCGGGCGCTGAACCAACATACGGCTTGGCGCATTACAACTTTGGCCGGTGTTGTTCATCATGTGCAAAACGCCACGTTTGACCGCTTTTTCATCGGCGTCCGCAAAGACAACGTTTGCGCCTTTGCCGCCCAGTTCCAGATGCACTTTCTTCAGTGTATCTGCTGCATTCTTGGAAATCGCAGTTCCCGCGCGGGTCGAACCTGTAAAGCTGATCATATCCACGTCCGGGTGCGCCGACAGCTGAGACCCCACGTCCACACCATCACCGTTCACCAGATTGAACACGCCTGCAGGAAAGCCTGCCGCGTCCATCATCTCGGCGAAGATCATCGCGTTCAGGGGGCTTTGCTCGGACGGCTTCAGCACCATCGTACAGCCTGCAATCGCCGCTGCGCCAACTTTCAGGGTAATCTGGTTCATCGGCCAGTTCCATGGCGTGATCAATGCGGCAACACCCACCGCCTCGTAGATGATCCGGTCATTGGGCGCATGATCGCCCAGCGGGCGTTCAAATTGGAATGCCTTTGCGGCGCGGATAAAGTTCTTAAGATGGTAAACCCCTGCGCCTGATTGCTGCGTACGGGCCATGTCGATTGGCGCGCCCATTTCCATAGACATCGCCTGCGCAAGGTCTTCTGAACGTGATGCGTAGACCTCGACCAGTTTCTCGACCAGAGCGATGCGGTCTTCTACCGGGGTTCCCATCCAGCCCGGGAGGGCCGCCTTTGCCGCCGCTACAGCAGCGTCGGTATCCGGTTGTGATCCAAGGGAAATGACCGCACAGGGCTCTTCGGTCGAGGGGTTGATGACTTCGAAATCATTGGTCGCTGCAGGACTTATCCATTCGCCATTGATGTAGAAGTTACGCTTTTCGATCATGCTGCAACCCTTTCGTAGTTGACCCGACCGGTTGGTCGGTTTTTCGCCGCAACCTTGTCACCATGGTAGACGCCGGGCAAGGGACAATTCCGTGTGGGCTTCAAATCGAAATGCGTGAATTTAAACTCGATCTGGAAACAGCAGTTTAACTTATGGGCAAATTGATTAAGTTCTCATCAGGCTTACCAGTATCAGAAGGAGAGGCCCCATGGGTTTGCGTATCAATGACACCGTCCCGAATTTCACCGCAGAAACGGATCAGGGCACCATTCAGTTTCATGACTGGATTGGCGATAGCTGGGCGATTCTGTTCTCGCACCCAAAGGATTTTACCCCTGTCTGCACCACCGAGTTTTCCGCCGTTGCGCAGTTGAATGACGAATGGGCGGCGCGAAACACCAAGGTTCTTGGCGTCTCGGTCGACGGCGTAGAGGACCACAAGAAGTGGAAAAAGGACATCGAGGCTTACGGCAACGCCAATCCCGGTTTCCCTATCATCGCTGATGACGGGCTTGCGGTTTCAAAAGCCTTCGACATGCTGCCCGCCGAAGCGTATTTGCCCGACGGCCGTACCCCTGCAGACAGCGCCACGGTGCGCTCTGTCTTTATCATTGGCCCCGACAAGCAATTGAAGCTGTCGATGACCTATCCGATGACAGTGGGCCGCAACTTTGCGGAAATCCTGCGTGCGCTGGACGGTCTGCAAATGAGCAGCAAGGGCGTTGCAACCCCGGCCAACTGGGTACCGGGCGAGGACGTGATTATCCCGCCTGCAGTTTCCAACGAAGAAGCCAAAGAGAAATTCGGCGAGTTCGAAACGATCTTTCCCTATCTGCGCAAAACCAAAGCGCCAAGCTAATACACAGAGCGGGGCGTAAAGCCCCGCTTTTTTAACTGCGCGTGTTAGGCGTTAACCCGTTGAGGGTGTTGCATCAGTTTTGCCCTGTATGCCGCGCGTTTGAACTCGCGTGTCAGCTTGTCGCTGACCGGGGGTCGGAATTGAATAGTCGAGCCGCCAATCTCGCCCGCGACTTCCTGATTGCCGCTGCCTTGCAAAGAATGGATCGGTTGTCCGGTAAGCCAATGCATCTGCAGGAACGTATCTATCGGGCGGTCGATTCGATTTGTCACCGCAAGCAAACGTTCCGCAGCCCGACGCCCGACCAGTTGGCAGACGCATTGCAAGCCAATGACTTTGGGCAAAATAAGCCTCAAATCCTTTCGTCTTGCCAGCACCTCCGCAGCGGTTTCACGCTGTTTGACAGGGATACGTATGTAGTGATCCGGAGTGGCAATCGGCTTGATCAGCTCAAGGGCCTGCTTCATGCGTTCTGGGTCGATGCGCAGGTCGTCTTCGGTGGTGATGGCCAGATCAATCTTTTCATCGACCATTTTTTGCCAAATTCGCCGATGGCTTTGAAACACTCCGATCTCGGCCGGGCGTAATTCAAACGGGTATTCGGGGCGGTAAAGATTACCCGGAAATAGTTGGACATCGTTTATTTGTTGCGGATCGCGACCATCCACAGCCTCGATTAACTCGCCATTTGGCAGATCCTGGCACAGCTTTGCAGCGTTCTTCTGCCGGGCGGTGCTGGAGGACATATGAATGATAAATGAACGCATGCCCCCGTGCATAGAGCACAGGAACACGCGGGGGAAGAGAAACCGGAGAGAAACTCTTCCCCTATGCTATCAGAACTGCTGGCGGACACCGAAATTTACGCTAAACGCGTCGATATCGTCTTCGACAGTTCCGGTCAGCGCTCCGTTCGGGGCCAGACGATCAGACGAAACGTCAAAGGCGCGCGAATAGCGGGTATCCAGCGTCAGAGAGGTGTTGGCGCTTACGTCATAAGATACACCTGCGATGATCTGGGCTGCAAAGGTCGTGTCGCTGTCGTCCAGTTCGACACCCGGACCATAGGCGAAATCCAGGTCGGTATAGATCGCACCCAGGCCCAGGCCTACGTAAGGGGTGAAGGCTCCGGCCTGCTTGAAGTCGACCAGAACGTTCGCAAACAAAGACGTCTGGGTCACATCGCCCGAAACATTGCCTTCGGCGGCCGGGCCGTTTCCGGAAAAGTTCACGCCGTCCACATCGTTGTCACGATAAGACAGTTCCAGTTCGATCCGGGTACCAATGTTGTCGTTGCTCCATTGCGGGATCTCTTTGCCAACGGCCACACCCAGGCCGAAACCACCGTCGAAATCGGTGTCGACGTTTTCTGGGCCGCCATTGACGGTGCCGCTGAAGTCGCTGTCCTGCAGTTGGCTGTAACCAGCGAAGCCCTGAATATACAGGCCGTCTGCCAGACTCTGTGCCGACAATACCGATGCGCTGATCGTCAGTGCCGCCGAGGCGAGAAAAATACGCTTAACCATGTCCATGTCCTTTGTTCCAAATGGTTACGAGCGCACATGTGGGCGAACGCTTCGGCAATAGGAAGGCATGGAGGCTTCACTTCGATTCACAGGTATTTGGGGCTGTGTGAGCAAATAATCGCAACCCGTTTTTTCATACGTTTTGCGGGGCTGACAATTCCAGCGGTTGCATAGCCGCCTTCTGAATTGCGCGCACAGGTTGAACGGGCCGCAGTCGGTCATAAACGATGTGAAATACATAGGTATAGACGGAGTATGTGATCGTCAGGCCGAGGTTAAAGGCCAGCGCGGTTTTTAACGAATGCCCTCCGACATACATCATCAACGGGCACGTGATGATCACCGCTGTGACCTCGTGCAGCACGGCATGAATAATTCGCATCCGATGCGGCCGGGCGCAGGCCAAACGGCAGGTTTGGTTCCTTTCCAGCAGGTCGAACAGGGTGTTGAAGATAGGCGACCATATCAGAATGACGATGGACAGCAGTGTGATCAACGCAAATCCATGCGCCATAGAAGATCCCGCGATATAGGCGTAGACCGGTGAGACAAAGGCAATGCCTATAAGCTCAAAACTGCCGGTTTGTATGACGCGTTCTTTGAACGTCCTCAGTGTCATGACCCATCCCTTCACACACGTGATGACCTTGCTAATTCGGTCTTTTGTCCGAACCTGTCTTTTAGGTCGGCAGGAAATTGTTTCCCTTGGGTAAACTGTCATGCTGAGAGCTCGTTGACTGTGAACTTGGACACAGACCTTTGAGGCGTTCCAGATGATTGGCACCTTGGTTCGGAGTTCTGGGCTAAATGTGCTAGGATACCGGCGTCGGGGCAGATGAAGACAGGTATCGGGCTTTCATTTCAGGAGGGTCACGATGGCATTTACAGATTGGTACGTTGAGGGCGCGGCATTCGGGAACTGCAATTGCGGTTACGCCTGTCCCTGCCAGTTCGAAGAACTACCCACCCATGGGAATTGCCGAGGGTTCGAAGTGCTCGAGGTGTCCAAAGGGCATTTCGGCGAGATCGACCTGACGGGCACCAAGGCGGCACTGATATATGCCTGGCCCGGCCCGATTTTCGAGGGCGGAGGGGAAATGCAGGTGATCATTGATCCGGGTGCGACAGACGCGCAGCGGAATGCGCTGGAGAAAGTGTTCCACGGGGAAGAAACCGACGAAATGGCCACCCATTGGTTCGTGTTCCGTGCCATGTGCAAAACCGTGCATGATACCCTGTATCTGCCGATAGACTTTGATATCGACATTGAAGGGCGCAAGGCCAATGTCACAGTAGGCGACGTGTTGCGATCAACCGGACGCCCGATTCAGGCCCCGCATGGTGGCGGAGAGCACCGGGTGCGCATTGATATTCCCGGTGGGATCGAATTCACCATCGCCGAGATCGGCAGCGCCTCGACCACGGCGAATGCTGCGATCACGTTGGACCTCAAGGATAGCTTTGGCCAGTGGCATGTGTTGAAACACGGGCCGTCGGGGGTCGCCCACTAGGGGCGTTCTGACCGTTTCCGCCCCCTGTTTCACTGAGCCGTTAACGCGCTGCTTCAATGCGGTAAAAGCGTTTCGCCGTGTTGTGAAAGACATCGGTATGACTGGCGACCGGGACGATGGCCTCATGCCGGGATACGGTGTCCTGGTATGTCGCGCTTAGGCTGTCGACCGGGAAATTCGACCCGAACATGCAGCGGTCAGATCCGAATTGGGACAGGCAGGTCTTTATGATGGGCGAAACGCTGTTGGCGCTCCAGCTGTGATCAAACATCCCCAAACCGGACAGCTTGCAAAAAACCTGCGGCAAACAGGACAACGACGTCATGGCATCGGACCACTGGCGCAAGCCTTCATCCGTTCGATCATGCGGTGATCCGGCATGGCACAATGCCACCTGCGTATCGGGGGATTGGGCAAGAACGGCAGCGGTCTGTTGCATCAACTCGGGCAGAAGTTGCAGGTCAAAGGACAGGCCACGCGCCCCCAATTGTTGAAGGCCGGATAGGAAATTGGGGTCCTCAAGCAGCGCATTGGTGCCAGTGACTGCGTCCTCGCCAGGCGCGCGGCCTATGATCTGTCGAACACCGCGCAGGGACGGCAAGGTTTGAAGACGATCGAGTTGTTCACTCAGATCATCAGCCGTCAGATCGCAGAAGGCCACCTGTACCAGAGGCCAGTCCGGAAACTGGTCGGCCACGGATTGAACCCAACGCGCTTCGGCCCACGGGTCTGCTGCTCCTACCTGGATATGTACCGACGCGCCAAAGCCCTGTGCTTCGGTATCCGCGCGGAACTCTGGCAGCAGATAATCCCGTTGGATGGACGCGGGGTCACCGAAAAATCGAACAACCCCTTTTTCGGCCAGCCACGGATATGTCACAGCGGACAGGTCCCAAAGGTGGTGATGCGCATCTATCTTCATGGCGTTTCTATCCCTGTGCTGCGTTCCAGAATGTCGACGCCTTGCCCTTTCCAGAAATGCAGCAGGTCAATGAAAATCCAGTTCTCAGCCAATTTGTCACCATCACGGCGATAAATATCGATCACCCGAAATTCGCCGGTCTGGCCGGTGGCCGGCATCCCCATGAAACCGCCGGTTGTAATGGCCGTAAAGTTGGGCCAGCCGAAAAAGCCGCCGTAATGTCCCTCGGCCAGTCGGCAAATATGATTGGTCTTGGAGCGGTTCGTGAAAGCGGCGCGGAACGGGCCGGAGTGCTGCTTGGCATAGCGTTCGATCGTATAGGTCGCGCCGATACCTTCGGGGCCCCACCACAGCATGTCGCCGTGCCAGCTTTGGGCCAGTTCATCCTCAAGCGATAGCCCGCTGTTCCATTGGCCCAGATCTGCAATCATTGCATTGATCACGGCCAGAGTTTTCTGCCCCTCTTCGATGGGCTGTTCAGTTATCAGCAGCCCGTCATGCGTTCTTGGACCTGGCTGCACCACATGCATGGCGGTCTGCGGTGGGAAGGGGTTCTGCCCGGCCTGCACCATCAGATGCGGAATGTCGAAATACATAGCTGTTTCGACAATCTGCCCCTCGGCGATCCGATAGAAGGCACAATATCGTAGGAAAGTCAGCTTGCCTGTCGGGCGGATGCCCAACCACGGTTGGTCAAACAACCCCATAAGATGCCCCATTGAGACGACCCAGATATCGGCCTCGTCCCGCAATGAGTTCTGTCCGGCAAACAGAATGTCCTCGCGTATTTGAAGATGGGCTAAACTGTGTTTGAGCGGCTGCCAGAATCGGTCCCCTACTTGCGCGGAACCGCTAAGCTGATTGAATGGATGAAAGCCACGCCACAGCATATCTGGTGCGCAAAATTGGCCCAGAACCTGCGTGATTTGATGCTTGCCTGCGCCTTCCAACTTCTTGTGAAAGGCAATGATTAATTTTTTTGCTTTCTGAAAGTGTTCGGAATTTACCATGTTTCTCAGCGTTTTATCAGTTTCATCCGCCAGGGATGAGTCGGGTTTCAGCTTCATTTTTGCATACGTATGCAAAAAAGTCTTGCTCGATTTGATACATGCGAATTACAGTTTTGCAAACGTATGCAAAGCGAATCCTAGTTGGGGGGCTCCATGGCGGAAATCAAATTGCGCAACGTCGGCAAACGCTGGGGTACCTTCGTGGGGGTCCACAATTTTGACCTGACGATCGCAGATCGCGAGTTTCTGGTGCTGTTAGGCCCGTCGGGCTGCGGCAAGACCACCACGATGCGCATGATCGCCGGGCTTGAGGATGTGACCGAGGGCGAGATTCTGATCGACGGCAAGGTCGTCAACGATCTGGAGCCCAAGGACCGTGATGTTGCGATGGTGTTCCAAAGCTATGCGCTTTATCCCAACATGAACGTCTATGAAAACATCCGCTTTCCGCTGAAGGTGCGCGGCATCGACCCAGCGAACCATGACGACAAGGTGCGCCGTGCCAGCGCGATGGTTGAACTGGACGATTTCCTGCATCGCAAACCAGCCGAACTGTCGGGCGGTCAGCGGCAGCGTGTGGCGCTGGCCCGCGCCATTGTGCGCGAGCCCAACGTGTTTCTGATGGACGAGCCGCTGTCGAACCTTGATGCCAAGCTGCGGGTTTCGACCCGCGCGCAGATCAAGAACCTCAGCCACGAACTGGCGGTGACGACGATCTATGTAACCCACGACCAGATCGAGGCGATGACACTGGCCGACCGCGTTGTGGTGATGAAACAGGGCGTAGTGCAGCAGGTCGGCAGCCCCACCGAAATCTACGACCGACCAGCGAATACCTTTGTGGCCAGCTTTATCGGCTCACCGGCCATGAACCTGATGGAGGGTGAGGTCGCGGGCGGGGTGTTCCGCGCGGAACATGTGGAGATACCGGTGGACGCGCCGGACGGCCCCATGACGCTGGGCTTCCGGGCCGAGGATGCCAGCCTTGCCGAAGGCTCGGGCCAGATTACCGCGCCGATCTACACGCTCGAATTGCTGGGCGACGCGACCATGATTTCGGTCCGGGTTGGCGGGGCTTTGGTGTCGGTCAAGGCCGATAAATCTTTCCGCGCCGAGATTGGGGACAACGTCTCGTTCTCGGTGCCAACGGAAATCTGTCACCTCTTCGAAGCTGGAAGCGGTGCGCGGATCGGGGGCTAACCCCAAAAACAGCCCATACGGGCATAACAGCGGTCCGGACGTCGACGACGGACCCATCCTGACAGGGAGAAACGCATGAAACTCAAGACGATCCTAATGGCAGGCGCCATGGCCATCGCGGCAAGCGGTGCATCTGCGGCCTGTTCCTATGAAAACGAAGTGCCGCTGAAATCGCTTTCGGCAGGGTTTGAGGCCTGGAAAGCCGTCACCGATGCGATGGCCGAATGCGGCAATTTCAGCGCATCGCTGGATCAGGAATTCCGCGAGAAGCAGCCCGAAGCCTTTGCGGCCGACCCGTCACTGTATCAGATTGGCGGTGTTGCGAATGAAACCATGATCCCGCTGCTAAACGCGGGCACGATCCGTCCGCTGGATGATCTGGTTGCGAAATACGGTCAGGGCCTGCTGCCCAACCAGTTGATCAAGGTGGATGGCAAGGTGATGGCGATTGCCATGATGGTGAACGCGCAGCACCTGATGTACCGCAATGACGTTCTGGCAGACCTTGGCATCGAAGAGCCCGCCACCTACGACGACGTTCTGGCCGCCGCTGCCAAGATCAAAGAGGCCGGCGTGATGGAATACCCCATCGGCGGTACGTTTAAGACGGGTTGGAACCTGGCCCAGGAATTCGTCAACATGTATATGGGCGAAGGCGGCACGTTCATCGGCGAAGGCAACATGCCCTCGATCAACAATGAAAAGGGTGTCAAAGCGCTTGAGACGATGAAGGCCATGACCGAGTTCATGGATCCGGAATATCTCGTGTCCGACTCCACTTATGTTCAGCAGCAGTTCCAGCAGGGCAAGATCGCCATGGCGAACCTGTGGGCCAGCCGCGCGGCTGCCATGAATGACGAAGCTGAAAGCCAGGTGGTTGGCAAAGTCACCATGGCCTCGGCTCCGATGGGGTCCGAACGTCCCTCTACCACGATCTGGTGGGACGGCATCGTTCTCGCCTCGAACATGAGCGATGAAGAGGCCGACGCTGCTTTCCGTCTGGTCATGGAAGGAATCGACGGTGACATGGTCAGCGCCAACAATGACACCGCCGTCTGGCTGAACGCCGCCTATAAGCCCGGCGATCTGGCCGCTGGCGCTGCGGCTTCGGCGGAAAACGGTGCTGGGGCCTACCCGGCCAGCGCCGCAATGGGTGTTCTTCACAGCGCATTGGGCAATGGTCTGGCCGATTACCTGACCGGTGCCAAGGACGCACAGACCGCGCTGGCCGATATCGAGGCGGATTACATCACCGCCGCGAAAGAGGCTGGTCTGATCAGCAACTGATCCTCTCTGGGGAGGGCCCCGTGCCCTCCCTCTTTTCCCACTTGAGAACCATGAGAAAGGCAGAGCCATGAATTTTCGGACATTTGCCGCCTTTGTTGGCCCCTCTGTCTTTATGATGCTTCTCTTTATCGCGTTCCCGTTGGTCAGCGTGTTCAAGCAGAGCTTTTACATCACCCAACCCGTCTATGAGACGGTCGAGGTCGAAACCTGCACCCCCGGCTTCCTGACCCAAACCTGCGTGACCGAGCAGAAATCGCAGCCCAAGCTGGATGAACATGGCGAGGTGATCACCCAGACCGAATATGTCGGCCTGCAAAGCTATCGCAATGTGCTGGAGCCTGAACGCGCGTGGCGCGCGATCACCGAGGGCAACTGGTCGGTCCTGTCCACCATCAACTTCTGGAAGGCGCTGCGGTTCACTCTGACGTTCACGCTGATCACGCTGCCTCTGGTCATCGGGTTCGGGCTGGGCATCGCGGTTTTGATCAACAACGCCGCGCGGTCGATCCGTGGGCCGGTGATCTTTATCTCGCTGCTGCCCTTCATCATCACGCCGGTGATCGGCGCGCTATCGATCAACTGGCTGTTCCGTGGGGACGGCATCCTGACGGCGCTGCTGGAGTGGTGGCTGAACCGCGACATAGCTCTGTTTGCGCAGGCGTGGACGATTGAAATTCTGATGATGTTCTACCGCGTCTGGCACGTGGCCCCGTTTGCGGCCGTGGTGTTCTATGCCGGGCTTCAGACCGTCAATCAGGACAGTCTGGAAAGCGCCGTGATCGACGGAGCGACCCGCTGGCAGCGCATGAAGTACATCGTCATTCCGCATCTGATGCCGCTGATCATCTTCGTGTCGATGATCCACCTGATGGACGCCTACCGGGTGTTCGAAGAGATCGTCGGTTTCTCCAGCCAGGCTTACGTCATCTCACTGCAATGGCTGACCTTCGACTTCCTCGTGCCGGATCAGGCGGGCAACCGGTCGATCAGCCGGGCCTCGGCCAGCGCGATGCTGACCATGATCGGGATCGTCCTTCTGCTGATCCTGCCGCTGCGCCGCACTTGGCGCGACCATAAAGGAGGCCACTGATATGTCCTCGCGCGCGCTTCGCCAACCTCTCAGCCTGCGGCTGACCTCGAACATCTTCCTCGCGTTCTGGTGTCTTGTCGCCGCCTTCCCGATCGTCTGGATCGCGATCATGAGTGTCAAATCCCCCGTTGACGCCTATGACAGCAACGCGCTGAACGTGATCTTTGGCCCGGCGACGCTGGCCACAGGGAACGGGCTTTCGGTTCTGGATATCATCGTTGGCATCGCGGTGATCTGGGGCGCGGCCATGGTCGTGACCAAAGTGCTGCCCGCGAAGATCAAGGAATACACGTCACCGGGCCAGGAATGGTTCGGTTGGGTGGTCGGAGTGCTTGTCGCCCTGATCGCCTTCCTGCTGGTGTTCTTTGTGGTCTTGCCTGCGGTTCTGAACGTGCTGAACCCGCTTTTCGGTCCCCTTGGCCGCGATGTGCTGGGCGTGACAACCGAGCATTATAAGACCGTTTGGGTCGATCGGGGCTTTTCCAACAATTTCAAGAACTCGCTGATCGTGACCGCCGGGGTGGTGACCGTGTCGCTGACCGTGGGCACGCTGGCGGGCTATGGGCTAGCGCGGTCGGGGTCAACGCTGGCCTTCTGGATCTTGCTTATTGCGCTGATCTTTCGCGCGTTGCCGCATTCGGTTCTGGTTGCGGGCTATCTGCCGGTCTTCATCAACTCGGCCGAATGGCTGGCGCCTATTCTGGGTGAAAATGCACCGACGCTCTATGGCAAGCCTTTCGCCGTGATCGCGGTGCTGGTGGCGATCAACCAGCCGTTCACCATCTGGATGCTGCGCTCGTTCTTCCAGAATATCCCAGCCGAACTGGACGAGGCCGCGCGGGTCGATGGCTGCAACCACTTTCAGGCCTTCCGCCGCGTGATCATGCCGGTGATGTGGCCGGGGGTGATCACCACCGGGCTGTTCAGCTTCCTGCTGGCTTATAACGACTTTCTTGTGACCTCGCTGCTGCTTGATGCGCAGAACCAGACGATGGTCCCCGCCATTGCGGGCATGTTCAACCGCGAGACAACGACGACCGATCAGGTAGTTGCCGTGGCCGCTGCTGTGTCGATCATCGCCCCGCTGTTCTTCCTTGTGATGATCTTCCAACGCCAAATCGTTAGTGGCCTGACCGCTGGCGCAGTAAAAGGATAAAGAAATGAAGGGTTCCCGCCCGGAACAAGCCGTTCTGACCCGTGATACGGACATGTCCAAAACGGATGAAACGCGCCGTGTGATCGAGACGATGGTCGATGGTCTAAATGACCACCGCATTGATGATATCGGCGAGTTCTTCTCGCAAGGATTCCGCTGGTTGGGCAATCAGGGCTGCGGTACCAAGACCGGCTTGAAAGAGTTTCAGGACAACTGGCAGCGCCCCTTCCAGGCCGCGTTTTCCGACAAGACCTGCATCGATGAGGCTCGTCTTTACATGGGCGAATGGGCCGCCGCCTTTGGCCGGCAAGAGGCCACGCATTCCGGCGAGTTTCTGGGCATCGCCCCCACCGGCAAGCGGGTTGAAATCCGTTACATGGATTTCTGGAAAGTGGTCGATGGCAAGATCGTTGACAACTGGGTGAATGTGGATTTCGCCCACGTGGCCGCGCAGCTGGGTGTGGATCTGTTCAATGGCGAGGGCTGGGAAGCCTATGACCGGGGTGAGAAAACCGCCCCCCGCCCCGACAAGTAAGGATCAGGACTATGGCAATCGAGTATCTCAAACGCGGCAAGTCCGACGCTGACCGGGCCGAGGATGACGCCAAGACCCGCGCAGTGGTCGAGGCCACGCTGAAAGACATCGAAACCCGTGGCGACGCCGCCGTGCGCGAGCTGAGCGAGAAGTTCGACAATTACTCGCCCGCCTCGTTTCGCCTGTCGCCAGATCAGATCGACGAACTGATCGGCCAACTGACCGAGCGTGAGCTGGACGATATCAAATTCGCGCAGGAACAGGTGCGCAACTTTGCGCAGGCGCAGCGGGACTCGATGCTGGATATCGAGGTTGAAACCTTGCCCGGCGTCATTCTCGGCCACAAGAACATCCCGGTGCAATCGGTTGGCTGCTATGTGCCCGGCGGCAAGTTCCCAATGGTGGCTTCGGCTCATATGTCGGTGGCGACAGCCAGCGTGGCGGGTGTGCCAAGGATCATCGCCTGCACACCTCCGTTTCAGGGTAAACCGAACCCGGCAGTGATCGCCGCCATGCATCTGGGCGGCGCGCACGAGATTTACGTCATAGGCGGCATTCAGGCCATCGGCGCGATGGCGCTGGGGACCGAAACCATCGACCCGGTTCACATGTTGGTCGGTCCCGGCAACGCCTTTGTGGCCGAAGCCAAGCGCCAGTTGTTTGGCCGCGTGGGGATTGACCTCTTCGCAGGTCCTACCGAGACCATGGTGATCGCAGATGAGACTGCAGCGGATGCAGAGCTTTGCGCCACCGACCTGCTGGGTCAGGCCGAGCATGGCTATAACAGCCCCTGTGTGTTGCTGACCAATTCGCGCAAGCTGGCCGAAGATACTCTGGCCGAGGTCGACCGCCTGCTGGGTATACTGCCAACCGCCGACACCGCGAAAGTGTCCTGGGAAGAATATGGCGAGGTGATCGTCTGCGACACCTATGACGAGATGCTGCAGGTCGCCGATGACATCGCCTCTGAGCATGTGCAGGTGATGACCGACCGCGATGACTGGTTCCTTGAGAACATGACCTGCTACGGCGCGCTGTTCCTTGGGCCGCGCACCAATGTGTCGAACGGTGACAAGGTGATTGGCACCAACCACACACTGCCCACCAAAAAGGCCGGGCGCTATACCGGCGGGCTTTGGGTGGGTAAGTACCTGAAAACGCACAGCTACCAGAAGGTTCTTACTGATGAGGCGGCGACGCTGATCGGCGAATATGGCTCGCGCCTGTGTATGCTGGAAGGCTTCGTGGGCCATGCCGAGCAATGCAACGTCCGCGTCCGCCGCTATGGTGGGATCAACGTGCCCTATGGCGAGGCGGCCCCGTATCGGGACGCCGCCGAATGAGTGATATTCATACGCAGCATAAAGCCCTGATCGCGCCGGTCAGGGCGGCTATGTATGACTTTACCGAAACGGGTGTGCGGCAGGCGCTGGCCAAGGCCAGCGCCCCGGACGCCCTGTTTCGGTTGTGCCATCCGTTTGGCGACAGCACCGGCAGCGATGCCTTCTACGACACCGCCTTTAAGGGTCTGCTGGACGCATGGCCTGATTTGGAGCGGCGCGACTACATCGTCATGGCCGGGCCGGATGAACACGGTGCGGATTGGGTCGGTTGCGGCGGCTATTATACCGGTACCTTCACCGGGCCGTGGTTGGAGATTCCTCCGACCGGCCATCAGGTGACAATGCGGTTCCATGAATTCTATCGCTTCAGTGACGGCAAGATCGTCGAGATGCAGGCGCTGTGGGACATCCCCGAAGTGATGATGCAGGCCAACGCTTGGCCCATGGCCCCCAGTCTTGGGCATGAATGGCAGGTGCCGGGCCCCGCGACGCAGGATGGTCTGGTGCCGGGGCCATATGATGCCGATAAAGGTCAGCAGACATGCCAGCACATCATCGACATGCTGGATCACCTCAAGAAACACCCATCAGAAGGTGGGCCGGAGGTGATGGAGATGGAAAAGTTTTGGCATCCCCGCATGAACTGGTACGGCCCCGCCGGGATCGGAACCGGGCGCGGCTATGCTGGGTTTCGCAACTGGCACCAGATTCCGTTTCTGAACGGAATGCCGGATCGCGGGCAGTATGTAGATGACATAACCTATCACTTTTTCGGCGATGGCGAATATGCCGCCGTCACCGGCTGGCCGAACATGATCCAGACGGTGACCCATGACGGTTGGATGGGGATTGCGCCCTCGGGCCAGCGGATCACCATGCGCAGCCTGGATTTCTGGCGGCTCGAGAATGGCCTGATCCGAGAAAACTGGGTTCTGGTCGATCTTCTGGACGCTTATCGCCAACTGGGAGTTGACGTGTTCGCCCGTCTGCGGGAATTCAACAAGGCCCGGAATATGGGCCGAATTGAAATACCGGATGGAATGAGCTGATGACTGACCTGCCCCGCACCCCCTCGTTTTCGCTAAGCGGTAAAACCGCGCTGGTTACCGGTGCCTCTTCGGGTATTGGTCAGGGCTGCGCCGTGGCACTGGCAGAGGCCGGGGCGCATGTGGTCTGTGCCGCGCGCGGGGCGGATCGGCTGGCTGAGACCGTCGCCGCACTGCAGGCGCAGGGCTGGTCGGCTGAGGCGGCCGTGGTGGATCAGGGCGACTTGCAGGCGCTGAAACAGCTGTTCGAAGGCCGTACTTTTGACGTGGTCGTCAACTCCGCCGGAACCGCCCGCCACAGCCCGGCTGTCGAGACCACGCCCGAAGATTTCGACGCAGTAACCAGCGTTAATCTGCGTTCGGCCTATTTCCTGTCGTCCTATGCGGCCAAGGCGCTGCTGGCGGCGGACAGGCCGGGGTCGATCATTCATATCTCAAGCCAGATGGGCCATGTGGGCGGCGTGGACCGGGCGCTCTATTGCGCCACCAAACACGGGCTTGAGGGCATGGTCAAAGCAATGGCGATCGAATGGGGCAAACAGCGCATCCGCATCAACACGGTCTGCCCAACCTTCATCCGCACGCCGCTGACACAATCCACGTTTGATAACCCCGAACGCGCCGCGTGGATTATGGACAAGATCAAGCTGGATCGCGTGGGCGAGGTCGAAGATATCATGGGTGCCGTAACCTATCTGGCCTCGGACGCTTCGGCGCTGGTGACGGGCACCTCGATGTTGATTGACGGGGGGTGGACGGCGGACTGATGCGCTATGACGACAAGGATATCAGCATTCAACGCCGACTACGGGATGCGATCCTTAATGCTATCGTGGAAGAAGGCAAAACGATGATCTATCGACCCTCTGCCGGGATGGCGAATGAAGAACCGCATCACTTTTGGGGGCGTTTTGGCCCGATCTTGGACGAATACGGATTGAAACAGATCGACAAAGACTCTGTTCGGGAAGATGCGCAGCAACGGATCGGTAAACTGAACGAACCCGATGCCGATACGGTGCATCAGCTATTTGTTCAATTTCTGGGCGAGCGCCCCGGAAGCCAACTGCCGGACACCCGGGGTGACTTTCATGTACCGGACAGTCTGCGTGGGGTCATGGATGCCTGTTGCGATTTGACCTTTGCGGTTCCTACGATCTCGCGCGGTTTTCGTTGGACCGAGCGGGTTGCCCCCGTCATGCGTGACGCAAAACGTTGGGACCATGAAGGTGTGTCCAAGCAGGACGAAAGCCAGGCTATGGTTTCCGAATTTCGTGCGCAACGTGAACAGCGCGGTCGTGAGTTTGAAAAAACGGCACCGATCCATGCCATAGACGGTCTGCGGGACATAGCAAAAGCCGAAGGCCCAATGGCAGCATTGCAATCCCTGAATCAATACCACGATGGCAATGCATGGCTAAGCATTCACGACCCGACCGTACCGCGTGGTGTGCCGACGATGGGGCTAGATGCTGGGATGATATTGCTGGCTGCATTGTTGAGAGAGAAACCGGATGGCTGAAAAGGTCACATCCCTGCAGGTTGCGCAACTGGCCGGTGTCAGCCAGTCAGCGGTCAGCCGGGTTTTCACGCCCGGTGCATCCGTCAGCAAAAAGACCGAAGACAAGGTGCGCAAGGCGGCTGCTGAGCTGGGTTACAGGCCCAATGTTCTGGCCCGCGCCATGGTGTCAGGCAAAAGCCGGATCATCGGTTTGGTGGTGGGGTATCTTGAGAATTACTTCTACCCCGAGGCGCTTGAGAAGCTCTCAAATGCGCTGCAGGAACAGGGCTATCACGTGCTGATCTTCATGGCCTCACGCTCGGCCGGGAATATTGACGACGTGATGGATGAAATTCTGGACTATCAGGTCGATGGGGTCGTTCTTGCCTCGGTTCCAATGTCGTCGGATATCGCCATGCGCTGTCAGCAGGCCGGCGTTCCGGTGGTGCTGTTCAACCGCACGCAGGATCTTGACGGGATCACCACGGTGGCCTCGGACAACTATGCGGGCGGGCGCAAAGTGGCCGAGTTTCTGCTGGCCGGAGGGCATAAGCGCATTGCTTATGTTGCGGGCTGGCAGGGCGCCTCGACCCAGCGCGACCGCGAGGCGGGGTTCCGCGCGGCATTGGCTGAAGGCGGGCAGGATGTGTTCGCCCATGATGTCGGAGATTTCCATACAGAGAACGCCCGGGCCGCCGCCCGCCGGATGTTTGATGTTGCCCCCGGCAAAAGGCCCGACGCGGTGTTCGTGGCCAATGACCACATGGCTTTGGCGGTGATGGACGTGATCCGCTTTGAACTGGGCCTGCGCGTGCCCGAGGATGTCTCGGTCATCGGTTATGACGACGTGCCGCCCGCCGGGTGGCCCGCCTATAACCTGACGACCATCCGCCAGCGCGCCAATCTGATGGTGGCTGAAACCGTCACCGCATTGCTTGACCATATCGACACCCCGGCTACGTCCAAACCGCGGAAAGTGGCCATTGACGGGCCGCTGATCGTGCGGACCTCGGCGCGGTTGCCGAAGGGGTGGGAACCACAAAGGACTGAGACATGAAGGGCTTTGATCCGAAATTCCGGGATTTCCCGGACTACATTATCGGCATCACCAAAGAAATTTGGGAGGATCGCGGCATCGCGACCCTGCACGAGTATTACGGCAAGGATATCGTGGTGCGGATGCCGGGCAGTGTCTCGACCGGCAATCAGGGTGTTATCGGCGCGACTATGGCGACGCTGGCCGAATTCCCCGACCGTACCCTTCTGGGCGAGGATGTGATCTGGTCCGGCTCGCCCGAGGATGGGATGCTGTCGAGCCACCGCATCATGTCCACCGCCACGCATCTGGGCGATGGCGCGTTCGGCAAGGCGACCGGGTCCAAGCTGCGCTATCGCATTCTGGCTGACTGCCACGCGCGCAACAATGCGATCGACGATGAATGGCTGATCCGCGACAATGGCGCGATCGTCCGGCAGATGGGGTGGGAGCCCAAGGAATTTGCCCGCGACCTGATCGCCCGCGAGGGCGGGGCCGAGGCATGCGTCAAACCTCTGACCCCGGCCAATGATCTGGACGGGCCGTACAAAGGGCGGGGGAATGACAACGAATGGGGCCAGCGCCATGCTGACCTGCTGACCCGGATGATGGGCGCGGATATGGGGGCGGTTGAACGCGACTATGATCGTGCCGTGCAAAGTGAATATCCCGGTGGGGCCACCGGCCACGGGCGCGACGCGGTGGACCGGTTCTGGATGTCTCTGCGTGCCGCGCTGCCCAATGCGACCTTTACCATTCATCACCAAATCGGGCGCGAGGATGCCAACATGCCGCCCCGCTCGGCCATCCGTTGGAGCTTGCATGGCAAACATGATGGCTGGGGGGCGTTTGGCGTGCCCACCGGGGCGGACCTTTTTGTGATGGGCATCAGCCACGCCGAATGGGGCGAACTGATCGGCGGCGATATCCGCCTGCGCCGCGAATGGACCCTGTTCGATGAAACGGCGATCTGGAAGCAGCTTCTTCTGGCGACCGGAGACCTGTGATGCCAACCTGCCTCAAACCCAGCGAACAGGCGCGGCGGTATCACTGCCACCGCGCCGCGCTGCGGGCGCGCCGGCTGAACAATCACCCTCCTGGGGCGACGGGCTAACCCCCATCGCAACACACCCCCTTTAGGAGATCACCATGAGCACCATCCAACAACGCATCGTCCGCTACGGCGAGTTGCAACCCTGCAAAACCGCATTCATCGACGCCCACACACCGGGCAGCGATCAGAAAGAGAACTTTACCATCGTCGGCGGCGGCGTTTCTGAAAGCCCCGATCAGCATGTCCACATCACCGACAAGATCGGCTTTAATATCGGTGCTGCAGGCCAGCCTCCGAAATGCCGGAACTCTCTGCACAGCCACACCACGGCCGAGGTGTTCTTTGTCGCCAAAGGCCGCTGGCGGTTCTTCTGGGGACGCTATGGCACGGCGGGTGAGTTCATCGCCGAAGAGGGCGATATCTTCAACATTCCCACCGGTATTTTTCGCGGGTTCGAAAATGTGGGTCAGGACTACGGGATGATCATGTCCATCCTGGGCGGCGACGATGCCGGAGGTGGTGTCACTTGGGCCCCGCAAGTGATCGAGGATGCGCAGGCTCATGGTTTGATGCTGGGTGACAATGGCGTGCTGTACGACAGCAAGAAAGGGCAAGAGCTGCCCCACAACGTGCGCCCTATGCCTTTACTGACCGAGGAAGAGCTGAAAGCCTATCCCGAGGTGCCGGTCGAAGATGTGGTCGGCAAATACGTTGCGCGGTATTGGGACTTGATGGCCCTGTCGGCCAACAAACCGGCAGTGGTGATAGGCGAGAGCGGATGGATCAAGGACAAACCCGGTTTCGAAGTCGATTTTCTGGGCCGAGGATCGTGTGTGCCAGACGCAGTCATAAGCGACAAACCCGTGGTTCTGATGCCGGCCAGTGGGCATTGGCGGATTGCTGTAGACGACCATGAGACCACATTGTCCGTGGGCGACACCGCTCTGGTTCTGCCGGGTGAATCCTATAGTGTTGTCCCATCCATGACCGGGCAGGCTGGCCTGTACCGGATTACCGCAACCAATGATCCGGCCGGAGCAACCTGGACAGGATGACCGCAGACCCGCAGGATACCCATGCTGTCTATGAGCGGCAGGCAACAGAGTATGACAAACGTCGCTCCAAAGCTCTGTTCGAAGCGCGCTGGTTGGCGCGCTTCACGGCCAGTCTTAGACCGGGTGATCACGTGTTGGATCTGGGTTGCGGAACAGGTGACCCAATCGCCCGTTGGTTCATGGCCGAAGGGTTTGACGTCACGGGCGTCGACTTTTCCAAGGCCATGCTGGCCATCGCCCGCGACCGGTGGCCTGACGGAGACTGGCTGCATTCCGATATGCGGGATTTCGATCTGGGCCGTCAGTTCGATGGTATTATCGCATGGAACAGCTTTTTTCACCTGACGGCCGCGGAGCAAAAAGCCTGTATCGCCCGCATGGCGCGCCACTTGCGATCTGGTGGGATGCTGATGTTGACGGTCGGTCCGCGCGCAGGCGAGGCAAGCGGTACAGTCGGCGCAGAAACGGTCTACCACGCGTCTCTTTCGCCCGCCGGATACGCCGGGTGCCTTGAAGACAACGGGCTTCAGATGACCGGATTTCTGGCCGAGGACCCGGAAACGCAAAGCCACACAGTGTTGATGGCGCGAAAACTTTAAGGAGGCCAAAGATGCCTGTAAAAACCACGCATGTCGGGTCTTTGCCACGTAAGCAAGAGGTCGTGGACTTTATCTTTGCCCGTGAAAATGGCGAACCCTATGACGCAGCAGCCTTTGATGCCTGCATGGCGGGCGCCGTCGACGAGACTGTCCGCCAACAAGCCGACGCTGGTATAGACGTTGTCAGCGACGGAGAGACGTCGAAGATTTCCTATGCGACTTATGTCAAAGATCGCTATACCGGGTTTTCCGGAGACAGCCCGCGCAATGCGCCGGCGGATCTCAAGATGTTCCCAAGCTTTCTGCAGCGGCTGGCCGATGATGGCGGCACCCCGAAATATGCGCGACCCATGTGTACGGGCAAGGTCCGCTCGAAGGGGCAAGGTGAATTGCAGAAAGACATCGCCAACCTCAAGGCGGCCATGGCGCGGCACGATGTTGGTCAGGGTTTCATGAATGCCGCGTCACCGGGTGTGATCTCGCTGTTTCTGCAAAATGATTTCTACCCAACCCGCGAGGCTTATCTGGCCGCATTGGCAGATGCGATGAAAGAGGAATACGAAACCATTGTCGCGGCAGGTTTGGACATTCAGCTGGATTGCCCCGACCTTGCCCTGTCCCGCCACATGTTGTTCACGGACCTGTCGGATGACGAATTTCTCAAGATCGCGGATATGCATGTCGAGGCCCTGAACCATGCGCTGCAAAACGTGCCGCAGGACCGGGTGCGAGTGCATATCTGCTGGGGGAATTACGAAGGCCCGCATTGTTGCGATATCGCGATGGACAAGGTGTTCAGCACCCTGATGGCAACAAAATCGCGCTATGTCCTATTCGAGACGTCGAACCCGCGCCATGCGCATGAGTGGACAGTGTTCCGGGATCGTAAAGCCGAGATCCCCGATGACAAGGTTCTGGTCCCCGGAGTGGTCGACACCACCACCAATTTCATTGAACACCCCGAGCTTGTGGCGCAACGGATTGAACGCTTTACCGGTATTGTCGGCGAGGATCGGGTTATCGCAGGCAGCGATTGCGGTTTTGGGACGTTTGCGGGATTCGGCGCGATTGATCCGCAGATCGCCTATGCCAAGCTTGAGGCGCTGGCCCAGGGGGCAGAGCTGGCCCGCGCATGACACCGTTGATTCTGTTACCGGGCATGATGTGCGATGCGCGGCTTTTCGGCCCGCAGATCGACGCGTTGTCCGGCAAGGTACCGATGATGACCTTTCCCCTGTGTCAGCACGACAGCGTGCAGGAACTGGCAGCGGATATCCTGCGCAACGCGCCACCCGTATTTGCACTGGCGGGTTTGTCGATGGGCGGGATTGTTGCCATGGAGGTTCTGCGTCAGGCCCCCGAGCGTATTGAACGCCTGGCCTTGCTGGACACGAACCCGATGGCCGAGCTGCCCGATGTCAAAGCCCGCCGTGCTCCGCAGATGGACGCGGTGCGCGAAGGGCGGCTGTGGCATGTAATGCGAGACGAAATGAAACCCAACTATCTTGCAGACGGGCCGCGTCAGGGGGCTGTTCTGGATTTGTGCATGGAGATGGCAACTGGTCTGGGCCCTCAAGTCTTTCTGCGTCAATCGCAAGCCTTGATGGACCGACCCGATCAACGTGCAACTTTGTTCGCCTATACCGGGCCCGCGCTGGTTCTTTGCGGTCGCGAGGACGGGTTGTGCCCGGTCGAGCGCCACCAGTTGATGCACGATCTACTGCCAAACAGCGTACTGCACGTCATTGATGGGGCTGGTCACCTGCCCACATTGGAGAAACCAAACGAAACAACGGCGGCTTTGGCGCGCTGGTTGGAGGACATATGACACCATCCCTTTTGTCACTGTTGCGCAAAGTGGATACGCCCACTGTCTGCAACGCCATAGAAGTCGCTCAGGGTAAGCGAGGATTTGACAGATTTACGCGCGGTACCATGATGTGTTCGGCCCCGAATGAGCCTGCAATCGTGGGCTATGCGCGCACGGCAAAAATTGCAGCAGTTGCACCCCCGACCGAGGAGCCCGACGTTATCCGTGCCAGACGCATGGACTATTACAAATACATGGCTGAAGGCCCCGCGCCCTCGGTCGCTGTGATAGAAGATGTGGATTACCCCGACTGCATCGGCGCCTATTGGGGCGAGATTAACACCACCATTCACAAAGGGTTTGGCATGTCAGGGGCGTTGACCAATGGCGTAATGCGCGATCTTGGTGATCTGCCAGACGGATTCCCGGTTGTTGCAGGCTCAGTTGGTCCAAGCCATGGTTTCGTCCATGTACGCGATCTGGACACGCCGGTCTCGGTATTTGGTATGACGGTAGATCCGGGTGACTTGATCCATGCAGATCGACACGGCGCATTGGTCATTCCAAAGGATATCGTCGATCAGCTGGAAGGCGCGATCCAAAAGCTGCTGACGACGGAGCGTATCATTCTGGACGCCGCCACCCAGCCGGGTTTTGATTTCGACGCGTTCGAAACCGCATGGACGGCCTTCGAAAAAGCAAGGGTCTGAACCCGAACTGCCGTGTTTTAAAGCTGCGAACCGATCGGTAAAATGGCCAGAACGCCCGAGATTATGTGATCCCATGCCGATCCTGTCGGCTCGGCGTCATATCGCAGGACAGTGCCGTCCTGTTGCCGGGTTGTCCAAACCAGTTTGCCAGCCTCTTCAAGCGTCACGTTGTACGTGTACGCGGGCAGCGCCTCGTCCAGCGCGCCCATTGTCCGAACCGCCAAGTCGGGCGAATCGATCAGGATGCCCATCTCGGTGTTGATATTGACGGATCTGGGATCCCAATTGAACGACCCGACGAAAACGTAGCGATCATCAATGGTGAACGCCTTGGAATGCAGACCCGAACGGGATTGTGCCCAGTTAATACCGCGTTGTTGAACCTGATAGGCATCCGGGCGCAGCTCGTACAGCTCGACGCCGGCGCGCAACAGGGCGCGGCGCTTTTTGGCGTAATGGGCATAGACCGGTGCCACGTCGTTTGACGCCAGCGAATTGGTGACGACCTTGATATCGACGCCGCGGTTTTCCAGCTCGGACATCCATGCAACCCCTTTGTTTCGAGGCACAAAATACGCCGAGATGATGTTGACCTCGTTTTTTGCTGTCTCAAAATAGGGCAACAATTGCGACGCGAGTATCTGTTCGGGATCATCCGCGCCGGCTGCTTTGGATGGAGGGTCGGCGTATAGCCGGGCCTGAACCCAATCAACCGACAATGCGTTGCCGGCAAAGGTCTCTTGCGCTGACCTGCGCAGGGCGTTGCCATAAGGCGTATCGCGCGCCTCGTCGACAAGGTCATTCAGCCGGTCGCGTGCCTCGTTCAGTGAAACGCCCTGGGGTTCATCAATCACCACAGCGGCAGGAACGGCGAATTCACTGTTCCAGTAGGTATCGAAACTGTCCGAGACCTGACGGACCACTGGGCCAGTGGCCAGCACATCCAAATCCGCATAGTTCATTTCCTCGCGGGCCAGAAAATACTCGGCACCGATATTGCGCCCACCTACAATGGTGAATGTATTGTCTGCGGTCATCGACTTGTTATGCATCCGACGGTTGATGCGTTTAAAGTCGGTCAGACCGGCGATCAGCAGGCTTTGATCTCGCCAGAACGGGTTGAACAGCCTGATCTCGATATTCTCATGCAGATCAAGGGCGGCAGTCATCGCATCGTATCCGGACGTGTCCATATCGTCCAACAACAGGCGCACGCGGACACCCCGGTCCGCAGCACGCAACAGGCTTGCAGCAAACAGATGCCCGGTCGGATCGTCGTGAAGCAGATAGTATTGCGCATCAATCGTTTGCTCTGCCGCTGCCGCCATCAGCAGCCGAATGACCAGCGCCTGTTCCCCATCGCTGACAAGTCGTACGCCCGATCGCCCGTCGCCGGGATCGCCCAACCTGCTGGCCGCGCGGTAAAGCTGGCTTGTCGGTTCGGCGGCGACGGATCGCGTCACCGTCTTTTCATAGGTCCGGGACGTGGGCGCGCATGCAGCAAGGGCCAGCATGCAGCAGACATGAACCGTGATGATCCATGACTTCATGAGTTTTTTCCGATCTTCATACTGACAGTGACACTCTAAACGGGCTGTTTTTCAAGGTTGTTGTTTTGAATCCCTGCAAATTGCCTGCGGCTGCGGTTCGATTGCAAATGCCGTTAGGTCCGTTCTTCAGGGATCTCTGTCAGATTTGTGATTGTTGAACTCATCGGGTTCTGATCATCTGCGATCTGAAAAAATATGCTCAGCCGATGGAAAGACGCGGATATGAAATTGGAATTCCACCATATCAACTTTGTCTCGCAAGATGTGGATCGTCTCCACGATTTTTACACGGGCGTTCTGGGGTTGGATGACATCCCGATCCAAAATTTCCCACGATCCGAGGATACGAAGGACCGGGGCTATAGCGGCAAGATCCGCTTTGCGACCGATGGGCAGATGCAGATGCACCTGGCCGAGAAAGACCTCGGCGTCGCCTTTAAGCATGGCGAAACGATAAACCCGGTCGAACGCGGCCACATCGCTTTTAGAACCGATGATATTGCGGCCTTCATGAAGCTGCTGGACGACAACGGCATTCCCTATTCGGATTATGGAACTGCCTTTGCCAAAGAATGGCATCAGGTGTTCTTTCACGACCCCGAAGGCAACGTCATCGAAGTCCATCAGGCGGTCTGAGTTTGGGTCTTAGGATGTGGCCTCCTCGAACCGGTGCCGGGTGGCGTCGAGATGGGATTGCATCGCTGCGCGGGCTTTACGGTGGTCGCGCTCCAGAACCGCCTGAATGATCTGCAGGTGATCTGAGGTCGCGGTCAGGTGATGGTGCATCTGATTTTCCAGCGGCCAAAGGTAGTGGTGGTTGAAGATCATCGAGATCGCGTCCTGAAACCCCACGATCAGCCTATTGTCGGCATGCGCGTTCAGAAACCGATGAAACTTGGTGTCCAGGGCGGGGAAATCCAAGTCAGCGAAATCGGAGTGCGCCGAAATCTCGAGATGATCCTGTTTCAACCTGATGAGCCCGCCCCAGAACGGGTCATTCTCGGGGATCTGGCAGAGCTTCTCGACTGCTCTGCTTTCGAACATCACGCGGACCTCATGCAGCTCTAGCGCGTATTTTCGGGTGACGCCTTCCAAAACCCATCGGCGGTGGTGGTCCTTGCGGACGAAACCGAACCGGCTGAGCCCGATCAGAAATTCGCGCATGGTCTGGACCGAAACGTTGAGCTGTCGCGCCAGAAGCCTCTCGTTCAGCAGCGCGCCCGGACCGATATCCTCGCTTCGGATCATTTGCATGAATGTGGCCTCCAAGGCATCGCGCATGTCCATGGTTTCGCTGGCGGCGAAATAATCCCGCCGCTGAGGGACCCGAAGCAATTGCCGGTCTGGCCCGGCCTGCGTCAATATCCCTGCTTTTTCCAACCTCTTCAGAATTGCGCGCGCGGTTGTTCTGCTGACATCCAATTGTCGCGCGATCACCGAGATGTTCTGGATGCTGGGATTGGCGACCAAAGCGTCCAGCATGGCATTATAGGCGGCTTTGAAAACGCGATCTGGGCGTGCCATGACCATGTTCCTGATGTTCAATAAGATGTTTTTAATAGGGTTAAAGACATTTGAGCGCAAGTCGCCGACGGAATATGATCCGGGCAACCTGCGCTGAACATCAGCCACGCATTTGGTGCCGTGGCGAGCGCGGGGCGCAATGACATCACTGATTCAGGACACCCGAAAATGACGTCGAACACCTATGTGCACAGCGCGACACGCTATGCGGAGATGACCTATAACTATTGCGGCAACAGCGGTCTGAAACTGCCCGCGATCTCGCTGGGGCTGTGGCATAATTTTGGTGCTGACCGGCCTCATCAGTTGAAACAAAAGCTTTGTCGAACGGCATTTGACCTGGGGATCACGCATTTTGATCTGGCCAACAATTATGGCCCGCCTGCGGGCAGCGCTGAAGAGGCGTTTGGTGAAATCCTGAAAAATGATTTTGCCGGTTACAGGGATGAATTGGTGATCTCGTCCAAAGCCGGATATGACATGTGGCCAGGCCCTTACGGCGAATGGGGCAGCCGTAAATACCTGATCGCGTCCTGTGACCAAAGCCTTCGGCGGATGGGTCTTGATTATGTGGATATCTTCTATTCGCATCGGTTTGATCCGAACACACCGCTCGAGGAAACCATGGGCGCGCTGGATCAGATCGTACGCTCTGGCAAGGCGCTTTATGTGGGGATTTCGTCCTATAATTCCCAACGCACGCGCGAGGCTGCGGCGATCCTGAAGGACCTTGGCACGCCCTGCATCATTCATCAGCCCAGCTACAACATGATTAACCGTTGGGTTGAGACGGACGGGCTGAAGGCCACCCTGCAAGAGTTGGGGATCGGGTCGATCGCGTTCACCCCTCTGGCGCAGGGAATGTTGACCGGCAAGTATCTGAGCGGCGTGCCGGAAGGCAGCCGAGCAACCGAAGACAAATCACTGAACCCCGATCTGCTGACCGAAAGCACGATCGAGAACCTGCGCAATCTGGATGCGATTGCCAAGAGGCGCGGTCAGACGCTGGCGCAGATGGCGATTGCCTGGGTGTTGCGCGATGGCGGGATCACCACGGCGTTGATCGGTGCATCCCGCAGTGAACAGATCGTCGACTGCGTCGGGGCGCTGAACAATATTGAATTCACGGTCGATGAACTGGCCGAAATCGACCGCTATTCGCAGAATGGCGAGGTCAACCTTTGGGCTCAATCCTCGGACAGCTAAATCCAATCGCCGGATCAGAAAAGGACTGAACATGAACAAACCCGTTATCGGATTCATTGGCGTTGGGCTGATGGGTCATGGCATGGCCAAAAACATCGTCGAAAATGGATACCCCCTTGTGGTGATGGGGCATCGCAACCGACAACCCGTCGAAGATCTTGTGCAGCGTGGTGCGACCGAAGTCACCTCGGCGCGTGAAATGGCCGAGGCCTGCGACATCATCCATTTGTGCGTCTCGGGCAGCCCGCAGGTCGAACAGCTGATCCGTGGCGAAAACGGTATCCTGGCCTCGGGCAAAAAAGGGTTGGTGGTTGTTGATTGTTCGACATCGGATCCCGTGTCGACCTTGCAACTTGTGCAAGAGCTGCGGGCTGCGGGCATGGATCTTGCAGACGCGCCTTTGGGCCGAACTCCGAAAGAGGCCGAGGCCGGAACGCTGGATACAATGGTCGGCGCATCGCCCGAAACCTTGGCGCGCATCAAACCAGTACTGGAATGCTGGGCCGGTCTGGTCGTGCACATGGGTGAGGTCGGGATGGGTCACAAGATGAAGCTGGTCAACAACTTCGTCGCCATGGGCTATGCTGTTTTGTATTCCGAGGCGCTGGCCGTAGCCCGTAAGGCCGGGCTGACCGTAGAACAGGTGGATTCTGTTCTGCGTCCAAGCCGCCTGTCCAACGGGTTCTACGATACATTCATGAAATGGACGCTCGAAGGGGACGAAAACGCCCATCGCTTTGCCATCACGAACGCGCATAAAGACATGCGATATGTCGCGAACCTGGCCAATAGTATCGGCGCGGTCACGCCGGTACAGGCGACTCTGCGTAACGCGTTTGCGGCGATGGAGGCTGCAGGTCGGGGTGATGACTATGTACCCATGCTGGCTGATTTCGTTGCGGAAACCAATGGTCTGACCACGGACAAGTCCAAAGCTTAGGGCTGTACGCGCGGTTGTGGCGCATTCCACCTGTCAGGCAACGCCCTTATCCCGGTTCTCAACGGGATAGGGGACAAACATGGACAGCAACTCCCAACAGGAAGATGGATCACTGAAGCGGCCTCTGGCTGTTGCATTTGTGATTGGCATCGCTTTGGCGATCATTCTGTCCGTTTTTCTGTATATGTCCCGTGAAACCGGGAACCGGATAGGTGACATGCGAATGGCATGGCAGGACTATTCGGTCGAGACCACACCGCGTGGCTACTGGATATCGGACATTCGCGAAGACTTTGGCTATGGCGGACTGATCCACAACTTCAAGAATTATGTGCTGCGCAATGACCCCGATTTGGGTCCACGCCTGCGACGGCAGTCCCAAAGTCTGCTGGATACCATCGCAGCCTATCGCGCCTCGGACCCATCCCCCACTGAATTGGAAGCGTTAGCGCAGATCGAAGCGGTGGCCATGGAATACACTGGCAATATCCCTTTGATCGAGGAGGGTATCGGCGCAGGCCTGAGCGCAGAGCAGATCGATGCGTTGGTGCGTGTGGATGACCGCGACGCCCTGGCGGCGTTGCAGACCCTTGAAACCCTGTGGGTGCAAGAGCGCGACCGCAGTCTGTCCAGTATGGTGCGCGCGTTCTCGGACGGAGAACGTCTGGTCCGAAATTTCTCGTTTCTGCTGGTGGGGTTGATCGTTTTGGTGGGCGTGATCGCGATCCTGACCACTTTGCTGATCGCCAATATCTTGCGCACCAACCGTCGCCTAAAGGCCGAACTTGCCTTGCGTGAACAAGTGGAACTGGCCGAGCGCAAACTGGCGCGGGCGGTTGAACAAAGCCCGGCCTCGATCATCATCACCGACACCGACCTGAGGATTGAATACGCCAATCGCAAGTTCTTTGACCTCAGCGGGTACGGTCCGCACGAGGTCTATGGCCATTCGCCCAAAATGCTGCAATCGGGGCATTCGGGGCAGGGGGTCTATAGCGACCTGAAGGCCAAACTGAAAAGCGGCCAAAGCTGGTACGGTGTGTTTCGCAACCTGCGCAAAGACGGGACGCATTACTGGGTTTCGACCGCGATTTTCCCGCTGGTCGATCAGAATGGCAGCATCACCCACTATATCGGTATCGGCGAGGACATGACCGAATCCCGCCGCACGCGCGAGCAATTCGCTCAGGTCCAGAAGATGGAGGCTGTGGGCATTCTGGCCGGTTCGGTCGCGCACGACTTCAACAACGTGCTGATGAGCGTGATCGGAAATGCCGAGCTGATCGAGTTGGACGCCGAGGACAACGAGGACATTCAGACCTCGGTCAACCATATTCGTATCGCGGCACGTCGCGCTCAGGCGCTTGTGCGCAAGATGCTGACCTTTGCCCGCCAGCGGCCTCGAAATCCGCAACGCGGCGATATGGTCAAAGCCACGCAAGAGGCGTTGGACCTGATCAAGGTTGCCGCGCCTCCCAGCGTGAAGACCCGCTTTGACATCGACATTGAACAGGCTTTTGCTGAATTCGACGGTACATTGTTTTTTCAGACCCTGCTGAACCTGTGCCACAACGCGTTCGAAGCCATCGGCGATCACCCGGGCGACGTTGTGTTGCGCATCAGTCAGGCCGAGGATGAATCCCTTGACGATCTGCCGGACGATGCGATTGGGGTGATCCGACTGGATGTAACCGATGACGGGCCGGGGATGACGCCCGAGGTGCAAGAGAAGATATTCGAACCCTTTTTTTCTACCAAACCGGTCGGGAAAGGCACCGGTCTGGGTATGGCGATCGTCCGCAACAGCGTCGAGGAATGCCGCGGGCGGGTCGAACTGTCCTCGACGCCGGGCAAGGGGACCCGGTTCAGCCTGTTCTATCCCATGATGCCGATTCTGAGTGGGCAACAGCAGCAAGAGGCCCGCGCAGTCACCGGGGACGAACACATCCTGCTGGTCGATGACGATGAGAACATTCTATATGTCACGCGCCGGTTGCTGACGCGATATGGCTACCGGGTCGAGGCCTATTCGCAACCAATGCGCGCGTTGGACGCCTTTCGGGCGGCGCCCGACAGCTATGATGTGATCGTGTCAGATTTGATGATGCCAGAGCTTATGGGCACTGACCTTATCGCCTCGGTGCAGGCCGTCCGACCGGATGTTCCTACGATTCTTGTCAGTAGTTATTTCGATGATGCAGACAGTCCGGCTGAAAGCGATCAAACGGTACGGATGCAAAAACCGTATGATGTTCAAAGTCTTGCACGTATTATCCGGAGCCTTATGGCCTAGGGTCTCGTTACATTTCTTCACAACTCTTCACACTCTTTAATCCATTTCAAATTCTGGTGACACATCTGCCCCCTAAGGTTCGCTCAGCCGGTCCTCGGCCAAACCGAGTGATCGGAATAGCGATAAAGGGGCTTTTAGATGATGACCAAAGCCAGAACATGGTTCTCGGCGCTGTCGACAGTTTCGCTGCTGACGATGAGCGCTGCGTTCCCGGTTCACCAGGCCCAGGCGGATGAGCCGGGCCCGGTAGAAGCCATAGAGTTCGACCCAGCCAAGGCGGCCCTTGGCAAACGACTTTTCTTTGATCCGCGACTGTCCGGCGACGCTGCGCTGTCCTGTTCCAGTTGCCACCAGCCGGAAAACGGGTTCACCGACGGGCAGGCCCTGTCGGACGCCTATACGGGCAACCTGCATTTCCGCAACGTGCCGACGCTGATCAACAGCGCCAAGCGCGAGGCATGGTTCCATGACGGGCGGATAGGCACCAACCTGAATGACGTGACCCGCGAAAGCATCACCGAGACCTATTCCATGAACATGGACATGCGTCTGATGCAGGAACGCATCAAGCAGGACCCGGTCTATGTCGAGATGTTCGAAGCCGCGGGATTTGGTGAACCTTCGAACGGTGGCGTCCGTAACGCGATCCCGGAATATCTGAAAACGCTGATCTCGCGCGGCGCGCCCTTCGACACTGGAGAGATGTCGGACGAGGCCAAGGCGGGGTATGAGCTGTTCAACGCCAGCGGCTGTAATTCGTGCCACTCGGGCGAACGGTTCACCGATGACCTGCCGCACAATATCGGCGTCGGTGACAACCCTGACATCTGGGCGGACCCGACCCGTCACATCACCTTCGTGACGATGATGAAGTTCCTCGGCGTCGAGAACTACATGAACCTGCGCGCCGACCCCGGAGCGTATATCCGCACCCACACTGCCGACACGTTCGGCACCTTAATGACCCCCACGCTGCGCGAGCTGACCTATACCGCGCCGTATATGCACAACGGCACGATGGAAACGCTCGAAGATGTGGTGGCCTTCTACAACGCCGGTGGCGGTGACGATGAAAACAAGGATCCGCGCATCAAGCCGCTGAACCTTTCTGAGACCGAACAAGCGCGGCTGGTGGCCTTCCTTAAGGCTCTGTCAGGCGAGCCGCTGACCGGGCCCGAATTCGTCGCCGAAGAGATCGATACGGACTATGCGCCGATCGAAAACTGGCGCGAAACGACAAACTGAGGAGTGGACCCATGAAAGACCTTAAGTCTTACCTTTCAGGCACAATCGCCACCGCTGCCTTGTTTGCCGCCATCGGTTCGCAAGCGTTCGCTGCGGACAGTATCGCGATTGAGGCCGGTATCGGCGGCGCAGACCCCGATCCCGATGCGCCGTTAGTGGCGCTGGGCGAGCCGCCCATCCCGCTGGACAACCCGCAGACCGAGGCCAAGATCGAACTGGGCAAGATGCTGTTCTTCGATCCTCGGCTGGGCGGAAACGAGACAACGCCGTGTTCGGCCTGTCACCTGCCCGATGTGGGCTGGGACGTCGAAGCGCCGATCTCGTTCGGTTATCCCGGCACGACTCACTGGCGCAACAGCCAGACCATCGTGAACTCGGCGTACTACGGCAAACTGTTCTGGGCGGGATCAAGTAAGAGCCTTGAAAGCCAGGCCAAATCCGCTGCAGGCGGTGCAGTCGCCGGCAACGGCGAGGCCGACATGATGGAGGCCCGCCTGGCCTTTGTGCCCGAATATGTCGAACGCTTTAACGATGTCTTCGGCGATCAATGGCCGCGCATCAGCAACGCATGGCGCGCAATCGCTGCGTTTGAACGCACCATCGTTCAGACCGACACGCCCTTCGACAACTACCTGCGCGGGGATGATGCGGCGCTGACCAACGAGCAGAAACGCGGGCTGGAGCTGTTTACCGGCAAGGCGCAATGTTCCGAATGCCACAACGGCGCGCTGCTGTCGGATGAGAAGTACTACAACACCGGCGTTCCACCTTATAGCGGCTGGGAAGATGACGGTCTGGCGCAAGTGACCTTCCGGTATGAGCTCTATGCCAAAGGCTCGACCGAGGATTTCTATCGCCACACCAAAGACGACCCCGGTTTCTATTTCCGCACCAAGGAAAAGGCCGATCTGGGCAAGTTCCGCACGCCAAGCCTGCGCTACACCCTCTACACCGAACCCTACATGCATAACGGCATGTTGGAGACGCTCGAGGACGTGGTTGAATTCTACAACCAGGGCGGTGGCGAGAATGAATTCGCAGCAACCAAATCCGATCTGATCCAGCCGCTTGGCCTGAACGATCAGGAAAAGGCGGATCTGGTGGCCTTCCTGAAATCCCTGTCCGGTGACGAGATCTTGGTCGAAGAGCCCGATCTGCCGGATTACCAGCCGCTTTCTGCGGTTGCAGCAGAGGAGTAAGCGTCATGAAAGATCATAACGCAACCGGATGCAGCTGTTCTGGCGAGGCCAAGAAGGCCTGCACCGTGAACCGCCGCCAGTTCCTATTCGCCTCGGGCGCAACAACCTTTGCCGTGATGGTGGCCATGCCCACTCGCCACGGCCAGGCTGAACAGGTTCCTGCCCTTGTGTCCACCTATCCGCGCAAGCTGATCGGCAAACTGTCCGAGCTGGAACAGGATGTCCCGGTCGAGTTCTACTACCCCGATGAGGGCGACTATTCGGACTCGATTCTGGTCAAGACCGGCGTGGAAAGCGGCGGTGGCATCGGTCCGCAAAAGGACGTTGTGGCCTTCAACCTCACCTGCACCCACCAGGGCGGGTCGATGTATGACAGCTACAAACCCGAACATAAGGTGCTGGGCCCGTGCCCGCTGCACCTGTCCACCTATGACCTGACACGGCACGGCATCCTCGTTTCGGGGCAAGCCTATCAGTCGCTGCCGCAGGTCCTTTTGGAACTGGACGGTGATGACATCTACGCCGTCGGCATGTTCGGCCTGATCTACGGCCGCTACGACAACCTGATTGCATAAGGGAAGGGGATACTCACATGGCAACCCCGTATTACGTACCCGAAACCAACGTCCCGCTGCCGCCCAAAGGCGCCGAGGTCATCTCGACCGCCTGCGACTACTGCATCGTGGCCTGTGGTTACAAAGTCTACCGCTGGCCCGTGACGGCCAAACCCGGTGGCCCCACCGCAGACGAAAACGCCTTTGGCGAGGATTTCCCTGTTGCACCGCTGGGTGCATGGGTCGCGCCGAACCAGCACAATATCGTTCTGCACAAAGGTCAGCCGCACCACGTGGTGATCATCCCGGACAAGGACACGCAATACGTCAACACCGACGGCGACAGCTCCTTGCGGGGCGGGTGTATTGCGCAGAAATGCTATAACCCGCAGACACCGACACGTGACCGTCTGAAGACACCGCTGATGCGGATCTACGGCACGCTGATGCCGGTTCCGTGGGATCTGGCGCTGGATGTGGCGGCTGAGGTGGGCAACCACGTCATCGCCAAGCACGGCACCAATGCCTATGGCGTGAAAACCTTCAGCTATCAGTATATCGAGAACACCTATGCGATCTCGAAATACGCGCTGCGTCATATCAACACCGCCAACTTCACCTTCCACGACACGCCGTCCGACGTGACCTCAACCCCCGGCTTCCGGGATGCGGGTTTCGACAACTTCGGCCCGTCCTACGAAGACTGGCGCGATGCAGAGACCCTGCTGGTCTGCGGTACCGACCCGTATGAGACCAAGACCATCCTCTATACCCAGTGGATGATGAAGGGGATGCAGAACGGTCAGAAAGAGATCTATCTGATCCCGCGCAGCTCGGCCGGTGTGGCCCATGCGGTCAAGATGGGTGGCCTGCATATCGACGTTCTGCCCGGCACTGACCTGCTGGTCGTCAACGCCATCGCCCGCGTAATCGTGGAAAATGGCTGGGAAGACAGTGACTGGATCAAGAAATGGGTCAACAACAAGTGGGAAAGCTCGTCCGGCTTTGGCCAGGGCACCCGCAACACGCCATGGCAGTGGCGCACGACCTGGGGCAAGTTCCAGACCAAAGGCTTTGAGGACTGGAAAGAGTGGCTGCTGTCGCAGGATGAGTTCGCGCCCGAGACCGCTGCCGCAATGGCCGAAATCGATGTGCAGAAAATCTATACTGCCGCCGAATGGCTGGCCAAACCCAAGGCAGATGGCACACGACCCAAAACCTCGGTCATGATCGAGAAAGGGTTCTACTGGTCCAACAACACCGGCAACACGCAGGCGATCTCGGCTCTGGGTATCATCTGTGGCTGTGGCGGTCGTCCGGGTCAGGTCATTGGCCGGGCCGGTGGTCACCAGCGGGGCGGCGTGAAGGGCGGGAAGTACCCGCGCAACAAATCGCCCGAGAAACTGCCCGGTCGCCGTCGCCGCGCCATGGATACCGACCGGTATTTGATCGCAGGTCATACCCGTATGGCCCACGTGATCGGCACCACATGGATCCAGTCCATGTGCGGCAGCCAACAACTGGCCGACAAGTTCGAGGAGCTGACCGTCCGCAACCCGCACCAGATCGCCTCTTTCGACAAGCAAGAGATGATCGACACGCTGAAGGCCCGCGCCGACAGCGGCGGTATGGTGGTGATCAACCAGGACATCTATCTGCAGGACCCGATCGGCAACCGCTATGCCGACATCGTGTTCCCCGCAGCGACCTGGGGTGAGGAAGATTTCCTGCGCGCAAACGGCGAACGCCGCTTGCGTCTGTACCAGAAGTTCTATGATGCCCCCGGTGCGGCGAAACCTGACTGGTGGATCATTGCGCAACTGGCACAGCGGATGGGCTTTGACGGGTTCGACTGGCAGAACTCGAACGAGGTCGCGGAAGAGGCCGTGCGCTTTACCCGCGGGTCGCGCAAGGACTTCCACGCGGTTTATCGTCTGGCCAAGAAGGAAGGCAAAGGTCTGCACCAGAAGGTCCGTGAGTTTGGCACTGATGGGGTTCAATGCCCGGTCATGCTGGATGCCGATGGGGTCACGCTGATTGAGACCAAGCGTCTGCATGACACAACCCGCGAACTGCCCGATACCGGTGCGGCTGGTGCGGATGTGTTCAACAAGAAGCTGACGCATTTCAACAGCCAGACCGGCAAGTGCAACATCCAGAAATCGCCCTGGGGCCTGTTCTCGGACTATTGGGAATGGCTCAGCCCGAACAAGGAAGAAGGCGAGTTGTGGGCGACCTCCGGTCGGATCAACGAACGCTGGCAGTCTGGCTTTGACGACCGTCGCCGCCCGTATATCGTGCAGCGCTGGCCGGAAAACTGGGTTGAGATTCACCCCGACGATGCGGCCGAGCGTGGTATCGAAAGCGGCGACTACGTGATGGTCTATTCGGAACGCGTTCCGGGCAACAAGACCACGCTGCTGGGTGTGGAAGGCGATGACTTCCAGTTTTCGAAACTGATGGAGAACGGGCATATCGAACTGACCAAAGCGGCGATCACCGCCGTGGCCATGGTCACGCCCGCCATCAAGAAAAGCGTGGTCTACATGGACTTCCTGCACATGCAGCAGCCCGCGAACGCGCTTGAGGGCCGGATCGTCGACTGGATCAGTGGCAACTACAACTACAAGATGGGCGTTGCCAAGCTGCGGAAACTGGGGCCGAGCCCCTACAAGACCTCGTTCCGCACGATGTCCTTTGCGCCGCGCGACATCGCCTGACGGCTTTCCGGGGGGGCGGTCGCCATGCCGCCCCCCGGGTCTGGTCCCACTGCAGAAGGGACCATGGGCCGGGCGTCCCCGGCCTAACTGGAAGGCAGGTATCGGTTGGGAAATCTGCCTTCCACTTTCACCCAACCCCACCCAACCGCAAAACATGGCAGACCCGATATGAACATGCATTCCGATACCGCCCTGCGTGATGAGGCCACCAGCCTGTTCTCTGACTACGCAAAATCCGAATATGACGTGATCCGCCTGCGCGCCATTCAGGCCCTGAGTGCCATTGGTGCCGCCAATAGCCCGGCCTTGGTCGAGGCGCTGTTGGATGACGATGAAGACGTCCGGCAGGACGCCGCCCAAGCGCTGGGCGCGCTGGGTGTTCAGGACGCAGCACCTCAACTGCTGGAAAACCTGATCCACGATCCGTGTGGCGAGGTAAAACTGGCCTGCGTCACCGCTCTGGCCGAGTTGAAATCCGAAGACGCTGCCCCCTATCTGCGCACACTCGTCACCGGGCGCGGCGAGGACATCACATGGGACGAGGACGAGCTACACCAGGACGAATGGGACGATTGGCTGGACACGCAGATCGCCTCGATCAAAGCGCTGGGCCGGATGGGCGATGTGGCGGCGATTGAACCCATCGTCATGGCCCTGATGGATGAAGACGGGCAGGAACTGGGCGATGTAGCCTGCGAAGCGCTGGGCCGGATTGGTGAGGCATCAGTGCCGACGCTGGGCGTTTTCACCCAATCCTCGAACCGCCGCCTGCGCCATCGTGCCTTGCGGACGCTCGCCGCCATCGGTGGGGCCGAGGCCGAAGCGATCCTGCGCGAAGCCACCACCGACAAGGATGGGGCCGTGCGCCTGATCGCGTATGAAGCACTGATGACAAACGATGCCGCGCTGGTCGAACAGGCGCTGACCGATGCGGTCGAGGACATCCGTATTGCCGCGCTGAACCAAGCTGGGTTTTCGGAACCCGAGCTGCTGGACCGCATGATGCGCGACCCCGGTGCCAAGGTGCAACTGGCGCTGATTGAGCGGCTGGATCGCACAACGCCGATTGCCGACCAGGACGATCTGCGCTGGCAGGTGCTGGATTTCCTCGCCACCGGTCAACAGCCCGAAGTGTCCGCGCAGGCGCTGGGCCTGCTGGCGGCGCTTGCCCCGGAATTGGTGGCCGACCGGCTCAATTCGCTGTTCTCGGTCGATGCCGATGACCTCAAGGCCGAGCGCCTGCAATGGGCTATCGTCGATGCGCTGGCGAACTCGCCCCTTCGTGAGGCGACAGAATGGCTGCAACGCGCCTGCCGCGCGCCCTTCCGGTCAGTGCGGTTGAAGGCCGTTGCGTCGCTGGCGATGATCGTCACGGATGCCGACCGTCCGCATGTGAACCAGCAACAAGGGCGCGAGTTGCTGCTGTCCTTCGCGCTGGCCCCGATGCCTGTTGCTGCCGACGAAGCCGCAGAAGAAGAGACCCAGCCAACCGATATCGCCGCGCTGGAAGAGGCCGGGTTGGATGTGTCCGAGGGCGGCGAGAATGGCCCGACCTCAAGCCTTGGTGCGATTCTGGGACATGACGCGATTGCCGCCGAGATGACGCAGGAAGCGCAAGAGGATGAGGTGCAACCCCTGACTCCGCGCGAACAGGCGCTGCTGGCCAAGGCGACCCGTCACCCCAAACGCCGCCGCGTAGCGCTGGATGACGATGCCGATGCGCTGCAGCGTGAAACCCGCATGTCCGCCATCCGCCTGTTGGGCGAGGTCAAGGGAATGCAGGTCATGCTGGCGCAGATTGCGCAAGACCCGGAAACCGAGATCGCGCTGCAGGCGTTTGCCGCGCTGGGTGTGGCCGTCACGCGCCATGGTGCGGAATTGGATCAAGCCCAGCTGGTCGATTTGATCACCAAGGGGTTGTCGCACACGGACTCCGCGCTTTCTCTGCAAGCATTGAAGCTGCTGCAACAAGCTGATCTGCCGCCGCAGGACAACCTGCGGGGTAAGCTGCGTGCGATGGTGAAAACCGGCGATACGCCGTTCCGCATCGACGCCATGCATATCCTGACCCGATGGGACGGCACCCCGGATGTGGCACGCAGCCTGCTGGACGATGTCTCGGCCCCGGTACGGCAGGCGGCTATGCGGCTGCTGTCGGAAACCGCTCCAGATCAGGCGGGGGCGGCCATCGTACCTTTCCTGCTGGCCAACCCCGAGCAGCGTATTGTGACCTATGTCAAGGACAGCCCCCCCGCGATCGTGTCCATTGGCCGCGAACTGCTGGCCGAACTGCGCGACGAAGACCGACGCGCGCAATGGCCGGTGATGATAAACGCATTGGCTGATCTGTTGGGGGAACCCGCACGGGCAGCCTAACTGCCCGGAGGGACAGATGAGCATTTCGCTGAAACTGGCTGCAGCGATATTGGCGGGCGCAATGACCATTGCTCCCGCCCTTTATGCCGATGACCTCCCTGACGTTGCCGTCGTTCACCAGATCATCGACCTGAATGCAGACACCCCGGTCCATGCATTTCGATTCGAACCCAAGTTCCTGCAAGTGCCCGCTGGTTCCACGGTGCGGTTCAAGGGCTCGACCGGGCGGCATACGGTGACATCCATCCGTCCGATGATCCCCGAGGACGCACGCAGTTTCGAAATTCGCGGCAAGCCCGAGCTGGATCTGACCTTCGAGCATGAGGGCGTCTATGGCATTCGCTGCCGCGTTCATGGCCGGCACGGCATGGTTATGCTGCTGGTGGTGGGCGACCCCAACGCAAATCTCGAGGACGCCCGCGACCACCTGCCCAATCTGGGCGAGGCGGAACGCGCGGAGTTCGAGGAACTCTTGACATATCTGGAGGCTCAAAATGGCTGATGGCTGCGCCTGCGATCGGCAGGCTCATATGTTTCTGACGGTTTCCCAGGCCCTGACCAAGGGCCTGTCGGTGGCCGACCCGATCACCAAAACGGAAACCCTGCCGTTGATTGACGCTATTGGGCGGGTGCTGGCCGAGGATTGCACCAGCAAGGTGGATATGCCCGCTTTTGATAACTCGGCGATGGATGGCTATGCGGTGCGCACTGCCGACTTGGGCGAAGGTCCGCTGTTTGAACTGCCCGTCGCGGGACGGATCGCTGCCGGGGATAGCGGCGCGCATGACGCTCTTGCGGGCAGTGCGCTGCGGATCTTCACGGGCGCGCCGGTCCCGCCGGATTTCGACGCCATTTTGATGCAGGAAGATTGTGATGCCACCGTCTCAGGCATTCGGTTCTCGCGTCGCCCCAAGCCCGGCCAGCACATCCGCCGTGTGGGCGAAGACCTGAAGGCTGGCGCCCCGATCCTGCGCCGTGGTTGTGAGATCACTGCGCGTGAGGCTGCCGCGCTGGCATCGTCCGGCTATGGCGAGGTCACGGTTTATCGCAAGCTGAAAGTCACGATCTTTTCCACCGGTAGCGAGCTGCAACAACCCGGCGAGGCGTTGGGACCGGGGCAGATCTACAACTCGAACCGCTATATGCTGCGGGCGCTGCTGGACAAGCCGTGGATCGCCCTGACCGACAAAGGCCCGGTCGAGGACAACCCCGCCAAGCTGGAACAGGTGCTGCGAGAGGCTTGCGACAGCTCTGATCTGATCATTACCACGGGCGGCGTATCGGTCGGAGATGAAGACCACATGCCGCGTCTGTTCGAGACCATCGGCGGCAAGCCGGATGTGATGAAAGTGGCTATGAAACCGGGCAAGCCGATAGTGTTCGGGCGGCGTGGGGATGCGCTTTATGTTGGGCTGCCGGGCAATCCGGTTTCGGCCTATGTCACATGGCAGATTGTCGGATCGCACATGATGGCGCGGCGCGCCGGTTTGCATCACGCGGCTCAGACCCCGGAACAGGCAGTTCTAGCCGAGCCGCTGAGCCGCCGGGCCGGTCGTCAGGAATACCGACCCGTTGTGATCGAGGGGGCAGAGCCTGACGGAACACCGCGTCTGCGCCTGATGGCAGCGTCTTACAGCGGACGTGTTGCGCTGTTGGCGCAGTCGGATGGGCTGGCGGTGATCCCTGCGGAAACCGAAGCCTTGCCGCAGGGCCATAGCTTGTCTTTCCTGCGGTTCTGATGTCGGGGCAGAGCTCGTTCTTGCAAGTGTCGGGGGGCTGCGGCTACAACAGTTCCGCGCCAGCCCACTATGCCCGCCCGGACTCGAATATGGTTCAAGAACATATCCTTGTGGTTGATGACGACCCGCAGATCACGTCTTTTCTGCAGCGTTACCTTGAAAAGCAGGGCTGCGCAGTCACGTGCGTGGCCGATGGCGATGCGATGGATGCTGTTCTGGCGCGGGCCGAGGTTGATCTGATCCTGCTGGATATCGGATTGCCCGGCCGCAGCGGGTTCGACATCACCCGCGAATTGCGGATGAACTCGAACATTCCCATTATCGTTCTGTCTGGTCGGGATGAGATTTTCGACCGCGTAGTGGGGCTGGAATTCGGGGCAGATGACTACATCACTAAACCGTTCGAGGCGCGCGAGGTTCTGGCCCGCATCCGTACCGTGCTGCGTCGGTCAAAACCCGACGACAAACCTACCAACGGGTCCGAGTCCCAAACGATCACCTTTGGGGACTGGGTGCTAAACGTGAACGAGCGGACCCTGACCGTGTCAGGCGCGCCCGAGGCCACACCGCTGACCACCACCGAATTCGAGGTGCTGCTGGCTTTTGTCACTAACCCTCATGTGGTGTTTTCACGCGATCAGTTGCTGGACAAGGCGCGCGGGCGTGACGTCGTCGTAGGCGACCGTACTATCGATGTGCATGTGGCCCGTTTGCGTAAAAAAATCGAGCCTGACCCGGCCGCCCCCGTCTTCATCAAGACCGTTCACGGGATCGGCTATTGCTTTGCCGCCAATGTCCGCAAAAGCCCGGCCTAGGTCAGGTCTTTGAACATGAATGTTGTGGGCTCCAGCCGGTTCTCGAACGGGTTGCGGCAATAGTCGGGGATCTCTCCGGCGATCTGAAACCCCATGCTTTGATACAGTCGCAGCGACGGGTCTGAACTGCGCGTGTCCAGAACCAACACATTGCGCCCGAGTTGAGCCGCGCGCTCTTCCAAGGCGGCCATCAAAGCGCGGCCCAGTCCTTGGCGGCGAGCATTTGGATGCACCAGCAGTTTAGCGACATCGGCCCGGTGCGGTTGGTTCGGCATTTTGGCCGGTATAAGTTGAACCGTCCCCAAGACATGCTGGGCGTTGCGGACCACAAATAGATCCAGCGCGTTCTCGGCAACACCAGACCACACATGGTTTAGCCAATAGGCGCGCGCTTGATCAGGTGCGAAGGGCAGGATGAACCCTACGCTGGCACCGTCATGCACACAGGCGTGCAGAATATCCGTCAAATCGTCCAATGCGCCGTCCAGATCCGATGAGGTCAAACGTTCGATCATATCAGCACCAACAAGTAACGCGCACCGCGCTTGGATGAGGTTTCAAACCGGGTCGAACCGGAAAGGTGATAGCGCAGGCAATCTCCGGCCGTCAGGTCGTGCGCCACGCCGTCCACTGTTAGAGACAAAGCGCCGTCCAGCATGATCAGATGGTGTTCCTGTCCCGGCTTCGGGGGTGCGTCATAGGTGATAACTGTCGAAGACGGCAGGTGCCCCTCCATGACTTCACCGCTCAGACCGGTGGCCGGGGGCGAAACCGACCTGCGCGTGAACCCGGTTTCAGGGTCGCGCCATTCAGGTTGACGTTCCAAGGGAACCCGTGGCGCAAAGCTGTCTTCCACCATCATCAACAGGCGCGACATGGGCAAACCGTAGGCGGCACACAACCGGCCGAGCGTTTCTGCGGTCGGGCTCACGCCCCCCTTTTCGAGCCGGGATAAAGTGGCGCGGCTGACAGAGCTGCGTTCTGCCAATTGGTCCAAGGACCAACCGCGCATCAGGCGCAGCTCGTTTAATCGGTTGGCGAGGCGGTTTGAGAGATCATCCAACATTTATCAAATATGAGAATCATTTCCTTTTAAGAGATTATTGACTATTTTTATTACAATACAACAAAAAAGAGCGCGGAAAACCGCGCCCTTTCCCGTTGTCTGGTCTAGAGGATTATTGCCAGCCAACTTCGTTAAAGATTTTTTGTGCTTCGGGGATGTTCTTGGCAACTTCGGACAGGTTCACTGTATCCGCTTTGAACTCACCCAGCGAAGCTACGTTGTCGGCCAGTGCGACACCTTCGACCGCGGGAAATTCATCATTGCCGTTCGAGAAGTAGACCTGTGCCTGTTCGCCTGCGAGGTATTCAAGGAACTTCACTGCGTTCTCTTTGTTCGGCGCATGGGCTGCGATGCCCGCACCTGACAGGTTCATATGGGCGCCTTCCGCGTCTTGTGCGGGAAACTGAATGCCGATCATGTCGATATCCGCGCTCAGGCCCTTCACGTCTTTACGCAGTGCACGGGCGAAGTAGTAAGAGTTGGAAACGGCGATCTCGCATTCACCCGAGACAATCCCGCGCAGCTGATCGGTGTCACCGCCCTGCGGGTCACGTGCCATGTTGGCGACAACGCCTTTGGCCCAGGTTTTCGCGGCCTCGGCACCATGGTTGGTGATGATCGCAGCAAGCAGGGTTTGGTTATAGGTGTTGCTGGACGACCGGATGCAAACCAAACCTTTGTATTCCGGCTTGGCCAGATCCAGATAGTTTGCCGGCGGGTTCGCGACGTCGGCTTTGTCAAAGAAGATAATCCGCGCGCGTTGCGAGAAACCGTACCACTGGTTGTCTTCGTCTTGCAGGTTGGCAGGGATACGCTCTTCCAGAACCGCGCTGTCGACCGCTTGCAGGATGCCTGCGTTCTTGGCGCGGGCAAGGCGAGAAGTATCGACGGTCAGCAGAATGTCGGCAGGTGAGTTCGCACCTTCGGCTTCCATTCGGGCGATCAGCTCATCGGCCTTGCCTTCGATACGGTTGATGGTGATGCCAGTGACCTCTTCAAAATCCGAATAAAGGCGTTCGTCGGTGTCATAATGGCGCGAGGAATAGAGGTTCAGCTCGCCCTCAGCCGCGGCAGAGGTCGCTATAAGGGCCGTCAGAGCGGCAGCAATACAAGTGGAGGATTTCAGCATCATGTGTCCCAACTTTGAATGTCGTGGCGGGCAATAACCCGACTGATTTGGTCAATTAAACGATTCTGACGGGGATGCAAGAAAAACTGACAAAATTAGTTGGTCAAAATGGTCGCTGCTGGAAAGGCGCAACGCACTAACCTTGACGTGCGGAATATCCGAAAGGCGTTAAGGGTGCCTACGTTGCAAAACAGCGGCCAGTATAATGGCCCATCCGAGTATGCCCTGCCCATGGGCGCTGAGGTTTTTCTGGTGCGAAAAAAACAGCATTTCAAAAGGGATGAGGGCGTCTTTGGGTGGCCAGATGACCCATTGCAGCGGCAAATCCGGAATGATCATGCGATAATACATGTAGTAAACCTGCGGCGAGGCCCACACAAACACCCAGAAAAGGATCAGCGCCCCCAAAAACCTTGCCCATATCGGAAAACGTCTCAGGCAGCGCCGTGCCAAAAGCACCATCATCAGAAACAGAGTAAGGCTGATGAAGACAAGCCCGGCCTGTCCCCAAGCGGACAGATCAAAAAAGGAATCCTGACTGTACATGTTCGCCCTCCGCAAAGCCGGGCAAAAAAGAAACCCGCCCACGCATGCAGGCGGATTTCAAACAGCGCAAGGCGAGAATTAGCTGAGTGGCGCGACGGCCAGAATCACAGTGAATTTCTCACAATAGATATACAGCTCGTTGTATTTGGAGACGTCGATGCCGGAAGGGATCTTGAATGAGGCTTCGCCCTTTTTCACGGTCAGTTTGTCGTGAATCTTGGAGCCCTTCGCGTATTTCTCGCCGTTGCCAAAGCCGATTTTGATATCTGGCGGGTTCTTGCTGGGGTCGAAGACATAATCGCTTTTGAGCGTGACGGTGTCGCCGGAAACGGAAACCGTCCCCTTCACCTTATAGCCGCTGCGGCCGGAAAGGCTGCCGGTGCGTTCCTTGCCTGCGGCAAATGCAGAAGGTGTTACCAGTGTCAGAGCGGCTGCGGAAGCAAGCCCCAGCTGTACGAATTGGCGGCGTTTGATTGTCATAGCGAATTCCCTATCTCATTCTGCGACTGCAGGATGCTGCGCAGACAAAGGGGGCGCTGCCAACTCACATCGCGTCAAGGGAATGTGAGTATCTGAAACATGCAAGCGACCAGCTAAGCGGGAAATCAACGCAACATGCGATTTGAAAACAAAAAAACCGCACCCAACCGGCGCGGTTTCCCTGAATTCGATTTGTGCAGTTCTTAGCCCTGGCGAGCTTTGAACTTGCGCTGCGTCTTGTTGATCACGTAGACGCGGCCTTTGCGACGCACAATCCGGCAATCACGGTGCCGGTTCTTGAGCGAGCGGAGCGAGTTCTTGACCTTCATGGGTCTGTCTCCAATCTGCGGCGCCTTCATCAAAGACGTGGCCAGCGCCTGGGTTAATCGGGTGTCCCGGAGCCCCGGAACAGTGAAATCATGGTGGGCGGTACAAGGATCGAACTTGTGACCCCTTCGATGTCAACGAAGTGCTCTACCGCTGAGCTAACCGCCCACTTTACCTTTGCGTGCCCTGCCCCATAACGAAATGGGGCGCGGAACCCCGCGCCGGTAGCGGGGTCTATAAAAGGAGTCGCAAAGGGGTTCAAGGGGTTTGGTATAACTATTTTCCGGTCTATGTTCAGACCGAACCAAGGAGCCACCATGCCGAACGCCGCCTATGTATTGGATATGCCTGCCAAGCGCACGTCTTGTGTGGTCTTTGCTTCTCCGCATAGCGGCCGGAACTACCCTCAGGAGCTGATGGAGCGGACAATTCTTAGCCGCGACGTGATTCGATCCTCTGAGGATGCGTTCGTGGATCAGTTGTTCGCACCCGCTTCGGATTTTGGAGCGCCGCTGATTTCTGCGACTAAGCCAAGGGCTTATCTGGATCTTAACCGCAGTGCCGAGGAGTTGGATCCGGCGCTTGTGGAAGGCGCGCGTCGGCAGGGGCACAATCCGCGCGTGTCCTCGGGGCTTGGTGTAATCCCTCGGGTGGTTGCGAATGGTCGCGCGATTTACCGCGGTAAGCTGACAATGGACGAGGCGCGGCTGCGCATCGATACCTGCTGGCGGCCATATCACACGCGACTCAAGGCATTGTTGGCCGAATCGCACAAGGCGTTCGGGCAGGCGATCCTTGTGGATTGCCATTCGATGCCGCACGAAGCTGTGGCCATGGCCGGCACCGCAAATTCACGCCCTCAGATTGTGTTAGGGGACCGGTTTGGCGCCGCAGCCTCTGGCGAAGTCGTGGACCGTATCGAAGCCGCGTTTGTGGCCGCTGGTCTGACAGTGGCGCGAAACGCACCGTTTGCTGGGGCGTATGTGACGCAGACCTATGGTCGACCCGCGCGCGATCAGCACGCGGTGCAGATCGAAATAGACCGTTCGCTTTACATGGACGAAACGCGGATTGAGCCAAACGGGAATTTCACCGCCTTTCGCGAGCTGTTGCGGCAGGTCATTGGCGAAATTACGTTGATCGGTGAAGAGCCTCTGCGCCTTGCGGCCGAATAAGATCAGCGCAAAGATCGCCCCTTCAAGATAGCATCATGTCCGAATCTGCGACGGATTTCATCCGTGGCGCGTTCGGCCTGCGACCGCTGTGCTGCGCCGGGGTCAAGCAAGTCGCCCGTGATATCGGCCTGATCCTCGGGGCACAAATCCGACAAACCGCATCCAAGCAAGCGATAGGGTCCCTGATCTCTGACCTGATCGAACAAACTGCGGGCCGTGCGGTAAATGCGGTCGGCAATCTGCGTCGCATCACGTAACGAGACACGGCGGGTGATAATCTTGTGATTGGCCTTCTTCAGCTTGAGGGTCACGACCCTGCCAGCCAGACTTTTGGCCTTGGCACGATCCGCCACCTTTTCGGACATGCGCCACAGATGACCATCAAGTATGTCAGGGCTGGCCGTGTCTTCGAAAAAGGTAGTTTCATTACTGATGGACTTCATCGGTTCATGGGCAGAGACGCGGCGCTTGTCCTGTCCTCGGGCCAGATGCCACAACCGATACCCCATCGCGCCGAATCTGGCTGTCAGGGCCTCCTGATCCCAGCGCAACAGGTCCGAAAACGTACGAATCCCTGCGCGCTCGAGCGATTCTTGTGCAGCTGGTCCGATGCCCCAGATCAGCCGGACGGGCTTGTCGTGCAGAAACGAAGCGGTCTCGGCCTCGCCGATTACGGAAAAGCCACGTGGTTTGTCGAGGTCGGATGCGACCTTGGCGAGGAACTTGTTATGTGAAAGCCCGATTGAACCAGTCACGCCCAGCTCATCCTTCATCCGTTTCACAAGGCGCGCCACCATCACTGCGGGTGGTGCACTGTGCAGTCGCTGGGTGCCGGACAGGTCCATGAAAGCCTCGTCCAATGACAAAGGTTCGACGACTGGGGTCAACTCGTCCATCATCGCTCGAATCTGACGCGAGACTTCCGCATAGACCGACATGCGGGGTTTGATGACCACAGCATCGGGGCAAAGTTGCAGGGCTTTGAACATGGGCATCGCTGAACGCACTCCGCGAATACGCGCCACATAGCAGGCCGTCGACACGACGCCGCGTTTCCCGCCGCCAATAATGACGGGTTTGTCGGCAAGTTCAGGGTTGTCGCGTTTCTCGACCGAAGCGTAGAACGCATCGCAGTCCATGTGCGCGATGGTCAGGTCAAACAGTTCAGGATGCGTCTTGATGCGCGGACTACCGCAGGCAGGGCAGCGGCGGTCGTCCGTCACAGTGGTTAGGCAGTCTCGGCACAGACCGGGCATGCGGTGTTCCCGTCTCTCATTCGATCAATTCGCGGGGTTTGAATATACCACCCAATTGGTCAAGAAAAACCCCGCCGCGTGGTTGTTTGATGCAAAAGAAGACCCCCCGCGCGTTGCGGGGGGAGGTGACGGACCTCAGGAAGAGACGGTCCGCGGGGAGTATCACGGGACCAGATTCGCTGAAAATCAGAGGTTTCGATAGGATCGAGTTCACACAAGGAAAACAGGCAGTTTTCATGTGTGTTTTCGGGCACAGGGACGATTTGGCGCGGTTTTCATTAAAAGTTACGTAAGGTCAACTGTTTGGCTGACAGAAACCGGCTTTTCCGCGGTTTCTGACGTCCGCGATTAGTGCCGTGTCAAGGAATTTAACTCGGCAAGAACCGCCTCGGCGGCGGCTTTCGGGTCGTCAGATTGATAGATTGGGCGGCCGACCACGATGTGATCCGCACCGTCACCGATCGCGGTCGCTGGGGTGGCGACGCGTTTTTGATCTCCAAGCGCAGCACCTGCCGGGCGCACACCTGGGGTCACAATCAGGCGACCTTCGGCCTGTGGTAAGGCCCGGATCAGCGCGGCCTCTTGCGGGCTGGCGATGACACCATCTGCCCCGGCCTCAAGCGCCTTTGCCGCGCGTTCGACGACCAGTTCCTGCACGTCGCCATCCTTCAACAGGCTGGCATCCAGATCATCGCGGTTAAGAGAGGTCAGGATGGTTACAGCGAGGATTTTCAGATCCTTGCCCGAGGCACCCTCTTTCGCGGCGCGCACTACATGGGGGTCGCCATGGACGGTCAGGAAATCCAGATCGAACTGCGCCAACCCACGTACCGCGTTTTCGACGGTGTTGCCGATGTCGAACAGTTTCATATCCAGAAAGATGCGCTTGCCGTGATCCTGTTTCAGCTCATTGGCCAGTGCCAGCCCGTGGCCTGTAAGCATGCCCAAACCAATCTTGTAGAAAGAGACGCTGTCGCCCAACCTTTCGGCCATGGCCAAACCCTGCAGGGCGTTGGGGACATCTAGGGCTACGATAAGGCGATCGTCGGACATGGGGGCGCTCCGTTTTTGGCAAACGTCTGCGTCCTAGCGGGTTTGCAAGGTTCTGTCCATGTTGGACGAGTAGGTGATTCAGGTCACGGCAGGATTTACCAGATGTGGTATAATGTGCGCGGATTGAAGGAATGGAATTCAAAGTGAAACAGTTTGCACCCGCCGTAATCATCTTATTGCTGACAGGATGTCAGGATATGCCATTGGAAACCGAGGCCGCTGACACGGTCGTAAGGACTCCCACAAACGACAACCTGCGGCTTTTGCGGGGCTATCGTTCGACCGATGATGATTGTCAGATCACAGGTGAGACTGCGTTTACAATTGATTTTCTGGATGATGCCGCTGATCTGGTATCTTGTCCAACAGGTGGTGAACCGGCGCAATCTCTGGTCCAGATGTATGGCGCGCGAGAAGTGGCTGAAACCGGGGGATACACTGTCTATTCGGTTCCGCGCAGGTAGGGCGGAAATAGCGTTTCGACCTCTTGAACCGGGACAGATATTTCCCAGATTGAATGTGAGGCCCAGATCCGAAGCGTGCCGCCAAGCGGGCGCATCGACACAGGGCGCTTGGAAAAGGAGAATAAAATGGACTTGAACAAGTTCACCGAGCGGGCACGGGGTTTCGTGCAAGCGGCGCAGACTATTGCGATGCGGGAAGAGCATCAGCGTCTGACGCCCGAACATTTGCTAAAAGCATTGATGGATGACGATCAGGGGCTGGCCAGCAACCTGATCACGCGGGCCGGTGGTGCGCCCAGCCGTGTCGTGAATGCGCTTGATGCCTCGATGGCGCGTATTCCAAAGGTCAAAGGCGACACAGGACAGGTCTATCTGGACGGCCAGACTGCCAAAGTTTTGGACGAGGCCGAGAAAATCGCGACCAAGGCAGGCGACAGCTTTGTCCCGGTCGAGCGCATTCTTATGGCGCTGTGCATGGTGAAATCGAAAGCCAAGGTGGCGTTGGAAGACGGTGCCGTCACCGCGCAGAAACTGAACGAGGCGATCAACGATATCCGTAAAGGGCGCACTGCCGACACCGCGTCGGCGGAAGAAGGCTATGACGCGCTCAAGAAATACGCGCGTGACCTGACCGAGGCGGCGGCTGAGGGCAAGATCGACCCGATCATTGGGCGGGATGAAGAAATCCGCCGCTCGATGCAGGTTCTGTCTCGACGGACCAAGAACAACCCTGTTCTGATCGGTGAGCCCGGTGTCGGTAAAACCGCGATTGCCGAGGGCATGGCCCTTCGCATCGTCAATGGCGACGTGCCGGAATCGCTGAAGGACAAAAAGTTGCTTGCGCTCGACATGGGCGCGCTGATTGCTGGTGCGAAATACCGTGGTGAGTTCGAAGAACGCCTTAAGGCCGTTCTGACCGAAGTGACCGAGGCCGCTGGTGAGATCATCCTGTTCATTGATGAAATGCACACGCTGGTTGGTGCCGGTAAATCCGACGGCGCAATGGATGCGGCCAACCTGATCAAGCCTGCGCTTGCCCGGGGTGAGCTGCATTGTATCGGCGCGACCACGTTGGATGAGTATCGTAAATACGTCGAAAAAGACGCGGCCCTCGCGCGTCGCTTCCAGCCTGTATTGGTGCAGGAGCCAACAGTCGAGGATACGATCAGCATCCTGCGCGGCATCAAGGAAAAGTATGAGCTGCACCATGGTGTGCGCATTTCCGACTCGGCGCTGGTCTCGGCCGCGACCCTGTCGCATCGCTATATCACCGATCGTTTCCTGCCCGACAAAGCCATCGACCTTGTCGATGAAGCCGCGTCGCGTCTGCGGATGGAGGTGGATTCGAAGCCCGAAGAACTCGACCAGTTGGATCGCCAGATCCTGCAGATGCAGATCGAGGAAGAGGCGCTTAAACTGGAAGACGACGCGGCCTCGAAGGATCGTCTGGAAACCCTGCAAAAGGACCTCGCCGATCTGCAGGAGCAATCCGCCGAGATGACCGCCCAATGGCAGGCCGAACGTGACAAGCTCGCGGGTGCTCGTGATCTGAAAGAACAGCTCGACAAGGCGCGCGCTGATCTGGAAATCGCCAAACGCGAAGGCAATCTGGCAAAGGCCGGTGAGCTGTCCTACGGCATCATCCCCGAGCTTGAGAAAAAGCTGACCGAGGCTGAAAACGCCGAAAGCAACGCCATGATGGCCGAGGAAACCGTGCGTCCGGAACAGATCGCATCCGTGGTCGAACGCTGGACGGGTATCCCGACAGCCAAGATGCTGGAAGGTGAGCGCGAGAAACTGCTGCGGATGGAAGACGATCTGCACTCCCGTGTGATCGGCCAGGATGCCGCCGTGACCGCCGTGTCCAACGCCGTGCGCCGCGCACGCGCGGGCCTGAACGATGAAAACCGCCCGCTGGGCTCGTTCTTGTTCCTCGGGCCCACCGGCGTAGGTAAAACCGAACTGACCAAAGCCGTAGCGAACTTCCTGTTCGACGACGACAATGCGATGGTGCGCATCGACATGTCCGAGTTCATGGAGAAACACGCGGTTGCGCGTCTGATTGGTGCCCCTCCGGGCTATGTTGGGTATGACGAAGGCGGTGTGCTGACCGAAGCCGTGCGGCGCAGACCCTATCAGGTCGTGCTATTTGACGAGGTCGAAAAGGCGCACCCGGATGTGTTCAACGTGTTGCTGCAGGTCCTCGATGATGGCGTGCTGACCGATGGTCAGGGCCGCACTGTTGATTTCAAGCAGACGTTGATCATCCTGACGTCAAACCTTGGGTCTCAGGCGCTCAGCCAACTGCCCGAAGGGGCCGACAGCGCGCAGGCACGGAGGGATGTGATGGATGCGGTCCGGGCACATTTCCGGCCGGAATTCCTGAACCGACTCGATGAAACGATCATCTTTGACAGGCTCAAGCGGGCCGATATGGATGGTATCGTCGATATCCAGATGGCACGTCTGCAAAAACGTCTGGCCGCTCGAAAGATCGAGCTGGTTCTGGACGAGGGCGCAAAACAGTGGCTGGCCGATGAAGGCTATGACCCGGTCTTTGGTGCCCGTCCGCTGAAACGTGTGATCCAACGCGCGTTGCAGAATCCGCTGGCCGAGGCATTGCTGGCCGGTGAGATCAAGGATGGTGAGACCGTCCCGGTTACTGCGGGCTCAGACGGCCTGATTATTGGCGACCGGTTGGGAACGTCGGATCGTCCAAGGCCGGATGATGCGGTCGTGCACTGAGCTTTAAGCCTTAAAAGACCTACCCATTCGGTAGGTCTTTTTCGTTTGCGAAAGCATGTGTTTTGTTGCCCAGATAAACGATCGTTTTCTTTCGCGCCCGAGCGCCAAAGCTGCCCACGCAATAAACCTACGGGCCTTTTCGGACAATCAGCCGTTTCGCACCACCTTGCGCCGCATCCACAAGTAAAGAAACCTGACCCAAGGTTTCCAGAAACGCAGAACCTTCGCGGAGTTTGCGGGTTCTCACGTCGAGAATGACGGCACCGTCGTCTTCGACCACGTCGCGAAAAAAACCTGCATAGGTCTGCGCGGGATAGTGGAAGCCGCACGAGATAAAGCTCATCGCCAGATCAACGGTGCCTATTGATGAGAGTTCGTCTGAACCGGGATTCAGGCAGGTGATGTCGCCGGCGCGGACGCCGTTTTCCATCAGGAACGATCGCGCGACAGACAGATTGGAATAGGCCGCGCCGGTTTCCGCGTATCCGAAATGCCGTTCTGTAGTGGTTTCTAAATCAATCAGGTTCAGGTGACACTTGTGGTCCTGCCACAAAAACAGATCGAACATAGCATAACCACAGCCGATATCTGCAATCGATGACGGAGCGAGGCTTTGTATCGTATCCCGAAGTTCCAGATACTCTAAATAGATAATTGCGGCAGCGCGGCGCGCCAGATCGGTTCCGTGATCCCGCACAAGCGATAGGGCGGGTTCGGGATTTCCGGCGGCCCAGGCGCGGTTAATCCTGCCGGAGCGGGGTTGGTCATGAATGATCTCTGACCTTTGCATGATCAGATTGACCAGATCGTTTTGGGAAAACGCGTCGAAGGATAGTCCGGACACTTCAGGCAGGGCAGTGGCCTTCATCATCCGCTCGGTCGTGATCATATCGTGGTTTCTACATGTCTGGGATTGGAATTGCAGTCCGGACTTTGTGGCAGGTTTATTCGATGTTCAAGACCCGCTCATTGGCGGTGCCGAAAAGGATCGGGCATTCGATCCTTTTCGACTGTTATCATTCAAACCATCGCGAAAATGCGCGCGGGTCCGCCTGTGCCGCCTTTGTGCTTTGGCGCTCCGATAACCAGCGTTGCTCCCGAAGCGGGGACGCGGTCCAACCCAGCGATGTTTTCGATCCCGAAACGGCCCGTCGGCAGCCACGCGTAGTGGGTGGCAAAGTCGGCCGACATTCCGTGATCCAGCGACAGGGTGTCTGAAGCCAACGACCGCGCGCCCGTTTCCTCGATCAGCATCTGAGCGGCTTCGACATGAAAGCCGGGGTAGTGCTGCGCCTGCCCGTCAAATCCGCGGTAGGCGTCACTGTCGACCTTGGCGGCCCAACCAGAGTATAGGGCAACGCAGGCGCCGTCCGGAATATCTCCGTGGGTTGCCATCCACGCCTTCAGATCGTCCGGGGTCAGTAGAGTATCGGCATCTTCGGCCGCCCGCGCAGCGATATCGACAACACAAAGCGGTGCCACGAGATCTGTAACCGGGATTTCGTCGACCGCTGCTCCATCCGCCGAGAAATGCAATGGCGCATCAATATGAGTTCCGGTGTGCTCGTTTACAGTCATGCGTTGCAGGTTGAAGCCGTGGTCGCCAAAATTGAACAGTTGTTCGGAAGCGTAGCCGGGCTCACCAAAATAGGTGGGAAAGTCAGGGCTGATCGTGTGGGTCATGTCCTCAACCTTGCCGTGCCCCGCGGCCATCGCCATTGGCGCTGCTGCACTGGTCGCCGCTACGGCCACGCCCGAGGCTGCGGCGGCTTTGAAGAAACTCCGCCTTGAAAGCATCCGGTCCTTGACCGCGTTCATCACACAGATGTCACACATTTGTCTTCTCCCTTTCGGCTGTCCCGGTTGTCGGGTTTCGAAGGATCCCTACAAGACCCTTTCGGAACAGACTGCATTTTGCGAGAAGCAGTTGTAAAGATAGCGTTCGGAGAGGGTGCAGTGTTTCGGGGAACGATGCTTCAACTCACCGTGATCGGTTCTGTGTGTTTTGGTTAGCGTTGCATCTAACGAACGACTGATTTCAAGGACCGCAAACGACAAGAGCCTGCCGAATGGCAGGCTCTTGAATACGTGAATGACCCAGAGGGGCCAAAGGATCGGAAACCTTAGGTGCCGGTCGGCAACGCATTCAGGTCTTGTGCGTTGCTCTGATCGAGATTGGTATCTTCACCGATTTCCTCGCAGGTCACGGGGAATGTCTCATTCGAGTCGCACCCAGAGATTGGGTAGGTCTCTTTTTCAGCGCATGCCGCGATGAACAGGGCCAGCGACAGGCCAGCTACCAGCTTCATTTTCATGTCTCGTCCTTTCCGATCATATCGTCGTATTTTTTGTGGCGCTATCTGCGTGATCAGCCTTGGGGTGATCTCAACTCCGTCCCTTCACGCCTTGGGAAAACTTAAGCGGCTGGGCTGCGGGTTGGCTAGCGCCAATATCAAGGGTGACGCTAGGTTCTGTTTGGTTAAATGTACATTTCGTATGAAAAAGCGGCTACTTTTAGCCGAAGTTTATGAATGATTAGACGTTTAGTATTGTATTGAGCCTTAGTTGCGCCGCCTGGTGGTTCGTTACAGTCTCGTCTCCCAATCGTGACGCATGTTGCCTTGGTCCTGTGCTAAGAGCGCACTAACTGACAATTAACAATGTACGATCACGGAGACAGAGATGGCGCGTCGCTGGACCAATGCACTGACACATGCGGATGTCACCCCAAGGGCGATGTTTATGAACCGGCGGCAGGTGATGGCTGGGCTTGCAGGTGCCGGGCTGGCGGGGATTGCGCAAAAGGGTTCCGCGGAAGAGTCTCCTGAGGGTTTGACGCCGAACACTTGGGAAGAGATCACGTCCTACAACAATTACTACGAGTTCGGCACCCGCAAGGATGATCCTGCGAAATACGCCCACACGCTGGTCACCGAACCCTGGAGCGTTCAGATTGATGGTCTGGTGGACCGCCCCGGTGAATACGACTTCAAAGACATAATGTCCGAGATGACAGTCGAAGAGCGAATCTATCGGTTCCGGTGTGTCGAGGCTTGGTCGATGGTTGTTCCCTGGAACGGGTTCGAACTGGCTGATCTGCTGAATATGGCCGGTGTTCAAGAAGGTGCCAAATATGTGGCGTTTGAGACTGCCTATCGTCCGGATGAGATGCCCGGCGTGCAATTCCCGGTCCTGGACTGGCCCTACCGTGAAGGTTTGCGACTGGACGAGGCAATGCATCCGCTGACGATCATGGCGACGGGAATCTATGATCGTCCGATCCCGAACCAGAACGGCGCCCCTTTGCGTTTGGTTGTTCCATGGAAGTACGGGTTCAAGTCGATCAAGTCGATCGTCCGGATTACCCTTACGGATGTTGAACCTCCGACAAGCTGGAACATGGCCAACCCGCGTGAATATGGATTCTATAGTAATGTGAACCCGAATGTGGATCACCCGCGTTGGTCTCAGGCGTCTGAGCGTACCATCGGGGGCGGGCTGTTCTCAAAACGTATCCCGACGTTGATGTTCAACGGCTACGAGGCCGAAGTCGCCGGTCTTTACGAAGGCATGGATCTGTCGGAATACTACTAAGCGCATGCAGACCGTGAACCAGATACTCCGCCGGGTGCCTGTTTGGGCCGTCTATCTGCTGGGCCTGATCCCGGCACCATGGCTGTTCTATCAGGGTCTGACCGGAGGATTGGGTATTGATCCAATCGAAGCGCTGGAACATCGCTATGGCGAGCTGGCGTTGCAGTTGTTGATTGCTGTGCTTGCGATATCTCCGTTGCGGCGGTTTGCGGGGCTGAACTTGATGAAGTTCCGGCGGGCTTTGGGGGTGCTGACCTTTGTCTATGTCAGTCTGCATCTGTTGGTATGGTTGGTTTTGGATGTGCAACTGCCAAGCCAGATCTGGGCCGACATCCTCAAACGTCCCTATATCACAGTGGGCATGGCCGGGTTCCTCCTGCTGCTGCCCTTGGCTGTGACATCAAACAATCTTTCGGTGCGCCGTTTGGGTCCACGCTGGCGCGTCTTGCAACGTCTGGTCTATCCAGCCGCGATTTTGGGTGGGCTACATTACGTGATGCTGGCGAAGGGGTTCCAGATCGAGCCATTGATCTATCTGAGCGTGATTCTGGGCCTTCTGGCCTTGCGTCTGCCACTGTCGAACCCGCTCAGCCGATTCCGACAGGTCGATTCCGCCTGAGTCTGTGGGTAAGCCTGTGCAAAACCCGGGTTACACGGTGAAACGGTGGCGTGGGGAGTTCGTTTTGGAGATGGATTTAGTGATAAGTGGCTGAAACTAATATTAAATTTTAAAATTCTGAGTTTTTTCGAATTTTTCAAATTTTCTGCTTGCGGCTTTGTGGGGTAGACCTTAGAACCCCCTTCACCGGCGCTGCTGAGGCGGTGCTGGGGCGCTGGAGACGGTGCTGACGG
>NZ_JBWVBA010000010.1:0-126445 GCF_057221005.1 Ruegeria sp. HKCCD7628
TTGAAGTGATTGTAGACGGAGGAATGGACGGAGGCGAATTTCTGTAAACTTCGCATGCGCCTGAAACGCTGCATCGCGCGCTCTCTTCGTCGGAAAGGCAGGTGCGAGTTCTCGACGCGGTTGTTGAGCCACCTGCCCGTCCTTTGTTTTTCGGTAGCGCCAAGCTCTCTGAGAGCGGCCCATTACGATGCGAAGCGATCCGTGAAAACGGTTCCCGCTTTACCGTATCGCTTCATCAATTTCTTGAGGAATTTCAGTGCTGCAGCTTTGTTTCGGCGCTTCGTGACAACGGCTTCCAGCACCTCGCCTTCGTGATCAACAGCCCGCCAGAGATAGTGGCGTTTGCCATTTACCTTCACGAAAACCTCGTCAACGTGCCACTTCCATTTTGAAAAGGCTCGGAGTTGCTGAACACGCTTTCGTCTGATCTCGGCAGCAAACATTGGGCCAAACCTGTTCCACCAATATCGGACAGTTTCGTGACTCACGTCGATGCCTCGCTCATGCAGCAGATCTTCGACATTCCGAAGCGAGAGTGGAAACCGAATATACAGCATCACCGCCAGGCGGATGATCTCAGGACTGGTTTTGAAGTACTTGAAGGTGGCAGGTTTGGTCATTCCTAACTGCTATGCACCCGCCCTGCCCCGCTCAAGCAAAGTTAATCTGACAAGACCCCGTAGACTTCCTCTGCAACTTTTCGCCCAGTGGAAGAAAAGCTTAGCGACTATGTTAACTTTTAATTGTCTACTAGTTTTCGCGATTCAGGGCGGTTTCCCGGTCGATATAGCAATGGGTCTGAGCTCGAGAAGGGAGTCATTACACTCCGGCGAAGAGTATTTGTTTCTTGCGATCTGCATCCCTTTGACACAAAACGAAATCGTTCTCATGCAAAAAGCCCTGAGGAGAGGACGCAACTAAAAAATGCCCAAAATCATCTCGCCCTGCGACTAGCGCAACCAAAGTTTTCAATCCGTTTTGCTGTTTCATTGAGGGCTTTATGAAACGCAACGCCACACCAATGCGTCTATCGTCCGTGTTATTGGGCCCTGATGCGTGAAAGAGATGCCCGTGATGCATGGATGCCTGCCCTGCACGCAATTCGGCAGCAACTGCATCTTTTTCGTTCACATCGACTGCGATTTCCTGCCCACGTGACAAAAGATTGTTTTCGCTGAAGGTGTCCACGTGAGGCACGATCCGGCTTTTATGGCTGCCAGGAACAAACCTCATACACCCGCTTTGCTCAGACGCTTCTGAAATCGCAACCCAACAGGTTACCTCTTCAGCATCATCCAAACCCCAATAGGTCAAGTCTTGGTGCCACGAGACTATCTTCGATGATCGCGCTTCTTTTACGAAAAGTGCACCGCTCCAAACCATGAGGTCCGGCCCCAACACTGTTGAAGCAGCCTCAATCAGCTTCGGATGGCGAAGAAGTGCATCGAATGATGGTATCAGCCTGTCTGGATAAGAATATAGAAGCTTGAGTTTCTCTGGGTCGTCTCTGAGAATGAGCTCTGCTTTCTCAAAATCATCGCGCAGCGTTTGGACCTCGGAAGCTGTCAGGATATCCAGCGGAGCTACGAAACCGTCTCTTTCATAAGTCTTTGCAATATCACGCATTCGCCTATCCATCGTCATTTTCCGGAAACGTTAACTGCACTTTCATTGATTGGCTTCGATCAGACGCGACCTCAAAGGCAGTAACAGCCTCGCCAACTTCGAAGGAATGCGTCACCAACTGGTCGACGTTTATTAGTCCGCTTCGCATCATCTCGACCGCGACTGAGAACTCGGAATGGAAACGGAAAGACCCGCGAAGCACTATCTCTTTTGCAGTCAACGCCTGCATTGGCACAGTCATATCTCCACCCAGACCAAGCTGAACCAATGTTCCACCCGGTCGCAAGCATGCGACGCCAGAAGCCAGAGCCGATTGAGCCCCAGAACACTCCAGTTGGACATCAACCTGGCCCTTGTCGTTTTCAAACTGCTCCAGTTTTTGCGGATCGGCGTAGGTGTTGATGACATCGTCTGCCCCGCATTCACGCGCCAGAGCGAGGGTCTGGTCCGAGATATCCGTCGCCACTATTCTGGCCGCTCCAGAACGGCGTACCGCCAAGATCGTGAGGCAGCCAATCGGGCCGCATCCCGTTAAAAGTACCGTTTTGCCTAAGAGGTTCCCGGCTTGTTTAATCGCGTGCAAACAGACAGCCAGAGGTTCGGCCATAGCGGCCTGCGCAGGGCTCAACCCATCTGCCGGAACACATTGACTGGCTTTCGCCACGAGTTTGCTTTGAAAAGCGCCTTGGATATGCGGGAACGGCATCGCGCTGCCATAGAACTTCATATCAAGACAGTGGTTTTGCTGCCCGTTCAGACAATAAATGCAGGCTTGGCAAGGGCGGGATGGAGAAACTGCAACCAGTTGGCCTAAGTGCAGCCCCTGCACACTTGACCCGACTTTCACGATTTCTCCGGCGACTTCATGTCCTAGCACCATCGGCTGACGCAACTTGATCGCACCGAAACCACCGTGGTTATAATAATGCAGGTCAGAGCCGCAAATCCCACCCGCGCGCATGGCAATCAAGACTTCGTCTGGCCCCACGTCGTGTACGTCCCGGTTTTCCAACCTCAGATCTTTTGCGGCATGGATAACAACAGCAACATTGGCCGAAGACATTGCACAGACTCCCTATACATATTGCCAAAAGATACGGATAGTCGGTGCTGACAACCAAGGGGTTTTTGCATGATGCTTGAAATGTTCAACCTAGAGGGAAAACGCGCACTAGTAACAGGCTCTAGCCAAGGCATTGGATTTGCGTTGGCCCGTGGCTTGGCTGCCGCCGGTTCGCAAGTCGTTTTGAACGGGCGCGACACCGCGAAACTAGCGGCAGCGGCATCCGAGTTGAGCGAAACAGGCGCCTCGGTACGTCAACTTTCGTTCGATGCAACCGATCATGAAGGTGTCCGATCTGCCGTGGACAACTTTGAAGACAATGTCGGCCCCATAGACATCCTGATAAACAACGCCGGAATGCAATACAGGACGGAGCTACAGGATTTCCCCGCTGATGCCTTCGAGCACCTACTACAGACAAATGTAGCGTCCGTCTTTCATGTCGGTCAGGCTGTGGCACGGCACATGATTGAAAGAAAATCAGGCAAGATCATTAACATTGCGTCGGTTCAATCCGCATTGGCAAGACCGGGTATTGCGCCTTACACGGCGACAAAAGGTGCCGTGACCAACCTTACAAAGGGAATGGCGACTGATTGGGCTAAGTATGGCCTAAACTGCAATGCCATTGCGCCTGGATATTTCGATACACCTTTGAACGCCGCATTGGTTGCTGACCCTGAGTTTAGTGCATGGCTCGAGAAACGCACCCCGGCCGGTCGCTGGGGCAATGTGGAAGAACTTGTCGGCGCCGCTATATTCCTTGCCTCCCCTGCATCCAGTTTCGTTAATGGACATACTCTCTACGTTGATGGCGGAATAACGGCGTCACTTTGATTTGTGTCTTTCAACCGTCTGCTAGGTACGACTGACGCAGGCTTTGTTTAAAGCGCCGACGCCAAAGCAGTCACCACAACAACCATCAATGAAGCCGCCATCGCAAAGTTGATCCTTTGATGTGATCTCTCACTTAAATCAAGGCTGCCTAGCTTTGCGCCAGCACCCAGCCAGATCATGTGCACTGGCACCCAAACCATATTGAATATTACGATTTTTATGACGACCTCCCAAACGGGCGCATCGGGCAAAAAGGCAAACCCTGAAAACAATGCAGTGCCAACCACGTAAGCCTTGGGATTAATGAACTGAAGTGTCAGCCCGTTCGCAAAACCAAGTGGCGAGACCGCGGGGGAAAACCCGACCTTTGAGCCAGCTCTTGCAATACGCCAGGCAAGAAATCCCAAATACCCAACAGAGGCAAATAGCAGCAAAGTTCTAAGTACCGGTATAGCCAAAGCTACTGCAGCGACTCCAGAGACAACAAACATCATGTTGATGAACCCGCCCAGCATCAAACCGGCCACAAAAGCGAGCCCAGCTCGAAAACCAAATGCTGATCCAATACCCGCAGTTGTCAAAACACCTGGGCCAGGCGTAATCAGCAGAAAGAAAACCGCAACGGCAAACTCAAACACTATTCAGATTGGCCTTCTACAGATCTCTGCATTCCGGCACAGCTGTGATCACCGATCCGTCCTTAAGGTGTTGCAGTAGATTGTCGACAGTTAGTTCACCCATAGCTGCACGTGTCTCAATAGTCGCGCTACCAGCGTGAGGGAGAAGAACGACATTGGACAACTCGCGCAATGCTTTTGGAACGCGCGGTTCGTCTTCAAAAACATCAAGCCCTGCCCACCCGAGCTCACCGTTTTGCAATGCATTGATTAGGGCAGTTTCGTCGACAACCGAACCTCGACTAACGTTTATAAGAGTGCCCCCTGCCCCCAACGCGCGCAACACCTCAGCGTTGACCAGCCTATTGGTCGACGGGCCGCCGGGCGTGATGCATATGAGGACATCCACATGTTCTGCCATTTCAACCAAACTGTCGAAATATCGGTACGGGACATCCTTTTGATTGCGGGTATTATAAGAGATTTCGGGGGCCCACGGCTCCAACTTATCAACGATCGCCTGACCAATGCGACCAAGACCAAGAATGCCTATTCTTTGATTGTCCGCTGATCGTGTCAAAGGGGCATTACCTTCAACTTCCCACCGTCCGGACCGAACGTAATCGTCGTCACGTACGAGCTCTCGATAACATGACAGCAACAGCAAAACGGCGGTGGTTGCGACTTCTTTGTTCAAAACATTCGGTGTGTGCGTCACGACAATCCCGCGCTCAGCCGCGGCATTTGCGTCGACGGCGTCGTAACCGACTCCATAGACGCTGATCATCTTCAAACTGCTGAGTGATGTCATCAGGTCATGCGGAACGCCATCATGCCCATTTGTAACGATATGTGTTATACTATCCGCGCTGAAATCGTCCAATTGATGAATATTGAACACTGTGGCCAGGCGTTCTCGCATCCGTTCAGTGATCCCTCCGATTTGCAATAAGTCAGTCATCTTGGCCGACCTCTTGCCGCTGAACGCCAAGCCCATCGATACGAAGCTCCATGACGTCGCCTTTTTTCAGGTAAACTGGGTCCGGTTTGATCCCCATTCCAACACCGGGCGGTGTTCCAGTTGAAATGACGTCGCCGGGATGCAGTGTGAAAAGTTGGCTTAGATGTTCAATGATCTCGGCAACGGAAAAGATCATCGTAGCAGTATTCCCGGTTTGCATGCGCTGACCGTTTACATCCAGTGACATACCAAGACTTTGAGGATCCGGCACCTCATCCCGGGTCACTAGCCAAGGGCCAGTAGGGCCAAATGTGTCGCAAGACTTGCCTTTGGTCCATTGACCGGTCAGTTGAGTTTGAAAATGCCTTTCCGACACGTCGTTTACGATGCAATAGCCGGCAACGTATTCGAGCGCGTCGGCCTTGGAAACGTATTTGACTGTTTTGCCTATGACTACGCCCAGTTCGCATTCCCAGTCGGTGTGTGTAGATCCCCGCGGCATGACAACTTCGTCATATGCCCCAATGACCGCTGAGTTAGCCTTGAAAAAAAGTATCGGATGCTCGGGAATATCTGCGCCGGTTTCTGCTGCATGGTCCGAGTAGTTCAAACCGATGCAAAGAAATTTACCGATGTCACCGACACACGGTGCGATACGAGGGTCACCCTCTACAATTGGCAGGTTGTTCGGATCCAATGAGCGCAGGTTATCAAGCGTTCCGTCATCCAACATATCACCCGTAATATCAATGATATGAGCGGACAGATCCCGCAATTGGCCCTCAGCGTCGACCAACGCAGGCTTTTCCGAGCCCTCTACTCCGTAACGAACAAGTTTCATTTCTGTTCCTTTTAGTGATTGTCGCGTGGCATGAATCCTCGCGCGATATCGTGGTAGTTTTCTGCCCCCTTGAGCGTCATACCGCGATCCAACCGATCTACTTTTTCGCGGAAAATTTCCTGCCACGGGGATTGGTTGGGCGGCATTAAATACCCACCCTTTGCCTCCAGATCGCGGGCGCGTTCATGCAGTTCTTCGAGCGAAACCAGCATATCTGCTGTGCCTTTGCCAAGATCGATTCGCAGTCGGTCACCATTTCGCACTAAGGCCAACCCACCACCCTCTGCAGCTTCGGGTGAAGCATTCAGGATAGACGGGCTTCCTGATGTTCCGGATTGCCGTCCATCACCGATGCAAGGAAGGGCTTCGATGCCTTGTTTCAACAAATATGCGGGCGGACGCATGTTCACGACCTCTGCGGCACCTGGGTAACCTTTTGGTCCTGCTCCGCGCATAATCAGAATACAGTTTGCGTCGATGTATTCTTCGGGATCATCGATCCGATGGTGAAAATCCTCAGGCCCATCAAACACAACCGCCCTGCCCTCAAATGCATTAGGATCATCCGGGTTCGACAGGTAGGTCTGTCGAAATGACTGTGAGATCACAGATGTCTTCATAATCGCACTCTCGAACAGGTTACCCGAGAGATTGATGAACCCCGCCTGTTGCTTAACCGGGCTATCAACAGTCTTGATTACTTTGCTATTCTGAGACCGGCGCGCCGAGCAATTATTGCCCATCGTCTTGCCGTTCACCGTTATCGCATCGGGATGCGGCAGCAATCCAGCGTCAAGAAGCTCTCCGACAACGGCGGGTACACCTCCGGCCTGTAGGTAATCTTCGCCCAGGTACTCACCCGCAGGCTGCATGTTAACCAACAGTGGAACGTCGTGGCCAAGTTTCTGCCAGTCATCGTTGGTCAACGGAACACCAAGATGTCGGGCGATTGCATTCAGGTGGATCGGCGCGTTCGTCGATCCGCCAATCGCAGAGTTGATAACAATCGCATTCTCAAAAGCCTGACGTGTCATCACATCGCTCGGGCGTAGATCCTCCCAGACCATGTCCACAATGCGTTTACCCGTTTCATAACTGATTTGACCGCGCTCTCTATACGGGGCTGGAATGGCTGCTGATCCGGGCAATTGCATACCCAAGGCCTCAGCAAGCGAATTCATGGTCGTTGCTGTTCCCATCGTATTGCAATAACCCACCGAAGGTGCTGCGGCGGCTGCGATCTCCATGAACTCATCGGTGTCTATTTCGTCAGCCGCAAGGTCTTCGCGCGCTTTCCAAATAACCGTTCCCGATCCGGCGCGCTCACCTTTCAACCAGCCGTTGAGCATGGGACCGACCGACAGGGCAATCGCCGGGATGTTGACGGTCGCAGCGGCCATAAGAAGCGCGGGCGTGGTCTTGTCGCAACCAATGTTCAGAACAACGCCATCAATCGGATACCCGAATAGACTCTCAACCAAGGACAGATAAGCCAGGTTGCGGTCGAGTGACGCCGTTGGCCGTTTACCTGTCTCTTGTATCGGGTGGACCGGTATTTCGATGCACGTTCCCCCGGCGGCGATGATTCCATCGCGAACACGTTTTGACAATTCGATATGATGCCGATTACAGGGGCTCAAATCACTGCCGGTCTGAGCAATGCCAATGATCGGTTTGCCTGATTGCAGTTCCTCACGGGTCAATCCGTAATTCAGGTATCTTTCCAGATACAATGCCGTCATCTCAAGGTTCTCAGAATTCATGAACCACTTGCGAGATCGCAAATCTTTTTTTGATACTTTTGTCATTGGCCTGACCAACCCCCGTCAATTATGTGCGTGTGTCCAGTGGTGAATGCACTTTCATCGCTCGCCAGATAGACGACCAATGCAGCAATCTCTTCTGCTTTCGCTACACGCCCCATAGGCTGTCGCGCCACAAATTGTGCAAGGGCCTCTTCTCTGCTGCCCAGTTGCTCGCCCAACGCATCTACGCGGTCACGCCAACTGGGACTGTCGACTGTTCCCGGACAAATGCAATTGCACCGGATTCCTTTTGTTATGAAGTCCACGGCTACCGATTTCGTCAGCCCAACAACAGCGGCTTTTGTCGTTCCATATACAAAACGATTTGGCGCACCGATTATGGAACCCAGTGCGGAAGACATATTGATTATCGAGCCTCCTCCGCGCTCTAGCATTCCCGGCAATACAGCCTTTGTCGTGCGCACCATTGAGCGCACATTAAGGTCCATGGCGAAATCCCACTCTTCATCGGTTGCATCCAGAATAGTTCCGTGATGCACGAACCCTGCGCAGTTGAACAAAACGTCCGGCTTCGCTCGCGCGACCCCATGATGAATGCTCTCATTATTCGTCACATCCATCTCGAAAATTTCGAGATTTTCGAGATTCTGACCGCGAATCAAATTTAGTTTTTTGGGGCTAATATCCGTCGCATAGACTTTTGCACCCTCTCTTGCCATTGCAATTGCGCTTGCAAGTCCGATCCCCTGTGCGGCGGCTGTGACCAGGACGCTTTTTCCCTTAAGTCTTTCTGACATATAAATATTCCGACCTCAAAAGTGGCGACTGGACAAGTGTTACGTCGTCCCACAGATCAACCGAGAAGCAAAGAAACCTTGGCGGATTTGCAACGACTTCTGGCATGTGGGCACAGAGCCGTTAGCGTATGACAGAGATTTTGGTTTGGCCATAACCATGCGTGGCGCACCTTCGGAAGGACAGTAGATGATGAGCAAGCAGTTCAAAGTGGCTCTGTTGGGAACCGGCCTGATGGGAGCTCCTATGGCGCGGAATATTTTGCGCGCCGAGTTTCCGCTCACTGTATGGAACCGCAGCTTGAAAAAGGCAAACCCGTTGGCAGCAGAAGGCGCGACATTGGTGGAAACTGCCCCGCTGGCGGTTTCGGGTGCAGACGTAATAATAACCATGCTCTCGGATGGATACGCGACCGGCGCGCTACTTGCTAACGAGGCTTTCCGCGAGCAACTCAAACCGGGGATGATCTGGATTGATATGTCGAGCGCCAAACCCGAACACGCAAGAGAGCAATCCGCGCAGCTTTCCTCGATGGGGGTGCTGCATCTGGACGCCCCGGTTTCCGGTGGCATCAAAGGTGCCGAAGCTGGCACCCTTGCGATCATGGTCGGTGGCGGTCAGGACGTTATGGAGCGCGTGCGACCGGTTCTGACAGCAATGGGCCGGCCTGTGCATGTTGGCCCAAGTGGTTCTGGTCAATTGTGCAAATTGGCCAATCAAACAATTGTCGCTGTAACAATATCGGCAGTCGCCGAGGCGACTCTACTGGCTCAGCAAGGCGGTGCGGACCCCACCGCGTTGAGGGCCGCACTAAAGGGGGGCTTTGCGGATAGTATTATCTTGCAACAACATGGCGAACGCATGTCTGATGGAAATTTTACACCCGGGGGTTTGTCTAAGTTTCAACTAAAGGATTTGGACAATACGCTAGAGGAAGCGGGAAGCCTTGGCGTTGAGCTACCTAGCACCCGATCTGTGCGCGACCGTTTCGAATATCTGATAGACGAAATGGATGGGGCCGAACTGGATCATTCGGCTTTGTATCTAGAACTCAAAAAACGGAACGGAATGCTGTGACGCGGATCCTGATTATAGGCGGCGGAGGAATGCTGGGCCAGAAACTGGCCCATCGCGTGTCGATCCAAGAAACCTTTGGAGCCGATGCCCAAGTCTCACTGTTCGATCTCTCGTTCCCGCCCGACAGTGCGGCAGGTAATCAAATTGTGGGGAACTTGACTGCGACAGGCATAGCTAAGTCTTTTGCTATGCAGCGGCCAGACGTCATTTTTCATCTTGCAGCTATCGTTTCAGGCCAAGCTGAAACAGACTTTGCGTTGGGTTGGGATGTAAACCTTATGGCAACGTGGGCACTGCTGAACGCACTTAAGGATGAACACGAAGCTTCAGAAAGCGAGTACACACCTCGCCTGGTTTTTGCCTCGTCCATAGCAGTTTTCGGGTCACCATTCCCCGAAAAGATAAGCGATGAATTCCTCTCGGCACCTTTGACAAGTTACGGAGCGCAGAAAGCGGCGGCTGAATTGATGATCACGGATTTCAGCAGGAAAGGATATATCGACGGTATTTCCTTGCGCTTGCCCACTTTGTGTGTGCGCCCGGGCAAAGCCAACGCTGCCGCTTCGTCCTTCTTTTCAGGTATAATACGAGAGCCATTGAATGGGGATGAGGCTGTCTTGCCAGTTGCCGACACCGTTCGCCACTGGCACGCCAGCCCCCGCGCCGCTGCGACTTTTTTGACCCACGCAGCAACAATGGACACGCAGCTTTTGAATGACAGACGCGCATTGAACATGCCTGGCGTAAGTTGCACCGTCGCCGAACAAATCGAAGCTCTGCGCAAAGTGGCCGGCCAAGAAGCGGTTGGCCTAATCAGGCAAGAACCCGACGAGACAATCGAACGAATAGTCAAGAATTGGCCGCGAGACTTTCAAACAGATCGCGCTCTGTATTTGGGGTTCAAGGCGGAATCAAGCTTCGACGAAATCATTCGCGTGTATTTGGAAGACGATTTTCGGCTTTAGTCGCCCATCGTCTTTCCAGTTAGATGGCGTTCCAGATGGTCGTGAATTTTCTCTCGTGTTAACTGCTCATCCCCTGACAATGCTGCTTCAAGTATATCGGCATGGTGTCTTATGTTCTGAGAAATGAATTCAAAGTTCCGGTCTGCCACCATCAACTGCTGTCTGAATTGCGCGTAAACTCGGCTATGCATTTGTTTTAAAGTTTCCGAGCCACAGGCAGAAATAAGTGTTTCGTGAAATTCCTTTTCCGAGGCAAACCATATCTCGATAAGGCCGCTCGGGTCGTCTGTGGCGTGAATGCGTTTTTCGATATGGCTAAGTTTGTGATGTGCGGCCGTCAATCTTGCTTCCCAATCCACCCCGCCATTACGGATCGACATTGCGGTGCCTTCGGCCTCCAACAGAACACGGACGTGCGTCAATTCGATAAGCTTCTGCGGCGAACGCATTGGCACGCGGAAACCTTTTTGTTCCTGAAAGTCCACCAAACCAACAGCGGCCAAACGAAAGAGGACTTCACGAACGGCGCTCGCAGAACAGCCATACACTTTACGAAGTTCTTCAGCCCGCACCTTGGCTCCATGCTCGAATCCATTAGAGATCAGGCGCATCTTAAGATCTTGATAAATATCTATTTCGTCGTTCATTCCAGTATGCACCTTCAAGTTTTGTCCAAGTAGCGTCCTAACCTTATTTTCGAATTATCGCAAGAATCTCGAATTTTTTTAAAATTTCAATTTTTTCTTGTTGCATTCGATTCGTCGGCTTAACGTTTACCTGCGCGACAGCAAAGGAGGCGGCAAGATCTTCCACACCGCGCACGCTCAACGTCTGGGAGGACAATATGAAAATAGTCAAGACAGCGGCCCTGGCGGCCGTAGCCACGACAATGGCAGCCGGTTTCGCGATGGCTGAAACAACGAAGCTTAGAATTCAAACCCATTTTTCGCCCGAAACTCTGTCAGGCCAGATGGCTGCAAAATTCGTTGAAGACATTCAGGAAATGTCGAACGGCGAAATCGAAGTTGAAATGTTCTATTCCTCTTCGGTGGTCAAATCAGTTGAAACCTTCGATGCCGCAGCTACCGGAATTCTGGATTGCGACATGACGGGCGGCGGCTATCAGACCGGTAAAAACCCGGCCTTCCAGTTTGCGGGCGACCTGCTCGGCGGATATCAGAACCCATATCAGCAAATGGCTTGGCTTCTTCATGGCGGCGGAAGAGAAGCTGTAAATGATTTATACAACGGCTACGACATGGAATTCATCGGATGGTGGATTCCCGGGCCGGAGTCGCTTTCTTCGACCAAGCCGATTGCAAAAGTGGACGACTTCAAAGATTGGAAATTCCGCTCCCCTCCAGGCCTTGCGACCAAAGTGTTCGCGGAACTTGGTGCTTCTCCGATCGTTATGGACTTCAACGAAATCTTCACAGCTTTGGAAACCGGCATCATTGATGGTGCGGATGCTGCGAACCTGACGAACAATGTGGGCCTGGGCCTGTACGAGATCGCAGGTCACACAAACTATCCCGGTTTCCACTCGATGCCCGCGGACCACCTTGCCTGTCGCAAAGACGTTTGGGAAGCAATGCCCGCGCACCATAAGAAGATTATGGAAGTCGCAATGGATAGCCTGGCATTGCACAATGCGACCATCAACGAAGTGCAGAACGCTCAGACTGCAAAAGACCTGAAAGCAAAAGGCGTTCAGTTGTACGAATGGTCGCCTGAAGATCTGGCAGCCTATCGCGCGGCCGTTCAAGTCGGGTGGACTGAGTTCGCAACGACCCCTGAAGCACAGGCGCTGCTGGAAAGCCATATCAACTTCCTGCGTGACCTGGGCGCGATGCAGTAGTCAGGCTGCGACCGACTTACGACACACGGAAAGGCCGCACTAGCGGCCTCTCCGGTTCGGCGCCGGGATCCAGAGCTTCATGAAAATCACCAGAATAATAAGTCACGTACTGCAGTACGACATGCCGGAAGTTCTGGGCTACTCGCAACAGTATTATGACAAGCGAACAACTCATCTGGTCGAGGTTCAGACAGATGAACGGGTAACTGGTTGGGGGGAGTGCTTTGGTCCCGGAAACGTAGCCATTGCCAACAAATCCATCGTGGAAAAGGTCATCCAACCAATGGTTCTTGGCATGGACCCTTTGGACAAAGACGTGATCTGGCACAAGGTGTACAACCTTTTGCGAGACCATGGCCAAAGCGGAATGCCAATACAGGCTTTGTCCGGTGTGGACATCGCACTTTGGGACATCACCGGCAAAATCTCTGGCCTCCCCCTCCATAAGCTTGTCGGCGGCGCACATCGCGCAAGCGTTCCTTGCTACGGCTACGGCATGATGCTCAGGGATGAACCGATTTCCAATCTGGCCAGCCGTTTTGAGGATGAAGCCTCAAAGATCAAGGAGATGGGATTCACCGCCACCAAAATGAAAACGGGCTTTGGCCCGAAGCCTGATGTGAAGCTGTGCGAAGCCGTTCGACGCGGGGTTGGTGACGACTTTCCCTTTATGGTCGATGCAAACCATGCCTATACGACTTCGGACGCATTCTACGTCGGTCGGTCGCTGGAAGAACTGGACGCATATTGGTTCGAAGAACCCGTCGCGCCAGAAGACATTGACGGATACCGCGAATTGCGCACTTCGCTGAAAGTCAACATTTCGGGCGGTGAGACGGTATTCAATCGCTGGGCCTGGCGCAGTCTTCTTGAAAATCGCGGCATCGATATAGCGCAGCCAGAAGTTTGCGCTTTGGGCGGTGTTTCAGAGTATCTCAGGGTACTGGCCCTATGCCACGCACATTTCACTCCGGTCGTAAATCACGTCTGGGGTAGCGCCATCGCTGTCGCAACTAATCTGCAGTTACTGGCGGCCATGCCAGCGATTCCAGGCGGCTTGCATCCGTGGGAGCCGATGCTGGAGTTCGACACAACGGACAACAAGTTTCGGGACGATCTGCTGACCGTACCGCTGGGAATTCAAAATCAGGTCAAGGCCAACAACGGTCGTGTCATGATACCGACTGGGCCCGGACTGGGTGTCGAGCCGGATCGAGACTTTATCGATCACTACAGGATCGAAGGATAGGGACGAGGGTTACGCGATGCACAAGAATTCAGGCGGACCAATTGAATGGCTCATACCGTTGGCCTTCGTAGCGACGGCCAGTTGGCTTGTTTGGCATCTCCCTGCATTCCTATTGGATTGGCTGCCCTACACCTCTGAATCCCTCAAAAGTCAGGTAACAGAAATATATCTGCGCAGCGACATCACGCCCGAATTGTCTGGCGTGTTCGGGGGTTATGTCGACATCATCGACGTCGCCGCGCTCGTCCTTCTACCGTTTCTTGCAGTGATTGGCACCAAGACAGTGCGCCCAGCGACGATGGAGTTCGAAGGCACGACGGTTATGGATCGTTTCGCCCTGTTCATAGGACGAGTTACGATGATGATGATCGCAATCATGACTGTCGTCATGCTCTACGAAGTCTTCATGCGCTATATCCTGGAAAAGCCGACCGAGTGGGCCAACGAAATGACACTTTGGTTCGCCAGCTTTGTGTTTTTGATGTCCGGCTACTACGCCATGCAGCAACGCAGTCACATTCGAATATTCCTGCTCTACGACGCAGTTCCACGTTGGCTTCAACGCGTTTTTGATACGGTTTCGACAATACTGATCGTGCTGTTTGCCTTCTTTTTGGTCTACGGCAGCTACAAACAGGTGTTCGTCAACAAGCTCTATAAATGGGAGCTTTATGGCTCAGCCTTCAATCCTCCGATCCCGGCGACGTTGCAGCCGATGGTGCTGATCGTGATTACGCTCGTCGCAATGCAAGCAATTTTGAACTTGATCGCTGATTGGAACAAAGAACCGGAAATCCACACAGATGAACCGGACGAAGACGAAATTGAAATGATCAAACGAGCGGTGGGACAAGACTGATGGATATTGGAACAATCTCACTCATTCTGATGGTCGCCCTGATCGTGCTTCTGGCGATCGGAATGCCCTTGGGTCTGGCCTCGGCTTCGCTTGCGGTTCTGGTTCTTGTCCTGAAGTTCGAACCGACACTGCTTTTGAACCCGTTTTCATTCGGCGACGGGGTTCTCACCGGTCGGCCAGGGACTGGGCCGCTCTATATCCTGGCACAGAAAATATACGGGCTCTTAACGGACTACGTGCTCATATCAGTGCCATTGTTTATCTTCATGGCGTCGCTGCTAGAGCGGTCCGGGATCGCGCGTGACATGTATTCGTCGCTGAATGTCTGGCTGTCCAGAACACGCGGCGGCATCGCGATCGTGACCTCGATCATGGCGGTGATCATGGCAGCCATGTCCGGCATAATCGGTGGTGAGGTTGTCCTGCTGGGACTTATCGCCCTGCCCCAGATGCTGCGCCTAGGGTACGATCAAAATCTCGCGATCGGCGTCATCTGCGCCTCGGGTTCGCTGGGCACCATGATCCCTCCCTCCATCGTTCTGATCATCTATGGGCTGATCACCGAAACCTCGATCAAGTCGCTGTTCACCGCGTCTTTCATTCCCGGCTTCATGCTGGCCTCGATGATCATCCTGTACATCATCATCCGCACGCAGTTGAATCCTCATCACGCTCCGCTGCCGGAACCGGATCCGAACGACCCCGAACCGGCCGAAAAACGCAAACTGTTTGGGGCCTTCATGAGCATCGTCGTCGCCGGATTTTCCACCGTTCTGTTTATCCGGGCCGCGTTTTTCGAGCTCTCAGGCTCGAACGCTGCCAGCCAGGGCGAGCCCGCGAGGCTGGGAACGGCTGACTACATGCCCTGGTTTGCCGGCATCACGATCGTTGCCCTTCTGCTGATCTTCTTCGTCTTTGGCAGAGAGCGCGCTAAAATCGGGTGGGAAATGGGCAAAGGCCTCGTCGCTCCGCTGGTCGTCATCGGCGTCGTGCTCGGCTCGATCTATGGCGGGATCACAGGCATCACCGAGGCTGCGGGCATGGGCGCCTTCGCCGTTCTGATTATCGCCATCCTGCGGGGCGAAGGATCGTTCGAGCTGGTTTGGGACAGCTTGATGCGAACCCTAAAATCCACAGGCACCATCATCTGGGTTACGATCGGGGCCGCCGCGCTGGCGGGTGCCTACACCATTGCTGGCGGGCCCCAATACGTGGCTGACCTAATCGTCGGCCAGGAGCTGCCAACCATGCTGGTCATTCTGGTGATGATGCTGATCTTGCTGTTCATGGGCGCATTCATGGATTGGGTCGGCATCGTGCTGTTAATTATTCCGGTCTTTCTGCCGATCGTCCTGCGCCTTCCTATCGAAGAAATCGGAGTCTTTGGCCAGTTGGAGCCGAGTCATGTCGCCATCTGGTTCGGCGTCGTGTTCTGTATGAACATGCAGGTCAGCTTCCTCTCGCCCCCATTTGGCCCGGCCGCGTTCTACCTGAAGTCGGTGGCCCCGCCACATATCAGTCTGACGGATATCTTCCGCGGCTTCCTGCCATTCATCGGGATCCAGTTGCTGGCGCTTTCCGTTCTTCTGATTTGGCCGGGCATAATCGCGCTGCTGTTGTGAGGTCGCACCCATGCTGACACAAGATCAGATTGGCAAGTTCCAGACGGACGGATACCTCGTGGTCGAGGATGTTATCCCTGCCGATGTCCTTGATCGTGTACAGACCGAATACTCGGATGTCCTGAGCCGGCTCTATGACGGTTGGTACGAAAAAGGGCTGGTCAAGGACGAACCGTCTGGAATGACCTTCTGGGACAAACTTCTGTCCGCTTATCAGGCCGGTTGCGACTATTTCCAGCCGCTGGACATCTCGTTGCCCGGCGATCGGATCATGGCGGACACACCGTTCCATATCGGGCCTGCAGTGTTCGACTTGCTAACGGCCCGGCCCATGCTTGACATTGTCGAGCAGTTGATCGGGCCAGAGTTGGTGAGCAATCCAATCCAGCACGTTCGGCTGAAGCCCCCCGCTCTCAAGCTGTCCAAGGATGAGGTGCGCGCGCACATCACAGCGACGGACTGGCATCAGGACCGGGCGGTTGCGTTGGAGGATGCAGATCAGACCGACATGGTCACGGTGTGGATTGCCGTCAACGATGCAACGCTCGAAAACGGCTGCCTGCAAGTGCTGCCAAAGGCACAGGACCAATCCATCCTACCGCATTGCGCGCGGACGCAGACTGGTATTGCCGACGGATTCATTGACGAAGGCCGGGCTGTGCCCCTTCCTGTCAAGGCGGGCGGGATCATCCTGTTTCACCCTCTGACGCCACATGCTTCGCTGGTCAATGAAACGGACCGGTTCCGCTGGTCGTTCGACGTTCGCTTCAGTGCGGCAGGCCAGCCCACCGGTCGAGACCATTTCCCCAGCTTCATCGCGAGGTCCAGATCGCACCCCGAAACCGAACTGCGAGATTGGCGTGTCTGCAATTCCAATTGGGAAGCGGCGCGAGCAAGGCTGTCCGGACAACCGCACATAGATATTCACCGATGGACATCGGACTCACCGTTCTGCGCCTAGCTGCTGCCGCCAGGAAAGCTGATTATGACTTTTGTACGTTTAGATCGAACGGATAGCGTGGTTGTTGCAACTCGGTCCCTGGAGGCCGGCAGTATGGTGGAGGATGTCATGACCAATACGCGCATCCCCTCGGGACACAAGGTCGCCACGCGGAATCTTGCACCCGGCGATCCTGTCAGAAAATACGCCCAGATTATCGGTTACGCCACCCAACCGATCGAACCTGGCGACCATGTGCACACCCACAATATCGAGTTCCGCAACACTAGTGTAGACTACGAGTTTGCGACGGATCACAGGCCCATGAAACCCGCCACCTCGGTCGATACGTTCATGGGCTACCACCGGGACAGTGGTCGGGTCGGCACGCGCAATTACATCGCGGTTCTGACAACAGTTAATTGTTCGGCGACTGCGGCCCGTATGATCGCCAACCACTTCACGCCGGACAAGTTGGCCGAGTTTCCGAACGTCGACGGCGTGGTGGCCTTTGTCCACGGAACGGGCTGCGGAATGGCCGATTCCGGCGACGGTTTCGAAGCACTTCAACGGGTCATGTGGGGGTTTGCGAAACATCCCAACCACGCTGCCGTTCTAATGGTCGGTCTGGGCTGCGAGATGAACCAGATCGACTGGCTGCTGGACGCATATGGTCTGAAGCAAAGTCCCACCTTCCAGACGATGAACATCCAGAACGTCGCCGGATTGCGCCGGACCGTGGAAGCGGGCATCGGCAAGATTAACAAGATGCTGCCCATTGCGAATGAGGTGAGGCGCAGCGAAGCCCCGGCGTCTGAATTGATAGTTGCGCTGCAATGCGGTGGATCGGACGCTTGGTCAGGCGTGACCGCAAACCCTGCGCTCGGACACGCCTGCGACCTGTTGGTTGCCCAAGGCGGCACCGGTGTCCTTGCGGAAACGCCCGAAATCTACGGAGCCGAACATCTTTTGACCCGCCGCGCCCTTGGTCGCGTAACTGGGCAAAAACTTATCGGACTGATCGATTGGTGGCAGGACTATACCGCTCGCAATCACGGCTCGATGGACAACAACCCAAGCCCCGGCAACAAGCACGGGGGGCTGACGACCATCCTTGAGAAATCGCTGGGGGCAGCGGCGAAGGGTGGAACCACCCCTTTGACCGGTGTATTCAAATACGCTGAACCCATCACCGCCAAAGGCTTCACCTTCATGGACAGCCCCGGATATGACCCGGCCTCGGTGACCGGGCAGATCGCGGCCGGGTGCAACCTAGTGTGCTTCACCACGGGGCGCGGCTCTGCCTTTGGGTCCAAACCAGCGCCCACGCTGAAAATCGCTACCAACTCTGAGTTGGCAGCGCGCATGCCTGAAGACATGGACGTGGATACGGGTGATATTCTGACCAAAGGTGCCAGCGTCGAAGAAAAAGGACAGGAAATATACCGGCGGCTGCTCCAAGTCGCCTCGGGCGCGCGAACCAAGTCCGAGGCGCAGGGCCTGGGTGACTACGAATTCGTTCCTTGGCAAATCGGAGCGGTGATGTGAAACGGATCCTTGTAGCTGGCGGCGGGTTGATCGGCATCCGCCACGTCCGCGCCGTGGTTGAGCATCCCGACTGCATGTTGGTCGGGTTGGCCGATCCAGATGGTTCGATCCAGATCGACGCGCCGCGTTTTGCCAGTATGGACGAGGTGCAGAGCCCCGTAGATGGCGTCATCATCGCGACGCCCACCCGCCTGCATGCCGAACATGGCATTCTAGCCGCATCCCGCGGTTGGCACATGCTGATCGAAAAGCCGGTTGCCGCATCGGTCGATGATGCCCTGCGCCTGAGAACGGCCGTTCGCCAGGCCGATGTCCGCAGCCTTGTGGGCCACCATCGGCGGTATCATACAACCTTGCAGCACCTGAAAGAGGTGATCGCGCAAGGTACGATCGGACAAGTCATCAACGTCTCGTTGCTGTGGGCCATGCGTAAACCCGAGAGCTATTTTGAACAGAACTGGCGGACTTCTGATGGCAGCCCAGTCATGATCAATCTGGTGCATGATATCGATGTCCTGCGGTTTGTGATCGGAGAAATCTCGGATGTCGTCGCCCTGCCCGGCGCGTCGATCCGCGGATCGGATCGGATAGAAAGTGGGGCTATCGCGACCGCGTTCGAAAACGGCGCGACGGGCACTATCAGCTTTGCCGACACAGCACCCAGCCCTTGGGGGTTTGAGGCTGGAACCGGCGAGAACCCGAACATCGGCACGACCCACCAGGACATGATGTGGATCACGGGAACCAGTGGTGCTGTGAGTTTTCCCTCCATGACTCTGTGGCGTGGAAAGGATTGGGGGACTGCGGCCCAAAAGGACCAGCTTACACGACCGGAACAGCAACGCGCACCATTGGAGGTGCAACTGGATCATTTCCTTGACGTGATCGACGGCGCCCCTCCACTGATCGACGTCGAGGATGCAGCCCGGACGCTCGAGGTCACATCATGGATAGAAGAGGGGCTAAAGGCGCGAACAACTCGAGCGCGGGCGCCGGCCTGATGGACATGCGGCCCGGCAAAATACCGGACCACTCAAAAATCAATGATATTCCACCGGGCAAAATGAGCAATTAAACTGAAAAGCCGCCCGCACCAGACACAAGAATGGAAACCTTACACATTCACGGAAAGGGAGACCTATGAGCAAACCATCAATCGGGTTTATCGGCTTGGGACTAATGGGCGGCGCCATGGTGAGCCGACTGTTGGACCAAGGATACTCGGTCGCTGTACTGGGAAACCGCGACCGCACGCACCTGGACGCCGCGATTGACCGAGGCGCCCGCGAGATGCAAAACGCCCAAGAACTGGCTGAAGCCAGCGACATCGTGATGCTGTGCATGGGCACCTCCGAACAGGTCGAGGGTCGTATGCGGGGTACAGATGGAGTGATTGCGGGATTGAAACCCGGGGCGGTCGTCATCGACTTTGGCACCTCTCTCCCAGGCAGTACACGCGCCTTGGCCGAAGAGGTTGCCGCAGCCGGTGGAAGCTATCTTGATGCGCCGCTTGGCCGGACGCCGGCGCACGCGCACGAAGGCAAGCTCAACATAATGACTTCCGGCAACAAGGTTGCCTTCGACAAAGCCGAGCCGACACTGAAGGATTTGGGCGAAAACGTCTTTTTCCTTGGCCCCGTTGGGTCCGGGCACACGGTAAAGCTGATCAACAACTTCTTCGGAATGACCGTCGCGAACGCGATGGCCGAAGCCTTTGCCATGGCAGATATCACCGGTGTTGACCGCAAGCAGCTGTATGACGTTATGGCCGCAGGGCCGCTGCATTCCGGAATGATGGATTTTGTCAAAGCCTACGGCCTTGAGAGCGACCCAAATCAGCTGGCCTTTGCCATCAAGAATGCGGCAAAAGACCTCGGGTATTATGACCGAATGGCGCGCGAGGCGGGCGTTGCCAGCGTGATGTCGCAGGGCGCGCTTTCGGCGCTGAATGACGCGCGCGACCACGGTCAGGCGGATGATATGGTCAGCCAGATGGTTGACTACTACGTCAAGCGTTTCAACACCTGATCGATGGCTGTCACCGCCAACCCCAATGCGGACCTGCCGCGCCTTGGCATCGTGCTGATGCTGACGGCGTGGCTATTCTTTTCGCTGGTGGACCTTGGGGCCAAGTGGTTGGCATTGGCCGGCGTGCCGGCATTTCAGTTGGCGTTCATGCGCTACGCGGGGCACTTCGTGATCTCTGTGGGCGTGATCGCCAAGGGCGGGATTGAGGCCAGCCGGTTCAAGACCGACCATCCATGGCAGGTCATTAGCCGGGCCTTGCTGCTGATCTCGGCGACCGTTTTCAATTTTTTTGCCCTGCGGTTTTTGCCTCTGACCGTCGTGTCGGCAATCATGTTCTCAAGCCCGGTCATCGTGTGCTTCCTGTCCGTTTTCGTTTTGAAGGAGAGAGTGGGACCATGGCGTTGGGCGGCTATCATCCTGGGTTTTCTGGGGGTGTTGGTTGTCGTGCGGCCCTTTGGTTCGGCCTTTCATCCGACCATGCTGCTGATCGTTTACAACGCCACCGCGTTGGCTTTTTACTCGATCATGACGCGCAGGCTGTCCGGGGTTGTTGCCGTGGACACCATGCAATTCTACCTCGGGCTTACCGGGACGGTGGTCCTGCTGCCCTTCGCCATCTGGTTTTGGGTTCGGCCGGAAAACATGTGGAGCCTGATAGTCCTGATCAGCCTAGGCGTCTTTGGCTGGTGCGGGCATCAACTGCTGACGAACGCGCATCGGTTCGGAACGGCGAACCAGTTGATGCCATTCACCTATTCGTTCCTGATCTACGTTGCGATCTGGGGCTATCTGTTCTTTGACACAGTACCGGACGCATTCACGTTGGCAGGGGCTGCGCTGATCATGGTCGCCGGGCTCATCATCTGGAAAAGAGAAAAGAAATGACGCGAATTGCCTGCATCGGTGAAGCAATGATCGAATTGTCCATGCTGGAGACCGGCGCGAAGGTGGGCGTCGCGGGGGATACGCTGAACACAGCCATCTACATGCACCGCGCGGCTCCTGATCTGCAGGTGGAGTATGTGACATGTCTGGGCGACGACCCGTTCTCAGGGCGCATCGCGGACTTTATCGCCAGCCATGGCATCGGGACATCCGGCATCCGCATCATTCCCAACGCTTCTCCGGGACTATACGCGATCACGACCTCTGCGGACGGTGAACGCAGCTTCACCTATTGGCGCAGCGAGGCGGCCGCCCGCCAGCTTTTTGCCGATCATGACTTCAGCTCGCTGAAAGGTTACGACGTGCTGTACTTGTCAGGGATTTCCGTGGCCATTCTTCCGCATTCAGTAAGGCTTGCGCTTCTGGACTGGCTCGAAGGCTCTTCAGTCCGGTTGGTCTATGACAGCAATTTTCGTCCGCGTCTTTGGGACAGCGCCGAACACGCCCGGCAGATCAACCAACGGCTTTGGCAGCGTGCAGATATTGCCCTACCATCTATCGACGACGAGATGGCACTGTTCGGGGAATGCGCGGATCAAGTGGCGGCACGCTTTACCGATCATCACGGTGTCGGTGCATTGAAACGCGGAGAGGATGGCCCTCTGTCCATTGGTCAGAACATTGACCAAACCTATGAGCCTGCCAAAAACGTGCTGGATACCACAGCGGCGGGCGACAGTTTCAACGGTGGGTACCTCGCAGCCTTGCTGACAGGAAAATCGCAGGCCAAGGCCCTGATGGCCGGACACAATCTGGCGTCCACCGTTGTTCAGTTCCGCGGCGCGATCACTCCCGGATAAGTGACGCGAGATCCTCAGCGCCAACAAGGTCCAAAAGCGGCACTACCGGATCTGGCTGTGTGACAGCCGAGGCGATTTCCAACGCGCAAGGATCGTTCAGCGTCCTGCCCTTGGCGATCTCGGACATGCAAAAGGAGATCCAGGCCCGCATCCCTGCGATCACCGCCTGAGAGCCGGTCTCACGGAGTGTGGGAACAAACCGATACGGCAGCTTCTGGCTGCCATCCATCGCGATTTGGTCCAGACGGTGCGCCAGCTCGAGGTTTTCAAAGCGGCGCAACAAAGCCTCGGCATAGTCCGGAACCTGTACTTGCAGTGCTGCGGGCAGCGTTGCGCCCGCATCCTTCATCAACTCGGTAACCAGCGGGCGCAAAACCGGGTCTTGAACCGCTTCGTGAACGTAGGTCAGGCCTCGCTCCAACCCGGCATAAGCCAAGAGGGAATGAGCACCGTTCAACATGCGTAGCTTTCGCATCTCGTGCGGGGCCACGTCATCGACCAGTTGCACGCCCGGCCAATCCGGATGTGGCCCGACGAAATTGTCCTCGACCACCCACTCCGAGAACGCCTCGGTTGGAACAGCCATAGGATCGCCGCTGATTGCGCGAACGGCGTCCGTGGTAGCCGGGGTGATCCGGTCGACCATCGCGTTGGGAAAGCGAACTGCGTCCCAATTCACGTCCAGACCGGCTGCATTTGCAAAATCGGCAACTGCCGTTTCAAGCGTTTTGCCGTTTTCCATGCGATTGTCGCAGCTTAGCACCGTCACTGGCTTGCGCCGTTCCGCGAGGCCAAAAGCGAGAAACCCGATCAGCGTTGCGGGCCCCTGCCCCGCCAGATCGGCAGCAATCGCTGGGTCCTGAAGGTTCAGATTGCCCGCTGCGTCCAAGTGATAACCTTTTTCGGTGACGGTCGCCGAGATGATCTCGGCATCCGCCATCACATTGAGAATCTCGGCGCGATCCTCGGGCACGACCAGAACGTCCCGCAGAGCTTTTATGCGCCGGACGCCCTGCCCCTGTACGCACAAATCGTACTCGAAACCCTGGCCGGCCAATCCATCCCGAACCGAGGATGAACGCAGGCTAACGCCGACAACGTCCCATCCGCCCGCTTGATCGGTGTAGTCCAGCAAATGCGCCCGGGCGAAGTTTCCAAGACCGAAGTGAAGAATGGTACCCATCTAGCTTTGCAACCCGTAAACCTGTTTCGCCAGATCGACCGCCAGCAATCGCGCCAGATGCTCGGCACTGTCCCGGTCGAAATAGCCGCGCGCAACCTGCTCGGCCAAATGAATAGAAACACCTCGTCGCCACAGGTCGTGACGAGCTGGAATGGACAGAAAAGCCCGCGTGTCGTCATTGAATCCGGCCAGATTGTAGTATCCGGCCGTTTCAACGACCTGATCGAAATACCGCGCAATCCCGGCTGGGCTGTCGTGGAACCACCAAGGCGGCCCGATCCGAAGGCACGGCCAATGCCCCGCCATTGGCGCCAGTTCACGGGCATAGGTGCTTTCGTCCAATGTGAAGAGAATGATCCGCAGTTCCGGCGAGTTTCCGACCCGGTTCAACAGCGCCTCAAGGCCCGTGACCCAATCCATCGCGATTGGAATGTCAGCCCCCTTGTCCCGTCCGAAGTCCCGCATTACAGCGTCGTTCGTGTTGCGCTTGCTGCCCGCATGTATCTGCATGATTAGACCATCATCGACAGACATCTGCGCCATTTCGATCAGCATATGCCCGTAGAAACGGCGAGCATCCTGTTCGGCCCCTTCCCGCCGTCTCAGCCGTTGGTACAGCGCATCCGGGTCTTCCAGCCACTCGGTCTGCACACGTTCGATACCGTGGTCGGTAGCCGTACAGCCCAGCCGGATGAAATAAGCCCGCCGCATTCGCAGCGCATTGAGGTAGCCATCATAGCTGCCCAGATCGCAGCCTGTCAGCTCGGCCAACTTGTTCAGGTTCTGTACGAACTCCGGGTCTGCCCCATCCAAAACCCCGTCTGGGCGGAACGTCGGAATAACTCGCCCGCCCCAACCGCTTGCACGGATATCCCGATGCTCCGCGAGGCCGTCGAGAGCGGAATCCGTGGTGGCCAGAACCTCGATCCCAAACTTGTCGAACAAAGCCCTCGGGCGAAATTCGGGTCGCGCCAGCTTTTCGGCGATCTTATCATAGATCAGGTCTGCTGTGCGTGAAGACAACTCCTCAGACACGCCCAGCGTTTCATGCAGCACGTAGTTCACCCAGATCCGGGATGGCGTTCCCAGAAACAGATGCCAGTGCTCGGCAAAGGTGCGAAACACGTCGCGAGGATCATTCTTTCGCCCCTCTTCCCCAACGCCAAGTTCGGACAAGGGAACACCCTGCGAATAGAGCATTCGGAACACGTAATGGTCGGGAACCACCAGCAGCTCTGCCGGATTGGGAAACGGCGCATCGGTTGCGAACCACCCCGGATCGCAGTGACCATGCGGAGACACGATCGGGAGGTCCTTGATGCCAAGGTACAGGCCTTCTGCCATCCCATTCAAATTACCAGTCAATTCTGCCTCCGATACTGCTGCCCGCAATTGTTAACACAGTTTTTAATGGTTGCATCTTTCCCGTTCGAACCCGCAGACTGACCGGGTGATCCGGGGGAATGAATGAATATTGCGCTGATTGGTTTGGGGATGGTTTCGGGAACGCATGTTGCTGCCATTCAGGCATCGGAGCGAGGTCTCAATCTTGCTGGCGTCCTAGGGCGCAATCCTGAAAAAGCAGCTGAGTTCGCGCAGCGAAACGACACCCGCGCGTTCAGCTCGGTTGAGGAAATCGCAAACGACTCAAACGTCGACTTTGCGATCATCGCAACCCCGCCTGATCAGCGCACAGAGTTGGTGCGGGTTCTTTCGACCGCTTCGAAACCGATCCTAATGGAAAAGCCTATCGAAAGAACGCTGGGCGCCGCGACAGCCATAGTCGAGCAGTGCGAGGTGTCCGGCGTGCTGCTGGGCATCGTTTTTCAGCACCGCGCTCGCACCGCCTCGCAGGCGCTGAAATCAGCCATTGTACAGGGTGAGTTGGGCGCGATCGCCACGGTGGAAATCCGTGTCCCCTGGTGGCGCAATCAGAGCTACTATGACGAGCCAGGTCGCGGCACTTATGCACGCGACGGAGGCGGTGTCATGATTTCGCAGGCAATCCACACGCTTGACCTCGCGATGTGGCTGCTGGGGCCGATCTCGGACATTCAAACCATGATGAGAAAAACTCCGTTGCACGATCTCGAGGCCGAGGATTGGGCAGGTGCAATCTTTGAAATGGATAACGGCGCGGTGGGAACGTTGATGGCAACCACCGCCGTATTTCCCGGGGCCGCTGAATCTATCACGATCCAGGGCACGCACGCTAAAGCGCATCTGGAATCAGGTGTTCTGACCTTGACCACTTTCGACGGTCAGAAATCCACGGTTGGCGAAACGTCCGCCACAGGCGGCGGGGCCGATCCCATGGCGTTCACCCATGAATGGCACCAGGCGGTCATAGAGGATTTTGCCAACGCACTCGCCGGTGGAACGCGACCCATGGCCACCGGACGCAGTGCCCTTTTGACCCACGCCGTCATAGACGCGATGCAGATCGCCAATCGAACCGGCCAGAAAACACGAGTCATCTCATGAGCCTAACCTGCGTCGCCCTTGGCCTGGACCACCGCCATATCTATGGCATGACGGAAAACATGCGCAAAATCGGCGTGGACTGCGTTGGCTATTGGACACAAGGCGAACCCGAAACGCTGGCGGGCTACGTCAAAAGGTTTCCCGATATTCCACGATTGGCCCGACTGGAAGACGCTTTAGCCTGCGGGGCGGATTTGGCGCTGATTTCCGCAATTCCGGCAGATAGGGCCGCGTTGACGATCCGTGCCATGCAGAACGGTATGGATGTCATGAGCGACAAGCCGGGCTGCACGTCGTTCGAGCAACTCGACCAGATCAAACGGGCGGTTGCGGACACCAGTCGAATCTGGTCGGTGGATTTTTCCGAAAGGTTTGAAACGCCGGTCAGCACCCGGGCGACCGAGTTGATCGAGGCCGGTGCCATCGGGCGCGTGATCCAGACGGTCGGACTTGGCCCGCACCGATTGAACCGGGCAACCCGGCCGGAATGGTTTTTTCAGCGTGACCGCTATGGCGGCATTCTGACCGATATAGCCTCGCATCAGATCGATCAGTTCTTGCACTACACAGGTTCGAAAACCGCAGAAATCACAAACGCCTATGTAGCGAACTACGCAAACCCCAATGATCCCGGATTGCAGGATTTCGGAGAGCTCAATCTTCGAAGCGAGAATGGCACCGGGTACATCCGGGTTGACTGGTTCACTCCGGATGCCTTGCCAAACTGGGGGGATGGTCGCCTGACGATCCTAGGCACCGAAGGCTATATCGAGTTGCGGAAATACGTCGATGTGGGTGGTGCCTCGGGAACAGACCATCTGATCCTCGTCAATGGTGAAACCTGCCAAAAGATCGACGCAACCAACGCCGACCTTCCCTACTTTTCGCGCCTCGCCGATGACGTCCGTAACCGGACCGAAACCGCAATGGCGCAGACCCACTGCTTTACGGTCATGGAACTGGCGCTGCGTGCACAGGAAATGGCGGAACGAAGATGATCAACGTTGCGATCCTTGGCGCAGGTATCGGTGCGCAACATCTGAGCGCACTGGAACGGCTTGACCGCACCTTCCGCGTAGCCGCCGTCGTCGACCAGAATACGGACCGGATCGAGCAGATTCGACAAAACTCGGATTTTCAAGCACTGAACAACATTCAAGACGCTCTGGATGATCCGGCGATTGATGTCATCGACATCTGCCTGCCACCCCATCTGCATGTACCGACCACCCTTGCGGCACTGGCCGCAGGAAAACACGTTATATGCGAAAAGCCCCTTGCGACCTCTATGCAGGATGTAGATCGGATCACGGAAACCGCCCGCAGCACGGGCAAGCATGTGTTTCCGGTCTTTCAATACCGGTGGGGCCCGTCACTGGCCCAATTGCGCCAGTTGCAACGTTCAGGCCTCACCGGAGCGGTCCAAACTGCCGCGCTTGAAACTCATTGGTCCCGGGGGGCAGACTATTACGCGGTGCCGTGGCGGGGAACATGGGCCGGTGAACGCGGCGGCGCAGTGCTGGGCCATGCCATCCACAACCATGATCTGCTGACTCATATTGCGGGTGATATCGCCTGGGTGTCCGCAATGGCCACAACGCGAGTTAACCCGATCGAGACGGAAGACTGCGCTGCGATCTGCTTTGGCATGACTTCTGGAGCTTTGTGCACAAGCAACATCACACTAGGCGCCGCTAAGGACGAAACCCGCCTGCGGTTCGTCTTTGAAAAAGTGACCGCCACCTCTGGCACGGAACCCTATGCCCCGGGTCAAATGCCTTGGACATTCGTCGCGCGGGACCCGTTGGATCAAGCCACTATCGACGACGCTCTTGCCGCCTCCGCTATGGAGCCAACAGGTTTCGAAGGGTTCTTTACCCAAGTCGGCAAGGCGCTACGGTCCGAGGCAAATTCAGGCGTTACACTGCAGGACGGTGCTGCGTCCATCGGCCTTGTGACGGCGATTTATCACGCGGCGCGCACCGGGCAGCGTGTTGCCCTTCCCATCGAGCCCGATCACCCTCTGTATGAAGGATGGCTGCCATGAAACAATGCTGGCGTTGGTTCGGACCCGAAGATCCGATCGCCCTGGTCGATCTCCATCAAGTCGGGGTTCAGGGCATTGTCACCGCGCTGCATCACATCCCACCGGGACAGCCCTGGGACGAACAGAGCATCGCCGACCGGCAGGCCGTTCTGACCGCTGACGGGTACAGTTGGGACGTTGTCGAAAGCCTGCCCGTCTCCGAGGCGATCAAGACGCAATCCACAGACATGGCCGAACATCTCCAGGCTTACAAGTCCAGCCTCAGAGCCCTGTCCGCCCGTGGAGTCAAAGTCGTTTGCTACAACTTCATGCCAATCCTGGATTGGACACGCACCGCCCTTCGCGCCCCGCAGCCGCATGGTGGAACGGCCATGCTGTTCGACCTGACCGATTTTGCTGCATTCGACATATATATTCTCGAACGTCCAGGTGCGTCGGAAGACTATTCCAGCGACGTCCAGCAAACGGCCAAGGATCGTTTCTTGCGCATGTCGGATGAATCCAAAGCTCAGTTGCAGCACAATGTCACTGCGGGGCTGCCCGGCGCCAACGATCAGTGGAGCGTGCAGGACGTACGCTCTTTGTTGCGGACATATGCGCACATAGGCCGTGACCAGCTTCGCGCAAACCTCATAGACTTCCTTTCCGAGGTCGCCCCAGAGGCCCAAGAACTAGATCTACGCTTGTGCTGTCATCCGGATGATCCGCCGTTCTCGTTGCTCGGTCTGCCGCGGGTCATGTCCAGCACCGATGACTACGGCGCCGTTCTGAATGCGGTTGATTTGCAGGCGAACGGCGCAACGTTGTGTACCGGCTCGCTGGGAGTGTCCCCCGAATTCGATGGGCCGGACTTCGTGCGTAGACATGGCGGCCGGATTCACTTTGTTCACTTGCGGAACACCAGACGCATCGCGGGGTCATACAGCCAGAAGCCAGACTTCTTTGAGGCCCCGCATCTGGAGGGCGACACCGACATGGTCGGCACCATTCGCGAGTTGATGAACGAACAGCGCCGCCGCAAATCCCAAGGGCGTGGCGACTGGCAAATTCCGATGCGGCCTGACCACGGACAAGAACTGCTGAGCGATCTGGGCGGACACAGTACTCCCGGTTATCCGCTGATCGGACGAATGCGCGGGCTGGCGGAACTGCGCGGCATCATGGCGGCGTTTTCCTAACGCGTCGGATCAGACAGTTTCTTTCCACCCGCAACACTTCTTTGCTTGCCTGCGCGCCGCATTCTTCGTTTACTTACATTACGTATACGGGCAGCGGGGTGTCTTCCGGACTCGCCCGACGTCTGTTCAAGACGCGTGAAACTCCCGCGAAAACCGATGCGATTGGGCATCATTTTTCGAAACGTCTGCCATACGGAAATGGCGGAAAACGGGAGGATTATTTATGAAAACTGCAGGCGTAATCGGTCTTGGCGACATGGGCAGCGGCCTTGCCAAGAACCTGATCAAGAATGGCTTTGAAACATCAGGTTTCGACCTGAGCGAGACGCGCATGAAGGCATTTACCGACATGGGCGGCTTGGCCAAGGACAGCGTGGGACAGGTCGGCCGTCACGCCGCCGCTGTGTTTGTCATGGTGATGAACGGAGATCAGGCCCGCGATGTCATTCTGGGTGAAAATGGCTTGGTTGCGAACATGGCCAAAGGCGGAACTGTCATCCTATCGGCGACCATTACCCCGGCCGAAGCAAGCGCTATCGGGCAAGACATGGAGGGCGCAGGCATCCACCTGATCGACACTCCGGTCTCGGGTGGATTTCCCGGCGCGCAGACCGGCACATTGACGATGATGGCTGCCGGCGCTGCGGATGTGCTGGACCAAAATGCCGAAGTCATGCAGGCAGTGTCGGCAACCATTCATCGGGTTGGAGAAAACGCCGGCGACGGGCAAACCGTGAAAGCCTGCCTGCAATCCCTTATCGGATCGATCTTTTCCGCCACATTCGAGGCTGCGGCCCTGGCGGCCAAAGCCGGTGTCAGCGGTCAGGCATTGCTTGATGTGTTCTCCTCATCCAGCGCGGGGTGCGGCGTCGTGAATACCGCCCTTGAAAACATCATTGATCGCAAGTTCGAAGCCACCGGTAGTCATATCGCAACCATGCATAAGGACCTGACGATCTCTCTAGCACTGGCCGGTGCATTGGGCGTTCCCATGCACACAGCGTCATCCGCAATGCAGATCTTTCACGCCGGAAAAACCAAGTACCCGAATGGCGACAACTGGGTGTGTACTCGCGTCATCGAAGAGATCGTTGGCGCAGAATTGCATCGCTGAGGGGACCGGACATGAAATTAGGTGTAATTTGCGACGGCATTTCCCGCGATCTGCGGCATGCCGTGGACGTAATGGACGAATTCGGTCTGGACTATGCAGAGCTTCAATTCGTTGGCGATTCAGAGGTCGGAGACCATTCCCCGCAGGAAATTGCCGAGATCGACGCGCTTTTGCGCGACCGGGGCAAGCCTGTGTCGTGTCTGTCGCGCCATATCTTTGCGGGGATGACAGCTGCCAACAGGCCCGGCGACGACCTGCACACTCGGCATATGGACGCCTTGAAACGCGTGATCGACATGGCGCATGTTGTTGCGTCTCCGCTGGTTCGGATCATGACGCAACGAAAAGAGCAGATACTCTGGGGAAAAAACGGCGCCGAGAAGTGGAACGTGGCGCATGGGGTATGGGACTCGATGCCGCCGCTGATCGCGCCGGCGGTTGAACTGGCAAGAGCTGAGGGCGTGACGCTTGTCGTGGAAACCGGAAACGGCACGCTGGTCAATTCCAACTATACAGCCCGCAAGCTGATTGACGAGTTAGACGCAAAAGACTCTTTGAAAGTGCTGTGGGACCCCGGAAACAACTGCTGGTGCCATGAACTGGCATACCCAGAGGGTTATGAAGAACTGCGCGGCGGCTACCTGGGTCACATTCACATCAAGGACGTAAAGGTCGACACGCCGCGGGCAACGCTGGAAGTGCGCCGCATGGGGGAAGGTCAGCTTGCGCCTTTGTTCCAACCCATCGCGGACGCGCTCAGATCCGACGGCTATGATGGCGTCATTTCTTTCGAAAGCGTTTATCAACCCGGCAACGGGAACTTCGAAGATGGTTTTCGTCTGTGTGTGGACCAGTTTAAAAGCCTGTTTGCATGAAAATGCAGTCAATATGCGTTCAAAATCAAAAGTTTGACCCCCATTGCTGAATGCCAAGTGAGATGTAGAAAGCTGGGCGCGTTCGCGTGAAATCAAGGAAAGGGCCTGCTGGATGAAACAACAGTTTTTTGACCTGTCCATTGAAACGCCGGGCAAATCCCTCATCGACATCAGCGGGATCGTTCAGCGTGCGGTGTTCGAACACGAATTTGTCTCGGGCTTGCTGACCCTTTGGTGCGCCCACACCGGTGCCGCGCTGTTGGTGCAGGCCAATGCCGATCCCGAAGTGCTCAAGGATATCGAGACGTTCTTCGAGAAACTCGTACCCAAGTCACCAGGCAAGTATCACCACCGCCCGACCGAGGACGACAACGCTCCATCGCATCTGCGGGCGCTGTTGACGCAAACTCAGGTATCGATCCCGGTCGAACAGGGGCAGCTTCCGCTGGGTCGCGTACAAAGCCTGTACCTGTTCGAACATCGGGAAGCACCCAATGCACGCCGATTGAAGGTGCACTACATCGGGACGTGATGCCTTGGATGACATGGAGCGTTGGCAGTGCTAACGCCCCATCCAGCCCCCGTCGACTACAAGGATTTCACCGTTGACGAAGTCCGACGCAGCAGAGGCCAGAAAGACCACCGGTCCGGCAAAATCAACGGGCGTACCCCAACGGCCTTGGGGTGTTCGTTCCAGGATCGACTTCGACCGGACCGGATCATCCCGCAGGGCTTGGGTGTTGTCGGTCGCGATGTAGCCAGGCGCGATCGCATTCACGTTTACGCCCTGCCCGGCCCATTCGTTGGCCAAGGCTTTGGTCAGCTGTCCAATCCCGCCTTTCGAGGCCGCATAGCCCGGAACGGTGATGCCGCCCTGAAATGTCAGCAGCGATGCAGTGAAGATGATCTTCCCCGAGCCGCGCGCCAGCATGTCCTTGCCGATCTCGCGTGACAGAACGAACTGCGAGGACAGGTTCACCTCCATCACTTCGTCCCACCAGTCGTCCGGGTGTTCGGCGGCGGGTTTGCGTTTGATCGTGCCGGCATTGTTGACAAGTATATCAGGGATTTGTCCGTCGGCCCTCAACTGATCAATGAACCCATGCAGCGCGGCGCGATCCGAGAAGTCGCATTGGTAGGCCCGGAAATTGCGTCCCATCGCCGTCACGGCTTTTTCGACATCCGAGCCAGACAGCTCGAGCGAGGCGGACACTCCGATGATATTGGCTCCGGCCGATGCCAATGCTTCAGCCATACCGCGCCCGATACCGCGTTTGCACCCGGTCACAAGGGCCGTCTTTCCCGTCAGGTCGAAACTTTGCAAAACACTCATGAACGCGGTCCTACTTCGATCAGGCTTTTCATCGCGGTTGGGCTGCGATCCAGTGCTTCGAACGCGGCCTGGATGTCTGCCAGTGGGCTGACGTCCGTGATCACAACATCCGCGTCCACTCCGCCTGAGGCGACAACTGCAATGGCTCTCTCGTAATCCTCTGGCTCATAGACCCGAGCACCGATCAGTTGCAGCTCTCGCCAGAAGAACTGGAACAGGTCTATCTGAGGTTTTTGAGCATGAATCGCGACCATTACGATCCGGGCCCGAGTCGCGGCAACGGCGGTCATTGCATCGACACCGGGCTGCGTTCCTGACACCTCGAAAACCACATCTGCCCCTTTGTCGCCCGTGCGCGCATTGATTGTGGACACTAGGTCGGTTTCGGTTGGGTTGATCGTGTCAAAGCCAAGTTTTTCAGCTATCGCAAGACGGTTCGGATTCACTTCGGAAATTACGACATTTCCACCCGCGTCCCGCGCAACCATGGCAACCAGGATGCCAATCGGGCCGCCGCCGATAACGACAACGTCCTCTCCAGGTTGCAGGTCAGACAGCCGCACATCGTGGCAGGCAACGGCAACCGGCTCGATCAGCGCCGCGTGATCCATGCGCAAGTCATCCGGCAGAACGTGCAACGTGTGGGCCGGAACAGTCCAGATCTCTTGCATCGCGCCATCGGTGTCGAGGCCGAGAAACTTGAGATTCTGACAGATATGCTGATGCCCCCGCTTGCAAGCTGGGCATTCTCCGCAGTGATCAAGCGGTCGGACAACGACCTTCTGGCCGGGTTCGACCGTATCGACGCCCTCGCCCACCGCTTCGACGACACCTGACATCTCATGCCCAATCACCCGGTTCAGGCCGACGCGGGCATCCATGTTGCCGTGGTAGACGTGCATATCCGTCCCGCAAATCCCGCAATAGGCAACGCGAACGGCAACCTCGCCTGGGCCCGGAGCAGTCGCTTGGGCTTGCTCTACAGCAAAGCTCTTATCGCCCCTGTAGTATGCCGCAGAGATCGTCTGGGTCGTCATTATTGCATCTCCTTGTGTTCCGCATTCAATTTTTCCCAGTCGAACGCCACTCCGGTTCCCGGGGTATCCGGGGCTACGGCCAGACAGTCTTCCACAACCAGCGGACGGGTCGTGTACTGGTCTATCGGAAATGAGTGTACTTCCAGCCACCCTGCGTTGGGTTGCGCAGAAACAAGGCTGACGTGCAGTTCCTGCATCCCATGACTGCAAACCGGAATGCCGTGTTGTGCGCTTAGCGCGGCCACGCGCAGCCAGCCGGTGATTCCACCGCAGTTTGAGGCATCGGGCTGGATAAAACTCAGTTTCGCGTCATCAAAGGCGTATTCAAATTCGTGCATGGTGTGCAAGTTTTCACCCATGGCAAGGGGAACGCCCGTCGCTTCGACAATTCGGCCATAACCTTTGTAGTCGTCTGGAATTGTCGGTTCCTCGAACCACAGGATATCGCAGTCGGCGAACCCTCTGGCAGCGACGATGGCCTGTTCGACACTCATAGAGTAATTCGCATCGACCATGAAGAACCGGTCCGGCCCTAGCATCTCGCGCACCGCCCGGGCACGTGCAAGATCGTCGGCCAGGTCTGGTTGACCGACCTTGATCTTGACTGCGTTGAACCCACGCGCAAGGTACCCTTCGGTCTGACGCAGCAGTTTCTCCAACGAGAAATTCAGGTCGATCCCGCCGGCATAGGCCTTGCACCTTTTCGACGCTCCACCGGCCATCTGCCACAATGGCGCATTCTGCGTTCTGCCGCGAATATCCCACAGTGCAATATCCACGGCCGAGATGGCAAACGAGGCGATCCCGCCCCGTGCGACGTAGTGCACGTGCCACTGCATGGCATCGTACAGGCTTTCGATCTGTTCGGCGTCTTGTCCAACAAGGAACGGTGACAGGTCATGCTTGATCATCGCCAGAATGGCGTGACCACCCTTGCCCCCGGTATAGGTGTACCCGACCCCCTCGACCCCATCCGAGGTTTGAATGGTGACCGTGATCAATTGAAAAAACGTGTGATCCCCATGTTTGGCGTCGACCAGGACCTCTGCGAGCGGAACGTTGAACAGCCGCGCTGATACACTTTCTATGCGATTCATTAACCCAAGACCTTCTGCTGCCTGGCAATAACCCGAGACTGTAAAAGGATGACCGCAAATAGAAAGCCTCCACGTATGACCATTTGCCAATAGGCACTGAAACTGATGGTGCCCTGACCGTTTTCAAAGTTTAGAACGTTGAAAACCAGCCCCAGCAACAACGCGCCGGCGACCGTCGCAGGGATCGATCCCATCCCACCCGTCAACAAAGTGCCGCCTACAACCACGGAAGCGATAGCTGACAATTCCCATCCGATGCCTTCAAGGGGTTGCCCAGCTCCAAAACCCGAGGCCAGAAAGACTCCGGCCAGCCCCGCACAGCCACCCGACAGCAGGTAGACAAAAGCCTTGGCGCGATTGACCTTCAGGCCCATGAGGTTCGAGGCATCCTCGCTGCCACCGATCGCCAAGACGGTCCGCCCGATGGTGGTTCTTTCCAGCACCAGCCAAAGTGCCAGAGTCAGTCCGGCCACGATGACGATTGCCCATGGAAACAGGCCAAACGCCTGCCCCATGCCAAGCTTGGTGAAGTTCGACCCCCAATCGACCGAAATTGTCTGGGCGCCCGAAATCACCAATGCGCCGCCTTTTGCGGCCAGCATGGTGGCCAGCGTGGCGATGAAGGGCGGGATCCGAAGGATGATTATGCAAAAGGCGTTGATCGCCCCGAAACCAACCCCGGCAAGAACGGCCCCCGGCAACGCAACCTGAATCCCATACGGGCTGAGATAGGCCGCAACAACCGAGGTAAAGGCCGCCACTGATCCGACCGACAGATCAATCCCGCCGGTCATGATCACAAAACACATGCCCAGCGCAATCGCGATGAACATCGCGTTGTAATTCAGGAAAGACGAGAAATTGTAGGCGCTGCCAAAGTTGTCATAGCGCATCAGCCCGAACAGAATCAAAGCCAGCAGTGCGATCCAAACCGTCACCGAGGCCGAATTACGCCGAAGGTATTTTCGCAGGTCAAAAGCCGTTTCATCCAACATCGATTAAGCCCTCCGAAACTGCTGGACCCAAACGGCCAGGATAATGATGACGGCCTTGGCGATCAGTGCAACTTCGTCCTCTACCCCGTTGGCCAACAATGTATATTTGACCAACTGGATGATGACGGCACCCAGTATGGCACCAAAGATCGGCGCTCGCCCGCCTTGCAAAAGAGCCCCGCCAACAACAGCGGCCGCGATGGCATCAAGCTCCATCAGATTGCCGTTGCGCGCGGCGTCCGAGGCCGAGTTGATTGCAACCACGATCAAACCGGCTAGGCCCGCAAGCACCGCGCAGATGACATAGGCCCCGATCTTGACCCGTCGGACGGGACCACCCGACAGATAGGCCGCGCGTTCATTGCCCCCTATGGCCAGCAAGTAACGGCCCCATGTGGTTCTGGTGATCACCCAAAACAGCACACAGGCAATGGCCAGCGCCAGCCAGCCCTGGAACGGCAATCCAAGCACTTTACCAGTTCCAAGATAACTGAATGAAGGGTTTGAAAACGTCTGCAAGTTCCCGTTCGTCAGGACTTGGGCAATACCGCGACCAGAGATGAAGAGAATGAGCGTCGCAACGATGGGCTGCACGTTCAACACGGCAACCATCACGCCGTTGAATACCCCGCATAGCCCCGCAATGAACAGCGGCAGGACAATGGCCAAAGTGACGCCTAGCATCGGATTGGCAGAGCCCAGATCCGACAGAAAGATCAACGGAGCAAGCGCCCCCGCCAGCGCCATGACCGCCCCAACCGACAGATCGATCCCACCCGTGGCGATTACCAGCGTCATCCCCATGGCCACGATGGCGATCGTAGCGACCTGGCTGATATTTACGAACAGGGTTTGCAGTTGCAGGAAATTAGGTGTGAAAAACGCGTTGAACACCAGCAGGGCGACTAACGCGGCGATGCCGCCGTGAAAGCGGAAGGGCATTGATGCGACCCGTTGCGGCAACTTCATTGCGCGTTCCATGAACCAGTTCCTTCTTCATGATGCGCAAGCGCGCGCACCAGTATGTTCTCGGTGACCCCGGGGTTGGTCAGTTCCTTGACCGAGCGTCCCTCGTGCATGACCACGATGCGATCGGCGCCTTCCACCAGTTCTTCGAATTCCGAACTGATGAGAACGACGCCAAACCCCTTCTCGACATAAGACCGAATGAACGATTGGATCTCTCGCTTGGCGCCAACATCCACGCCTCGGGTCGGCTCGTCGAGTATCAGGATGTCGGGCTGCGTCGCCAGCCAACGGGCAAGCAGCACCTTCTGCTGGTTGCCGCCGGACAATTCGCGAATGGGTTGGTCCATATGCGCCGCCTTGATGCCCAGATCGTCGATAAAGGCCTGAACAATCTCGCGCTCGCGGGCAAAGTCGATTTGACCACGACTGGCCAGTTTCGGCAGCAGGGCCAGCGTCATGTTCTCGCGCACGGACATGTCTGGAATGATCCCTTCGGCCTTGCGATCTTCGGTCAGAAAGCCGACGCCGTTTACGATCGCGTCACCCGGTCCGGACGGTTGCCCGACCACGCCATGCAACTCGATTGCGCCGCTGCGTTTCCCGTCCACTCCGAACAAAGCGCGCGCCGCCTCGGTCCGGCCTGAGCCCAGCAATCCGCCCAGCCCAACGATTTCCCCGCGGTGGAGAGTGAGGTCGAAATGCGTCAGCCGCGGGCCTGTTGAAACAGAGTCCGCCCGCAAAACGATATCGCCTTTCTTAGCCTTGGCACCTGCGAAGTCCGTCAAACCGTCTGCCGCGATCTCATCCTTGTTGCGGCCCAGCATGTCCGCGATCATTTCCAGTTTGGTCGTATCCTGGACGTTACGCGTGTTGACGGTGCGCCCATCTCGCATCGTTGTGACTCGATCGCATATTTGGAACAGCTCATCGAGGAAATGCGAAACATAAAGAACAGACACGCCCTGTTTCTTCAACTCGCGCACAACACCGAACAGCACCTCGACTTCGCTGGCATCCAGCGACGACGTGGGTTCGTCCATGATGACAAGTTTCGCATCCAGCGAAACAGCCCGCGCAATCGCAACCAACTGCTGGATCGCTGTCGAGAAATTTCCTAGCGGCTCGGTCACGTCGATATCTATGCCAAAGCGCGTAAGAACCTCGCGTGCGCGCCTGTTGCCCTCGCGCCAGTCGACCAGAAAGCCGAGACGTTTGGGCTCGTACCCCATGATGATGTTTTCAGTCACTGACCGCAGCGGCACCAGGTTGAGCTCTTGATAGATGGTGGCAATTCCGGATTCCTGCGCTTCGCGCGGAGTGGAAATGCGGCTTGGCACACCCGCCAGATGAACGTCGCCGGCATCCCGATCGTAAACTCCGGTCAGAACCTTGATCATCGTCGATTTGCCCGCACCGTTCTGGCCGATCAGCGCATGAACCTCGCCGGGCACGATTTCCAGGTTGGCCTGGCTAAGTGCCGGCACGCCGGCAAAGGACTTTTCAATTCCCGACATCGAGACGAGCGCATTCATGAGATGTCTTCCTCCGATTGCTTGCAGGTGGCGCCGACCACAGGCCAGCACCACCCACCAGGGAGAATCAATAGGCTTCGTCGATGTGATCGGCCGCATTGTCCTTGGTAAAGATGCGATCTTCGACTTTCACCCATTCCGGGATCGCCTCGCCAGCCGCGTATTTATTCATGACTTCACAAGCCAGAGGGCCGAAGAAGGGTGAGCTTTCCACCGTCACCCCCATCTTGCCATCGATAATAGCCTGAAGTGCATCGCGTGTCCCGTCGATCGAAACGATGGTCACGTCCTCGCCAGGCTTGCGGCCGGCCAGTTCCAGAGCCTGGATCGCACCGATTGCCATCTCGTCATTGTGGGCGTAGACCACGTTCACATCGGGGTGCGCCTGCAGCAGGGTTTCCATCACCTGACGACCCAGGTCGCGCGCAAAGTCACCGGTCTGAGAAGCCACGATCTCAAAGCGGTCATCCGTTGCAATCGCGTCGTCGAAACCTTTTTTGCGGTCATTTGCAGGTGAAGAACCAGTCGTGCCTTCCAACTGGACGATGACGCCATTGTCGCCGTCGAAATTCTCCATCAGCCACTGTGCGGCACGGTTGCCCTGATCAATGAAATCCGACCCAAGGAACGCCACAAAATGCTCGCCCGGCTTGGCAACGGCCGGATCAACCGAGCGGTCCACCAAAAAAGTCGGGATTCCCGCGGCACGGGCCTTCATAACGGCTGGGATCAACGGCTTTTCTTCCCGCGGGGGCAGGAACAGAACGTCGATGCCTTGGGCGATCATGCTGTCCACATCCGCAACCTGCTTTGCTGCAGATCCGGCTGCATCCGTCGCGATAAGGTCCCAGCCGCAGGCCTCGGCCGTGTCATGGAACGATTTTGTCTCGGCAATGCGCCACGGATTGTTCGACTCCATCTGCGCAAAGCCGACCTTGTAGCGATCCTTCTGCTCAAGCGGTGGCAGATCCTGCGCTATCGCAGTCGTGCCCAACAGCGCACCCGCGACAACCGTCGAGATCAAAAGAGTTCTGCGTTTCATGGTTATTCCTCCTCCATTGGTGCGGTCGCCTCCGTTTTGACCGCGAGTTTTAGGTCATGCCCAATTCATGTAAGTCGTCTGTTTCCTCAGATAGCCATCGAAGCCATACGCGCCGTCTTCGCCCCCAACCCCGGACAAACCCCAACCGGTGTGAAATCCCTGTACGGCCTCACCATTGGAGCGGTTCAGGTACAATTCGCCGAACTTCAAACGGCTCGGGGCCTCCATCAATCGCCGGTGCGATGCCGTAAAGAGATAGGCGGACAGCCCGAATGACGTGTCATTCGCAAAACTTATCGCCTGATCAAAATCATCGACTCGCATGGCTGTCGCCACGGGTCCAAAGACCTCCTCCTGCATCGCGGCATTGCCGTTGTCGGAGACCTCGAGAACCGTTGGGGACATCCAGTGCCCTTCGCGGTGCGCGCCGTCCGTCAAAGGCCCGCCTTCCAGATGGACCGTGGCACCTTCGGCGATGCTGCGCTGGATGATTTCGGCGACCTTGGTCATTTCGACCTTGCTGACTTTGGGCCCCAGGTCGCAGTCCTCCATCGGATCTCCGATCGACAATGCGCGGGCTGCTGTCACGAATTTTTCCAAGAACTGATCCGCAATACCGCGATGCAGATACATACGCTCGTTGCAGGTGCAAATCTGGCCGCAATTGGCAAACCGGGCGGCAATGGCGGCCGAAACAGCAGCGTCAATATCCGCATCCTCCATCACGATGAACGGCGCCTTGCCGCCAAGCTCGAGCCGGACAACCTTGATCCGGTCGGCCGCGGCGCGAAAAATCTCTTTACCGGCTCGTGTGCTGCCGGTCATTGTGATCAGTGAGGTATCGGGGTGTTCGACCAACCGCTGCCCTACCACCGGCCCCTTGCCTGTCAGAACATTCAGAACACCGGGCGGAAACCCGACCTTTTCGGCAAGCTCGGCGATCGCGAGACCGGACAGCGGCGTGATTTCGTGTCCCAACAGAACAACAGTGTTGCCCGCGACCAGCGCAGGCCCGACTTTCCTGGCGGCCAATGCCAGCGGATAGTTCCAAGCCGTCAACGCAACAACAACGCCATAAGGATGACGCCGGATCTGGATTTCCTCGGACTTGTTGTCCGATGCCACTATGTCACCCGAAATCCTCCGGGCCTCTTCAGCCGCATGGCAAAGAAAGGTAACAGCGGCATCAACTTCACTTCGGGCCTGCGTGATGGGTTTGCCCTGCTCGACCGTGATCAGAGCGGCCAGACGCCCGGCGTCAATCCGGATGGCTTCGGCCAACCGCTGAACCAGTCGCGCCCGCTCGATCGCCGGGCGCGAGGACCACGAGCCAAAAGCACGATGGGCCGCCTCGACGGCCGCATCCGCATGAGCGGCACCGCCATCTGGAACTTGCGCAACGATCTCTTCATTTGCAGGGTTCTCGACACCAACCGTGTCCGCGTCAGAGTCGGCAAAGCGGCCATCGATGAACATCGAATGCCGAACCACCTGACCCGACTCCCCCACTACAGACCGCAATTTCGCCTCCCGCGCTTACTCGGTCAGACCACATTGGCGACCCCACCATCGATCAAAACACTAATAATATTATTTCGTCAACACTAATATTATTTACTATTCACTAATATTAGTTGCGCGTCCTCCGTATAGTCGATAAAAAGGAAGCGAACAAAAAGGTTGAGCGATGAACGATCAAGCGAACAAGGCCGGGCAGCACAGGGGCGTGGGACGAGTCGCGGGCCGGCAGCGCATAACGATGCATGATATTGCACGCGTCGCCGGGTGCTCACAGACGACAGTATCGCTGGTTCTAAACAAGAACGATTCCGTCAAAATCTCCGAGGACACAAAGCAAAGAGTCCTGGACGCCGCCAACACGCTTGGATACGCCATGCCCTCTCAACTCAGGAAACCACAGAACAGCGCGCCTCGGCCCTCGGCGTTAGACGGCACCATCGCTTTTGTCGTGGACGATCTGGCGTCGAGCCCCGAAATGGTAAACGCGTTTAATGGCGTGAAACAGGCCGTTCGGGACACGGGAAATCTTGTATTGCTGGCAGAAACCCAAAACGACCCCGAGGTCGAACCCAGAACGCTTAGGTATTTCCTCGACCAACAGGTTGCGGGCATCATTTACGCAACCGTTTTCACCCGGCGGGTGGTCGTTCCGGAAATCCTCAGGCAGACCGCGACCCCGGTTCTGCTGCTGAACTGCTTTTGCGACGACCTCTCTTTTCCTGCGGTGATCCCCGGTGAAGTCGCCGCTGGACATACGGCGACCAACGCCCTGATCAAGGCGGGGCACAAACGAATCGCCACCATCACCGGCGAGCCGTTCATGGAATGCGCCGCAGGGCGAACGACCGGGTACAGAAACGCCCTTGCTTCCGCCGACATCCCATTTGACGAGGATTTGGTCATCGAGGGCAACTGGCTGCCCAGCGCAGGCTATGCTGCCACGCGCGAATTGATGGACCTGCCCTCTCCGCCAACCGCCATTTTCTGTCAGAATGACCGAATGGCAATCGGCTGCTATGAGGCGCTCAAGGAACTTGGCCTATCCATCCCCGAGGACATCTCGGTCATCGGATTCGACGATGACGAAACCGCGCGACACCTGTCGCCACCCCTTACCTCGATGATCCTTCCAACTAGGGCGATGGGACGCTGGGTCATCGAACAGTTGTTCCACGGTCCGACGGATGGTCAGCGACACCCTCTCGTGAAGCTTGAATGCGAACTGGTGGAGCGCGACTCGATCAGCGAACCCAAACGCCGGGCCTGAAGGCGAACTCGTGACGGAAACCTTCGATCATATCGTCATCGGCGGCGGCTCTGCCGGCGCAGCCGCTGCAGCGCGACTGGTCAACCAGGGCAAGTGCAGGGTTCTGGTGCTGGAGGCCGGGCATTCGCACCGCCATCCGTTGCTGGACATGCCGCCGGGTATCTTCAAGATGATCAACGGGTCCAAGTTCATGACCTACCACCAGACCGAACCGCAGGACCACCTGGACGGTCGCGTGCATGACATTCCGCAGGCCAACGTGCTGGGTGGCGGGTCGTCTGTGAATGCCCAGGTCTATATGCGTGGCCGCCCTTCTGATTATGACGCGTGGGAAAACCTGCTCCGACAGACCAACGACAGAGTCGGCTGGGGATGGGATGATGTGCTGCCCTACTTCCGCAGGATGGAAGACAACAACAGGCTTCACAATGACCTGCATGGCAGCAACGGTCCGGTGCAGGTCTCGGATCCGGGGCACATCGACGACATGTCACGTTGGTTCGTTCAGTCGGTGCAGGCCCTTGGCGAACCATTCAACACGGACTTCAACGGCGCAACGCAGCGCGGTGTCGGGTTCTATCAGTTCACCAATCGCGCCGGTAAGCGCAGTTCGTCGGCTTATGCTTTTCTCGCCCCTCTCGAGACGAACCCGAACTTGACCATCCGGCTTGGCGCAACGGTCAGCAAAGTCATCATCGAAAACGATAAGGCCGTCGGCGTGCAGTATCGAGACAAACGCGGAGCCCACACGGTCCGGTGCGATGGTGAAGTTGTCGTTGCGGCGGGCGCTCTGGTGACGCCAAAAATCCTAATGCTATCAGGCATCGGACCTGATGCACATCTTGCCGATCACTGTATTCCCGTGATCTGCCCATTGCCGGGGGTTGGCCAGAACCTGATTGACCACCCCGAAGTTCCAATTACCGCCTTTGCCAACGGTCCCTACGGATACTTCAAACAAGGTGAGGGCTGGCGGATGCTTCGCAACGGCATCCAGTTCAAACTGTTCGGCAGCGGACCGGTGACTTCCGCCGGAGTCGAAGCCGGCGCGTTTGTCAATCCGTCGATTCCTGATGGAGAACCGACCATCCAAGCCTTTTGCGTGCCAATTGTTTATCTGGATCGCGACGCTCTGGACGAGGTGCAGGACGACTTTGGCCTGACCGTTACGACCGTCGTGGTCAAACCGAAATCACGCGGAGAGGTCCGACTTCGCTCGGCCGATCCTCACACCATGCCAGTGGTCTCGCCCAACCTTCTGAAGCATGAAGACGACATGCAAGAGATGATCCGGGGGCAGCGGTTCTTTCGCCGGGCATTCACGTCGGGCCCGCTTGCTCAAAGGGTTCGCGAAATCGTCATTCCGATAGCGGACGACGAACAGACGCTGCGAACACATTGTAAGAGATTCGTAAAAACCAACTATCACCCGGCGGGCACTGCCAAAATGGGTCGGGACGGCGACGGAATGGCAGTGCTGGACGCCAGAATGCGTGTGCGCGGGATCGAGCGCTTACGGGTTTGCGACATGTCCGCAGTGCCTGACATCAACGCCGGCAACACAAACGCACCTGCCATGATGCTTGGCGAACGATGCGCCGACCTGATCCTTGGCATCGGATCAGCACGCGAGGGACGCAATTCTTAACCTAAGCTGCGGCGTCGTCCGTCATTGATCCGATTTCTGGCGCAAAAAATGGCGTCGCGCTGCCCGCCCGACCGAAAACGGATTTCCCTAGATGTTTTCCGACTAATTCGAACTAGCCTCAGTTTGCCGCGGAAACCGCGAACCTATCCGGAACAAAGTTGACGCCACTCGCTAAGGGCGGCGGCGCGGGTCAGCTTGAATGTATCTCTGCTGGTGAGATCGCTCCTCGTTAAAGTGGTTGTAGACGGAGGAATGGACGGGGGCGAATGTCTGTAAACTTCGCACCCGTATGAACCGCTGCATTACGCGTTCGCGTCGTCGAAACGGCAGGTGCGAATTCTCGACGCGGTTGTTGAGCCACCTGCTCGTCCTTTGTTTTTCGGTAACGCCAAGCTCTCTGAGAGCGGCTCTGTATGAGGCAAAGAGATCCGTGACGATAGTTTCCGCTTTGCCGTGTCGCTTCATCAATTTCTCAAGGAATTTCAATGCTGCAGCATTGTTTTGGCGCTTGGTGACAACAGCTTCCAATACCTCGCCTTCCTGATAAACGGCCCGCCAAATATAATGCCGCTTGCCATTTACCTTCACGAAAACCTCGTCAACGTGCCACTTCCATTTGGAGAACGCGCGCAGCAGCTGAACACGCTTCCGCCTTATATCAGCAGCAAACATCGGGCCAAACCTGTGCCACCAAAATCGAACAGTTTCGTGGCGCACGTCGATGCCTCGCTCGTGCAGCAGATCTTCGACATTCCGAAGCGAGAGCGGGAAAGGATGTACAGCATCACCGCAAAGCGGATGATCTCGGGACTGGTTTTGAAGCATTTAAATGGTGATCGTCTTTCCATCCACAAAGGCTATGAATGCCCCCTTGCCCGCCTCAAGCCTAGTTCTTCTGACAAAACCTACATTGCAGCGATTCAGACATCAGTCAGAGAGCCGCGCGCGCCAGACCTCAAATCGTTCGAGAACGTCTGGGTCGGTTGCAGGATAAAGTCCAATTACGGGGGTGCTTTTTCGCACCTCTTCCAGAACGAAGCGTTCGAACAGCTCCATTGGGCCTGCCTCGATCGCAATGTCATCGGCGAGGTGGCGTGGGATAATCATGACACCATCGCCATCACCCAGAACGATGTCACCAGGATAGACCGCCACGCCGCCACACCCGATTGGCAAACCGATATCTACCGCATGATGTTTCGTAAGGTTGGTTGGGGCAGACGGTTTTGCAGCAAAGACTGGCATCTCAAGTGCTGCGGCACCGTCGGCGTCGCGAATTCCACCATCCGTGACAACGCCCGCTGCTCCGCGCATTTCCAGTCGCGTCAAAAGGATCGAACCTGCCGAGGCCGCCGATGCATCCTGCCGACAATCCATGACCAATACCGCGCGTTCAGGACATGTTTCCACGGCCACGCGCTGCGGGTGATCTGGCTCACGAAACGCCTCGATCGGGTCGGTGTCAGGCCGAGCAGGAATGTAGCGCAGTGTAAAAGCCGGGCCGACAAGGGAGGGCTTGCCCTTGCCCAATGGGGCAACGCCTTGAACATAGGCGTTTTGATAACCGCGTTTGTAAAGCAGCGTGGCCACAGTCGCTGTGCTGACCTTTGACAAGCGATCAAGCGTATCCGGATGCAGTTTGATCGTTTCGGCAGGCTGAGGGTTCGGCAAGGGCTGGATCCTTCTGCTAAGGCTGTTGGCAACTATCGAGCAGGCTTTGGTTGACGGGAACAAGTGCACCTTTGCCTTGCACGACATGCCCTGCCAGTTTGCAGGCCAGTGCTATGCTGTCAGGTAAGGATTTTTCCGTTGCCAGCCCCGCCAGAATGCCAGCGTTGAAACTGTCGCCTGCAGCAGTCGTATCCACAACCGAGGCCAGAGGCGGAACATGGACAGAGCCCTCTGCGCCGCGAGTACGAAAAATGACCGTTTCTGCGCCATTCTTGACAACGATCGTTTCTGCACCCGCCCTTGCATAGCGCTGCAAAGTGGCCGCGGGGTTCATGTCGCTGAACCAAAGTGCCTCGTCCTCGAATGATGGCAAGGCAATATCGCTAACGGCGGCCGCCTGCATGATGTTCTCGGTCATCTCAGAGGGGCTGTCCCAAAGATGCGGGCGCAGATTGGGGTCGAAGGCAATCCGTTTTCCGGCACGCCGCGCTGACCGAGCAACGTCAAGCAAGGCAGCGCGCCCTTCAGGGTTCAAGATTGCCAGAGTGATGCCCGAGAAATAAATGAGATCAGATTGCGTCATGGCGTGGGCAAGTGCTTGCTTGTCTTGGGCCAATAGGCGTGCGGCCGACTGGCCGCGCCAATAGGTAAAACTGCGTTCCCCGTTGTTTAGCGTGATAAGATACAACCCCACTGAACGGTTTGGCACGATCCGCACCTTCTGGGTGTTGACCCCGCTTTCGCGCATGACACTCAGCATCCGTGATGAGATGGCGTCATCTCCGACGGCTGTAAAATAGGACAAGGGCGTTTCGGGTGTGAGTTGGGCCAGATACCAAGCTGTATTGAACGTGTCTCCGGCGAACCCCATTTGATACGTGCTTGGCGCGTCAGTTGGGGCCATTTCGGCCATACATTCACCTATCGCGAGAATTCGCATATTCCGGTTTCCAGTACTTCGAAGTTTGGCAAACGGTAGCGTTCGACAATTAGGTAACCTGTTCTGCAGTGGTCACGAGAACAGCATCCCACCATTGATATCGACATTGGTCCCGGTCAGATAAGCCGAGTCCTCGCTTGCCAGAAACGCCACGAGGTTCGCAACGTCCTGAGACTGGCCTTGCCGCTTGAGCGGCGCAGCAGCTTCTAGCCCCCGACGGCCTGCATCGGGAGTATGGATGTTATGGAAATCCGTGTCGATCATGCCTGGGCAGATTGCGTTGACACGGATATCCGGACCCAGTTCTTTTGCAAGACTACGGGTGAGCGTCATGACCCCGCCTTTTGACGTTGCATAAGCCGACGCACCCGGGCCACCACCGTCGCGACCCGCCTGACTGGCGATGTTTACAATGGCCCCGGATTTCATATGCAGCAGTGCCGCTTTGACCATAAGAAACGTGCTGGTCAGGTTGAGATCCATGACAGCCTGCCAATGCTCAAGCGACATCTCGGCGATTTTCTTGCGCGCGATCAAACCTCCGGCATTGTTCACCAGAATATTCAGGCTGCCATAGGTATCGACCGTCTTGGCGATCAACGCATCGACCTCTTCGGGTTTGTTCAGGTCGCCTTGCATTGCAAACGCCTGTCCACCGATCTTTTTGATCTCGGCTACGGTTTCCTCGGCGCCGGCACTACTGGCGAAGTAGTTCACCGCGACATTTACCCCTTCGGAGGCGAGTTTGACAGCGCAGGCGCGCCCGATATCGCGGCCACCACCCGTGACAATTGCGGTCTTTCCCTGAAGTCTCATGGTTGCTCTTTCCCGTTCAATTGGTGCTGCTATGCGTGACTGATGGATCTGACGCTAAAGCTTGGCAAAATAGTCGAAGATTTCCGGCACGTTGCCGTCGCCCATGCCTGCGTCCGCTGCTGCCTGAAGGTTGTTCGCGGTTCCTTCAGCGATCTCGGCACGAGTGCCCACGTCCTCGGCCAGCTTCAGGAAGTATCCAAGATCCTTGTTGGCGTTGTTAATCGAAAACCCCAAATCGCTGACACCATCCACCGCGTAGTTCTTACAAAACTGCATAAAGGGGGAATTGGACGGTCCAGCTGACATGATGTCAAAAAGCTGCTGTTTGTTTACCCCTGAGCGTTCAGCCACAGCAAAGGCTTGGCTCATGGTGCAAGCTGTCGTCATGCCCATATAATTGTTGATGAGCTTGGTCACATGGCCCGCACCCAGTTCGCCGAGGTGAAAGACATTTTCCCCCAGTACATCCAGGACAGGTTTCACCTTCTCAAAGGTGGCTATATCGCCCGCTGCCATGATGTTCAGCAAACCGTCCTTGGCGTGCGCGGGTGTGCGTCCCAGCGGCGCATCAATCATACCAGCACCTTTTGCGGCCAAGTCTGTGCCGATTTTGCGTGTGGACGCTGGGATCGAGGTGCCAAAGTCAATGACCACAGCACTATCTTTGATGCCTGCCAGGATGCCGTCATCGCCGTAGATCAGGCTTTCGACGACATCCGATGTTGTTACACAAAGCATCACGATATCGCTGTTTTCAGCAAGCTCGCGTGGCGTTGTAACCTCTACAGCACCGCGGTTGACAGTGGCTGCGACGGCTTCCTTGTTCCGACCCATAACAACCAGATCAAAACTGTTGTTTTGCAGGCACTTTGCCATGTTACCGCCCATAAGACCGAGGCCGATGAAACCGATGACGGGCTTTGTCATATCTGACTCCTTAAACTCTTTCCAATTGGGCTTCGCAGAGCGCCGTGACCCCTGCCTGCGCAACTTCGAGATCCTGAGCTGGCGAGCCCGAGCTGACACCGATCCCGCCAACCACCTGTCCGTCGACCTTCACGGGAAGGCCACCTGCAACGGTCACCATTCGCCCACCCAGCGTTGAGGATATTCCGTGTGCGGCCATGCCTGGCTGATTTGCTTCACCAAGAGCATCGGTTCCTTTTTGGATGCCGGTTGCAGTGAAACTCTTGTCGATGGCCAAAATGATGCTGGTAATCTTGCCACCATCCATCCGCTCAAAGGCAATGAGGTTGCCGCTTTCGTCTGTGACGGCAATACACATCGGTACGCCGATTTCCTGCGCTTTGGCTCGCGCTCCTGCGATCAACTTGCCCGCGTCATCGATGTCCAGGCGTCTTATTGTCAGCATCGCCTCATTCTCCTTTGATTTAGGGGCCAATGATTAGGTTCGGCAGCGTCAGCGATATTGCCGGTACAAAAGTGATCAGCATGAGCGCGGCAAAGATGGCGAGGTAGAAAGGCCAAATCGTTTTGACCGCTTTCTCCATCGGTAGTTTTCCAACAGCACAACCCACAAAGAGACAGGTCCCGACAGGTGGGGTGCAAAGACCAAGACCGAGGTTCACCAAAAGGATCATGCCGAACTGTAGCGGATCGATGCCCAGCATGTTCATCACCGGCAGGAAAATCGGTGTGCAGATCAGGATCAACGCGGCCATATCCATGATCATCCCCAAGAGCAACAGCACAGCGTTGATCATCAACAAGATCAGGATCGGGTTTTCTGTGATACCCAACAGGAATTCGACTGTTTTTGTCGGCACCCGGTTGAACGTCAGCATATAGGCAAAGGCACCGGCGCAGGCGATCAGGATCATCACCATAGACGTTGTGCGCACCGAAGAGATAACGGCGGTTTTGAAGTTTTCCCAGGACAGGCTGCGATAGACAACAAGTGTCACCACAAATGCATACATTGCCCCGAACGCGCCGGATTCAGTGACCGTAAAGACGCCTGACAAGACCCCTCCAACAATGATCACGGCCGTCAACAAGCCAGGGATCGATCCAACAAAGGCGATGGCCAGTGCGGTCCAACCCGGAAACTGTTCGGCCTGATAGCCGCGCTTGACCGCCACGACATAGGCGGCAATCGCAAGGCAGCAACACATAAGGACACCGGGCACAACTCCGGCCAAGAACAGTTTTGAGATTGAAACTACACCGCCTGTTGCGAGGGCAAAGATGATCATGTTGTGGCTGGGTGGGATAATGATCCCGGCAATTGATGATGTCACTGTGACGTTCACCGCATAGTCGGCGTCATAACCTTTGTCTTTCATCACTGGGATCAGAATTGACCCAAGCGCCGAGATATCTGCAATTGCCGATCCGGAAATGCCACCAAACAACATGGACGAGAAGACATTGACGATACCAAGCCCACCGCGCACAGCGCCTACGGCGGCCTGCGCGAACCGAACCAACCGGATCGCGATTCCACCGTGAAACATCAGCTCGCCCGCAAAGATGAAAAACGGGATCGCCATTAGGGAAAAGACGTTGATCCCGGACACGATACGCTGGAACCCAACAAACATCGGCAATCCTTCAAACCAAAAGGAAGCCAATGCAGCGATACCAAGGGCGTATGCCACTGGAGCGCCGATGATGACACATAGGGCAAAAACCCCCAAAAGAATCATGAGTCCCATGACTATCCCTGATCTATGTTGTCTTGGCGTTCGTCTCGGCCCTGAAACAGGCGGATCAGATGGCCAGTGGAAAAAAGGAACACCAACGCGCCGCTGATTGTCAGTGGCAAGGAGCGCAAGCCCTCTGACCATTGGATGAGCGGGATCAGGGTGTTCCATTTGAATATTGTCAGCTCGATCCCGTACCAAAACATCATGCCACCGAAACCTGCCATCAGGACATCAGTGAGCACGACGAAAACCGTTCGCACAGAGGGTGGGACTAAATTGCGGAACACGACAACAGAGAGGTGCGTGTGATTGTGCACACCCGCAGCCGCTCCGAGAAACGCGATGACCATAACCAAAAGCAGTGAAACCTGCTCAACCCAAGTGGGCGTGTTGTTCAGAACGTAGCGACCGAACACCAGCCAGGCAAAGATCGCAGTCATAACGACAATGGCGATGCCAGACAGCAACATGCAAACTCGTGCGAGCAGATCAAGAATCCTGTCCATGTTGCGCATGGCGGCAGGGGCGGTATCGGGCTCTTGCATTGGATTTCCTCTGAGACAAAACGCCCGGCATCCAATTGGCGGAGCCGGGCGCTCAAAGTTGAACTGTTAAGACAACTTATTCAGTGGCTTGCGCCATTTCTACCAACGCTTTCATATCAGGATTTGCAGCCAAGTAGTCTGCATAAACCGAATCCATTGCGGACTGGAATGGGCCTTTGTCGGCGATTTCATTGACGGTGATGCCGGCCGCTTCAACATCTTTACGCGCTTGTTCAGAACCAATTGCCCAAAGCTCACGCTGGACCAATGCGGCTTCTTCTGCTGCACCGCGCACAGCGGCTTGCAATTCAGGAGACAGCGCATTGAATTTGGCCGTGTTAACGCAGATGCACTCCGGGATAATCAGGTGTTCGGACAAAGAATAATTTGTGGTCACTTCATAGTGACCGACATTCTTGAACGACGGGAAGTTGTTCTCCGCACCATCAACAACGCCGGTTTTCAGCGCTTGCTGAACTTCGGAGAATGCCATTGGAGACGGGTTACCGCCCATAGCTGAAATCATAGATGTATAAAGATCGTTGTTCATCACACGGATTTTCAGACCTTCGACATCTGCGGGCGTGTTGATCGGCTTTTGGCTGTAGAAAGAACGCGCACCGGCATCAAACCATGCCAGTGGCAGAACACCTGCTTCACCCATCGCAGCTGAAACAACCTCACCGGCGTCGCCGTCCAGCACGCGGAACATGTGCGGCACATCTTTGAAGATGAAAGGAAGCGATACAAGGTTAGCTTCTTTCACCATTGGGCCAATAGGACCGAGGTTGAAGTTACCAACCTCGATTGCGCCGATACGAACCTGTTCTAGGGCATCCGGTTGGGAACCAAGAACACCACCGTGGAACACATCGACGGTAACTTCGCCGTCTGTAGCGGCGTCAACCAGTTCGGCAAACTTGTCCATTGCAGCCGTGTTGGGATGGCCGTCGTTGTGGATATTCCAGGCTCGCCAGTTTTCGGCTGAAGCTGACGTTGCAATGAATGCCACAGCGGTCGCAGTTGCAAAGAACGATTTCGTGAAAGTCATGGGTTCTCCTCCCCGGTTATTTTTGGACAGGATTTGGCTTTCATGGAATTTCAGAGACCGTAAGCCACGTAGCTTTCGATTTCCCCCAAGAACCAGAATCGCTGCTGCCCTTAACGGGACACTAGTATCCAAGTTATGTCAACTGTAGGCTTTTAGTATGTCAGATTGCTTGACAGTCGAAAGCGCAGGGCATTTGATAGGTGACAGGCCTACATTGGTTCACTCAAGCAAAACAAAATAGAATATTCTATTTGTTTCAATACCATAACAGTGGATCTGTAATTTGAAACGTGACTAAGACAGAGGGCGCAAGCAACATACCGTGGAAGAAATTGTCAGACGAACCACAACCGATGCGGTCTATGAAGCGCTACACGACGAGATCGTTTCGCTTGAAATTCTTCCCGGTACAAAGCTATCCGAAACAGAGGTAGCCAGCCGATTCGGCGTATCACGCCAACCTGTTCGCAACGCATTCACAAGGCTCGGTAACGAAGATCTGCTCTTAATACGACCACAAAAGGCGACCGTAGTTCGAGGGTTTTCTATGGAGCGTGTGGCTCTCGCGCGATTGGTTCGAATGGCGGTGGAGCTAGAGATCGTCCATCGAGCAATGGAAGTTTGGGGCGCAGCAAGTGAAGCAAAACTTGAAGAAAATCTTGCCTTACAAGAGCAGGCGATCAGTGACGGTGATCTATCGGCGTTTCACTCGCTGGACTATGATTTTCACAAACTGATCTACGTGCTCAGCGGCAATCCGATGGCATTTGATGTAATGCTAGAATCCAAGCAAAAGGTTGACCGGCTTTGTATGCTCAGTCTTGAAAAGGGCAGTGCCGCAGACGCAATCCTCGCCGATCACCGAGAGATTGCACAGGCCATGGCGGCAGGAGACCATGACCAAGCGCAAGCCGCTGTCAGAAAACACCTGTCCCGCCTCGACGAAACCATCGACTTCATCCACAAGACGCACCCAGGCTATTTTGAGTAACCGAGGCCATGCGATCTGGTGGTCTCAGGCCGTTCCTCGTTCCGGACGATCATTATCAATATTGAATTTCATGCCGTCCAAAAGCTCTTCCAAATCGGGACGTGCCGCAGGGCCGTTAGAGATATCGGCCAGCATCAGTGTTCCATTCGGACGGATGGCAAACGCGCCAGGTTCGGCGAACAGACCCGTCGTTTCTGCATCAGATAGAGGCGATGACACGTAAAGACCAAGCGCGCGCATTTGCGCTTCAGTCATTCCATAGCAAAGATCAAAATCCCAGCCGAATTCTGCTTTGTCTGCCGCAGCTTTTTCTTTGGTGTCGGCAGAGACAACAATAACGTCCATAACGTCAGCCCATGCCGACAGCGCCGCATTCAACTTGTTCAAAAAGCGCTTGCAGCGTGGACAATGCTTACCTCGATAAACAAACAAAATGGTCCAGCGGTCTTTTTGTTGACCGATCGTAACCTGGTCATCAGACCCCAGCCTTAAAAAACTCATTTGCTCGATTTGCGCGCCGACATTTGGTTTGGCTGAGGTCATGAGTCGTTCCTTTCTTCTACAAACAAGGGCTTTGCGCGGATACCGTTAGCTTAGTTCATGTCACGTCAAGGCAATTATTGAAACCAAGATCGCGATATCATTTAGTGCTTGAAAGGCACGCTCGATCTAAGATTGCTGTCAGTTAACGAGGAATCACCGATACCTACCCGCCGTCACTCTACGCCCCTCATTGCAGCCGGGCTTCTAATGCCGTAACAGGTGTGAGCGCAACCAGCGTACTTGTGTCGAATTCAACGCGACCTGATCACCTGTGGCCCCCAAGAAAACTTTAGAATCGAGACCAGAACGTTCAAACGATCGGTCCGGTGAAACCCAAAACGTCACCGTTACTAGTTAACTGTAACTTTAGGCTCGAAGCCGTCGGTCGCTGCGCTTTGTACGAATGGCCGGTTTTGGTGAAAGCAACCATCAGCCGATTGCATCGTCAATGACCGCTATGCGGACAAAGCCGCCCGATGCTGGCGCAGCGGAAATCAAATCGATTGCTCGACAGTGTCACGGTATCGCCCGCGACGGGCAGCACGATTTCTCGATACCGGACGTTCAAATCATGCATATAGGCCAAAACTTTATCAGGCCGTTCGCTTCGCTCGGATACATTGTTTCAAATGCGGAGCAAGCTGCCTTATGCTGCTGCGGAGACAACTGGCTTGTTGCGCCACTGTACCTTTGAAAGACAAGCACCCGCCCAGCCAAATATTTTTAGCGAGCGCAGTTTCCGTAACGTTTTTTTTAGTGTTAACTTCGCAGTGCTGCCCGCATTTTGGAGGAGAGGGGCAAACCTTGGAACGCAGGCTTGCCGCCATATTCGCCGCAGACGTAGTCGGTTTCAGCCGTATGATGGCCGAGGATGAGGTGGGCACTTTCGAACGTTTGACCACGGTGCGCCAAGACATCCTCACCCGTTTGATAGATGAAAAGAACGGACGGATCGTCAAGCTTATCGGCGACGGACTGCTGGCCGAATTTGCAAGCGTTGTTGATGCAGTCGAGGCTGCGATCCAGATACAAGAGGCGGTTAAGGACAGAAACGACACCATTGATCCCCACCAGCGTATCGAATTGCGGATTGGTATCAACCTGGGAGATCTAATCATCGATGGCGACGACATTTACGGAGACGGTGTTAACATTGCGGCGCGCCTGGAACCCCTAGCTACGCCCGGAGGCATCTGCATCTCGCGCGAGGTTTACGAACACACGCGCGGCAAAGTCAGTAAGCCATTTGAATCTGCGGGAGTCCACCGGGTCAAAAACATACCTGAGCCTCTCACGGTATTTCGGATGGCGGACCCGAATGGCTCGAAATACACTTCACTGTCTCGCTTCAAAGTTCGAGGCGCTGTCACGGCGGTGGTGGTAATAGCGGTTCTTTCAGGTGCCGCTTTTATATTGCGTGATGGCATAGTTGCCCTTTTCGGCGGCGCTGAAAGTGAAATCATCGCGGCAGAGGACGGGTTGCCTTCTCTCGTCGTGTTGCCCTTTGAAAACCTCGGGCTGCCAGACGCGGAACGCTACATCGCAGATGGGCTCACGGACGATCTGATTACAGATTTCTCGAAAGTCGCCGGGCTGATGGTGATCGGCAGCAACACCGCGTTTTCCTATCGGGACCGGACAATCGACAGCAGGTCTATCGGTCGCGAGTTGGGGGTGGGCTATGTTCTCGAAGGCAGCGTGCGCAGAGCGGGAACTCGGCTTTTGGTCAACGCGCGGCTGACAGATGTGAGCAGCGGGCAGACAGTATGGGCCGAGCGGTTGGAGCGAGACGAAGCCGATATTTTCTCCATGGAGGCTGGCCTGATAAACGAGATCATTGATCAACTTGGTGTGGATGTGAGTGTGTCCGAAAAGGAGCGGATCGAACGCCTACCTACAACGGATCTGGAAGCATATGACTTCTTTCTCAGAGCCGAAGAAGCCGCTCGCAGCGGCTTTCGGCCCAAGCTGCGCGAAGCGTTGAGCCTCTATTCGGAAGCAACCGCAATCGACCCGACTTTTGCCAGGGCATTCGCGGCACAGGCCCGCACCGAGGCATTGATCATGCGCCGCAACTATGACGATGTGCTGCCCTTTCCTGTCGCCCGGAAACGCGCCTACGAACATGCCGGTCGTGCCTTAGAAATTGATCCCGATGCGGCGATGCCTTTTGCAGTATTAAGCGAGTTGCAGACTGTGGATCGAAGGTATGAGGAAGCGATGCGCTCGGCGCAGCTTTCTGTCGAGAAGGCCCCCGGTGAAGCATCTGCCTATCTTGCGCTGAGCTTTGCGCAAACATTCTACGGACGACATGAAGAGGCGATCGAGAATTTCGAAACGGCTCTGCGTCTCAACCCACTATTGCCGGGCTATGCACGTCAGATCGCAAGCTTGTCCTATATTCTGACAGGGCGTCCCCAACGTGCCGTCGAAATCCTTGAGGAGATAAAAGGCAATTCTCAAGGCATTGAAGACTACTTTAACATCCTCGCTGCCGCCTATGGAGAGGCTGGCCAGACGCAAAAGGCGCAAGCAACTGCAGACGAGGTGGCCGAATTTGCTCCACATACTTCGGCGCAACTCTACAAGGTCTTGTTTGCGCATTTTCGGAAGCAGAAAGAACTCGATCGGATCATTGATGCAATGTTGACTGCGGGCGTGCAGGAATGGCCCTTCGACTTTCAACCTGGCGCGCGCGAAAAGCTATCTGCCGACGCGATTACTGCTCTGATCGATGGCAACGTATGGCAGGGAAACTTCGAAGGCCGCGGACCCGGCTTGATGCAGATTTCAGAGAACGGAAGTATGGCCTTACGCGCATCCACATTGTTTGTCACTGGATCGGCATTTGTGAAAGATGACATATTGTGCTTGCAACAACCCGGTCTTTCGCTTGGTCGCCCGGCTTGTGGCATGGTCTACAAAAATGCCGAAGAAGAGGTCGGGGCGAGCGCGCCTTACAGCTACATCAACCCGCATATTCTGTTTCACTTTAGACCTGGCGGATGACCATCATCCGAGGTGCGCGTCAGTTGGAGTAATCCTTGGCTGCCAGCGGCTTGGTCTTCTCCCAATTCGCATCCGCCTTGGCGATCACCGCCTCCCCTTCTGGGTGGTCAAGCATTTCTGCTCCGGTCGGGTCCGATATAAAGTAAAGCTTCCCATCGATGATCCGCCAGGAATTTACTGGGTCGATATTTTCAGATGCGTTGGCCCCAAGGCCGACACCCAATGTGCAATACCCGCCGTATTGCGGAGCGTATTTGGTTGGGTCAGACTTAAACAGTTCGCGGTTCTCCGCGCTGTTGAAGTGCCACGGCGTGCCAAGCCAATCATATGCGAACTCACTTGACCCCTTTACCGCTCGGCTTTCGGTGAAATAGGCAACAGTATCATAACCTTTGATTGCAACATCGCCGAAAGGCCCAGTGTTGATGGGCTCATCCGCCAGCGCACTCGTGGTCATGCCTGCAATAACCAGCCCGCTCATCAGAAGTCGAATGTTCATTTTTTGACCTTACCTTATGTGCCTGCCTCCAAACACAGGCGGTGAAATTCCGGGCCGAAGGCGTCTGGCGGCGGGCATGTGGCTCCGTTCTGCTTCAGCAGCCCAACGATATCATAGTGTTTACGGAACATCGTTCGGATTAGAACCGAAAAGCCATCGTTATCGAGTGTCACAATATCCGCACCGTTGTCGAGTAGTAGCTCGATCATCTCGATATGACCCTCATCGGCCGCCATGAAGATGGGTGACTTTTCGGCCCTGTTGATGCGTCCATTCACGTCTGCGCCTTTAGCGAGAAGCAGCTGTGCTGTCTCAATCTTACCGCCGAAGGCAGCCGCGTGAAGTGGAGTGAAGCCGCTGTGGTTACGCGCCATCACGTCAGCCCCTGCTTCGATCAGAGCCGCAGCGGTTTCGGTGTTTCCCGCCAACGAAGCAGCGATCAAGGGCGTAGCCTTGTTCGGCCCCCGCTCATCAACCGAGATACCGCTTTCCAACAGAGCCTTAACGGTCGCTGTATCACCCTGCTTTGCTGCATCGAATAACTGACCTGCTTGAGCGGGCCCAAGTACAAAGAATGCCGTTGTAAAGATGGTAATAATCCAACGCATGGATCTACCTCCCCTGTTTGAAGTCTACAGTGAGCCGCTGTTTCGCGCAACGACGGCTTATTCGCTGCGGTGTTAAAGACGAATCCGATCGAGTGGGTTTAGTCCATGCAGCGGCCCCAGAGACAACGAGTGTTTTGTCCGCGATGGAGACGTAGTGCCTCCGAATTTCGCCGCAGCCGGCATGAGTGTTTGGTCTTTAATCTGCGCCGCGGCGCTCCGGTTAACGAGCAGTAATGCTGCAACGGCGTGGTCTACTGGTCGAGAAGGTCTGCTTCGGGCTCGAAGCAGTCATCCGACGGCATTAGCGATGAGACTGGTTTGTGGTTGCGAGCGGTCATTGGGGCCGCTCTCAGGATTGGTCCGACATCGGCCCTCCCTGCACTATTCAACGAGTTTTCAAGCTTGACGCTGAGGTTCTACCGCCGTCTGACCCTCTCTCGATTGCGCTCCCGACGTTCGATGTTGATCCGGTGGTCCCGGCCCAATGCCCGGTAGAATCCCAGTCCCTTGGACCAGTTCAGAAAATGGGCAAAGCTGTCGACCTGATCGTCGTTGCGCCCGCGTGGAAAGGACTGAAGCTCTCGTTTGAATACCGGCAGCCAGGGTGCGTCTGCAGGCAGATACACCTTGCCCTCTTCGACAGGACCGCAAGCGGACTGGAACCGGGTTTCCTTGTCCTTGTCGGGTTTAATGCGTTCGTAGCGCCGACGGTCATCACGAAACAGCTCGTCCAAAAGAGGTTTGCCTGAGGCAGCATCTTCGATCAGAACGCGATCCGGTTCCCAACGGTGAACAAGCTGCAGTGCCTTGGCTTTTAGGTCTGGGTAGTCTACCTGCCCGCGCCAGGCGTCGATAAGATACCACGCATTTTCGCGGAACCCCCAGGTTGTACAGGCCGAGAAGTCGGATCGGGGATCCGCTGACATGCCCGTATCCCAGCTCTGAACGACCAGCTGGAACCAACGACGATCTTCGATGGTCTCGTAGGTGCCAAACCACTCCCAGCGCAAGGGTGATCCGTCTGGCGCAATGGGGTTCTGCTGATACTGGCAATTGAACACGGCTGCGCCCATTTCACGACGCTTGGTATCCAGCGTGTTCTGATCCAGGCGCGACGGGCACAGAAGATCACCCGGCTTGCGGCGCATGACCCTTCCACGCCCAAGAGGAACCGTTTCATGGTCTTCGGCGATGGCAGGCAGATCCAGATGCCGATAGGTGCCGCGTTCGAGCAGATAACCCGGCGGATCCATCTCGTGCAGCTGCTGTGCAACCATAACCACACGCCCTTCGGCCGGGTTGTCGAAGCGCGACAGCAAGGTCCCCTCAATGAACTCCTGTGCCTTGACCAGCTCGGCCTCGGAACCCGCATCACCAGCTTTCAGCAGGTCATCGATGATGATGTAATCGGCGCCATGGCCAGTAACAGAACTGCCGATGGAGACAGCCTTGCGACTGCCTCCCTTTGTGGTGCGGATTTCTTCTGAGGTGTTGCCCTTTTTAGCCAAGACAGTTTCAGGGAACATTTCCCGGTACCAGCGCGCAGACATGATCCGACGACAATCTTCGGAATGCTTGCGCGCCAGATCCAGCCCGTAGCTGGCAACAATAATCTTGGCGCTCGGTGAGTGCCCAAGAAGATAAGCGACATATGCAACGGCCACGGTGACCGATTTCAGGCAACGCGGCGGAATGTTGATGATCAACCGCTTGTTCTCGCCGACGCGAACGTTGTCCAACTCATGGCACATGGCCCGCACATGCCAGGCCGGATCAAAGCTGCGGTCACTCCCCTGGTGCAGCGTGTCAAACACACGCCACACGAAGGGAAAGAAATTGTCCCGGCAAACCTCGCGCGCGGCTTGCTGGACCATTCTGGGATCAGGAGCCGTCATCTTCCGCCTCCTCATCTTCAGGACCGCCGTCACTGCCCAGTTGGCCGGAAAAGAAATCCCGGAGGATATCAAAGTCAACACTGTCCGGCTCAACCGCACAGGCGCTTTCTTGCGGCTCCATGTCACTCGTGTTGAACAGATCTGTGTCCAGCTTCAGCAGCGCCATCAGCATTTTCGTGTCACCCTTCAATGCGCTGGCCGTGACCCGCTTGGCAATTGCCTCCGCCTTGGAAATCCGGACTTCCCGGTTGCCTTCGCGGACGGTGATCTTGGCTTCCAATTCGCGTTTCAGGCTGGCATTAACCCCTTTAGCACCTTTCGGGCGCCCTTTTGGATTGCCGGAGCGGCCTTTCTTGAACTGGGTTGCTTTGGGCGGTTTGCCGTAACCCACCTCATAGTCCTTCGTATCGTCAGACATGATCCGCCTCCAGCTCTGAGGTGGCATTGGTTGCCGCAGAACGCGCATCGAACGTCTCGCCTGTCACCGCGTGCACGGCGTTCTCACCGGTCATCTTCTGCCAACGGCGGATCGCGACATCGACATAAGCCGGATCGAGCTCAATCAATCGCGCCCAGCGTCCGGTCTTCTCAGCCGCCAGCAAGGTTGCACCGGACCCTCCAAAGGCGTCCAGCACGAGATCGCCACGATGGCTCACATCCATGATGGCATCTGCAACCAGTGCCGTTGGCTTTACTGTGGGATGATCTGAAAGATCGGCCTCGCGCTCTGCCCCAAAGCTGTTCACTCCGGCATAATCCCATATATTGGTGCGGTTGCGCCCGTGTTTGCCCAATTCGACATTGTTGATATGCGCAGCACCGGGCTTCTTAAAGATTGCGACCAGCTCGTGCTTGGAGCGGTAAAGGCTGCCCATGCCTCCGTTTGTCTTGTTCCAGACGCAGAGGTTGATGAGGTCCAATCCACCTGCCTTGCCCGCCGCAATCAACTCTTCAATGTGACGCCAGTCCATGCAGATCATCGCAATGCCCCCGTCTGGCAGACGGCCAAACAAATGGGTAATCATGCCTGAAAGAAAGCCGCGGAACTCGCTATCCGACATTTCTCCCGACGCCATGGCAAATTCGCGATGAGCGCCATCGGTGCCACAGCGGACATGCCCATTGACCGGTACGTTGTAAGGCGGATCAGTGAAGATCATCTGTGGTGTCTCGCCTTCCAGCAAGGTGTCGTAGCTCTGGGCGTGCAAGGCATCTCCGCAGAAGATGCGGTGATCTCCGAGAAGCCAGAGGTCGCCCGGCTGCGTGATGACAGGTGCCGCAGGGTCCGGGGTGTCTACAGTTTCAGCTTCGGTCTCCGCAGCCTCGCTCGCAGCGTCGATGATGATGTCGATCTCCGGCGTTTCGAACCCGGTGATATCCAGATCAAAATCGAGCTCGCCATCAAGGCTGAGATCCATCAGCTCGGCAAACTCGATCTGCAGAGCAGCTTCGTTCCAATCCGACAGTTCCGCCAGCTTGTTATCCGCGATCCGCAGGGCGCGCACTTCCGCTTTTGACAAGTGATCCGCGACAACAGTCGGCACGGACATCAACCCCAGGGCCTTAGCGGCCTCATAGCGGCCATGACCCGCAATGATTGTGCCCGAACCATCCAAAAGGATCGGAGTGACAAATCCAAACTGAGCCACCGACGCCTTCAGCTTGTCAATACTCTTGGCCGCGTGCACGCGGTTGTTGTTGGCGTATGGCTTGATCTGGCTGATCTGAGATTGGACGACTTTGTCCGCCATCCAGATCGGTGTGTTGGACGCCTTGGCGTCGCTCTGTGTTTTTTTGGCAGACATAGCCGCCTCCTTTCGTTTGACGCTCGTTAGCGTCGACAAGAAAGGATCGTGTTGGGAATTCGGAGAGAGCACGATTAACAACTCTCCGGACCAATCGATCCGGTTCGTTGCCCCTTCGAATGCTCTCTGCGGAAACCTGTGTTTCCAATGAGTGCTGCCTGCGGGAGCAGTTTCCCGCCCTGATAGTCCGGGCGATTGAGCCAAATGTAGGTGTCATCAATACGAGACGCAACCCCCAAACCAAAAGTAACTAAATCGTAACCAATTAAGATTGTTGACGAAAAATCGGGGGTACAACAGCAGCGCCCTGCAAAACACACCCCTTCTGAGGCTGCTCCAGAAAGGGCTGGACTGTTGCTATAAACCACGCACCAATGGTTCTACGCCCGAGCCAATCGGGCGCTCCTCGGTACCGGGGTTCGGCATCTCGCTGACCCAAGATCAGAGGAGACAGTTCATGGCCAAGCGGAAGCAAACCAAAATTGACAAGGTAAAAGCCTTGTTGCGCCGCCCGAGTGGCGCCAGCCTTGAGGCGCTCTGCAAAACAATAAGGTGGCAGCCTCATTCGGTCCGAGCGGCATTAAGTGGGTTACGGAAGAAAGGTGTCACAATTGAACGGCGCGCATCCGACAAGCCACATGGTTTTTCCACATATCACCTCACAGCAAACAAGGGCGGCGAGTCATGACCAAGACGAGCGATGTCGCCGATCTCGCCGCCATGGGTCGATCGGATCTGGTCACGCTTTGGCAGCAACTGTTTGATCAACCCGCCCCCACCATGCTCAGCCAACCCTTCCTGCGCCGTTTTATCGCCTTTGAGATGCAGTCCCGCCGTCATGGCGGGCTACCCCGGCAGGTCAAAGCCACGCTGGAAAAGGGCTCTAAGAAGAAGCCCCGGCCTATATGCCCTGCTCTTAAGCCCGGCGGGCGCCTGCTGCGCGAGTGGAATGGCGTAACCCATATGGTCGATGTGACAGGGGATGGTTTTACCTGGAACGGTCGGTCCTATCGCTCGCTCTCCGCCATCGCCCGAGAGATTACCGGCGCGCATTGGTCAGGGCCGCGTTTCTTCGGACTCACCGGAAAGATCGCCAAATGAGCCCGCGCCGTAAAATCCGATGCGCCATCTATACGCGCAAGTCCTCAGAAGATGGTCTGGACCAGGACTTCAATTCCCTGGACGCGCAATATGAGGCCTGCGCGGCTTATGTCGCCAGTCAACGACACGAAGGTTGGACCACTTTGCCAGACCGCTACGATGATGGCGGGCTGTCCGGCGGCACACTCGAACGCCCCGCCCTTCGACGGCTGCTTGAAGAGATCGATGCAGGGCGTATAGACATGGTGGTGGTTTACAAGATCGACCGGCTGACCCGGTCGCTTGCCGACTTCTCGAAGCTGGTCGAACGGCTGGAACAGGCAAACTGTTCCTTTGTTTCGGTTACACAGGCGTTCAATACCTCATCTTCCATGGGCCGGTTGACCCTGAACGTACTGTTGTCCTTCGCTCAGTTTGAGCGGGAAGTCACCGCCGAACGTATTCGCGACAAAATAGCGGCGTCGAAGAAAAAGGGGCTCTGGATGGGTGGCAACCTGCCCCTGGGCTATGATCGCCACCCCGATCCGAAGGCAAGAACGCTGGTGGTGAATGAGGAGGAGGCCAGAACGGTCCGGCATCTCTTTCGGGTTTATGGCGAACTGGGTTGCCTGCGCCAAGTAGAAGAACGGGCAACGGCAGCAGACCTGCGGTCAAAACGCGTTGTTCGGACGGATGGAAGCGTGAAGGGGAATTGCCCACTTTCACGCGGCCAAATCTATTACCTACTGCGCAACCCGGTCTATCTCGGAAAAATCCGCCACAAGGATAAGATCTGGAACGGACAACACCCGGCGATCATCGACCAGGGCGTTTGGGACCGGGTGCAGGAGAAAATGCGCCAAGCGTCGCGGCGATCCCGTGCAGTCCCTACACCCAATGAGCGCCAACACTCCACTGACCCCGGGGCTTGGCTCACCGGTCTGCTGCAGGACGAAACTGGTGATCGGTTGACGCCAACCCACACCACGCGCACAGGCCGACGGTTGCGCTACTACATCTCCAATCGGCTGATCTCGGGCGGCAAGGATACCTCCGGCTGGCGACTGCCCGGCCCGGCGCTGGAACACGCAGTCATTGATGTCATCGCCAGACATCTGCAAGACGCCGCCGCCGCGCATCAGGTACTGGCGCAGCCGGAGGCCGGGTCAGCGGAGGCGGTACAGACTTCAGTTGCGGATTTAGTAACCCGGCTTCAACGCCAAGCCGGTCAGGTCGGCGCTGCTCTTCTGACCAAAGGCAAGATTGCACGAGGACACATTGATCTCGAACTAAACCCCAAAACTCTGGCAAGCGCAATTTGCATTGCTGCCGACCATCTGCACCCAGATCTCACCCACATCACAGCATCCTTCGATCTGCGCCGCCGCGGCGTCGAGACCAAGGTCATCGCTGGAGACATGGCACCCCAACCTGATCCCCACCTCCGGTCCATGCTGATCCGAGCCCATGGCTGGGCGCGCGATCTGAAAGCCGGAGTTCAACTGATGGAGATTGCACGCCGCGAACGCGTCCCCGGCGCCTTCATCCGCACCCGTGCTCAGCTCGCGTTTCTTTCACCGAAGATTCAAGCCGCGATTCTCGACGGCACACAGCCGCCCGAACTCACACTCAAGCGCCTGGTCAGCGTGGCTCACCCACTTGACTGGGCCGAGCAAGAGCGCCTGTTCGGCTTCTAACACCTCCAGATCCGGCGTCCCTGATACGGGGTTCGCTCTCCCTGATCCGTCGGCACAATTCTCTGTTCCCGCAAGAAAATTCCCTGTTTAACGTTTTAGGGAATTTGCAGCATAAACCTCTGTAAAATATGCAGTTCTGACCCGAGAAATGACGGAACTCAGAGCCTTTTCGCGAAATTCCCCTGTAAATTGCCGGGTATCAGGGAAATTCGCCCCAAAGCGACCCCGCCAAAATGCACCACTGAGACCAGGGCCGGAATTGCGCCCTGAGTGTACGGTCTGCTCTGTCTCTGATTGAAAGCACATGCGCCAACGCACGGGAATTGCGGCACAATTCCGGGTCAGAAAACACAGCTGAAGTGAACCAGGTATGAGTGGCGGGGAGACAGGGATTCGAACCCTGGGAACGCTCTCACGTTCAACGGTTTTCAAGACCGCCGCATTCGACCACTCTGCCACCTCCCCGCGTGATGCTGGGTCTAAGGCGAACGCAAACCGGTGGCAAGACCAAATAGGGAATTCTTGCCGAAGCTATGGCAGCGGTCTTTCCTTGATACCTTGCTCACGCTATGATCGGGCCACAAACCGTATCAGACCGGCGTTGCAGAACCGGCGAAACGCGGTGGGGTTCAGGAAACCGACCCCTTACAGGCAAGGGATAAAACGATGGATCGAGCGACCGAAACACGCGCAAAGCCGCTGGCGTTGGCGGTTCTGGCCGTGATGTCTTTGGTTCTGGCCGGATGCGAAGAAGCACTTGAAACCGGCAACGAAGCGACCGAGGCGTCTTCGGACAGCACCCAGAACTCAGCAAAACGAGAGATTTTCCCCGAAGCGACCGGAAACCCCCGTGACGATGTCGAGGCACCCGAGGTGTTTGCATTGACCGAGGCCGGGTTGTGGGATGGCCGTCCGTCTCTTGGTGGAATCTGGATCGCACATCCTGACGTCACCCAGCCAGAGCGCGTTCGCATCAAGAACACCGCAAACAACAAGACAGTCACAGGCGCTTTGTTCCGGCGGGAACGCAACTTACCGGGCCCTGCATTGCAGCTGTCGTCTGACGCAGCAGTAAAGCTTGGCATTCTCGCCGGTTCTCCAACACGGGTCGAGGTCGTCGCCCTGCGGCGTAAACCCGTCGAGCCTGCGCCAAAAGCAGAACCCGAAACCTCTCCGGAACCCGAGGTCGCAGAACCGGTTACAGGCGACGCTCCGACCGAAGATCAAACCGCCGAGGCCGAAGATAAACCCAAGCGGAAGTGGTGGCAGAAAAAGGAAACCGCTGCTGCTGCGGGCACTGCCGCTGTGGCAGCGGATGCCGCCGCCGAGACCACGACCGAAGTTGCCGAGACTGCCGTGGAAGCTGCGCCTGAGGTGGCGACTTCCACTCTGTCTGATCCCGAAGTCACCCCGCCTGCGGACGCGTCCACCAAGAAGAAATGGTGGCAAAAGAAATCTTCTGACGAAATCACCCAGACATCGCTCGACCCGATTGAAGGGGCTGCGGCGGCGATCGAGGCGTCTGAACCAACCCCGCCCACCGCTGCGGCATCGGCAGAATCCGATACTGCTTCGGTATCCAAACCATATGTTCAGGTTGGCACATTCAGCGTCGAAGAAAATGCTGAAAGCGCTGCTCGGAAAATTCGCCGCAATGGCCTGACAACCGAAGTACGCGAGTTAAAAACCGGCGAGAAATCAGTCTGGAGAGTTCTTGTCGGCCCTGCCAAAACCCGGGGCGAACGCACCGCTTTGCAGCGCGACGTCAAGGATCTGGGCTTTACCGACGCTTTCGTCGTCAAGAACTGAAAAGCAGGAGGTTACTGTGCTGTCCACTTTGCGATCATCCGTTCTGGCAATGGGGTTGGCGCTGACCGCTCTGCCCGCCTTCGCCTTTGATACATCCGCCCGCGCAGCCTATGTGATGGACCAGACAACAGGCACTGTGCTTTTGTCGAAAGACGCCGAACAACCCTTGCCCCCGGCCTCAATGTCGAAGCTCATGACCCTATATGTCGCGTTCGAGGCGTTGCGGGATGGACGTCTTACTCTGAACGAAACCCTACCCGTGTCTGAACACGCCATGAGCTATGGCGGCTCGACGATGTTCCTGAACACACAAGACCGCGTGTCAGTCGAGGACTTGCTGCGCGGCATCATCGTTCTGTCCGGCAATGACGCCTGTGTTGTCATCGCCGAGGCGCTCAGCCCCGACGGAACCGAGGCGGGTTTCGCTCGGTATATGACACAGCGCGCGGAACAGTTGGGCATGGACAATTCCACTTTTGCCAACTCGAACGGCTGGCCTGCAGCCGGGCACATGATGTCGGTTCACGATCTTGCCATACTGGCCGATCGGTTGATCACAGATTTCCCAGAATATTATCCCCTGTTCGCCGAGGAAGAGTTTGAATTCGATGGCCGCGCGCCTTCGAACAAGCGCAACCGCAACCCGTTGTTGAAGCTGGGGATCGGTGCGGATGGTTTGAAAACCGGCCACACGCAAGAGGCCGGCTATGGACTTGTGGGCTCGGCCAAGCAGGGTGATCGCAGGGTGATCTTTGTGCTCACCGGCCTGGACAGTACCGGCGCCCGGGCAGAGGAGGCCGAGGCCGTGGTTAACTGGTCGTTTCGAAATTTTGTCGAGAGGACAATTGCCAACAAAGACGCGCCGATAGCCGAAGCCGAGGTTTGGATGGGGGCGCAAAAGACGGTTGGCCTTGTACCCGAAGACGATCTGAACATCCTGCTGCCGGTTCTGGGCGACGAAAACGTAGCTGCCGAGGTCGTCTATGACGGCCCGATCAACGCTCCGATTGCCAAGGGTCAGAAACTGGCCGAACTGGTCATCAAGCCTGAAGGTCTGCCCGAAATTCGGCGCCCTCTGGTCGCGGTACAGGATGTGGCCGCGGGTGGTTTTCTGGTTCGGATGATGACCGTTGGAGGGATCGTTCTGACCGATGTGATCGGCAACCCTCTGGACGCTTTTTGACAAGGGCACCGCGTGTTTCTGACTTTTGAAGGCATTGATGGGTCGGGCAAGTCCTCGCAGGCGCGTATGCTGGCCGATCACTTGCGCGGATTGGGTCGCGACGTTGTTCTGACCCGCGAACCCGGCGGTTCAGCCGGGGCCGAGGAAATCCGCCGGCTGGTACTGGAAGGTGATCCGGACCGTTGGTCAGCCGAGACCGAGCTGCTGCTGTTCACCGCCGCCCGCCGCGACCATATGGAACGCACTATTGAACCAGCGCTGGCGGCTGGAAAGGTCGTAATTTGCGACCGCTTCGCCGACAGCACCCGCATGTATCAGGGCATGTCGCGCGGCAATCTGCGCCCTCTGGTCGATCAGTTGCACAAGCTGATGATCGGGCGCGAACCCGACCTGACCGTCCTGATCGACATGGACCCGGAAATCGGCCTGTCCCGCGCCAAAGGGCGGCAAGGCACAGAAGAACGGTTCGAGGATTTCGGACTGGAATTACAACAGAAAATGCGCTCCGGGTTTCTGGCGCTGGCCGATGAGTTCTCGGACCGCTTTCGCGTGATTGATGGCAACCGAGACATGGACAGTGTAGCCCGCGATGTGACAGATATCGTCCTGCAATCCTTGTGACGGACGACCCATGAGCGACGACACCCCCACCCCGGATCAGGCCCCCGGTGCCCCGCACCCGCGCGAAACTGCGACCTTGTTCGGGCAGTCCGAGGCTGAACAGGCGTTTCTGAACGCTTATAACTCGGACCGCTTGCATCATGGTTGGCTGCTGACCGGACCCCGCGGGGTGGGTAAAGCGACCCTGGCTTGGCAGATCGCAAGGTTCCTGCTGGCGACCCCTCCGGCCGAGGATGACGGGCTGTTCGGTGCCCCCCCGCCCCCTGAGACGCTCGCGATCGACCCCGACCACCCCGTCGCCCACCGCATTCAGGCCGGGGCCGAGCCCGGCCTTGCCGCTATCACCCGGTCATTGAACGATCAGGGACGGTTGCGGACCGAAATCGTAGTGGATGACATCCGCAAGCTGGGCAAATTCTTCGGCCTGTCTTCGGCCGATGGCGGGCGGCGCGTGGTGATCGTGGATTCAGCCGATGAGATGAATGTTAGTGCAGCCAACGCCCTTTTGAAAATGCTGGAAGAACCGCCCGCGCGCACGACTCTGCTGTTGATCTCGCACCAGCCCTCACGCCTTCTACCAACAATCCGGTCGCGCTGCCGAACCCTGCGCCTATCCCCGTTAAGGGCCGAAGACATGCAGTCCGCACTGGCGCAGACCGGGGCCGAATTGCCCGCGCAGCCGGATCATCTGGCCGCCCTCGCCGCTGGCTCTGTCGGGGACGCGGTGCGCCTGATCAACCTCGGCGGGCTCGAAATCTACGCCGAATTCATCGCCATCCTCGGCACCCTGCCCCGCATGGACCGTCAACGCGCCCTGAAACTGGCCGAGGTCGCCGCCCAGCGCGGCGCAGCTGAGCGGTTCGAGTTGCTGCTGACCCTGATCGACGTGGCCTTGTCCCGTCTTGCCCTGACCGGCGCGACTGGAGCAGCACCCCTGCCCGAAGCCGCTCCACATGAGGCCGAAATCCTGTCGCGCCTGTCCCAATCCCCCCATCAGGCCCGCAAATGGGCTGAGGTGGCTGCAACAATCACCGCCCGCGCACGACATGGTCAGGCGGTGAACCTTGACCCTGCCGCTCTGGTCCTAGATACGGTGTTCAAGATACAGGAAACCGCCGGTCAGAGCAGATGAGCGACACCCCTCAGATCACCGACAGCCATTGCCATCTGGACTTCCCCGATTTCGAAGGCCAGTTGGACCAGATAGTTGCCAATGCGATTGGCGCGGGCGTAACCCGTATGGTCACAATCTGCACCAAACTGCGCAACGAACCCAGCGTCCGCGCGATAGCCGACACCCACGCTCCCGTCTTCTACGCCGCGGGCACCCACCCCATGAGCGCTGCGGATGAGCCGATGGCCACCGTAGGCGAACTGGTCGCTCTGGCGCAGCATCCAAAATTCGTTGGTATTGGTGAAACCGGGCTGGATTACCACTACACCGCCGACAGCGCCGAAGTGCAAAAACAATCTCTGCGTGTCCATATCGAGGCGGCCCAGCGCACCGGCCTACCCCTGATTATCCACGCCCGTGCAGCGGACGAGGACATGGCCCGCATTCTGGCCGAGGAACATCGCAACGCGCCTTATTCCTGTGTGATGCACTGCTTTTCGTCGTCGGCGGAACTGGCCAAAGCCGCGCTGGATCTGGGTTTTTACCTGTCCATGTCCGGCATCGCGGCCTTCCCCAAAAGCCAGGAGCTGCGCGATATCTTCGCCACCGCCCCGGTCGACCGCGTTCTGGTTGAAACCGATGCGCCCTATCTGGCCCCGCCCCCGTTTCGCGGCAAACGCAACGAGCCCGCCTATACCGCCCACACCGCCCGAAAGGGGGCCGAGGTGTTCGGCATGGACTATGCCGATTTCGCCGCGCAGACCCAGTTGAACTTCGAGCGGCTGTTTACCAAAGCCGCGACCTACAAGGCGGCTGCATGACCCAGCTGCGCTGCACCATTTTGGGCTGCGGATCTTCCGGCGGCGTGCCTCGGCTGGGCGGGCACTGGGGCGAGTGTGATCCCGAGAACCCAAAGAACATCCGCCGTCGCTGCTCGATGCTGGTGGAACGGGACGGGCCCAAGGGCACAACCTCAGTCCTGATCGACACTACACCGGATATGCGCAGTCAGTTACTGGATACGGGTACTGGGCGGCTGGACGGGGTGGTCTACACCCACAGCCATGCCGACCACGTCCACGGCATCGACGACCTGCGTATGATCGTGTTCAACATGCGCACCCGTGTGCCCGTCTGGGCCGATGGCGACACTCAGAACGACCTGCTCGGGCGGTTCGGATATGCGTTCATCCAGCCTGACAGCTCGCCCTACCCGCCGATCCTTGATCTGAAAACCATCAGTGGCCCGTTCGAGATCGACGGCCCCGGCGGCCCGATCCCGTTGCAGCCGTTCAAGGTTAATCACGGCTCGATCGACGCGTTGGGCTTTCGGATTGGCGGACTGGTCTATCTGCCTGACGTGGCCGAGATCTATGACGACGCATGGCCTGCACTGCAAGGGCTGGACTGTTTGGTCATCGACGCGCTGCGCCGCACGCCGCATCCAACTCACGCGCATCTGGAAAAGACGCTCGGTTGGATCGAACAGCTCCAGCCCAAGCGCGCGGTGTTGACCAATATGCACATCGATTTGGACTACGCCACGGTCGAGGCTGAAACCGCCGACCACATCACCCCTGCCTATGATGGCATGGTGATCCATCAGGCCCTTTAAATAGCCCATGGTGCCTGCCGTAATACTCCACAGGATGGCACCATGCTGCAAAGCCTGATCGACGTTATCCTGCCAGTATTTCTGGTGATCGGTGCCGGGTACACAGCCACCGCGTTAGGCTATTTCAAAGAGGCCCATATCGACGGGCTAATGAAGTTCACTCAGGGGTTCGCCATCCCGTGCCTGCTGTTTCTGGCTATCGCCAATCTGGACCTCAGCGCCAGTTTCGACCCACGCCTACTGTTCAGTTTCTACACCGCTGCGGGTCTATGTTTCTGCGCAGGTCTGTTCGGTGCGCGCCTGATTTTCCGGCGCGAGTGGGAAGATTGCGTCGCCATCGGCTTCTGCTGCCTGTTCTCGAACTCGGTCCTGCTGGGGCTGCCAATTACCGAACGCGCTTATGGTCCGGAAAACCTGGCCGGGAACTACGCGATCATCGCCTTCCATGCGCCATTTTGCTATGGCATCGGCATCACAGTGATGGAGGTCATTCGTAGTCGCGGCCACGGTGGCACGCGGATGGTGCGCTCGGTCTTGTCTGCTATGTTCCGCAATGCACTGATCCTGGGGATAGCGTTGGGGTTTATCGTAAACCTATCCGGGATCGGTGTGCCCGGAGTGGTCAATGACGCTCTTGGCTTGATCACCCGTGCGGCCCTGCCCGGCGCATTGTTTGCCTTGGGCGGCGTACTGGTCAAATATCGACCCGAGGGTGATTTACGCACCATTGCCTATGTCTGCGGCGTTTCGCTTATGCTGCACCCCAGCCTTGTCTGGTTGTTCGGCTCGACTGTTGGATTGCCGCAAGACTTGTTCCGCTCAGGGGTGCTGAACGCTGCCATGGCACCCGGCTTTAACGCCTACATATTCGCGAACATGTATGGCCGCGCCAAACGGGTCGCGGCCTCCTCCGTTTTAGTCGGCACCGGCGCCTCGATCCTGACGGTCTGGCTGTGGCTTACGTTGTTGGGTTGATACGTTCGCAAGGCGCATTGACTTCGCCAAAACACACGCCACCTTTGGCAGAACCAAACAGGATCGCACCTATGCCAAACGCTGTAATTGTCGCCCACGGTCAACCGTCTGACCCCGAGCCAGCCGAAGCGGCCCTGGCGGCTTATGCGGCCGAGGTGAATGAAATGTGCAGTGGGGTGAATGTCACTTCTGCAACGCTCGCTGCACCAAGCAGGCTAGAACATTGCCTGGACGACTTACCTGATGACACGGTAATTTACCCATTGTTCATGGCCAAAGGTTGGTTTGTCACTAGCGCTTTGCCAAAACGGCTGGGGGGAAGAGAATTGCGCATCCTCGATCCTCTTGGCGTTGATAAAGCCCTTCCAGCCATCGCTGCCGAGGCGATTGGATCGACCATTCAATCAAACACATGGTCAACAGACCAGTGCAACTTGATCCTCGCTGCACATGGATCGGGTCGCAGCCGCAATCCTTCGGCTGTCGCCAATCAGTTCGCGGAACTCGTGAGTGAGAGGATCAAGCTGAAGTCCATCCGGGTAGGATTCGTTGAAGAGGCCCCTTCGATTTCTGAGGCGGCGGCAAACTCTGGGCAAATCGCGCTTTGCCTGCCTTTCTTCGCGTGCCGCGGCGGTCATGTGTTGGAAGACGTACCTCAGGCATTGGAACAAGCTGGATTTCAAGGGAAGGTCATGCCTGTAATAGGCGAACTCGCCGGAGTAAAACGCCACATCTCGGCTGTTCTGGCACAGGCTTTCGAAAAAGTTTAAGTCGTGAAAGCTTAGTGCGGCGAGGCTTGCGACTGCGCAGTTTGTACGCGCTGACCCAAAAATGACGAATACAGGCAATGCCTTGATCGCCCCATTCGCTTGGCCTCATAGAGGGCCTGATCTGCCGCATTCAAAATCTCGGCTGCTTTCGGCGCCTGAAACTGCGTCGACAACGCAGTGCCAATACTAGCTGATATCTGACACACGGCCCCCTCAAAGATCATGGGTTGTCGCAACCTGTCAATCAGGCGGGACGCAATTGCGGACAGAACAGATTCGTCGATCAGGTGTTTGAAGATGATGACAAATTCATCGCCACCAACCCTTGCGACAGTATCGTCGTTTCGGGTTTCTTCGATCATAATACAAGCCGCCTGTTGCAGGACATAGTCGCCCGCCGCGTGACCGTATCTGTCGTTCACTGACTTAAAAAAATCCAGGTCCAGATGCATCAAGGCAAATGGCGTGTCACCAGAAGCCAAATGCCCAAGCAACACATCCATGGCCCTGCGGTTTTTCAACCCGGTCAGCATATCCGTGTATGCCTGTTCCTCGGCCGCCAGCATCGCGCCCTGCAGGCGCAGGTTCAAAGATCGCGACGCCTCCATCGCGGCAGACTTAGCCTCGACCAGATAAAGTAGCTCGATCGCGAGATCCGTTCCTGAGAAATCCGCACTGGTCAGCGCATAGTCACGAACCGCATCCAAAATAGAAATTCCGAAGGACAGGTTTATCACCGCCCCCTGCCCGTTTGGCAAAGGAGCGATCAACCCCTTGAGCGCTGTGTGTGGCTCACCCTTTATTCTCAGGTGCAACTTCGCTCCGGCCAAGGACGAGAGCGCTGCGAGCGTCGTCACTTTGCGAGGTCTGACAAGCTCGAATACTTCCAAAAAGTCTTTTCCAGGCATTGGCTGATCTGGACGCAACTTCTGCAGGGTCGGACCGACCTGCGCGATTCTACCCCCACCATCCACAAGAACAAACATCGGACACAAAGTCCCAAGCATACCTGCAAGATCATCGATTTCGATCATGGCTTCCTGGCCCCCAGATCGAAATTCCGCCCGGCGGAAAATGCGCTTTCAACGAGTGCAATCGTGATGACCTCGACCTCGCCTTGCTGTCCTTCATGGGTTAGGAAGGCAAGCGCCCCGTAGTCGTCGGCCACAGCGCGCAATACCCCAACCATGACACTGGCATACCCTGGCAAACCCGAATAGCAGTGCAAGTGATACTCTGACGAAGAGACCTCTCGCAGCTCCAGAAGAGGCAACCGCAAATCGGACACCGCCAATCTAACCCGATCCGAAAGATCATCCAAAGAATGCAGGAACTCTACATACGTATCGCCGCCAAATCGGAGTAGACGACGCAAATCCTCCATATTGGGGTGCGAAACCAAATAGGTTCCCAGATCTTCCAGAATCTCTGCTCGTGGGCGCTTTAGTTCGGCGCAAAGCGCATCCAGAACCCGCGTGGTCATCGCGTCATCGTAAACCAGCATTGCCTCGAACTCGGTAAAACCAAGATCTGCGGCATCAGTCACCCGCATCCAGCAAGATTGCCCGTATGTCGCGCTCACAAAGGACTGTACTGCCCGGTTTATCAGACCATGCATGGGAAGCCTCGGTTTGGTTTCCGATGCACTGTGACTCAGAAATCCTTAACAAAACGCGAAAATGCAAGTTCCGAGATGCAAAACACGCACAAGTCTCAAAGTGGAAGCCATTGGCTTTGCACTAAAAATCAGTCGGAGCACCTCCTTCGGCTTTACGGCGCTCGACAAAGTCTGCAAGTTCTTCGCGAATGCCCTCATCTATTGCCGGGGGCTCAAAACTGGTAATGATTTCCTTGAACATGTGATGGGCCCGTTCAGCGGTCCAGATTCCGCCCGCAACGTCCCAGCCTTCATAATTCTTCCAGTCACTCAGAAACGGTTGGTAGAACGCTGTGGTATAGCGATCCTGAGTGTGCTGAATGCCAAAGAAATGACCGTCATTCCCGACCGCACGGATCGCGTCCAAAGCAATCTCATCCGGTCCCGTCGCCGTGATCTCGGGCTGCATATAGCGTTGGATTTGCTGTAAAATTTCGCAATCCATGATAAACTTTTCGGGGCTGGCGATCAGCCCCCCTTCCAGCCACCCGGCCGCGTGATAAACCATATTCGTCCCCGATTGCACAGCCGCCCAAAGCGAGTTCGAGGTTTCCCAAACCGACTGACCGTCGGGTACGTTGGCCGCGCAGACCCCAGATGACCGCATGGGTAGGCCATAAAACCGCGCCATTTGCCCGGTCATCTGCGTCGAACGCATGTACTCGGGCGTTCCAAACGCGGGCGCACCGGATTTCATGTCTACATTCGATGTGAACGTCCCGATCACGCAGGGTATGCCCGGCCGGACGTACTGGAACAGAGCAATCGCACACAGAGCCTCGGCCAGCGATTGCGCCACCGCACCCGCCATTGTTACCGGGGCCATAGCTCCGGCCAGCGTGAAGGGAGTTACAACAATCGCTTGCCCACGTCGCGCCAGCCTCAAACACCCGTCGATCATCGGGTGGTCATGTTTTAGCGGCGAGGTCGAGTTGATGTTGGTGTACATCCGGGGTTCTGCCTCGAATTCTTCGTGGCTGTGCCCACCAGCGATCCGCACCATTTCCATGACGTCTTCGACACGTTCCTTACCCAGCGAATACGCGTGCATCGCTTTGTCAGTGAGGGTCAACTTGTCATAGAGTACATCTAGATGCCGGACACTTGCGTGGATATCAACGGGCTCGACCGGGTATCCGCCTGCGAAATGAATACAGTTGAAATACTGAGTCAGTTTCAGCAGATTACGGCACATTTCACGGTTCCCCGGAACCTTGGTACCGATCTCCATATCCCAATAATTCGGAGGCGATGACACATTACCAAACAACAGGTTGCGACCACCGATTTCGATCCGGCGATCCGGATTGCGCGGCGTGATCGTGAAAGATGATGGTGCCTTGCCCACCATCTCCATAACAAAATCCCGCCCCATACGGACGTTATCCCCTTCGATGGTGCAACCGGCCTTACGCAGGATATCGATAGCTTCTTCATTGTAAAATTCGACACCAATCTCTTCGAGAATGCGCATTGCGCCCTCGTGGATCGCTTGAATTCCCGCCTCGTCCAGAGGCTCGGTCGGCTTGTCGATATTGATCGGTGGGCTCCACGGCATCTGGTCAATAACCGCGCTGCCCCTGCGTTCGGCTGCTCCTGCCCGCCCGCCACTGCGACGTTTGCGTGTTTTCGCCTCTGCCATTGAATCCTCCGCGAGCTTGTCTTTTGTCAAGCAAGCCTCGAAGCAAGGCATGTGGCCGCTCTGTCTGCGACACCTCTTGTCGGTTTTGAGGTCCGATGCGCCGATTCTGGAGCTTAGGCGATCAGTTTCGTGTCAACCATTCCGGTATGTGGCCGATATTTGGTAAGACGACATCCGCCATTGGCTGCAGAACTTCAGCCGGAGCCAAGCCCGTCAGCACACCGATCGTCGTCATACCCGCTGCCCGGCCCGCCTGAAGATCATGGAGGCTGTCACCAACCATAGCGACGCGTTCAGGCGGAAGATTCACATGCGCGGCAAAGGCCAGCAACTGGCCCGGACCCGGCTTGAACCCATGGCCGCTGTCATAACCAGCAACAAAATCGAAATGATCCCGAATACCGGCTGATGCCAAATGCTCCAGCGCTGGCGCTTCGCCGTCATTTGTTGCAACACCCAGCTTAAGTCCCGCCTCCCGCAACCCGTCGAGAAATGGGGTCAACGGCACAGCTTGCGCCTGTGGGGCCGAGGCGGATTCTGCGTTCAACAGGTCGATCAGGGCGTCTCGTGGCATCTCCGCCAAGTGTGGTGCCAACGTCTCGGCCACTTCTTCGACTGTTCCCGCAATCACGATGCTGTCTTCCGAGTATGTGACTCGATCCAGATCGAAGCCAATCACACGACCCAGCACCCTTGCCCTGTCATGATCCCCATCGGTCAGGCGCAGCAACATATTGCGCCCGAAAGCACCCCAGGTATCGGCAAAGTCGAACAGAGTTCCGTCCTTGTCGAACAGAAGCGCGTCTATCGGCATCTCAAGCTCCAGAAGTGTTTTCATCAAGTCCAATGCATGTCTGCCGCCCCGGACAAAACCGCACGCGCCTGTCCGGGAAGATCATAAGGCACAGAATTGGCGTCACAGAATTCCACAACCCACGAATCGTCAAGCATGAGGAATTCAAGAATCGAGCCAAGGAACTCCGGCTCTGCAGCTCTATCACGCAGATCCTGCGCTGAAGCGCCAGTTGACCCAAGAAAAACAGGCAACAATTCCTCATTTCCCGCAAGCCAAGCCAGAACATTCAGCGCCAGCGTTTCGGCAGATTGAGCAGAGATTGGCATAAAGAGACCCCGGAATTGATCTTGGAAAGGGTTTGTTAACCAGACTCATAAACACTTTGACAACGCATGCAATCAACGGTGACAGATATGTCCGTGCAGGGAACTATCCTTGTCCTCGACAGGACCTCGACCAATCGCATCATGCTGAAGGTTCAGTTGACCGCAGCATGGTACCACGTCGTTCAAGGTGAAAAACTGGAAGGGCTGGCTGGGCTTTTACGGCGAACACGGCCTGATCTGGTTCTCACGGCCCAGACTCTGCCGGATGGAACAGCAACTGATGTCAAACAGCTTCTCGCGGCTGATCCGGACTTAGCCGATGTCCCTGTTGTTGCGATAGCGGCGCAAAACGACAAAGCCGCCCGGCTGAAAGCCCTTTCGGAGGGGCTGGACGACGTGCTGGTGCATCCCTTTAAGGATTCGCTTCTGCTGGCACAGGTCCGCAGCCTGTTGCGCGCTCGTGCTGAAACACAGGATCTGAAGCTAACTACAAACGTTCAACCATTGGGTTTCGCCGAGCCCGCAGTAAATCTGATCGCGCCACCCAAACCGTCGCGCGTGGCCGTTTTGGCCAGAACCGCGCGATCGGGTGCCGCGTGGCGAAATTTGCTTGCGGATCAGACAGGACATAACGTCTCCGCGCACACTTCTTCGAACCTGCAGGGCGTTTTATCAGGGCCGGTCCCGGACGCAATTGTAATAGAAGTCGGCACAACACTGGCGGGGCTCAATGTTCTGGCGGATCTGAAGTCCCGAGCGGCCACACGTCGCACAGTATTGATCGCGGTACTTGACCGCAATAACGCGACGCTCGCCGCCGAAGCACTCGACCGGGGGGCTGACGCGGTTTGCATGGGAGGCTTCTGTGTCGAGGAGGTTAGGCAGCGACTGACCAACAGGCTTGCCCGCAAAACCCAGATGGATCAGATGCGCGCATCGCTTCACAGGGGAATTGCGGAATCTTGGATTGATCCTCTGACCGGTCTGCACAACCGCCGATACGCCATGCGGGCTATGGATCAGATCGCGCGCAAGTCGTTACAGCTGGGTCAGGGTTTTGCCGTTATGCTGGCTGATCTAGACCATTTCAAATCCATTAATGACCAGTATGGCCACGCTGGCGGGGATATCGTTCTGACCGAGGCGGGAACCCGGATGGAACGTGCAATCGGATCCGATGGTTTTGTCGCGCGGATTGGTGGCGAAGAATTCATGATCGGGCTACCTCATGCCACTGAAACGAGGGCGGTCAATGTTGCGCGATCACTGTGTAATTGCATCAGACAAAAACCGTTCTCGCTACCGGACAATACAGAACCCGTTCCAGTCACTATCAGTATCGGTCTAATCACAACCCAGCCCACCCCATTTCAAACTGAGCCACTAGATGAGCTGATCAAGTCCGCCGATACGGCGCTTTATGCTGCCAAAAAGGCAGGGCGCAACCAAGTCAGGGTCAGACAATGCGCGGCCTGAGGCACTAATTCTTCCTCTTCTTGCCATGAGGACCATGACGCACAACCTCGTCAAGGCGGTCGGCGTAAAGCGCGCGTTCCGCGTCAGTCATGTCGGTGACCTGCTCTAGCCATTGACCTTGCAAGTTTGACTGCAATTCCGCCAAAGACTGTGACTGCTGCAACAAGATATCTTGCACCGTCTTGGGGTCAAAAGGGACTTCCCTCAAAGCAGCACTGAGGATCTCGAAATTCCGGACCCGATCCTTCGAACCGGCTTTATGGCGCGCTGAGAGTTGCCCACGCAGTGCCTTTCGATCCTCTTTCGGCAAGGCCCGGTACAGCGCCGATCCAAATCCCGGAGGCGCCTTGGCGTGATCTCCGCCCTTGACCCGCAGCACAGTTCCTACGGCGACACCAACCACAAGAAGGTTGAACCCCAAAGATACGGCCAACAAAACCTTCACCCATCTGCGTTTTGGTTTAGGATTGTCGCTCATTCCGCGCCCTCCAGAAATGAAGTGTCCAAATCGGCCAGAGCAAGCCCGGCTTCTTGCTGGTAGATATAGGTCGCAGGGTCCGGCAAAAAGTCGGGCGCAGCAAAGCCGATCCAAACGCCGGCCGCGCTGGCCGCCACCAAACCACCAAAGCTGTGCCAGCCGCCGATACCATCTAACACCCTAGCCCAATAAGAACGTCGGGGCCTGTCAGCAGCTTTGATCTGATTTAGGCGTACCTGCTCTGCATCTGTCAGGATACGAACCGTCAGATCATCAGAAAGCAAAGGCCGGTTCTCACGGGCCGTCGCAAACATCTCGTCCAGATTTTTTTCATCTTCGGTCATCGTCATACCCCAATTCCTCGCGACGCCCTGCCAGAATCCCGGCCAAGGCCCGCTTGCCACGTGCGGTCAGGCTTTCAACCGCTTCTACCGAAATCCCCATGACACCGGCGATCTCGGGGTTTGGCAGCTCTTCTATGTGCCGCAAAATAACTGCCTGACGTTGCCGTTCGGGCAGCTGCTCCAGTGCCAGCTGAAGCGCATCCTTGCGGGCTTCGTCCTGCATACGGTCCGCTACACTCGGACTGCCATCTTCTGGCTCGGGCACGTCAGCAAGCCGGTCAGGTTTGTTCTTGCGCATGTGATCAACGCACAGGTTCATCGTCACGCGATACAACCACGTCGACACTTTCGCCTGCCCCGATACCCAATCCGGCGCAACTTTCCACAGCCGCATCATTGCATCTTGGGTAACATCTTCGGCCTCGGCCCGATTGCCCAGCATGCGCATGGCGACCGACAAACACCGCGGCCCCAAACGGTCCGTCAAAATACGAGCAGCTGCGGCATCACCCTGTGCGAAAAGGCCCAGCAACGTATCGTCGCTGGGCATATCCGCAGCACGCGACTGGCTGCGGATGGAAGTGGATGAGGACGTCAGAGCCTCCATCCTGCATCAGCTGTCGTCAGTGTCCGACTTTGCCCGCTTTTTGTGATGGCGGCCCATCTTGTCCTTCGCATCGGCAAATTCCTGTTCCGAGATCGCCCCGTCGCTATCCGCGTCTATTCGATCAAACATCTTGTCAGCGCGGCGTGGTTTCGGCAACTCGTCCTGACTCAGAGACCCGTCCTGATTGGCGTCATGCTTCTCGAACATCTTGGTCACACGGTCATTGACCCTTTTCTGGCCAGCGGCCTGCATCTCTTCAATGGTCAACTGCCCATCTCCGTTCGTATCCGCATCAGTAAAGCGTTTGCTGCGATGGGCCAGCATTTCTTCCTTCGTCACCTGGCCATCGCTGTTGGCATCCAGTTCCTGGAAAGTCACAGGTTCGCGATCACGCGGCCCTGCGGCCAGTACAGAGGTGCCGGTGACGGCCACAGCCGCGATCAGGACTACCGGGATGAATTTGGCGCTTTTCATATCGTTTTCCTTTGTTTTCGCGGCCCTTTTGCCGCTGCTTACATGGGTTCAAACGATGCGGCGCCCGGGTTCCGTCGCGAAACTTTTAAAATTCCCAGAAAAAAACAGCGATGCAAAGCGACGCACCCCCCTTTTAAGTTGCACAAAAGATGCGCAATATCCGCTTTATTCAAACCCGCGAGTATCGAAATGACAGATCAAACGATAAACACTCTGCCCGAAGCGGAACGTGCCACCAAGCCAGCGTTGCTCAAAGGTTTTCGCGGTCGTTGCCCAAAATGCGGCGAAGGCAAACTGTTGAAAGGGTATCTGACGGTAAACGACAGCTGCTCGAATTGCGGGCAAGAACTGTTTCATCATCGCGCCGATGACGGGCCAGCATACCTGACAATCCTACTTGTGGGTCACCTTCTGGCCCCCGCCCTGCACGTAACGTATGTCGAATTCCGCCCAGAACCGCTGACCATGTTTCTGATCTTCGCAATCGGGTGCACCGCGTTGTCCTTGTTCCTTTTACCTCGCTTAAAAGGGGCCGTTGTGGCCTATCAGTGGGCACGTCGGATGCACGGGTTCGAGAACGCGTAATGCTTGTTTCCAACGAATTGACCCGCATATGATTCAGGACAAGACCGCAATCCGCAACGCGGCCACGGTTATTGTTCTGCGCGACCGCAAGACCGCCCCGTCGATCCTGATGGGTCAACGGGGGGCCAAGGCCGCTTTTATGCCCAACAAATTTGTCTTTCCCGGCGGAGCTGTTGACCCCGAGGATGCCGACATACCGCTGGCAAGCGAGTTGCCACCTGTGTGTTTTGATCGGCTAGGTGAACGCTCGGAACTTGGGTTGCAAGGTGCCCTTGCGGCGGCGGCAATTCGCGAACTTTGGGAAGAAACAGGTCTGGTCTTGGGCCAGCCGGGTAATTGGCCTGAACCCGCGCCATCGGATTGGCGCGGATTTGCCGAGCTGGGGTTTCGACCTTCGGCTGAGGCTTTGCAGTTCGTCTTTCGCGCGGTGACCCCACCCGGTCGCCCGCGCAGGTTTGATGCCCGTTTCTTTCTTGTTGATGCGTCGGCGATATGCGGGGACTTGGACGATTTCAGCCGCGCCTCGGATGAGTTGTCGCATCTGCAATGGATCCCACTCGACCGCGCGCGCGAGTTCGACCTTCCCTTTATCACCGAAGTCGTCCTGGCTGAAATCGCGGCACGGGTTTTGGATCCGGCGCCGCCCAGCTCGGTCCCCTTCCTGTTGAATCAGGAAGAGGAAAGTCTGTTCTTGAAACTCAAAGGCTATCCGATGCCTCTGACCGACTGAGGTCGGGCTTATTTCATCCGGCTGATAACAGTCGTGACTTCGGGTTTTTTACCAATCTCAGCTTTTGCGGTCTGACGCACGATGCGGCGCATGGCTTCTTCCAGCTTGTCATCATCACGCAGAGTCTTGGTATCCGCGCGCATCAGGAATTGGTTCAGATCTTCTTCCAGAACTTCAACCAACCCGGCACGAGACGATCCCATTTCGGGCAAGCCCATCGTGTCGCACCACGGCTCGCCCAGCGGCTCGTCTTCTTCGTCCAGAATAACCGTTACCGTCACGTGGCCATTCAGCGCCATGCGGATACGGTCACGAACAACACCGTCCAGCGCGCCGACCTTGACAGTGCCGTCCAGATAAGTCCGACCCGTCTCGACATAGTCCACCACTTTCGGTGCGTTGCCGGTCAGATCCAACATCGTGCCATTAACAGCCAGAATTCCGGTGCGCCCTCCAGCCTCGGCCAGCTTAGCATGCTCGCGCAGGTGGCGATGCTCACCATGCATTGGGATCACGATCTGCGGGTTGATCAGTGCATGTACCCTCTCAAGATCGGGACGGTTGGCATGACCCGACACGTGATACAGACCCGAGCTGTCATCGACAACATCCACACCTTTTTCGCTAAGCTGGTTGATGATGAAGATCACGCCCCGCTCGTTGCCCGGAATGGTTTTCGACGAAAACAGGAACAGATCGCCCTCTTTCAGTTCCAGACCGCGATACTTGCCACGTGCAAGCTGCGCGCTGGCGGCACGGCGTTCGCCTTGGCTGCCAGTCACGATCAACATCAGGTTTTGGCGTGGAACGTCCACCGCCTCTTCTGCACTGATGACTTTGGGGAAGTCCGACAGGATACCCGTTTCGGTCGCAGCCTCAATCATGCGGCGCATCGCGCGACCCAGCAACACGACCGAGCGTCCGGCCCGCTGCCCCGCCTCGGCCAAGGTTTTCACCCGCGCAACGTTGGACGCGAAGGTGGTTGCAACAACCATCCCCTCGGCGCTTTCAACCAGCTTGGTGATCTCGGGGCCAACCTCGGATTCCGATCGTCCGTCATGGGGCGAGAATACATTGGTGCTGTCACAAACCAGCGCCTTGACGCCCGGTTTGGCAATCTCGGCCCACAAATCGGCGTCGAAAGGCTCGCCCACCACCGGGTTGGTGTCCAGCTTGAAGTCACCCGAATGTACAATCCGTCCCGCTGGCGTATCTATTACCAACGCCGCACTTTCCGGGATCGAATGCGAGACCGGCAGGAAACCTACCGAGAACGGCCCCACCTGAACCTGCTCGGGCCAGGGCGAAACCGTTTGAACCGCATCCTCGGGATGGCCATGCTCTTCCATTTTCCGGCGTGCGATATTGGCAGTGAAAGCACGCGCATAAACCGGGGCGCCCAAAGCCTCGTAGCAATGGGCCACAGCACCGACGTGATCCTCGTGCGCGTGGGTCACAAAAACCGCTTCCAGCCGGTCGGCCCGCTCTTGCAGCCAAGAGATATCGGCATGGATCAGATCGACACCCGGCGTCGTATCCATATCCGGAAAGGTCACGCCAAGATCGACTAGGATCAACCTTTCCTGCCCGGGCTTTCCATAGCCGTAGACATAGGCGTTCATGCCGATTTCACCTGCACCGCCCAGCGGCAGATAGATCAGTCGTTCACTGCTCATGTTGAGCCATTTTCCTTGTTATAGCGATGGATCACGGTCAGTCCGTGCATCGTCAGATCATCTTCGATCGCGTCAAACCCTACATCCGCCTGATCAAACAGCGGGGCAAGCCCCCCGGTTCCGACAACCTTCATCGGATGGCCGTACTCGGCCTTGATCCGCGCAATCAGTCCTTCGATCAAGCCGGAATACCCCCAGTACACGCCGGATTGAATGCAGCCAACTGTATTCGTACCAATGACTTTGTCGGGGCGCGTGATATCAATATGCGGTAGAGCCGCAGCACCTTGGTGAAGCGCCTCAAGGCTGAGGTTCACACCCGGCGCAATAATACCCCCAACGTAGGCACCATCCGAGGCCACAACATCGAAATTGGTGGCAGTCCCGAAGTCGACCACCACAACGTCTCCGCCATGCCTGTCGAAGGCCCCAACCGCATTGGCCAGCCTGTCCGGTCCAGGAATAGTGCCCTCATCAATGCGCGGGGCCACCGGCAAAAGGCATTCAGGTTTGCCAACGACCAACGGGCGGCAACCAAAGAACCGGTCCGCGAAAATACGAAGGTTGAACACCACGCGCGGCACGGTCGAGGCGATCACCACATCGGTGATGTCCGCCTCGATCCCGTAGTGTTTCACTAATGTCGAATACCATGTGAAATAGGCATCTGCCGTGCGGGAATGATGGGTCGAGGTTCGCAACGTGCACAGAAACTGCTTACCATCCCAGATCGAAAAAACAGTGTTTGTGTTGCCGCAATCAATAGCCAAAAGCATTTGCGTTCCTCTCAGAAATACACGTCGGCGGCTGGGATCGCGACCCGGCCTTTGGCGGTGTTTAGGACAAGGTTACCGCTGGCGTCCACCGTTTCAAAAGTGCCCATCGTTTCGGACGTCGCTGTTTTGGCTGTAATCACTTCGCCCAAACGCGCGGCCCGATCCAACCATGCCGTACGGATCGGCTCGAACCCATAGGTCACGAGCTGCGTCTCATAGCGAGCAAACGCGGCGGCCAACTCTGTTAGGAAATCCTCGGGCATGACGTCTGCGCCGGTCTCGGACAAAAGCGAAACGGGTCGGACCGCACCCTCCTCCAGCGCGTCGGTTGGTGGGGACTGAGACAGATTGACCCCGATCCCAATCGCCAAGTGAGACAGGTCGCGCCCTTGGCCCGTACTCTCCAGCAATATCCCCGCAAGTTTTCCGCCGTTCAGCAGCACATCATTTGGCCATTTCAAAGACAGCCCATCGGACCGCCCCGAGACAGCAACACAGGCATCAAACAGAGCGAGGGCTGCAACAAAGCTCCGCAACGCTGCTTGTTCGGGATTACCACTTGGTCGCATCAATAAAGTGGCAGCCAGGTTTCCAACCGGATTGGCCCATGCACGTCCCCGACGTCCACGCGCCGCAGTTTGGTTATAGGCCATGATCCACACTGGCCCCGCCGCCGTTGGTGCGATGCGCGAAGCTTCGTTCAACGTACTGTCAACCGTTTGCAACACATGCAAACCGTAACCTTGTGGCCAATCCGTCATGGTAAAAAGGCCCGGTCCAACGACCGAGCCCCTCTGATTTGTGTGATTTCAGGGTTAATTGACAAGCGTCGCCGCCGCAGCAGCTGCCGCGCCTTCAACACCAAATTGATAGAAGATTCCCACCAGCATCAAAGCAGCCGACCCCATCAGGGCGACCCACAGAACAGGCGTCGACCGCGTTTCAATCGGGTCTTCGTTTTCTTCGCCGAAATACATGTAGAACACGATCCGCAGGTAATAGAACGCACCGATGACCGATGCGATGGCCGACACGATCACCAGACCCGTCAGGCCCGCGCTCACACCGGCCTGCCAAACGCCAAACTTGGCGAAGAAACCCAGCATCGGCGGTACGCCCGCAAGGCTGAACATCAGGATCAGAACCGCAAGCGCCTTGCCCGGGTCACGTTTGGAATACTGCCGCAGCGCGTCAATATCCGTGACGGGCTTGCCGTCCCGCTCCATCATCAGGATGAACGCAAAGGTGCCGATATTCATGGTCACATAGATCGCCAGATACATCAGCATCGCCTTGACGCCCATTTCCGTACCCGCCGCCAGACCGATCAGCGCATAGCCCATATGCGCAATCGACGAAAATGCCATCAGTCGCTTGATGTCACGCTGCCCGATCGCAGCCACTGCACCCAACAGCATCGACAAGACCGAGAGCAGAACGATCACCTGCTGCCAGTCCTTGATCACGCCGCCGAACGCGTCATGCAGCAGCCGCGCAAATAGCGCCATCGCCGCCACTTTCGGCGCGGTAGCGAAGAAAGCTGTGATTGGTGTCGGTGAGCCTTCGTATACGTCCGGCGTCCACATGTGGAACGGCACGGCTGACACTTTGAAGGCCAGCCCCGAGATCAGGAAGATCAGGCCAAACAGCAGTCCGACCGAGACGTCTCCGTGATGGACCGTCTGGATGATGCCCGAGAACAGCGTGGTGCCCGTGAAGCCATATACAAGCGACGCACCGTACAGCAACAAGCCCGAGCTTAGCGCGCCCAGAACGAAATACTTCAGACCAGCCTCGGTGGATTTTGCACTGTCGCGGCGCAGAGCGGCCACGACGTACAGCGCCAGCGATTGCAGCTCCAACCCCATATACAGGGACATCAGATCACCGGCGCTGACCATCATCATCATACCCACGGCGGCAAGTGCCACCAGCAAGGGGTATTCGAACCGCAACAGCCCGCGACGCGACATGTAATCCTGGCTCATCAACAGAACGGCTGCCGCAGATAGCAGGATCGCTACCTTGGCAAAGCGCGAGAACCCGTCATCGACGAACATGCCATTGAAGGCCACGTTGGTGCCGTCGCCATTGGTGGCGATCCAAATCGCCAGCAGCGCCATCAGGCCCGAGGTCGCCCAGACCAGAACCGGGGCCAGCCCGTCTTTTGTGGTGTAGACAGCCCCGATCAGCGCCGCCATCGCATATACGGCCAGAACGATCTCTGGCAGGATGATTGTCAGATCAGCTTGGATCATCTCCGAAGCTCCCTTAATGCGAAGCGGCTGTCTGGATCACGGCCTCAGCCGCGGCCAGAGCCGTGTCATAGTTCGAAATCAGTGCGGCGGTCGAGTCGCCGATCACATCGGTTACCAGCGACGGATAGACACCCAGCAGGATGGTCATCACGATCAGCGGTGCAAAGATCAGCCGCTCGCGCGAGCTCATGTCCGTCATCGCCTTGAGGCTTTCCTTGATCAGATCGCCAAAGACCACTCGACGGTATAGCCACAGCGCATACCCGGCCGAGAAGATCACCCCGGTCGCAGCCACCGCCGTTACCCATGTGTTGACCTGGAAGGCTCCCATCAAGGTCAGGAATTCGCCGATAAAGCCCGAGGTGCCAGGCAGACCGACATTCGCCATGGTGAACAGCATGAAGACCAGCGCATAAGCGGGCATCCGGATCACCAAGCCGCCATATGCGTCAATGTCACGGGTGTGCATCCGGTCATAGATCACGCCGACACACAGGAACAACGCCGCCGAGATGAACCCGTGGCTGATCATCTGGAAGATCGCGCCATCAATCCCCTGCTGGTTCGCCGCAAAAATCCCCATGGTCACAAAACCCATATGCGCGACCGAAGAATAGGCGATCAGCTTTTTCATATCCTCCTGCACCAGCGCCACCAGCGAGGTGTAGACAACCGCAATCGCCGACATCCACAGCACCAGATCGGTCATCACCGCCGAGCCCACTGGGAACATCGGCAAGCTGAACCGTAGGAAGCCATAGCCGCCCATCTTCAGCAGAATCGCCGCCAGAACGACCGAGCCCGCCGTCGGGGCCTGCACGTGCGCGTCTGGCAACCAGGTATGCACCGGCCACATTGGCATTTTCACCGCGAAAGATGCAAAGAACGCCAGGAACATCAGCGTCTGCATTCCGCCGACAATATAGACACCCATCACGCTGAAGCTTTCAGACGAGAACTGATGGCTCATCAGTGCTTCGATATCCGTGGTGCCTGCATCCGCGTACATGGCAACCATCGCCACCAGCATCAGCACCGAGCCGAGGAAGGTATAGAGGAAGAATTTGAAGCTGGCATAGATGCGGTTCGCCCCGCCCCAGATGCCGATGATCAGGAACATCGGGATCAGACCGGCCTCGAAGAACAGGTAGAACAGCACCAGATCCAGTGCCATGAACACGCCCAGCATCAGCGTTTCCAGCAGCAGGAAGGCGATCATGTATTCCTTGACCCGGTCGGTCACATTCCAGCTGGCCAGAATGGTCAGCGGCATGATGAAAGTGGTCAGCAGCACGAACAACACGCTGATGCCGTCCACGCCCATCTTGTATTTCAGGCCCAGCAGCCACTCACCCTCTTCCACCATCTGAAAGCCGGTGTTCGAGGGGTCAAAGCCTGTATAGATGCCAATCGAGACAAGGAACGTCACCGTGGTCGCCACCAGCGCGACCCATTTCGCGTTGCGCTGCGCGGCGTCGTCATCTCCGTGCAGGAACAGGGCCAGAATGGCCGCTGCCACAGCGGGGATGAAAGTAACGATCGAGAGGATATTATCCATTAGTGTGCGCCTCCGCCGATCGACATCCAGGTGACAAGGGCTGCAATCCCCAAGACCATCCAGAAGGCATAAGTAAAGATGTAGCCCGTCTGCGCCTTGCCTGCGAGGCGGGTGAAGAAGGGAACAACGCCCATGGCGATCCCGTTCAGGAAGCCGTCAATGGTGTTGCCATCTCCGCGTTTCCACAGGAACCGTCCAAGCGCCACGGTGGGTTTGACGAAGATCACATTGTAGATTTCGTCAAAGTACCACTTGTTCAGCAGGAACAGGTACAGCGGCCGCTGGTTCGCTGCCAGACGTCCTGGCAGAGACGGGTTCACGATGTAGAACCAATAGGCCATCGCAAAGCCCAGCAGCATCGCAACAAAGGGTGAAAACTTGACCCACTTAGGCGCCGCATGCGCATCGTCCAGCACGTGGTTGTCCGGCGCCATATACAGCGCGCCCTCGCCCGGCTCACCTGCGAAAACATAGTGATGATCGCCATGAGCATCCTTTTCACCATGACCGTCATCCGCGTGGTCATCGCCGTGGCTATCATCTGCGTGGCTATCATCGCCATGCGCGTCGGCTTTGCCGTGATCACCGGCCTCGGCATGTTCCGACGCCTCAGCCACCGGGATGCCATAGAACTTGCCGACCTTGTCCGCGTGACCGAAGAAATTGCCGTACCAAATCATGCCCGCAAAGACCGCGCCCAGCGAGAGAACGCCCAGCGGCACCAGCATGACCATCGGGCTTTCATGCGCATGGTCATGCGTATGTTTGTCGCCGCGCGGCGTGCCGTAGAAGGTCAGGAAGATCAGACGCCAGCTGTAGAAGGACGTAAACGCCGCCGCTACGACCAGCAGCCAGAAGCCATAGGAAGACCCACCGGCATAGGCGCTCTCGATGATCGCATCCTTCGACAGGAAACCAGCGAAACCGAAGGTCGTCAGCGGAATGCCCACACCGGTGATGGCCAGTGTGCCAATCATCATCGCCCAGAACGTATAGGGGATCTTTTTGCGCAATCCACCATACTCGGTCATCTCTTGTTCGTGATGCATAGCGTGGATCACCGACCCTGCCCCAAGGAACAACAGCGCCTTGAAGAAGGCGTGTGTGAACAGGTGGAACATCGCCGCCGAATACATGCCGACACCTGCGGCCACAAACATGTAGCCCAGCTGCGAACAGGTCGAATAGGCAATGACGCGCTTGATGTCGGTCTGAACCAGACCCACAGTCGCCGCAAAAAACGCGGTCGAAGCTCCCAGCACGGTGATGAATCCGGTCGCACCCGGCGCGAACTCCATAAGCGGCGACATACGGCATACAAGGAACACACCCGCCGTCACCATGGTCGCGGCGTGGATCAGGGCCGACACAGGCGTCGGGCCTTCCATCGCGTCGGGCAACCATGTGTGCAGGATCAACTGCGCCGATTTCCCCATCGCGCCGATAAACAACAGCACGCAGATGACCTCAACAGCGGTCCATTCGCCCCACAGGAAGTGCAGCTTCTCTTCGGCCAAGGCGGGCGCCGAGGCGAAAATGTCCGAGAAGTTGATGCTGTCGGTCAGCAAGAACAGCGCGAAAATCCCCAGCGCAAAGCCAAAGTCGCCGACACGGTTCACGATAAACGCTTTCATCGCCGCCTCATTGGCCGATGGCTTGCGATAATAAAACCCGATCAGCAAGTAGGATGCGACGCCCACGCCTTCCCAGCCAAAGAACATCTGCACCAGATTGTCCGCCGTCACCAGCATCAGCATCGCGAAGGTAAAGAAGGACAGATAGGCGAAGAAACGCGGCTTATAGCTCTCGCCCTCGCGCCATTGCGGGTCGTGATCCATGTAGCCGAAGGAATAGAGGTGCACGAGCGCCGAAACCGTCGTCACCACGATCAGCATGATCGCGGTCAGACGGTCCAGACGGATGGCCCAGCTTGTCGACAACGATCCGCTCTCGATCCAGCGCATAATCTCGATCTGTTGCGTCACCCCGTCGAAGGCAAAGAACACGATCCACGACAGCAGACAGGCCAGAAACAGCAGGCCCGTTGCGGTCCACATGGCGGCTTTCTCACCAATGAACCGCCAGCCGAAACCGCAGATCAACGCGCCCACCAGCGGGGCAAAGAGGATGGTGGTTTCCATAGTTCTCTTAGCCCTTCATCATATTGACGTCTTCAACCGCGATGGTGCCACGGTTGCGGAAGAAGCAGACCAGAATGGCCAGACCAATCGCCGCCTCGGCGGCCGCAACTGTCAGGACAAACAGCGTAAACACCTGTCCGACCAGATCGCCCAGGAAACTGGAAAACGCCACGAGGTTGATATTCACCGCCAAAAGCATCAACTCGATGCTCATCAGCAGGATGATGACGTTCTTGCGGTTCAGGAAGAGACCGAAGATGCCGATGACGAACAGCGTCGCCGCCACAGTCAGGTAATGTTCAAGTCCGATCATTTTCTTTCGGTCCCATTCGTTTCCTGTTTTTCGCGGCCCTATACCCGATCCAACCAAGTACAACAGGCACCGCAATTAGTATTTTTAGCAGCCGGTACTCCATTGGAAGTACCAGCGGCAATGTCACAACCCCTGCCCCGGTTTCACGTCCTTCAGCTCCATCGCCTTGGCCGGGTCGCGCATCATTTGGCCGATGATGTCCTGACGTTTGATGTCCTGACGGTGGCGAAGGGTCAGTACGATGGCGCCAATCATAGCCACCAGCAGGATCAGACCCGCCAGTTGAAACAGAAGGAAGTATTGGTCGTAAAGGATGACACCCAGCGCCTCGGTGTTGTGGCGGTCGGTCGGAACCGGTTGGGCCAGATTGGCCTCAACGCCTTGCGCGCTGTCCCATGCACCGAACGCCATGACGAACTGCATCAGGATGACCAGACCGATCAGCAATGCCAGCGGCATATAACGCGCCATCTCGGCCTTAAGCTCGGCAAAGTCGACGTCCAGCATCATCACCACGAACAGGAACAACACCGCGACCGCGCCCACATAGACGATGATCAGCAGCATCGCCACGAACTCGGCCCCCAGCAGCACGAACAGCCCCGCCGAGGACAGGAAGGACAGTATCAGCCAAAGCACTGAGTGCACCGGCTGGCGGCTGATCACCGTGAACAGGCCGCCGGTGATGGCGCTGATGGCAAACAAATAGAAGGCAAAGACGGTCATTGATCCTCATCCTTGTTGTCGTCCATGACCTCTTGCGCCAGATCCAGCGCACGGGTCATGGCCGGGATGCCAGCAAACACCGACATCTGACCGATCGTTTCCACGATCTCTTGTTTTCTGGCCCCGGCTTCCAGAGCGTGACGCACGGTTTGACGCACCGCGGTATCGGCCTGCGCGCCCTGACAGGTCAGCCCGGCCAGCGTCAGCAACAGGCGGGTTTTGGCGTCCAGTCCGTCCTTGTTGACGGTGTTGCCGAACATCATCTCCATGATCTCTTTTGGCATGGTCGGCCAAAGCGCCTCGAACCCTTTGGGCGAGAAGTTCTCCATCGCCGGGTTCATCGCCTTGGCCATGTCCTGAGCCTGACGCATCATCAGCTCGAACGGATTTGTCGGCGTGTCATTCATCGGTACGGCGCATCCATTTCCAGATTGCGGGCGATCTCGGCTTCCCAGCGTTCGCCGTTGTCGAGCAGTTTTTCCTTGTCGTAGAACAGCTCTTCGCGGGTTTCCGTGGCGAATTCGAAATTCGGACCTTCGACGATGGCATCGACCGGGCAGGCCTCCTGGCAGAAGCCGCAATAGATACACTTGGTCATGTCGATATCATACCGCGTGGTGCGGCGGCTGCCGTCTTCGCGCGGTTCGGCGTCGATGGTGATGGCCTGGGCCGGGCAGATCGCCTCGCACAGTTTACAGGCGATGCAGCGTTCCTCGCCGTTTGGATAACGGCGCAGGGCGTGTTCGCCACGAAAACGAGGGGACAGCGGTCCCTTTTCATGCGGGTAATTCACGGTGGCCTTCGGGGCAAAGAAGTACTTCAGACCCAGTTTCATCCCGACCCAGAAGTCCTGCAGCAGAAAGTACTTAGCGGCGCGGGTATAGTCGATTTGGGTCATATCAGCCTCCTACGCTCCAACGGGCGAACGCGCCCCAGAACCAGTCGAATTTCGCCGCAAAGGCCACGAAAACCACCCATACCAGCGAGAATGGCAGGAACACCTTCCACCCCAGACGCATCAGCTGGTCGTAACGGTAGCGGGGCGTGATCGCCTTGACCATCGCGAAGAGGAAGAAGAAGAACGCCATCTTGGCGACCATCCACAAAACGCCATCCGGCAGGCCGGGGATTGGCGACAGCCAGCCACCAAAGAACAGCAGAGAGATCAACGCGCACATCAGGAAGATGGCGATGTATTCCCCTGCCATGAACAGCAGGAAGGGCGTGGCCGAGTACTCGACCTGATAGCCTGCGACCAGTTCCGATTCCGCCTCGGGCAGGTCAAAGGGTGGTCGGTTGGTTTCGGCCAACGCCGAGATGAAGAACAGGAACACCATCGGGAAATGCGGCAGCCAGTACCAGCTAAAGAAGCCAAACCGACCGTCCTGTGCCTCGACGATGTTTCCAAAATTCATCGACCCGGTCGAGATGATCACGCCGATGATGATCAGGCCCAACGAGACCTCGTACGAAATCATCTGCGCGGCAGACCGCAGTGACCCAAGGAATGGGTACTTTGAGTTCGACGCCCAACCGCCCATAATCACGCCATAAACTTCCAACGACGATACAGCAAAGACATAAAGGATCGCCACGTTCAGGTCGGACAGAACCCAGCCATCGTTGAACGGGATCACCGCCCAGGCGATCATCGCAAGCACGAAGGATGTCAGCGGCGCCAGCATAAAGACCGTGCGGTCGGCACCTGCCGGAATGACAACCTCTTTCACCACGTATTTCAGCGCATCCGCCACCGATTGCAGCAAGCCATAGACACCCACCACGTTGGGCCCCCGGCGCATCTGGACCGCCGCCCAAATCTTGCGGTCGCCATAGACGAGGAACAACAGAGAGATCATCACAAAGGCAACGACTGCAAGCACTTGCGCCAGAATGATGATGGCTATTCCGCCTGGGGTGTTAAAGAATTCAGCCATTGGTCCTCACACCGTGGGTATTCCGTTTTACGCGCGCGATACGAAGGCCAGATGCCTGCGCATTTAGCGGCTGGGTCGGCGCGTTGGTGTAAACAGCATCTGTCGCCATTGCGCCACCCTTAATCTTGAGTTTCACACACAAATCAGGCGCGGCGTACTGCCACCCGGCAGTCGCCTTACCTTGCGATATGAAACAGTTCTGGTTCATTCCGCTGCAATCTTCTCGGATTTAAGAGCCAGCGCCTGCGCCGAGAGCTCGGCCATCAACTGCGACGCCCGGGCAATCGGGTTGGTCAGATAGAAATCCTTGACGGCATAGCGGAAGGTTGCCTTGCCTAGTGGACCTGCATCCAACACCTGAGCTTCGTTCTCGATCACCTCATCAACGCGAGCCAGATGTGGAACCGCCTCGATCAGAGTGGTGCGCAATTGCGCCAGCGAGTCGAAAGGCAATGTGGCACCCAGCTCGGCCGAGAGCGCACGCAGGATCGCCCAGTTTTCCTTGGCCTCACCGGGCGCAAAGCCAGCACGCATGGCCAGTTGCGGGCGACCTTCGGTGTTGACGAACAGGCCGTTTTCCTCGGTGTAGGCCGCGCCAGGCAGGATCACGTCGGCACGGTGTGCACCCCGATCTCCGTGGCTGCCCTGATAGATGACAAAGGCACCCTCACCAATCTCGACCTCATCCGCGCCCAGATTGTAGATCACGTCTGCAGCGCTGACTGCGTCCATGCCGCTGTCGTTCGTCGCGTCCACGTCCATTGCGCCGACACGCGATGCTGCGGTGTGCAGAACGATCAGGCCGCTTTCGGTGTTGGCGGCAATGGCTTGCGCTGCGGCCAGAACGGCGGCCCCGTCAGCCTCTTGCAGCGCACCCTGACCAACGATCACCAGTGACGGCTTGCCCTTGATCTCATCATCACCGCCCATATCCACGGCAGCCTGCAGGGCGGCGCGGTCGTCACCCATATGATGGTAGGGATACGTCAGTTCCGCAGCGGGCCCGACCAGGGCCACTTCGGCCCCATGCGCCCACGCTTTGCGAATACGCGCGTTCAGAACCGGCGCTTCGTCGCGCGGGTTGGTGCCGATCAGCAAAATGCGTTCCGCCGAGTCGATATCTTCGATCGCGGCGGTGCCGGCATAAGCCCCACGATTGCCCGCAGGCAACTTAGCACCGTCGGTACGGCATTCGACAACACCGCCCTGCCCCTCGATCATCTGTTTCAGGGCAAACGCAGCCTCAACCGGGGCCAGATCTCCCACGATACCGGCGGGTTTCTCGGCTCCTTTCAGCGCTTCGGCAGCTTTGGTCAAAGCCTCGGGCCAGGTCGCCGGGCGCAATTTGCCATTCTCGCGCACGTAAGGCTTGTCAAGACGCTGGCGACGCAGCCCATCCCAGACAAACCGCGTCTTGTCGCTGATCCATTCCTCGTTCACGCCATCATGGTTGCGCGGAAGGAACCGCATCACTTCGCGTCCCTTGGTGTCTACGCGAATGTTCGAGCCCAGAGCATCCATGACATCGACGCTTTCGGTCTTGGTCAATTCCCACGGACGGGCGGTAAAGGCGTAAGGCTTCGAGGTCAGCGCCCCAACCGGGCACAAATCGATGATGTTCCCCTGCAGATTCGATTGCAGAGTCTCGTTTAGATACGAGGTGATCTCGGCATCTTCACCGCGCCCGGTCTGGCCCATCTGGGTGATCCCGGCGACCTCGGTAGTGAAGCGCACACAGCGCGTGCAGCTGATGCAGCGCGTCATCGCGGTGCCGACCAATGGCCCCAAATCCAGATCATCAACCGCGCGTTTGGCTTCCTTGAAGCGAGAGCCCGAAACACCGTAGGCCATCGCCTGATCCTGCAGATCACATTCGCCACCCTGATCGCAGATGGGGCAATCCAGCGGGTGATTGATCAGCAGGAACTCCATCACCCCTTCGCGGGCCTTCTTAACCATGGGCGAGTTCGTCTTGACCACCGGCGCCTGACCTTCCGGCCCAGGACGCAGGTCGCGCACCTGCATCGCGCAGGACGCCGCCGGTTTCGGCGGTCCCCCGACGACTTCGACCAGACACATCCGGCAGTTTCCGGCAATAGAAAGACGCTCGTGGTAGCAGAAACGCGGGACCTCGACCCCGGCCTCTTCACAAGCTTGGATCAGGGTCATCGAGCCATCAACTTCGATTTCCTGCCCATCGATATTCACTTTGCGGAGGTCAGACATGGCTTTCAGTTCGCCCTCAAATACACGCCAATGGCGCTGTTTCTATCGATTTCCTTCTTGCCCAACGAGCAAAAGGAAGTGGGGTTGTCGTACGATACGCCATTGGCGGCCAGATACGCTTCGCCTTTGGCGCGCATACGGTCCTTTTCGGCGTCCGAGTCCACATAGGCCCGGATTTCCGTGTCCGAATACCCCAGTTTGTTCGCTTTGGACCTAAGGTCCCACATCACACTAATCGCCTTCAGACGGCGCCCGCTGATCGACGGGCAGAGTTCCGAAATCTCGTTTGCGATCGCGATGTAATAGAGTTCGTCGTCAATCTCTTTGACTTCGCGCAAAGGCGGTTTCGCCTCAGCCAGGGCAGGAATGCCCAATACTGCGAAAACCGTCAGAGCTTTTAGGACTTGCATGACATATCCTTTCGTCTTGGTTCCACCAAGACGACCTGCGGGCTGGACGTTATGCAATAACGCCTGCAACAACCCAGCATGATATGTCTGCATCTGCATCATGGACGGCGACACCGCCCTGCAAAGGTCAATTTATCGTCTACCACGCGCAACTTTTCAGGCTCGGTGTCCGGACCAACAGCCCAGTCGATACGAGATGACCCAAAACTGGTGATACAGAACTTTGTTCCTTCAAAGCGCCCTGCCTCGCGGGCCCCGTCCAAGGAAGCAGAGACGCCGTTGACCACCACTGTGAATTCTGTAGGTGACCTTTTCTTGTCGACCGGCTTCACCTTGGTGCGGAAATACTGGCCATCAAACCTAACCTGATCCGAAGATGGGGTTATCAGTCCACAGGCCGAGACCGCAAATAACGCCCCAAGGGCGACCGACCGGACTATGCCTGCCCCAAAGGTCTTGTTCCGAAGCATCCGACTTGCCACCATCAGAATGCCGCCACCAGTGCAATGATGCCCATTACGACCATGCAAGCCCAGCCAATCACGTAGAGAACGGACCTTAAGCCACTGTTTGGGCGACCAAGTCCACGAATATGGACAAACAGCATTACCAGCCGCGCAACCAAGGCAAGCGAAGCCAGCAGGTTTACCCAGAATGGATTGGCACCCATCAGAATAACGGCAAACGTTACGGCGACATAGGCTGGCAGTGTTTCGGTCCCATTCAGATAGGCACGGTTCAGACGATACGCCTTATCCGAGTAGTCCTGTTCAGGCGTTGCACCGGGCGCAAGTCCTTTGCCCTGCTTTGCCAGGGCTGTGAACGGAGCCATAAACAGCACGACCAGGGTGAAAATCACCACCGATGCAACAGCATGACCGTATTCTGCAAAGGTCTCCATCAAAAGTTACTCCGCCGCCATCGCGCCGGTGCGACCGGATTTCTGCGCCTTGATACGGTCCTCAATCTCTTCGCGGAAGTTGCGGATAAGGCCCTGGATAGGCCAAGCAGCCGCGTCGCCCAAGGCGCAGATTGTGTGACCTTCGACCTGTTTGGTCACATCGAACAGCATGTCGATCTCTTCCAGATCGGCCTCGCCGCGCACCAGACGGTCCATGACGCGCATCATCCAGCCAGTACCTTCGCGGCAAGGCGTACACTGGCCACAGCTTTCGTGCTTGTAGAACTTCGACAGCCGCCAAATCGCCTTGATGATATCAGTGGACTTGTCCATCACGATCACCGCAGCCGTCCCAAGCCCCGAGCCCAGATCGTTGCGCAGGTAATCAAAATCCATGATTGCGTCGCGCATATTATCGCCGCGCACACACGGAACTGACGAGCCGCCCGGAATCACCGCCAGCAAATTGTCCCAGCCGCCGCGAATACCGCCGCAATGGGTCTCGATCAGCTCTTCGAACGAGATCGACATCGCCTCTTCGACGACGCAGGGGTTGTTCACATGGCCCGAGATCGCAAACAGCTTGGTGCCTGCATTGTTCTGGCGACCAAAGCCCGCAAACCAATCTGCGCCCCGGCGCAGGATCGTCGGCACAACGGCGATCGATTCCACATTGTTCACGGTCGTCGGGCAGCCATAGAGGCCAGCGCCCGCCGGGAACGGAGGCTTCATCCGGGGCATGCCCTTCTTGCCCTCAAGGCTCTCGATCAGGGCGGTTTCCTCGCCGCAGATATAGGCCCCGGCACCGTGATGCAGGAACAGGTCGAAATCCCAGCCCGAGCCTGCCGCGTTCTTGCCCAACAGGCCCGCATCATATGCTTCGTCAATCGCTGCCTGCAGGGCCTCACGCTCACGAATGTATTCGCCGCGCAGGTAGATGTAGCAAGTATGCGCATTCATCGCGAAAGACGCGATCAGGCAACCCTCGATCAGCGTGTGCGGATCATGGCGCATGATCTCTCGGTCTTTGCAAGTACCGGGTTCGGATTCGTCGGCGTTCACAACCAGATAAGCCGGGCGACCGTCGCTTTCCTTGGGCATGAACGACCATTTCAAACCGGTCGGAAAGCCCGCCCCGCCGCGACCTCGCAGGCCCGAGTCCTTCATCGTCTGGGTGATCCAGTCGCGGCCCTTTTCGATCAGGCCAGCCGTGCCGTCCCAATGCCCGCGCGCCTGTGCGCCCCGCAATGTGCGCTCATGCATCCCGTAGATGTTGGTAAAGATCCGGTCCTGATCCTTCAGCATCGCGTGTTACCTTCAGCTGTCCTGACGCATACGCCAGAGTTGAAATATGTTGACGCCCGCATAGATGAAACCCGCCAGAGCGGCGAAATCAAACAGCAGCGCATACCGAGCGGTCAAACCCAGCGCGGGACCGATGAACAGGTTCATGGCAAGCCAAATCACCATCGTCACCGCAATGACAATGCCGATATGTCGGCCCTTTCGGGCTATGGCCAGTTCCTTGTCCTTATCCATCTTACCCTGATGCCCGACTGGGCACCGTCATCTAGTCTTCGTATGTGCCATCTTCCTTGGCACGTTTGGCAAATTCTGTCTCTTGGCCCGAGGCCAAACTTTTCGCCTGTTCAATCCAGCCGTCGCGTTCGATCCGGCCTTTGAACTTCAGCCGCGCATCGACCCAGGCCACATGTTCGGGTGTCCAGCCTGCGATCTGGTCGTAGTGATAGAAGCCCAGCCCGTTCAGCGTTTCTTCTAACTTCGGTCCGACCCCTTTGAGCAGCTTGAGGTCATCTGCCTTGCCACCGCGCGGGTCGGTCAATGTCTCGGGTTGTTCCTCGCCAACTGTCTCTGCCTTGGCCTTCGCCTCTTCAGCCTGCTTCGCGGCAGGTTTCGGCGTCGCACGCTCCTTCGGAGGTTTCGGGGCCGTTTTGGTTGCCGCCGCCTTGCCATCCTTACCCAGCCAAGGGGTCAGGATGGGCACTTCGGTTCCGTCGATGCGTTTGACAGTGTCCCCCAGATCAGAAGCCAGTTCGACACTCGCATTGTATTTAGGCTTGCCCGCCTCATACTCGGTCAAGCTGCTTAAACCGCTCAACGGTTCCGCCGCATAACGCCCGTTCTGCGGGCCCGGAGTCGGAACCTTGCCCGCCACCAGATCATCGATAATCTTGCCAAAGTTCTCGGCGGTCAGGTCTTCATAATAGTCCTTGCCGATCTGCGCCATCGGCGCGTTGGTGCAAGAGCCGAGGCATTCCACCTCTTCCCAACTCAGCTTACCATCTGCGGACAAAACGTGCGGCTTGGCGGCGATCTTGTCCTTGCAGACAGCGATCAAGTCCTCGGCCCCGCAGATCATGCAAGAGGTTGTGCCGCATACCTGAATATGTGCCACCGATCCAACAGGTTGCAGCTGGAACATGAAGTAGAACGAGGCGACCTCAAGAACGCGAATATAAGCCATGCCCAGCATGTCGGCGACGGATTCGATCGCCGGACGGGACAGCCACCCCTCCTGCTCTTGCGCGCGCCAAAGTAACGGGATAACCGCGCTGGCCTGACGACCTTCGGGGTATTTGGTGATCTGTGCTTCCGCCCATTGCTGGTTGGCAGCCGTGAAGGCGAAAGCATCGGGTTGTTCGGGGTGAAGACGGCGGAGCATTAGCGGTCAATCTCTCCAAATACGACATCCATGGTGCCGATGATGGCGGCGACGTCGGCCAGTTGGTGTCCTCCGGCGACGTGATCCATGGCTTGCAGGTGCAGGAAGCCCGGCGCGCGCAGTTTGGCGCGGTAGGGTTTGTTGGTGCCGTCGGCGACCAGATAGACGCCGAACTCACCCTTGGGGGCTTCGACGGCGGCGTAAACCTCGCCCGCAGGGACGTGGAAGCCTTCGGTATACAGTTTGAAGTGATGGATCAGGCTTTCCATCGAGGTCTTCATGTCCGAGCGTTTCGGCGGGGTGATCTTGCCGCGCGCCAGCACGTCACCCGGGCATTCGCGGATTTTGGCGATGGCTTGGCGGATGATCAGCAGTGACTGACGCATCTCTTCCATTCGCACCAGATAGCGGTCATAGCAGTCGCCGTTCTTGCCGACGGGGATCTGAAAATCGAACTCGTCATAGCATTCATAGGGCTGCGCGCGGCGCAAATCCCAGGCCAGACCCGATCCGCGCACCATCACGCCGGAGAAGCCGTATTTCTGAATGTCATCCTCAGTCACAACGCCAATATCGGCGTTGCGCTGTTTAAAGATGCGGTTTTCGGTCAACAGGCCGTCGATGTCGTCCAGAACGGCGGGGAATTCGTGACTCCACGCCTCCATATCATCCAGCAGTTCGGGCGGCAGGTCCTGATGGACACCTCCGGGGCGGAAATAGGCCGAGTGCAGGCGGGCTCCGCAAGCACGCTCATAAAACACCATCAGCTTTTCGCGTTCCTCAAAACCCCAGAGCGGCGGCGTCAGTGCGCCCACGTCCATCGCCTGCGTGGTCACGTTCAGCAAGTGGTTCAGGATGCGCCCGATCTCGGAATACAGAACCCGGATCAGCGAGCCACGGCGCGGCACCTCAACCCCGGTCAGTTTTTCAATGGCCAGACACCAGGCATGTTCCTGGTTCATAGGTGCCACGTAATCCAGACGGTCGAAATACGGCAGGTTCTGCAGATACGTCCGGCTTTCCATCAGCTTCTCAGTACCACGGTGCAGCAGACCGATATGCGGGTCGCAACGCTCGACAATCTCGCCGTCAAGCTCAAGAACCAGACGCAAAACTCCGTGCGCCGCAGGGTGTTGCGGGCCGAAGTTAATGTTAAAGTTGCGGATCTTCTGTTCTCCGCTCAGCGCGTCTGTGCTGCCGTCATCGTATCTTGAGCCGTCCATCAACGCCCTCGTTTCTTCTTTGCTTCGGCCCGAACCCGGACCTTTTCGGCCTCAGCCGCCTTGGCTGCGGCCCCTGCAAGCAAGACGCCCAAAGCGCCCAAAATGATCAATTCGCCCATCATGTCAGCGTCGCTCCATCTCTTGCAGCTTCATGGCCATCATCCACAACAGGACAATCACAGCCGGAGAGATAATGCAGGCAAACGCCCAGTTCTTGTTGATCCCGAAATGCGGCAGCAGCTTGATCATCGGTACGACCGTTGCGACCACCAGAATTATCCAGATCAGGAACTCGAGCATGACGGTTACTCCTGTTTTTCATCCCCCGGCAGAATGTAATTCGCACCTTCCCATGGGGACATGAAATCGAACTGCCGGTATTCCTGTACCAAGCTCACCGGCTCATAAACGACGCGCTTTTCGGCCTCGTCATAACGAACCTCGGTATAGCCCGTTGTCGGGAAATCCTTGCGCAGCGGATAGCCGCGGAAACCGTAGTCGGTCAGGATGCGCCGCAGATCGGGGTGACCCGAGAATAAGATGCCGAACATGTCGAACACCTCACGTTCGAACCAGTTGGCCGAGGGGTGAACATCGACGATCGAAGGCACCATGTCTTCCTCGCGGATCGACACCCGCAGGCGGATCCGCTGATTCTGGTACATGGACAGGAAGTGGTAAACCACATCGAACCGCTTGGCGCGCTCCGGGTAATCGACGCCGGTGATATCGACCAGAGACGAGAACTTGCAATTCGGGTCGGACTTCAGGAATTCGACGAATTCAACCAGGTTCGACGGGGCCACATCCACGTTCAGTTCGCCATGAGTCACGTCCCAGGACAAAACGCAATCAGTGCGCTTGAGTTCCAGCTGTGCGCCGAGTTCTTTGAGTGCTTCGCTCATTCACCCTCTCCTTCAGCGCACAATCGTGCCGGTGCGGCGGATTTTGCGTTGCAACTGCATCAGGCCATAAAGCAACGCCTCAGCGGTCGGAGGACAGCCAGGCACGTAGATATCCACCGGAACGATGCGGTCGCAACCGCGCACGACAGAATAGGAATAGTGGTAGTACCCGCCCCCATTGGCGCAGGACCCCATCGAGATCACATAACGCGGCTCGGGCATCTGATCGTAAACTTTGCGCAGCGCCGGGGCCATCTTGTTGGTCAGCGTCCCGGCCACGATCATCACGTCCGACTGACGTGGGGACGCACGCGGCGCGATGCCGAACCGTTCCGCATCGTAGCGCGGCATCGAGGTGTGCATCATCTCAACAGCACAACAGGCCAGACCGAATGTCATCCAGTGCAACGATCCGGTGCGCGCCCAGTTGATAATGTCCTCGGTCGAGGTCAGCAGGAAACCTTTGTCCTGCAACTCGGCATTCAGGGCCTGGGTGGCGACTTCTTTATCGACGCCGGCGGTGTTTGCACCCGTCATCACTCCCATTCCAAGGCCCCTTTCTTCCATTCATAGGCAAAGCCAATGGTCAGAACGCCCAGGAACACCATCATGGACCAGAAGCCCACATCGCTGATGTCTTTAAAGCCCACGGCCCATGGGAAAAGGAACGCGATTTCCAGATCGAAGATGATGAAAAGAATCGAGACCAGATAGAACCGGACATCAAACTTCATCCGCGCATCGTCAAAGGCGTTGAAGCCACATTCATATGCGCTGACCTTTTCGGGGTCGGGATTGCGGACAGCCAGAACCACAGCGGCCAGAATCAGGACGATTCCAAGGCCCACGGCAACGGCCAGAAACACCAGAATCGGGAGGTACTCCCGCAGCAGGTCTTCCACGTAAAGCTCCTTTCCTGCGCATGCCCCCAAAGGGTGCGCCGTCAATTGGCGTGTTGACTGGACATTCTCTATCCCTGCCGGGTCAGAGGGTCAACCGAACACAAACGCGCAGGGCGTGAAATATCTGCTTGCCATCAAAGGTTATTCCGGAAGAGTGATTCCTATCACCATGGCACGACGGCTATTGTCTAATCCTTACTAATCCAGGTTGGTTTTCGTTTCTCGAAAAAGGCGGCGATTCCCTCTTTGGCCTCGTGGGTTTCCCAACGGCCAACCAAAGCGCGGATCGTCTGGTCGATTACCGTGTCATCTATTCTTGGCCCCAAATCACGTACCAATCCCTTGGCCGAAGCGACAGCACCCGGCGCGCAGGCCAAATAGGGGGTCACTTCGGCTTCGACCGCCTCGGGCAAATCGACGGCTGCAACCACTTTCGCCAACAAACCAAGCTCAACCGCCTCACTGGCATCGAAAAGGCGTGCAGACATAAAAACCCGCCGCGACCGTGCCTCGCCCATGCGCGCGATGACATACGGACCAATCGTGGCCGGGATCAGCCCAAGCCGCGTTTCGGTCAGCCCCATGGTCAATGTGTCGACCCCGATGGCCACATCACAGACCGCGGCCAGCCCAACACCGCCCCCGAACGCATTGCCCTGCAGCGCCCCGATCAGAGGTTTCGGCAGTGTATTCAGCGCCTGCAGCATCTCGGCCAGCTTGCGCGCCTCGGTGAACCGCGTTTCGGGGGCGGCTGCCATCTGATCCTGCATCCAGCCCAGATCACCACCGGCACAAAAGCTCTTGCCCGCGCCAGTCAGGACCACAACCCGCACCGAGTCGTCCGCCCCCAACTGCCCTGCCGCTTGCGTCAGTTCGGAGATCATCTGCGCCGACATGGCATTATGCTTGCCGGGGCGGTTCAGCGTCAGAGTGGCAACACCGCGCGTATCATTCGTAACCGAAATCGTTTCGAACATCGTTTATTCCGCTCGCATGGCGCGCGCCATCTGGGCGGCCTCTTCCACGATCGCGACATCAATGCCCGTCTGATATCCTAGCCGATCAAGATGGGCGACTACAGATTCAGTGGCGACATTCCCTGCCGCCCCCGGCGCATAAGGGCACCCTCCCAGACCGCCGACCGCCGAATCGAATGTCCGCACACCAAGCGCCAGAGCTGCGTCGATATTGTCGATGGCACGTCCCGTGGTGTCATGAAAATGCCCCGACAAACGCGTCACAGGCACCCGTTCGCGCACGGCCAAAAGCATATGAGCGATTGTGTCAGGCGTCCCCTGCCCGATCGTGTCGCCCAGCGAGATCTCATAGCAGCCCAGCGCGAACAATGTGTCGGCCACCTCGGCCACCTTTTCGGGCGAGGTCGGACCGTCATAGGGGCAGTCGGTCACGCAGGACACATAGCCCCGCACCGGCAGGTCGATACGGCGCGCGGCCTCCAGTATGGGTGTGAAGCGTTCAATGGATTCCGCAATCGTCGCGTTGATATTGGCCTTCGAGAACCCCTCGGACGCCGAGGCAAACACTGCAATCTCATCGGCTTTGGCGGCCAGCGCGTCCTCGTACCCGCGCATATTCGGTGTCAGCGCAGCATAGCGGATACCATCGGCCCGGCTGATCCCGGCCAGCACCTCGGCACTGCCTGCCATCTGCGGCACCCATTTGGGCGAGACAAAGCTGGCCACCTCGATCCGGTTGAACCCGGCTCGGCTCAGGCAATCGACCAGAGCGACTTTTTCCGCAACTGGGATTTGCCGCTGCTCGTTCTGCAGCCCGTCGCGCGGCCCCACTTCGAATATCTCGACCCGATCGCCCATCTTACTCCTCCGCTAAGCTGTTGATCCAACTGTGCCACGGCTGAGGCGGCAGGAACAGATCATTCCTCCTCCAGCCGGACCAGTGCGGCCCCGGCCTCGACCTGAGCGCCCGCCTCGACCAGCACTTCGGCCACGACGCCATCGCGGGCTGCCAGCAACGAATGCTCCATCTTCATAGCCTCAAGGATGGCCAACCGGTCGCCCTCGGCCACAGCCTGCCCAGACTGCGCAAAGACCGCCTTGACCAGACCGGGCATCGGGGCCTCGATCAGATTGGTATTGCCAATGGCGCTGGTATCGCGGTCCAGCGGGTCGATCATCTCGAACACCTGGCCATAACCCTCGAATACCGTGATCTTGGAAACAGCGACCGAAACGCGCGGCATAGCTGCACCGCCGATAGTCCAGTCGCCCGCGCTACGTTCGGCCAGAATCGTCTCGTTGCCGATGTGCCAGACCTGCCGGTTCGGACCTTCGACCTGCACATCCAAATCAATCACATCAGCCGCCATAAGCGGAACGGCACGGTGCAGAGGCGCCCAAAGCGAGAACCCAGCCTCCTCAGATGTGTCCACCAAACCCGCAGCGGTCATGGCCGCCGCAACTGCAGCACGCGTTGAGGTTGCCGAGGTCTGAACCAACCCATCCAGATCACGCCCGATCAGCCCGGTATCCACATCACCCGACGCGAACCCTTGATGGCGCGTCAGCGCGCCAAGAAAGGCAAGGTTGGTTACAGTGCCCGCGACCTCGGTCTGACGCAACGCACGGTGTAACTGTTCCAGCGCAATGTCGCGCGTAGGGCCGTGGACGATGACCTTGGCAATCATAGGGTCATACCAAGGACTGATCGTATCCCCTGCCCTCACACCGCTGTCGGCCCGGCAGAGCGCCGGGAAGTGCAGATGCGTCAACGTCCCTGTCGCAGGCAGAAAGCCTTTGGGCACGTCCTCGGCATACAGCCGCGCCTCGAATGCGTGACCCGATATAGAAAGGTCACCCTGCTGTTTCGGCAGCGTCTCGCCCGCCGCCACGCGCAACTGCCATTCCACCAGATCAACCCCGGTAATCGCCTCGGTCACAGGATGTTCCACCTGCAGGCGCGTGTTCATCTCCATGAACCAGAACCGATCCGGCCGCAGCCCGTCCGAGGCATCAACGATGAATTCAACCGTACCCGCGCCCTTATAGCCAATCGCCTCGGCGGCGCGTACACCGGCCTGCCCCATCGCTTCGCGCATTTCAGCCGTCATACCGGGTGCCGGAGCCTCTTCGATCACCTTCTGGTGCCGCCGCTGCAACGAGCAATCGCGTTCGAACAGATGAACCGCATGGGTGCCGTCGCCGAAAACCTGCACCTCGATATGGCGCGGTTTGGAGACGAATTTCTCGACCAGAACGGCGTCGTTGCCAAAAGCGGTGCGCGCCTCGCCACGCGCGCTGTCCAGCGCTTCTGAAAAATCTTCGGCACGTTCAACCAGCCGCATGCCCTTGCCGCCGCCGCCCGCGACCGCCTTGATCAGCACCGGATAGCTGACGGTTTCTGCGGCGGCTGCCAAATGCTCGGCATCCTGATTGTCGCCATGATAGCCCGGCACGACGGGCACGCCCGCCTGTTCCATCAAGACTTTGGCAGCATCCTTGAGGCCCATCTTGTGGATCGCATCCGCCGATGGCCCGATGAAGGTCAGCCCAGCCGCCTCAACCGCATCGACGAAATCGGGGTTCTCGGACAGAAACCCGTATCCCGGATGGATCGCCTGCGCTCCAGTGTCGAGCGCCGCCTGAATGATCGTGTCGCCCTTCAGATAACTCTCCGCCGGAGCCGCGCCACCGATATGCACAGCCTCATCCGCCATCTGCACATGCTTGGCCGAGGCGTCCACATCAGAATAAACCGCAACGCAGGCCACACCCATCTTCTGAGCTGTCGCGATCACCCGGCAAGCAATCTCACCTCGGTTGGCAATCAGGATTTTGTTGAACATGACTTACCCCTCAACCGTCAGATCTTCGACCAACCGGAATCGCTCACAGAGCAACTCCATTTCCGGCTCGAACCCGCCATTTCGTTCAAAGTACCGGCGGTGATCTGCGCGCCACCCCTCAAGCGTCTCATTCTCGCCTTCGGCCAAAGCAAATTCCTCGGTCACATCGCAATAGCGGCAGATCGAAACTTCGACCGTTTCGATCACCAGCGCCGGTCGGTCGTCCCATTCCAAAGCGATGTCCCTGCGCCCTACAACCGGCGTGTCCGCACTGTCCTCGGGGTAATCCCGCAACGCGCCGCAGGTCGCGGTTTTCTTTCCTGCGCGCACCAACGCCAACAACTCGGCGCTCAGCGTTGCGTTGTCTCCAAACTTGAAGGTCTGCGCACCGGGGTAGCGGGATTTCAGTTTTTCCAGATCGACCATTTTACATCCTGAACACGCCAAAGCGTGTCTCCTCGATCGGAGCGTTCAACGCCGCACTCAGCGACAAGGCCAACACATCGCGCGATTTGCGCGGGTCGATGATGCCGTCATCCCAAAGCCGCGCCGAGGCATAAAGCGGATGCGATTGCTCTTCGAACATGTCCAAGGTCGGGCGTTTGAATTCGGCCTCTTCCTCGGTCGACCATGTGCCGCCCTGCCGCTCGATCCCATCGCGCTTGACGGCGGCCAGAACGCCCGCAGCCTGCTCCCCGCCCATCACGGAAATCCGGGAATTCGGCCAGGTCCACAGAAAACGCGGCTGATACGCCCGCCCTGCCATGCCGTAGTTCCCCGCGCCGAACGAGCCTCCCACCAACATTGTGACCTTCGGCACCGAGGTCGTCGCCACCGCCGTCACCATCTTGGCCCCGTGCCGCGCGATGCCCTCGTTCTCGTATTTGCGGCCGACCATAAACCCGGTAATGTTCTGCAGGAACACCAGCGGGATGCGACGCTGAGAACACAGCTCGACAAAATGCGCGCCCTTCTGCGCCGCCTCGGAAAACAGCACGCCGTTATTGGAGATGATCCCAACCGGGCAGCCTTTAACATGAGCAAAGCCGGTTACCAGCGTTTCCCCGAAGCGCGGCTTGAACTCATCGAAGCGCGAGCCATCGACCAGCCGCGCAATCACCTCGCGGATATCATAGGGCGTGCGCAGATCGGCAGGCACAACCCCGAGGATTTCCTCTGGGTCATAGGCCGGGTCCTCAGGGTTGGCCCAATCCACCGTCTGCGGTTTGCGCAGGTTCAGCGACCCTACGGCTCGGCGCGCCAAAGCCAGTGCATGCGCATCATCCTCGGCCAGATAGTCCGCCACGCCGGACAGACGCGTATGTACGTCACCACCGCCCAGATCCTCGGCGCTGACCACCTCGCCCGTTGCGGCCTTGACCAGAGGCGGACCGGCCAGAAAGATCGTGCCCTGTTCCTTGACGATGATCGTCACATCCGACATCGCGGGCACATAAGCCCCGCCTGCCGTGCACGACCCCATCACCACCGCGATCTGAGCAATCCCCTTGGCGCTCATCCGCGCCTGATTATAGAAGATGCGGCCAAAGTGGTCGCGGTCCGGGAAAACCTCATCCTGATTGGGCAGGTTCGCACCGCCACTATCGACCAGATAGATGCAGGGCAGATGGTTTTCCTCGGCAATCTCCTGTGCCCGCAGGTGTTTCTTGACGCTCATTGGATAGTAGGTGCCGCCCTTCACGGTGGCGTCGTTGCACACCACCATGACCTCGCGCCCCTGCACCCGGCCAATACCCGCGATCACCCCGGCACAGGGCGCGGCATCGCCATACATCCCATGCGCAGCCGTCGCGCCGATTTCCAGAAACGGAGACCCCGCGTCCAGCAGGTTCGCCACCCTGCGCCGGGGGAGCATCTTGCCCCGGGATTCATGCCGCGCGCGGGATTTCTCACCGCCGCCCATGCGGGCGGCCTCGGCAGCTGTTGAGATTTGCGCGAGGGCGTCGAGGTGGGCCGCGCGGTTTGCCTTGAAGCCCTCAGAGGCGGGCATGGCTTTGGACGTGAGTTTCATTGATCCTCCTGAGGTGCAGCGGGCACAAAGGTCCTAGATATCAGGCTACTTCTAAGTTTCTCGCCGAAGGACAAGAGATGAACGGCGACCTGATCAGCGAAAGCTCTCATTCGATGGCCTCTACTTTAAGCAATTTGCACGTCATCGCGGCTGCTGCGTAAGCGAACAGGATAATCAACAATAAGAAGCCGAGGAAATTCGGTTCAACGCCTCCTCTCGCTTCGTGAAAATAGCTGGTTGCGCCAAACTGTGAGAAAAAAACCGCGCCAACACCACCACCGAACACAAACATGAAAACGCTTAGAATTAGAACAAAGTTGTAACGGCGCCCTCTCTCAAACTGCAAAATAGTGTTACATGATGGGCATGCCGCCCCTTCCTTTTTGCCCAAGCGTTTGCTTCGGCGGAGAGCTTTGAACAACATATTCTGTGAAATTTTGGCAGCGCATACGGGACACTTAGTCATGTAAGGATGCCGAATAGCTTGCCAGATCAGCCAATTCAGACGGTTTGGAAAAGTATCAGCAGCCACTTTCAACCTCCCTCGCCGCCCGCACCTTCAATTCCTTCCGGATTACCTTCCCCGTCACCGTCATCGGCAACTCCTCCAAAAACGCCACCTCGCGTGGGTAGGAATATTGCGCCAGCCGCTCCTTGACCCACGCCTGCAACTCTGCGCCCGACGCTTCGACCCCCGGTTTCAACACCACATAGGCCTTCACGATCTCGGTCCGTAGCTTGTCGGGTTTGCCGACCACACCCACTGTCGCCACCGCCGGATGGGTCAGCAGGCAGTCCTCGATCTCAGCGGGGCCGATCCGGTATCCGGCTGAAGTGATCACGTCGTCATCGCGCCCCACGAAGCGTAGGTACTCGCCCTCCCACACGCCACGGTCGCCGGTGATCAGCCAGTCGCCGCGGAATTTCTGCGCGGTCTCCTCGGGTCGTTTCCAATATTCCAACAGCATCGAAGCCGAGCCACGCCGGATGGCCACGTCGCCCTCGTCATCGGTCGGATGGCCATCCTCGTCGATCACCGCTACCTCATGCCCCGACACCGGTTTACCAATACAACCGGGGCGCACCGGGAAATCCTCGGCGCAAGAAGACACGACCATGTTGCATTCGGTCTGGCCGTAGAATTCGTTGATCGTCAAACCGAACGCCTGCTGCCCCCAGGCCAACATTTCGGCCCCCAGAGGCTCACCGCCCGAGGCGACCGAGCGCAGGCCGGGGATGGCCTGATCCGCCGCTTTCAGCATCCGCAGCGCGGTGGGCGGAAAGAACACGTTGCGCACGCCGCCACGCGCGACCACATCGGCGCAGGCCTCGGGCGTGAACTTCTCAAGCCGCGCGGCGACCACGGGGATGCCTAGCGCCAGACCGGGCATCAGCACATCAAACAATCCCCCGATCCAAGCCCAGTCAGCGGGGGTCCACAGGCAGTCACCGTCGCGCAGGTGGTTGTGACTGATCGAGACGCCCGGTAGATGCCCCGTCAGTACCCGATGCCCGTGCAGCGCGCCCTTGGGGCTGCCAGTGGTGCCCGAGGTATAGATCAGCACGGCAGGGTCTTCGGGGCCGGTATCAGCAAAGGGCAGTGGCTCGTTTGATGGCGCAATCTGATCCACCAGAACGGGCCGCGCCAGATTGGCCAGCAGCGCCGCACCCTCCTCATCCGTCAGCACGATCTGCACGCCCGAGTCGCCAATGCGCGAGGCCAACGCGTCCTGCTGGAACAGTTTGAACAAAGGCACGGATATCGCGCCCAGCTTCCAAATCGCTAGATGTGCCGCTGCGCACCAAGGGGATTGGCTTAGCAGAACCCCTATGCGATCGCCGGGCTGTACCTGCTGCGCAAGAACCCGGGCCAAACCATCCGTCATTTGTCGCAGCACCCCAAAACTGACACCCTGGCCTTCTGCGGCGGTGAGGTCGATGATTGCTGTTTGGTCGTCGGGTTGCGACAAGCATTGCAACGCCATGTTGAGGCGCTGAGGCACGTCCCACCCCCCTTCTGTCAGCAACCCAGGTATGCGCTCAGCGGGACGCATATTCATCATCCTTTGTTTTCAACGAAGTTACCCGGCGTCGCGAATTTTCGCGGGTCACAGAAATTTGACACAGATCAGAGTTTGCGCCCCGAAAGGCGGGCAAGAACGCCTCATCAACAAATTCAAAGGCTGTAAAATGACCAAAAAACTCGCCGCTTTGACCCTCTCCACTGCGCTTGTCGCGCTGGCCGCCCCCGCATTTGCCCAGAACCAGGGTGACTGGACCGTTGGTATCGGTGCCGGGTATCTGAACCCGAAATCCGACAACGGCACACTGGCCGGGCTGGATGCCGACATCGATTCCGACGTCAGCGCCATCTTCACTGTCGAGTACTTCATCCGTGACAATCTGGGCATCGAATTGCTCGCCGCAACGCCGTTCAACCACAACATCGCGCTTGGCGGCACCGATCTGGCCAGCACCAAACACCTGCCGCCCACCCTGTCGCTGAACTACCACTTCGACACCGGCAGTGCGTGGAAACCCTATGTTGGTGCGGGTCTGAACTATACCATCTTCTTTGACGAGAAGACGCCGCTGGGCAATGGCGACCTCGACATCGACAACTCGTTCGGCGTCTCGCTGCAGGCCGGTATCGACTATCAGATCACCGAGAAAGGCGCCGTGCGCCTGAACGTGCGCTGGTTCGACATCGACTCGGACGTCAAACTGGATGGCGTCGACATTGGCGAAGCCGAAATCGATCCCTGGCTGGTTGGCGTATCCTACGTCCATCGCTTCTGATCCTTCAATTCCAACGCCCTGCAATCACCCGGATTGCGGGGCGTTTTTCTATCAGAGCATTTCGTTCATCATTTCCCGCCCGATCAGCATCCGACGGATTTCGCTGGTTCCCGCACCAATCTCCATCAGCTTCGCGTCACGGAATATCCGGCTGACCGCTGAATCCGACAGGAACCCGGCCCCGCCCATCGCCTGAACAGCCTGATGCGCCTGCGTCATCGCCTGCTCTGACGCGTAAAGACAGCACGCCGCAGCATCCTGACGAGTCACGTCACCCCGGTCACAGGCCTTGGCAACCTCGTACACATAGGCCCGCGCAGAGTTCATCGCGGTGTACATGTCGGCGATTTTGCCCTGCATCAACTGAAAGCTGCCGATGGGTTTGCCGAACTGTTTGCGCTCGGCCAGGTACGGCATGATTTCATCCAGACAGGCCGCGATGATCCCGGTTCCGATCCCGGCTAGAACCACGCGTTCATAATCCAGACCGGACATCAAAACGGCAACACCCTTGCCCTCTTCGCCCAACACGTTTTCGAAAGGCACCTCGACATTTTCGAAGATCAACTCAGCCGTGTTCGATCCGCGCATCCCCAGCTTGTCGAAATGGGGAGACGTCGAGAACCCCGTCATTTCCTTCTCGATCAGAAAGGCGGTAATCCCCTTCGATCCGGCTTCGGGGTCCGTCTTTGCATAGACGACCAAAGTATCTGCATCCGGCCCGTTGGTGATCCAGTATTTGCTGCCATTCAGCCGGTAGTGATCGTTGCGCTTTTCCGCGCGCAGCTTCATCGACACCACATCCGATCCGGCACCCGCCTCGGACATGGCAAGCGCCCCCACATGCTGGCCGGAAACCAGACGTGGCAGGTATTTCGCCTTTTGTTCATCGGTTCCGTTCAGCTTGATCTGATTGACGCACAGATTCGAATGCGCCCCGTAGGACAACGAAACAGAGGCCGACGCCCGCGCTACCTCTTCAACGGCGACGGTATGCGCCAGATAGGACATCCCCACCCCGCCATATTCCTCAGGCACCGTAATTCCCAGCAGCCCCAGATCACCCATCTCTCGCCATAGCGCATTTGGGAAGGCATTCGTGGCGTCAATCTCGGCGGCCATCGGCTTGACCCGCTCCTGAGCCCAGCGATGCACCGATTCCCGAAGGGCGTTTACATCCTCGCCCAGGTCAAACTGCATGGTGGCCGTGAACATCTGCGATTTCCTCCCCTCGCATTAATGAACGGTTGTTCAAATAACTATCAGCGAATCCTTTCAGCGTCAACGACGGCCACACACAAACACAGCGCCGACCCGTCAGGGCGGCGCTGTGTTTACATAGAGCGTGCGCTGCAGGCGCACTCGATTGGATTAAGACTGATAGACCGCACCGACCTCGGCCCGGATGATCCGCGCGATCAGGCGGCAATCCTCCAGCGAGAACGTCAGCGGCACCCGCATATCCATGATCCCGGCCAAAACCCGGTCGCTGGCGGGCAATGGCGCGCTGTCCGCATAGCGCCAACTGTCATAGCGCGAGGTAAACCCGGTGGGCTCGGCTCCGCCGAACCACTTCAATTCGACCCCGCGCACGGCGCAGCGGCGGATCACCTCGGCAATACGCTCGGGCGACCAGTCCAGCAGCAGGAACTGAATGGACGAGCCGACATAGGTCTCACCTTCGGGCCGTTCGACAATCGTCAGGCCCGGTGTGTCGCGCAGTCCGGCCTCGATCTCGTCATAGCGTTCGTTCCAGCGCGAAACTTGCCGGTCCAGATCGCGTAGCTGAGGCCGCAGGATCGCCGCCCGCAGGTTATCCATCCGCCCGGAAACGTTGGGAGTGGTATATTTGATCCGCTCGAACACTTCCGGCCCCGGCGCGGCCAGATGACGTTCATAGAGCATATAGGATCCCGACAGCATCGTGGCCTTGGCCGCCAGTTCCTCATCATCGGTGACCAGCAAGCCGCCCTCACCCGAGTTCACATGCTTGTAGGTCTGGCAGGAATAGCATCCGATGGCCCCCTGCCGCCCAGACAATTGCCCGCGCCACGCTGCCCCCATCGTATGGGCGCAGTCCTCGATCACGATCACTCCAGCGGCGTCGCACATCTGCATTAGCCGGTCCATGTCACACAGATGCCCGCGCATATGGCTGAGCATCAGCACTCGCGCCTGATCCAGCTTGGCTTCAAGATCGTCCAGATCAATCACCAACCCTTCGGTCACGCCCACGAACACCGGACGCGCCCCGACCGAGGCGATTGACCCCGGCACCGGCGCCAGCGTGAAAGCATTGGTCAGCACCGGATCGCCCGGCTGCACGCCGACTGCGCGCAGGGCGGTGGCCAGCGCATATCCGCCCGAGGATACCGCCAGACAGTATTTCGCCCCCATCTGCGCCGCGAATTCCTGCTCCAGCAGCGCGGTTTCACCCAGTTCTCCGGGCACCACGTTATATCGGTGCAACCGCCCATGGCGCAGTACAGCGAGCGCGGCCTCGACCGCCTCTTCGGGGATGGATTCCTGCTGGGTGAAGCTGCCAGTGAATATCTCGGTCATGGCTCTGTTCTGGTCCTCACGCCCGCTTGGGTCAAGAGACTAAGCCGCCGCACCGATCAACCCCTCGACCACGCGGGGCAGATCATCGAAATGATGCAGCAACGCCTCGGGCTCCAGCGCGGCCATATCGTCACCAGAAGGGCCGAATGTAACCAGAACCGAAGGCACGCCCGCCGCCTTTGCCGTATTCCGGTCGGTATCGGAGTCGCCGATCAGAACACACAGGTCTGGATGGCCACCTGCCCGCCGCGCTGCCTCACGCAACGGTTCGGGGTCGGGTTTGCGCACAGGCAACGTATCCGCCCCGACCAGAGCGGCGAACTGATCCCGCACTCCCATCTGTGACAGCAACTGATGCGCCAGCGCCTCGGGCTTGTTGGTGCAGATGCCCACGCCGTAACCGGCCGCTTTCAGCGCCTCGACCGCGTCCAACGCGCCGGGATAGAAGGTGGTGTGGGTGTCGATGGCCTGCGCATAGGCCTCCAGCAACATCGGGTAATAGTCCGAAATGGTCTGCTCTTCGAATGCTCCAACGCGCTTCAACCCGTGGGTCAACATCATCCGGCCACCCCGCAGCGCGACGCCCGCGTCCTGCCCGTGGATCAGCACGTCGCCATGGCCCATATGACGAAAGCAATGGTTCGCGGCCTCTAGCAGATCGCCGGATGTATCCGCCAAAGTTCCATCCAGATCGAAGATTACGGTACGCATAAAGCCTCCTGCCTCGGCGGGTTTTCGCCACGTCGTGTTGCAAACGGCAATCTAGTTTGATGCCCGAACCGCTTGCGCCTTTGCACCCAGCGGATAAAACGGTCGCCAACAAAACACAAAGAGAAAACGAATTCATGAGCACCGCCCTTGTCATCCTTGCCGCCGGAAAAGGCACCCGGATGAATTCGGATATCCCCAAAGTTCTGCATCCCATCGCGCAAACCCCGATGCTGGTCCATGCCATGCGTGCCGGGGCCGTGCTGTCGCCCGAACGCACCGTGATCGTCACCGGCCATGGGTCCGAGGCCGTCGCCAAAGTCGCCACAGCCGAAGATGAGACCGCGCAGATCGCCGAGCAGGAAGAGCAGTTGGGCACCGCCCATGCCGTCGCCCAGGCCCGCCCCGCGCTGGAGGGGTTCGAAGGCGACGTGGTTATCCTTTACGGTGACACGCCGTTTCTGCAGCCCGACACGCTGGAACGGATGATCGAGGCACGCGCACAGAATGATTTGGTCATTCTGGGGTTCGAGGCCGCCGATCCCGCTCGCTACGGCCGCCTTGTCATGCAGGGCGACACGCTGGAACGGATCGTTGAATACAAGGATGCCTCGGATGAGGAACGCGCGATAAGCTTCTGCAATTCTGGACTTTTGGCCTGTGACGCGCAGACGTTGTTTTCGCTGATTGACGCGGTGGGCAATGACAACGCGTCCGAGGAATACTACCTGACCGACGTGGTCGAGATCGCCCGCAGCCGGGATCTGAAAGTCACCGCCGTTGCCTGTGACGAGGCGCAGACGCTGGGTGTGAATTCACGTGCGGATCTGGCGGCCGCCGATGATGTCTTCCAAGTTCGTGCCCGCGCTGAGCTTCTGGATCTGGGCGTCACGCTGATGGCCCCCGAAGCCGTTTATCTGGCCGCCGATACGATCATTGGGCGGGACACGGTGATCGAGCCCAACGTGGTCTTCGGCCCCGGCGTAACCGTCGAAAGTGGCGCGACGATCCGCGCGTTTTCGCATCTGGAAGGCTGCCATGTCAGCCGCGGAGCTATCGTCGGCCCCTACGCCCGCCTGCGCCCCGGCGCGGAACTGGCCGAGAACACACACATCGGAAATTTCGTCGAAATCAAGAATGCCGAGATCGCCGAAGGGGCTAAGGTCAATCATCTTAGCTATATCGGGGATGCCTCCGTTGGCGCCGCAACAAATATCGGAGCGGGTACGATCACCTGTAACTATGACGGGGTGATGAAGCACAAGACGACGATTGGTGAGAATGTCTTCATCGGATCAAACACCATGCTGGTTGCCCCAGTGACCGTGGGTGACGGGGCGATGACGGCGACCGGCACGGTGGTCACGCGCAACGTGGAACCAGACGCACTAGCCGTGGCGCGCGCCAAGCAGGACAACAAACCCGGCTATGCACGCAAACTTTTTGAAATGCTCAAGGCGAAGAAGGCTCGCCGCGATAAAGGAGCCTGACCCATGTGTGGTATCGTAGGCGTATTGGGCGAACACGAGGTCGCCCCCATTCTGGTCGAGGCGCTGAAGCGCCTTGAATATCGCGGTTATGACAGCGCCGGGATTGCGACCGTGAACAACGGCGCGTTGGGACGCAGACGGGCCGTGGGCAAGCTGGTGAACCTCAGCGATTTGCTGGTACATGACCCCTTGCCCGGTAAATCGGGTATCGGCCATACCCGCTGGGCCACCCATGGCGTGCCCTCGGTCACGAATGCGCACCCGCATCAGGCGGGCCCCGTGGCCGTGGTTCATAACGGAATCGTGGAAAACTACCGCGAATTAAGGGCCGAACTGGCAGAACATGGCGTCGATTTCGTCACCGAAACCGACACCGAAACCGTCGCCCTCATGGCCGAGCATTTCCTGAATACGGGCCTGTCGCCGGTTGACGCCGCATTCAAAACCATCGACCGCCTACAGGGTGCCTTTGCACTGGCATTCCTGTTTGATGGGCAAGATGACCTGATCGTCGCGGCGCGAAAGGGCTCGCCGCTGGCCATCGGGCACGGGGATGGCGAGATGTTTGTAGGTTCGGACGCCATCGCGCTGGCCCCGCTGACCGACCGTATCACCTATCTTGAAGAGGGTGACCGCGCCGTGCTGACCCGCACCTCGCTGGAGATCCGCAACGAAGCCGGTGAATTGGTCAATCGTGAGCTCCGCCAGATCAAGATCGACCAATCCCGCGCCGATAAGGGCGGGCACAAGCATTTCATGGCCAAAGAAATTGCCGAGCAACCCGTCGTTGTGGCCGAGGCGATCCGATCCTATCTGCGCACCGGCGGGGACGAGATCACCCTGCCCGGCGATCTGGACTTCACCAAGCTGGACCGTCTGACCATGGTCGCCTGCGGCACCGCTTTCTACGCCTGCCTGACCGCGAAATACTGGTTTGAACAACTGGCGCAAATCCCTGTCGAGGTCGATATCGCCAGCGAGTTCCGCTATCGCGAACCGCCCATTCCCGGTCGCACAGCAGCGCTGTTCGTCAGCCAGTCGGGCGAAACCGCCGACACGCTGGCCGCGTTGCGCTATTGCGAGGGCAAGGCCGACAAGATCGTCTCGGTGGTCAATGTTCCCGAAAGCTCGATCGCGCGGGAAAGCGATATTGCTCTGCCGATCCATGCGGGGGTTGAGATCGGCGTCGCCTCGACCAAAGCCTTCACCTGCCAGCTGAGCGTGTTGCTGATGCTGGCGCTGAAAGCGGCCGCTGATCGCGGCACTCTGACTCCCGAGGAACTGACCGATCACGCCGCCGCCTTGCGTGGCCTACCATCTGTGCTGAACACTGCGCTGGAGCAAAACGATGCCATTCGCGCCGCTGCCCAACGCCTGTCCGAGGCGCGCGACGTTCTGTTTCTGGGTCGCGGCCTAATGTTCCCATTGGCAATGGAAGGCGCACTGAAACTGAAAGAAATCAGCTATATACACGCCGAAGGTTATGCATCAGGTGAGCTGAAACATGGGCCCATCGCCTTGATCGACAAGCATATGCCTGTGGTGGTGATGGCCCCGCGCGATGCGGTTTTCGACAAGACGGTGTCGAACATGCAAGAGGTCATGGCGCGCAAAGGTAAAGTCATCCTCGTTTCCGACGATGACGGCATCGCCGAGGCCAAGGACGGGGTGCAAAGCACCATTCGAATGCCGCATATCCACCCGAGCCTTGCGCCCATCCTCTATTCGGTTCCGGCGCAACTACTGGCCTATCACACAGCCGTGGCAAAGGGGACGGATGTGGACCAGCCGCGCAATCTGGCGAAGTCCGTCACCGTCGAATGATGCAAGCCGCCACATATCTGGACCAGATCAAAACATTTTCGGACACTGAGCGCGCGCAGCAGGCCGCCGCCTATCACAAGGCGGACCGTCCCTATCTGGGCGTGCCCAATCCGGTTCTGAATGATTTGACCAAAAGCTGGCGACAAGAACTGGTTGTGTCGGATCGCGTCGCTCTGGCAGATGCGCTTTGGCAGACGAATATTCACGAAGCCCGTATTGCTGCCGCGAAATTACTTACACAAGCGCGCATCCGATCAGACGACGCGGTTTGGGACTTGCTGCAAAGCTGGTTGCCCGACTTCGACGCATGGGCGATCGCCGATCATGCTTGCATGGCGATGCAAAAACGCCTTTCCGCAGAGCCATCCCGGCTGGATCAGGTCGAAGCATGGACGGCCTCCGAGCATATGTGGACGCGCCGCGCGGTTTTGGTGGCCACTTTGCCATGGACCAAGCAAAACCACCCCAAAGTCGATGATCTGCACCGCCGCGACCGCATTTTGAAATGGGCCGCAGGCTATGTCCCGGATCGGGAGTGGTTCATACAAAAGGCAATCGCATGGTGGTTGCGTGATCTGTCGAAACACGATGCACCCAGGGTCGTTGCCTTTCTGGACGCGCACGGAGAAGCAATGAAGCCCTTTGCCCGTCGCGAAGCGGGGAAATACCTCAGGGGTCAGTTGGAATAGACTTCCAACTCGACTAATTCGTCAAACGGCAGCAACAAAGCTCGCATGGCATCCAGAGACAACTGGCTGCCCCCACCTTCCGGTCCCGGTGAGGGAACCAGAGTGATGTAGGCTTGCGCCCCGGTGCGTGGAACGACCACCCGTCCGGTAAACTCGGTACCGACCAGAGGTGTGCGCAACCACCGGCCCGGCGTAGTCGGATCGCCTAAACTGGCAATGGTCGTTTTCGCCCCAAGCCATCCAGCGGCAGTCGCGGGCAAAGGCTCGTCGTCGGCTGCTGCCTCTTCGACTTGGGTTTCATCTGCCGAAACGGGTTCAGGCTGGGCAGTGGCATCGCCACGCTTCAACAAACGATCGGACGTCGACCGAACCGTCTCGCATCCTGCCAGGAAAACACAGAAAACCAAAAGCGCATATTTCATCCCTGAACCCTATCGTCCTGCGCGCATCTGCACCAGCGCAAAGCGCAGTTCGCCCTTGCCGCAGGCCCTGCGCCGCTTTAGTTAAGAACCATGACAGCTCCACTTATCGACCCGTTCGCTCGTGCCATCACTTACCTCCGCGTTTCCGTCACGGATCGCTGTGATTTCCGCTGCGTATACTGCATGTCCGAGGACATGAAATTCCTACCCAAAAAAGACCTGCTCACGCTCGAGGAATTGGACCGCATGTGTTCGACCTTCGTGAACATGGGGGTTGAAAAATTGCGCATCACCGGGGGTGAGCCGCTTGTACGCCGCAACATCATGACGTTTTTCAACGCCATGACCCGCCATCTGGATAGCGGAGCGCTGAAGGAGCTGACCCTGACCACAAATGGCTCGCAGCTGCATCGCTTTTCGGAAGACCTCTATGCTGCGGGCGTGCGCCGGGTGAATATCTCGTTGGATACGCTGGACGAAGACAAGTTCGCGCAGATCACTCGCTGGGGACGCCTCAAACAGGTGCTGAACGGCATTGATGCCGCGCAAAAGGCCGGGCTGCGGATCAAGATCAACGCTGTGGCCCTGAAGGGCTTCAACGAGGAAGAACTGCCGACCATTACAAAATGGTGCGCCGAGCGCGATATGGACCTGACATGGATTGAGGTCATGCCGATGGGCGATATCGGCAACGAAGACCGCCTGGATCAGTACTGGTCCCTGAAAGACGTGCGCAAGGAATACGAAAACCACTATACCGTGACTGATCTTGCCGAACGCACCGGCGGACCCGCTCGCTATGTGCGGCTGGAAGAAACGGATCAAAAAATCGGCTTTATCACGCCCATGTCGCATAACTTCTGCGAAAGCTGCAACCGCGTGCGCCTGACCTGTACCGGCGAGCTGTTTATGTGCCTTGGACAAGAAGATATGGCGGACCTGCGCGGCGCTTTGCGTGACCATCCGGACACCGAGCAACCACTTGAAGAGGCGATCCGCACAGCGATCAACCTCAAACCCAAAGGGCACGACTTCGACTACTCCCGCCAGGCGGTGGACGGCAAGATGAGCCGCCACATGAGCCATACCGGCGGCTGACGTGCCTGCCCCTGTTGACCGACCGACACTGCTCTACCACCTGTATTGCAGCCTGACAGCAATTGCGGCACCGTTTGTCTGGCGGGCAGTTCGCAAAAAGCTGCTTGCTGCTGACGTTCCAACACTTCGTCAGCATGAACGCCTAGGCCATGCCAGCCAGCGACGGCCAAGGGGGCAACTCATTTGGTTCCAAGCCGCAAGTGTGGGTGAGACTTTGTCGGTCATCAGCCTCATAAAACGCTTAGGCGAACGACTGCCAAGCGCCGAGTTTCTGATCACTTCGGGCACGCCAACTTCGGCTTCGTTGATTGAAAAGCGGATGCCGCCCCGCACGCGTCACCAATACCCCCCGCTTGACGCCGGCGGCCCAGTGAAGCGTTTTCTTAACCATTGGCGCCCCGATGCTGGCATCTTTGTCGAAAGCGAGATCTGGCCACAACTGATAATCGAGGCTGGAAAACGCGAAACCCCACTGGCCCTTCTGAATGCGCGTCTTTCAGACAAATCAGTAGCAGGTTGGAAAAAGCGGCCTAAAACAGCGCGATTCATTCTGAATCACTTCCGCCTTTTCCTGACCCAGAATGATCGGACTGCGCAAAACCTGATCCAGATGGGCGCGCCGGAAACACACGTGCAACCCGGAACCAACCTCAAAGCGATGTCCGACCCGCTGCCGGTAGATCAAGCAACCCTGGGCGATATGAAAACCCAGATCGCTGACCGCCCCGTCTGGATTGCCAGCTCCACCCATGCCGGCGAAGAAGAGACCGTTCTGGCCGCCCATGCCGAATTGTTGAAACACTGGCCCGATCTGCTTCTGCTGCTGATTCCCCGCCATCCCGAACGCCGCGGCGACGTTGCTGAGCTGATCGACCAGGCCGGACAAAAAGCCGCCTTTCGGTCCGCTAATGACCAAATCACCCCCGAAACTCAGGTCTATGTGGCCGACACGCTGGGCGAAACCGGCACATGGTACGCGCTCTGCCCCATCGTCTTTCTGGGCGGCTCGCTGCGCGAGATCGGAGGCCACAACCCGTTCGAACCCGCACAGGCGGGCGCTGCCGTGATCACCGGCCCTGGCTATTTCAACTTCGCGGAAACCTTCGCCCCCCTGATCGAAACCGGCGGCGCTATACAGGTCCAGTCCGCACCCGACCTGACCGCAGCCGTCACCGAATGGCTGTCCGATCCGACTGCGCTGACCACTGCCCGCAAAGCCGCGCAATCCTGCGTCAACACCCAGAAAAATGCGCTGAGCGCTATCGTTGACACTCTCTGCGATCAACTTGAACTGGGCGCGCAGGATCCCTCTTCATCTGACTAAAAATATCTCGGGGAGCGCGAGGGGCTGGCCCCTCGCTGCCGCAAACGGTCAAGCCGATGGCATCCTCTGTTCAACGATTTCTGCCCACCAGCTGCATCCGGCTGGGATCGCCTCGTCATTGAAGTTGTATTCCGGGTGGTGCACCGCAGCAGTGTCGCCGTTGCCCACCAAAATATACGCCCCCGGACGCTCTTCCAGCATGAAGGCGAAGTCTTCTCCGCCCATAATCAAGGGTGCGTCATCGCAGTCGCCAGAAACCGACCGTGCGACCTCGGCAGCAAAATCCGTCTGCTCATCACTGTTAACCATCACCGGATATCCCCGGTAATAGGTCACATCTACAGCCCCGCCAAAGGTCGCAGCGACCCCGTTACAAATCTCGCCAATCCGTTTTTCCGCCAGATCGCGCATGTCAGCACTCATCGTGCGCACTGTACCGCGCAGTTTGACCGTTTGCGGGATCACGTTGAAGGCGGTCGAAGAAGTTTCAAACGAGGTAACCGACACCACCACCTGATCAACCGGATCTGCATTGCGCGCCGCAATCGTCTGCAGCGCCAAGACCGCCTGCGCGGCCATAACAGTCGTGTCCACGGTCTCATGCGGTTTAGCTGCGTGGCCACCCTTGCCTTCAAAAACGATATCGAACTGATCCGTCGCAGCAAAAAACGCGCCCGGGCGAATGGAGAAGCTGCCCACAGGGCGGCCGGGCCAGTTGTGCATCCCATAGACCTCTTGAATGCCCCAACGGTCCATCATCCCGTCTTCGCACATCTCGCGACCGCCGCCGCCGCCTTCTTCAGCGGGCTGGAAGATCACCACGACAGTACCATCGAAATTGCGCGTTTCGGACAGGTATTTGGCCGCGCCCAACAGCATCGCCGTATGTCCATCATGACCACAAGCATGCATTGCGCCCTCGGTCTTCGAGGCATAGTCAAGCCCAGTTGCCTCAAGGATCGGCAAAGCGTCCATGTCAGCGCGCAACCCGATGACCTTGCCCTTGGTATCCGCTTTGCCCTTGATCACACCGACAACACCGGTCCGGCCGATCCCAGTCACAACCTCATCGCACCCGAATTCATCCAGTTTTTCAGCGACCAATGCACTGGTCCGATGAGTTTCGAACAGGATCTCAGGATGCTGGTGGATATCCCGCCGCCATTCGGTGATTTCACTTTGCAATTCGGCGAAGCGGTTTTTGATCGGCATGTGTTTCTCCCGGTTCAGTTATTTATTGTGCTGGCGGGACGCAAGGCCCCTGACAACAAGACGATCAGCACCGCCAGCGGTAGCAGAGCAGTAAACGCCAGACGCAATGTAAGCATCTCTGCCAAAAACCCAATAAGCGGAGGGCCAATGAGCAACCCGCCATAGCCCAGCGTTGCCACACTTGCGATGGCTTGCCCGGGCGGCACGTCAGGGTCGTTGGCTGCTCGACTGAAAGCCAATGGCATGATCACCGCATATCCAATCCCCATCAAGGCGAATCCAGACAGCGCTATTGCAGCCTCGGAGGCGGTCACAACTCCTAGCACCCCTAGTGCCGCGCATATCCCGCCAAATCGAGCTGTAGCGGCTGGACCAAAACGTGAAATGACGACCCCTCCGGCCAGACGAAAGGCGACCATCGTCACCGAGAACACGGCGTATCCCAAGGCTGCAACACTTTCGGTAGCGCCTGTCACATCCCGTAGGAATATCGCGCTCCAATCCGCCACTGCTCCCTCGCCCAATGCGCCACACAACGCCGTAAAGCCGACCAGAACCAATGCCCCTGATGGCAGCGCAAAGACCTTACCACTTGAGCTTTCGGTACGACGTGACGTCCAACGCACCATGGACAACGCCAAAGCCAACCCCACAACAACACCCCCCGCCAATAGGAAGTGTTGCATAACCGTCAACTCAAGTTGAACCGCTCCGTAGCCACTGAGCGCACCAAGACCTGCGCCCAGACTCCACATCGCGTGAAACGAAGACATCACAGGTTTGTCGTAAGCCTGCTCGACCTCGGCGGCCCAGGCGTTCATGGCGACATCCATCGACCCGTGAAACGCGCCGAAGACAAACAGAAATGCCGCCAGTGACCAGAACCCGTTCGCAAAGGCCAACAGGATCAGCGACAGCGTATACAAAACGGCAATCACCCTCGTGATTGCCACTGCACCGAACCTGTCGGTCAGTCGGCCTGTCACGGGAAAGGAACACACCGCCCCCGCAGCCATGAATAACAGGCCAAGCCCCAATGCCTCATGCGTGAGGTCCAGCCGGTCCCGCACGGCAGGAATACGAGAGGCCCAGATGCCAAACAAAGCACCGTTCAGAATGAACATGGCGGCAACGGCCCGCCAAGCGGTTACGATGCCAATCACGCAATCCCCTTTCCGCAGTTCAACCCCGCCAGTACTACAGGCGTGGGGCGGATTGGCAATCGGCGACTATTCCAACCGCTTGCGGATCCTTCGCACAGCCACCCAGACTGCCAGAACAACTGGAACGGTCACTGCAGCTGTCAGCATCCCCTTGCTGATCCCGGCCTTGGTCAATGGGTACAAAAGATAGCTGGCCAGAGACACGGCATAATAACTGATGGCAACAACCGACAAGCCCTCGACCGTGTGTTGTAACCGCAGGGCCAGATCGGCGCGGCGGTCCATGCTTTCCAGCAACGCCTGATTCTGCGCGCTTCGTTCGACATCCACACGGGTTCGCAACAACTCTCCTGCACGAATGGCCCGATCGGACAGAGCTTGCAGACGACGTTCCGTGGACTTAACCGTACGCATTGCGGGATCGTAGCGACGCATCATGAAATCGGCAAAGCTCTGGCGGCCCTCGAACCGTTCCTCGCGCAAAACCTCGATCCGCTGGTTTACAATGGCTTCATATGCCCCAGTCGCACCAAACCGAAACGAACATTGCGCCGAAAGAGTTTCAAGCTGGGTCGAGGTGTGCAGCAGATCGGGCAACAACTCATCCGGATGGGCTGAGTTGTCTGTCATTTGCCGCATCAACCTTGTCAGTTTCCCGTCCAGTTCGCCAATGCGAGGCGTCAGTTCCTTGACCCGGGCAAATCCCAACATCGACATTGCCTTGTAGGTCTCGATCTCACACATACGCTGAATGATGCGCCCTATCCTGCGTTGACCCGTACCTTTCGAGATAAACAACGCGAATCTCATATGCCCGGCTGGATCGATGCGAAAATCGCTGGCGCAAATGGCGGTATTGTCCAGCATACGAGATACCGCAAGGCTCTCGGGCTCGAACCAATCCGCCAAAGCAGATTTCACCGTACCATCATCCGCACGGTCAATCACACGGATCATCGCCGACGTCACACGCTGACCGGGGCTGGCGGCCAGCCAGTCCTGCGGGAATACTTCAAAATCAGCGGGGTTAAACGGGCGGTCACTGACATTCTGCGTGATCGCAGTATAGGTGACAAATTCCGTGTGCTGCTCCCACTTCAGCCAATGACGGCCGATTTGCCCGGCAAAATGCGTAGCAGCGGGCTGCGGGTGCTGTGCACCGTGGCGGTCCAGCAAATTCACAAGATGCGCCATATCCTCTTGGCGATCCCGCCCGACAGCGACTTCCGATTTCTTGATCGCCAGAAACGCGACCGTGCACGGACTGTTCGCCACAGGAAATGGTCGGGCGTGCAGCTCATTGGCCAATGCGTATCGCAGTGGATGGTCGTCAATCGGTGTCATTTAGGGCTCCGTCTCATCCGACGCACTATACGACACAATTTTCCAACATCAATTATCTTTTTATTTCATATACTTACGTGAATGCAATGGTATACACTTGACCTATCTCATTGATTTGGTTGCCACAGCTCGATGGGATTACCTTCAGGATCGTGGATCCGGACAAAAAGCCCCACCTCACTGTTCCATTCCGGGTTGGTCTCAACTGCGATTCCCGCGCCCTCCAACTGGGCCGTCATTGCGGCCAGATCATTGACCCTAAAGTTGATCATCCACTGTTGCTCAAGCCTGCCAAAATACTCGGTTTCCTGCGCGAATGGCGCAAAAACAGTAAAGCCTTCACGCTGTTTCCACGGCAGAGGGTTAAGCTGGTTTACGCCCAGATGCTTTTCGTACCATGCGGCCAAAGCTTTGGGGTTTTCGGCACGAAAAAACACACCGCCAATTCCGTTTACAGTCTCCATAGGGCACCTCCTGCTGTTCAACCTACCGCGAAACGCGGAAAGGCGCCCGTTTGGGCGCCTTTTTTGTGTTTTATGTGCCTTGGATCAGTCGATCATGGGCAGGAGCTTGTCCAGCGACTGCTTGGCGTCGCCATAGAACATGCGGGTGTTTTCCTTGAAGAACAGCGGGTTTTCGATGCCCGAATAGCCGGTGCCCTGACCACGCTTGGACACAAACACCTGCTTTGCCTTCCAGCATTCCAGAACCGGCATTCCGGCGATGGGGCTGTTGGGATCTTCCTGCGCCGCAGGGTTTACGATGTCGTTCGACCCTATCACGATGGCCACATCCGTTTCCGGGAAGTCATCGTTGATCTCGTCCATCTCCAGCACGATGTCATAGGGCACCTTGGCCTCGGCCAGCAGCACGTTCATATGACCCGGCAGACGACCGGCAACAGGGTGGATCGCGAAGCGCACCTCTTTGCCCTTGGCGCGCAGCTTGCGGACCAGTTCACTGACCGACTGCTGTGCCTGCGCCACCGCCATACCGTAGCCCGGAATGATGATCACGCTGTCGGCGTCGTTCAGAGCTGCGGCAACGCCATCGGCGTCGATGGCAACCTGCTCGCCCTCGACTTCCATCTGCGGGCCCGAGGTGCCGCCAAAGCCGCCCAGGATCACGCTAACAAAATGCCGGTTCATCGCCTTACACATGATGTAGGACAGGATCGCACCCGACGAGCCAACCAGCGCACCCACAACGATCAGCAGGTCGTTGCCGAGGCTGAAGCCAATGGCCGCTGCGGCCCAACCCGAATACGAGTTCAGCATCGACACAACCACCGGCATGTCCGCGCCACCGATGCCCATGATCAGGTGATAGCCGATGAACAGCGCCGCCAGTGTCATCAGGATCAGCGGGAACAGACCGCCCGAGGCGGTGTACCAGATCAGGCAGATCAGCGAGAGACCCGCCGCCGCCGCGTTCAGCGCATGACCGCCGGGCAGCTTGGTCGCCGCCGATGTCACCTTGCCCGCCAGCTTGCCATAGGCCACGACCGAACCGGTAAAGGTGATCGCACCGATGAAGATGCCCAGGAACAGTTCCACATGCAGGATCGTCAGCTCGGCCGCTGTCTTCTTGGCGATCAGCTTGGCAAAGGCGCCCAGATCCGACAGGTCCGCCTGGTTCGCCGCATCCGCAATCGCCATGACCTGCGCCACGTTGCCGATCTCAAAATGCGCGTTGAAGCCCACGAACACAGCCGCCAGACCCACCAGCGAGTGCATCGCCGCGACAAGCTGTGGCATCTCGGTCATCTGCACGCGTTTGGCGACATAGGACCCGATCAGACCGCCGCCTGCAATCAGCAGCAGCGACAGCAACCACAGGCCCGAACCGGGGCCCACAAGCGTGGCAAAGACCGCCAGCGCCATACCGACAATACCGTACCAGACAGCGCGCTTGGCGCTTTCCTGGTTCGACAACCCGCCCAGGGACAGGATGAACAGAACAGCCGCAACAACATAAGCGGCAGTGGTGAAGCCAATCATCTACCCGGCCTCCTTAAGATTTCTGGAACATGGCGAGCATGCGCCGGGTGACAAGGAAACCGCCGAAGATGTTGATCCCGGCCATAAAGACCGACAGCGCCGCCAGCAGGATCACCAGGAACGAGCCCGATCCGATCTGCATAAGCGCCCCAACAATGATGATCGACGAGATCGCGTTGGTGATCGCCATCAGCGGAGTGTGCAGCGAATGCGCCACGCCCCAGATCACCTGGAAGCCAACGAACACGGCCAGCACGAACACGATGAAGTGCTGCATGAAGCTGGCCGGAGCGACCAGACCCACCAGCAGCATCAGCGCGCCGCCCACACCCAGCAGAGTGAACTGCTGCTTGGTCTGCGCCTTGAACGCCGCAATCTCCTGCGCCTTTTTCTCTTCCGGGGTCAGTTCCTTGACCTCGGGCTTCTTCTGCGCCGCGATGGCCTGCACTTTCGGCGGCGGCGGCGGGAAGGTGATCTCACCCTCAAAGGTCACGGTCGAGCCGCGGATCACGTCATCTTCCATGTCGTGGTTGATCTGACCGTCCTTCTCGGGCGTCAGGTCAGTCATCATGTGACGGAT
>NZ_JBWVBA010000011.1:0-123370 GCF_057221005.1 Ruegeria sp. HKCCD7628
CCGTCAGCACCGTCTCCAGCGCCCCAGCACCGCCTCAGCAGCGCCGGTGAAGGGGGTTCTAAGGTCTACCCCACAAAGCCGCAAGCAGAAAATTTGAAAAATTCCATTTTTTTTGCATTATTTTGTTTTGTCATTTGAAAACAAAGATCTAATCACCAGCCATCGACGTCATTTCCCTCCAATTCAGCGTCGAACAACAGCCCAAGGTATTGGATGACAACAAGGCGGGGCGAACAAAGCCCTATATATAGTGAGCAGTAAGCAGACAGATACTAGAAGCTCTCGACTCGTGCGTCTCTTTGCGAGTCGAAACCTGCGGCGCAAAAGCAGGATTCCGGAAGCCACAGCGTGTCAAAAGTGGATCTACGCGCTCAAATGCTTGCGTATCAACTGCGGATGCGGTCAGGTCACGGCAACCAAGCTGAATTGACGAAATTCCATGACCCAAGTGCCCGATCATAAATTCCCGCGCGTGCGCACCGTCGGATACGACGGTTTGCTGGTTTCCTTTGGTGACACAATGGAAGAATCCTCGAACCGGGCAGCCTTGGCGTTTCGCGATCTCATCGACAGCGAAAACTGGGAAGGCGTACTTGAAACCTCGGCCACTTTGGCATCCGCTTATATACGGTTCGATACCAAACGTTTGTCACATGCCGACCTCGATGCCAGGGTACGCGGGGCTTTGGGCCACCAAGACTGGTACTCTGCGCCCATGCCCATGGGACGCAGGTTCTGGCGCGTTCCAACAGTATACGGTGGTGAGCTTGCACCCCAGCTTGGCGACGCGGCAAACGCCGCAGGGTTAAGCGTCGAGGAAGCTATCCGTCGCCTGTCGGAAACTCGCGTCCGCGTCCTGACGATTGGGTTCGCGCCGGGGCAGCCATATCTGGGCCCGCTTGGACCCGAGTTTAACATACCCCGACTTCAGGATTTAACCCCGATGGTGCCCGAGGGCGCGCTGGTTCTGGCAATATCGCAGTTTGTACTTTTTTCAGGACCAACTCCGACGGGATGGAGGCATGTCGGCCAAACCGCGTTCCGATGCTTTCGCCCCGAAGCAGATCACAGCTTTGCCCTGCGCCCCGGCGACGAAATGCAGTTCGTGCCGATTTCCCGAGACGCGCTGGAGGATATCCGCGCAAACAACGCCGACGGCACGGGCGGCGCAACTTGTCAGGAGATCAAGCAGTGACTCTGACCGTTCTGCGCATCGGCCCAGCCTGCACAATTCAGGACCAGGGACGTATTGGATATCTGGATCAAGGTTTGTCCAGATCCGGGGCTGCTGACATCCTTGCCCTGCACGAAGGGGCTGCGCTGTTGGACCAGAGTCCGGAACTTGCAGCGTTGGAAATGGCGGGCATGGGTGGAGAGTTCGAAGCGACCCAAAGCACATGTTTTGCCCTCACTGGCGCACCGATGCAGGCCAGTATTGATGGAAGTCCCGTGCCGTGGAATGCCTCTCATCAGATCGAGGCCGGGCAACGATTGGTGATCGGAGCTGCGCTACGTGGCAGCTATGGCTACCTTCATCTTGGTGGCGGTATAGACGTGCCAGAATTTTTGGGGTCCCGCTCAACGCATCTGACCGCAAAGATTGGGCGAGTTGTTCAGCAAGATGACATACTGAATAGCCCCAAGGGCGCGGGGCGTGCTGGTTGGAAGTTAAGACCAGAGGACAGGTTCTCGGGCGGACTTTTGCATTTAGTCGCCAGTTTTCAGACATCCCTGTTCGATCAAAGTACTCTGGACCGGTTTGCCGCCACCAGCTTTACGCGCGGTGCAAGGGCCAACCGCATGGGGATGCAATTGGAAAGCGACGGACCCGGATTTGCGGCAAAAGGGCAGCTTAATATCCTGTCCGAGATCATCACACCCGGCGACATCCAAATGACCGGCACTGGAAACCCCTTTATCCTGCTGCCGGAATGCCAGACCACTGGGGGTTACCCACGTATCGCCACGGTCTTGCCTTGCGACATCCCTCGGGCGGCACAAACGCCAGCGGGAGCTGAAATTCGGTTCGAATTCGTGACGCTTGAGGAGGCTGCGACGCGACAGGCCCGCCACTCGGCTGACCTGATCCGGCTAAACGGTCAGATCGAACCGCTGGTGCGCAATCCCCATGACATCCCGGACCTGTTGTCCTACCAATTGATCGACGGAATGATCTCTGCCACCGACTAAAGGAGTTTTGCCGATGCCCAGCGTCGATCTGAATGCCGATATGGGGGAAAGCTTTGGCCCCTGGAAGATGGGCGATGACGATAGTCTGCTGAGGATCATCACCTCGGCCAATATCGCTTGTGGCTTTCACGCGGGTGATTGGGATGTGATGGCGCAGACGATGAAGATGGCCGCTGAAAACGGCGTCGGTATCGGCGCACATCCCGGCTTTCCCGATCTGCAGGGCTTTGGCCGCAGAAATATGAAAATCCCTCATGCGTCCCTGCGCAATCTGGTGCGGTATCAATTGGGGGCAGCTTTGGGTATGGCCAAGGCGGTTGGAACGCAGGTCCGGCACCTTAAACTACACGGCGCGTTGGCCAACATGTGCTCGGTCGACGTGGATATGGCACGAGCGTGTTATCAGGGCGCGCTGGACGTGGATCCCGATATCATCATCATGGTGCTGGCCGTCACCAAACAGGAAGAAGCTGTACGCGACCTTGGCTGCAAATGGGTCGGAGAGATCTTTGCCGACCGCGCTTACAATGACGACGGAACGCTGGTGGATCGAAGCCTGCCCGGAGCAGTCATTCACGACCCTGAACTTGCCGGGCCACGCATCCTGAAAATGGTGCGCGAAAGGGCCATCATCACTGAATCCGGCAAACGACTGGAAACCTCGATCGACACAATATGTCTGCACGGGGACGGCCCAACGGCGGTACAAATCGCAGCTTCGGTGCGGGAAAACCTGATCACTGGCGGGGTCGATGTGACGAAATTCATCCGCTGATCAGATTGGCTTAAGACAGCACGCGTATACCGTTGGTGTTGCCGGGGTCAGGTTCAGCCCCTAGCATGACCACAAGTTCATGTTCTGAGTGCCACAATCCCGGCAACACCCTGCACCACCTGCAAAGCGCAGGAGCAAGGAGATAGCTTTATGTCTTTTGATCTGATGTCCTACGAACCCCGCGGCGACAAGAAAAACTCGGACTTTTTCAACGAGTATTTGCCAAAAATCTACGAACGCCGCGCCAGCTCGGGCGTTGCCGATCTGGTCGGGGCGATGAAGGCCATCGTGATACAGGTCGAATCCGATGCGCTGTTTGACACACTGGTCGAGCTTTACGTAATGACGCCCTATCGCCACACAGCCAGCTATCTGGGGCGCACGCATAAATTTTCGGTCCTGCATTCACATTCCGACTACCCTGCCCTGATCGTGATGGCACCGCTCAGCCCCGCTTTCGAAGACTTTATTCCCCGCATCAACCGCATGTATCCGCTGGCTCGAAAGACTCCGCAAACCCGATATGTCGGAGAGGTCTTCGGCGCGTCGGACCTAACCGCGCTGACGCAAACGCTGGAGGATCAGAATATTCGGTTCGAGTATTCAGGCGACACAGAAAATACGTTCTACACGCTGCAGGGTTTTCAGTTCACTACACCTTCGGATTTCACCTGTAATCGGGTTGGCTATTCCAATCTGGACTTCAACGACACGGATAGCCTCGGTCTGGGCGACCGTGTTCTATTGAGCGACAGTGAGCAAGCTCGTCTGAATCAGGCTGCCGCGTTTGGGGCTGACAGCAATATCGCACCGCTCATGCTAGGTATTGATCACCTCGCCACGCGTGTTCTTGCCGGAGAACGCGAGGACGCGATCCTCGAGTTCCTGACGATGGTGCCCTACTATTTCTGGGGCGCGTACAACATCTTCGACATGAATTCGTCCACCAATGTGAACCGAAACCCAAACGTAGATGACGACAAGAAATCACCTGCCAAAGTGTTCACCGCCAACAACACGCCGTCCTTCGTGAATTCCTTTGCCAAACTGCCAATGCCGACCGAGGATTTTGTCCGGAATTTCGGCCGTCGCCTGCATCACATGGCGGTCGAGATTCAGGATGGCGATCATGGCGCGGGTGAAAAGAATGTGGATTTCGTGGTAAACACCCTCAAAGACAAAGGCGTGCCGTTTCTGGCCCATGTAGTAGGCGAGTGCAAAGACGATCCGAACCTCAAGCAGATATTCTCAAAACACTCAAAAAACACGCTGCTGATCACGGAATACATTGAACGCTGCCACAAATATGATGGCTTTTTCACCAAGGACAATGTCGCCGCGTTAACCGCCGCCGCCGGTCAGGACGAGCAGTACCAGCACGGTCACGTGTTCGACTAAAGCCTGCAAGCATCTCCGAAACGCTCTGGGACACGAATGTCCCGAAAATGGCAAACGCGTCGCGGGATGTTCTCACGTTAGCCCAACGCCGAAAAAAAGGCTGCGAGTTCCCTCGCAGCCCCATCCAATCAGGAGAGAGAATGTCGGGTCTTATGACGGCCCGATCATGAAACAGGTGACATTTCGGGCCTGCAACCTGCGGCAAGCCAGGTCGGCCTGTTCGCGGGTCATGCCCTGGAACGTCGCATCGAAACCTCGTGAACTTTGATTCACCTTGCGCAAGGTTCCTTCCAAAGTGGTCATTTCGGCCAAAGCGGTTTTCAGCAGCACCTTCTCGGCCTCGTATCGCGTAGTATAGCGACCTACATTTACGCCCCAAAGATGCCCGCCCGAGGTAGAAAGACGGGTGACAATTTCCCTTTCCGGCTCTGGCTGAGCAGCTGGGTTGGTCGACGCCAGAACCAGATCACTTGGACGAGGCGCCGGGCGTACCGTTCCGTCATCCGGGGTCTGGATATCAGCCGCTGCGATTGCCGCAGCGATTCCATCCTGAATTCTGCTCTCGTCTTTTGCCGCTGCTGCGGCAACTGTTCCGGCGACTTGAACTGCAGCTGCGCGGCGCAAAACGGGCCGCAGGCTGGCCGTTGGCGCAGTGGTTAGGCGCGCGACCTGCGCATTCAGGCCCACATTTCCAGCGTAAGCCGGACGGGCAGGTTTACGGATAGGCGCACGGGATGGAGCGCGACGGAAGCCCATATCCAGCAACTCAGCCACTTTGGCATTGCGCGATGCGCCGGATTTTCCGCCGAAGACGGTCGCGATGATCCGCTCATCCTTACGCTTGGCCGAGGCTACCAGATTGAAGCCCGCCGCTCGTGTGTATCCTGTCTTGATCCCATCGGCACCCTTATAGGCGGCCAAAAGGCGGCGGTTGGTGTTCGGAACCGTTTTGATCCCTGCATGAGTCGATTGACGTGAAAACAGGTTGTAATACTGCGGATAGTCATACAGGAGATGCCGCCCCAGCGTCGTCATGTCCCGTGCAGTCGACAAGTGGCCGGACTCGGTCAATCCATGCGCATTCTTGAAGGTTGTGCGGCTCATACCCATGGCTTTAGCGGTGCGCGTCATACGGCGGGCAAACGCGGCCTCGGATCCACTGATGGCAATCCCGATGGCGGTCGCCGCGTCATTGGCGGATTTCACGGCGGCCGCGCGGATCAGGTACCGGAACGCAATCCGCTGACCCGAGCGCAACCCCAGCTTGGACGGAGGCTCTGCCGCAGCTGCTTTGGTGATACGTACTTGCGTATCCAACTCGATCTCACCATTCCGGACGGCCTCGAACGCAATATAGAGCGTCATCATCTTGGTCAGAGAAGCCGGGTGAAGTCGGGTATCTGCGTTGCGCGAGTGCAAAACCTCACCCGTGCGCGCGTCAATCACCATCGCCGCATAGGGCGCGGCAACCGATTGCAACGGCGCAAAAGAAAGCAGCCATACGAATGCTATAAGAAATAAGCCCATTCGGGCCGGAACTGTCCGCCGAACCTGCACGATCTTTGCCTCTGTCTACCTCGGGCCGCCGGGTTTTCCCGGTCAGCAATTAATTTATTATATTACCCGTAAGGCTAACACAGAGGACGTCCGAAATAAACCGAAAGCTGGTAAATTCGATCTTTCTTTCGGCGCGCAGTCACCCGCAACATATGGTCGACTTGCACACCTCACCCACTAAATCGTCCTCTGATTTGGTGCCGCTGCACAGAGCCTATTCAATTTTTTGTAACTGGGACCATTCGGCAACATCATGCAAGCGTGCGAACAAGGCTCGCTAACTCACCCAGATCCCGCAATTCCTTATACCGGTTCGAACGCGTGGGGACTTCGGCTTTTTCGATCTCCCAGACCAGCCCATGGGGGACATAGACCCCCCAGCAGCCAGCCTCGATCGGAGCCACTACGTCGGATCGCATCGAATTGCCAACCATCATCGCTTGGGTAGGGCCGGTTCCATGGCGCGCAAATATTTCATGATAGGTTCCAGCCGTTTTTTCCGAAACGATCTCGACCTCGTCAAAAAGCTCGCCCAAACCAGATTGCGCCAGCTTCCTTTCTTGATCAATCAGGTCGCCTTTGGTGATCAGCACAACCTTGTGGGTCGCTCCGACTGCTTCGACCGCTTCGCGGGCATGGGGCAGTAGTTCGATCGGATGGGCCAACATCTCTTGCCCCGCGTCGATCAACTGACGAATGACCGAAGCCGGGACACGATCTTTGGTGACCTCGATCGCGGTTTCAATCATCGACAGAATGAAGCCTTTGATTCCATACCCATAGTGCCGAATGTTGCGTCTTTCTGCAGCAAGCAGACGATCCATCAGATGATCCCGATCGGCATGGTCCGCCAGCAGATCGGCGAAATACGCCTGCGTCAGTTGAAAGAACCGTTCGTTGTGCCACAACGTGTCATCAGCATCGAACCCAACGATGGTCAGCTTGTCTTCCATTGCGATTACGTCCTGCTGGCTCTTTTCTCTGGCCCCTAGGACGTTATATAACAGCTCAGATAAACCGAAGCCTGAATCGGACTTTTGCGCGCAATGTTTGAAAACCCTTGGATGATGTCTGACAATTCGGACGACGACGGCGACTCGTCCGTCCTAATTCAAACGCGCCCTAAAACCAAGCGCCCGCCGCTCTACAAGGTACTGCTGCTGAATGACGACTACACCCCGATGGAGTTCGTTGTGCACGTGCTGGAGCGCTTTTTCGGCATGACCCACGCCGAAGCGTTCGAGATCATGCTGACCGTGCACAAGAAAGGCGTCGCCGTGGTTGGCGTATTCAGCCACGAGATCGCCGAGACCAAAGTGGGTCAGGTGATGGACTTTGCTCGCCGACACCAGCACCCCCTGCAATGCACAATGGAACGCGAAGAGTAGCGTCTGCTCTTCCAACGAACGCGTATGTCCCCTCGCCTTGATCTTGCCCTGAACAGCGGCCTTTCGCTGTCACAGCCGCTGACGGTGATCGGGCCGACACCAGCCCATGACCTGTCCCAACTGCCTCGCGATACGCAGGTGGTACAGCCCTTCAAACCGTTCCATGATCATTTCGCGGCACAAGGTTTTGACGTTATCCCCGAGACCCGTGATCCATGCCAGGATGCGGTGATATTCCTGCCCCGCGCAAAAGCTTTGGCCCGCAGCCTTGTTCAACAAGCCTGCCTGCGCGCCAAGGGTACGGTTGTGGTGGACGGGGCCAAAACCGATGGGGTGGACAGCCTGCTGAAGGACATCCGAAAGCGTGTGCCGGTCGAAGGGCCAATTTCCAAAGCGCATGGCAAAATCTTCTGGTTTGCCTCTGATCCAGAGGCTTTCGCCGACTGGGCCGCGCCCCATGGGCAAATGGTGGACGGGTTTACGACCGCGCCCGGTGTGTTTTCGGCGGACGGAGTGGACCCGGCCTCGGCCCTGTTGCTGGGCGTCCTGCCCGCAAAATTGGGCGCACGGGTGGCGGATCTGGGTGCGGGCTGGGGGTATCTGTCTGCCAACGTGTTGCAAAAACAGGGGTTACGCGCCCTATACTTGGTTGAGGCCGACCACATCGCCCTGACTTGTGCCAAGACCAATATCACCGATGACCGGGCGACTTTTCACTGGGCCGACGCGGTAACGTGGCGCGCACCCGAGGGGCTGGACGCGGTCGTTATGAACCCGCCCTTTCACACTTCGCGCAGCGCAGACCCCGCGCTGGGTCAGGGCTTTATTCGATCCGCCGCACGTAATCTGGCAAAACATGGTGAGCTGTGGATGGTGGCCAACCGCCACCTGCCTTACGAAACCACGCTGAACGAAGCTTTCTCGCGCGTCGACGAAGTCACTGGCGACAACCGGTTCAAGGTGTTCCATGCCTCTCGCCCTCGGCGGTGATCCCGGTTAATCTGCGCGCAACTCAGGGAGACAACGCATGTCCTTTTCCATAGCAGGCAAGACCGCCATCGTCACCGGTGGCGCCAATGGCGTCGGGTTGGCCATTGGGCGGCACTTCGCGGATGCGGGTGCCAATGTGATGTTTGCCGACATGGATGAAAAGCGGCTGACCGACGAGTTGGGCGAGCAAGCCGACGACAGCAATATCCGCTTTTTCGCGGGCGATTTACGGGAAAAGCTAACCATCGCAAACCTGCTTTCCGCCACGATAGACGCCTTTGATCAGGTGGATATCCTGATCAACGGGTCGCGGCAGGTTATCCCGTCCGATCCGTTGGATACAGATGACGACTCGGTCAAGACCCTGCTGAATCAGAATTTGATGCCAGCCCTGCGTCTCAGCCAGGCTGTCGCCAAACGCATGATCAAACAATCCGGAGAAGGAGACGGCCCTGCCGGATCGATTATCAACCTGTCTTCGATAGCCGCACGTCGAACACATCCGGATCTGATGGCCTATTCCGTCTCGACCGCTGCGCTGGATCAGATGACGCGGTCACTGGCCGTGGCTTTCGCCCCGCACCGCATCCGCGTGAACTCGATCGCGCTGGGTTCGGTCATGAGCGCCTCGTTGCAGTCAACGCTCAAGGAAAACCGCGATTTCCGAGACGATATCGAAAAGCACACCCCGTTGGCCCGCATTGCCGCCCCCACCGAACTGACCGAGACGGCGCAGTTTCTGGCCTCGGACGCGGCAGGTTTCATCACCGGGCAAATCCTGACCATTGACGGAGGTCGCACCCTGCTGGACCCCGTCGCAGCACCGGCGCACTGACCCCATGTTTGACACCGAAAAATCCACCGCCTCCGCGTGGTTCCGCACCCTGCGCGACCAGATCGTAACTGCGTTCGAAGCCCTGGAAGACAGCCACGACACTGGGCCGTTTTCCGACGCCACCCCCGGCCGCTTCGAAGTGAAGGAAACCACCCGCCAATCAGACGACGGATCAGATGCGGGCGGCGGTTTGATGTCGGTGATGCGCGGCGGGCGCGTGTTTGAGAAAGTGGGCGTCAATATCTCGACCGTTTACGGCACGCTGGGCGATCGCGCGCAGCATGCTATGGCTGCGCGCAAAGGCATTCCGGGCATGACCGAAGACCCGCGCTTCTGGGCCTCGGGCATTTCACTGGTGGCGCATATGCAGAACCCGCACGTGCCAGCGGTGCATATGAATACCCGTATGTTCTGGACCCCTCATGCGTGGTGGTTCGGCGGCGGGTCTGACCTGAACCCGTGTATCGAATATGACGACGACACCGCCCATTTCCACGCCACGCAAAAGGCGCATCTAGACCCGCATGGGCCGGCGCATTACCCGCGCCTCAAGGATTGGGCGGATGAGTATTTCTACATCCCGCACCGCAAACGCGCGCGCGGTGTGGGCGGCATCTTCATGGATGACTACTGTACCGGCGACTGGAGCGCCGATTTCGCACTGACGCAGGATATCGGCCGCGCCTTTTTGCCCGCCTTCCTGCCCTTGGTCGAAAAGCGCCGGGTGCAGGGCTTTGGCGATGCGGACAAGACCAAGCAGCTGGTGCATCGCGGCCTTTATGCGGAATACAACCTTGTCTATGACCGCGGCACCAAGTTCGGGCTGGAAACCGGCCACGACCCGGATGCCGTGCTGATGAGCCTGCCGCCCATGGCGAAATGGGTGTGATTACTTCTTCATCCTGATATCCAGAACAGCGTCGTAACAATAGCTTTCAGCCTTGGATGCCGAGTAATTTTCGCCCACATACTTCACGGTGATTGAATGTTTGGATGTCGTGTCGGGCTCAACTTGCGGGTCCAGGGAAAACTCTACGGTTCGAATACCCGGCTCATATGGTTTTGAAAGATAGATACGCCGGGTCGACTCAGTTCCCAGTGTCCTAATCGCATAGTCCCCAATCCCGCACCAATACGCCAACGCAACTGATGACCCGACCACGTTAACTTCAAAATTGCCCGTTTGTAATGGCGTCACGTGAACTTGAAAGGTGGGGAATATACCAATACCCGGCTGATCCGCCTGAGCTTCCGCACCGAGAAGCAGCGCCAAAGCTAAAGGCATACATTTAAAGAGTTTCACGGTCGATTACCTCTGCGCAAGTCACAGCAGCCCTCATTGGCCGCATCCCTTGACTACGCAGCGTTGTTGAACCGCAAAGCGCTGGCAAAACACAAAAGCGTCATTCAGTCGTGATGAATCCCAGCAGAGCGTTCAGGCCCTCAGAATCCGAAATCGAGGAAATTGTCATAGCAATAGGTCTGCGCGGACCCCGCCGACAGGTTCTCGCCCACACGTTTGACCGTGACCGAATATCCCGGAGTGGTATCGACGCCTTCTGGTGCGGTCAGGGAAAACTGAACCGACCGGGTTTGTTTTTCATAGGCACGCGTGATGTAAATCCGCTGGGTCGCCTTGGTTCTGAGTGTTCGGATCGCATAATCCCCAATACCGCACCAATACGCGACCGGCGCCGTGGTCCCTCGGGTTGATACCTCGTAGATCCCATTGCCTTTGTCCGCCACGTCAACCCGGACCGCAGGATTAAGATTCACTCCGAAACCGATCGCCTGAGCGACCCCTGGCAACAATACAATCGCCGCAATGGCAGGCATTTTCCGAAACCACATAATCCCTTACCCTTTCACAATAAACACCGCAGAACAAAGCATAGACAACATCACAGTCTAGTAAAGTTCCTGCACCACAACGCGCTATTCGCTAAGCACACGCCCGCCCACATTCTGTGGAGCCAGCGCAACCGTCTTGATCACAGCATAGCAAAGCTGGCCCGGTTGCAGGCCCAGCGCGTCGACCGAACGGCGAGTGATGCGAGCAAGAACAGATCCCGCCGGAGTTTTCACTGAAACGATCGCCCCCGGACCTTCGCCCGCGCGAATGGTGTCAACCGTACCTTCCAGCATATTCAGCGCCGACAAACCCTCGGGCCGTTTGTTGGACAAGATGACCTCTTGGGCGGGGATACGGATTCGAAGTTCATCGCCAATCTGATGCGGAATACGCGGCAGGAACAGGCTTGTCCCGCCCGCGCTCAACTCGGTCAGACCATCGGAATGGTGCTTGGCGACCCGCACTTGCAGTACCGCACCGACCGCGCGAATACCCGCAGGCGCAACCGATGGGTCGGCCAGAACTTCTGAGGCTGGCCCGTGGCGCACTGCCTTTCCGTCTTGCAACGCCACAACCGACGTCGCGAGGCGCGCCACCTCGGCGGCAGAGTGTGTGACGTACAGAATGGGCACCGAAACCTCATCCCTGAGGCGTTCGAAATAGGGCAGGATCTCGGCCTTGCGCGCATCGTCCAGCGCCGCCAGCGGCTCATCGGCCAAAATCAGGCGCGGGCTGGCCAGCAAGGCCCGGCCAATCGCCACGCGCTGTTTCTCGCCCCCGGAAAGGCCAGCAGGACGGCGGTCCAGCAGATGGCCGATCCCCAACATCTCGATCACCTTGTCGGGGTTCTCGCGCGGCGCGCCCTTGGGCGCGAACCAACGGCCGTATGACAGGTTTTGGCGCACCGTCAGGTGGGGGAACAGCCGTCCCTCTTGAAAGACATAGCCCAAACGCCGCTTGTGCGGCGGAAGCCACAGATGTTTCTCGGTGTCGAACAGCTCCCATCCATCAACCGCAACACGGCCCGAAGTCGGTTTGAGCAATCCAGCGACGGCATTGACAACCGTCGTCTTACCCGAGCCCGAGCGTCCGAACAGAACAGTCACGCCGGACGGTGCGTCAAAATTGAGATCGAGTTTGATGTTGGGCAGATCATGCTGCAATCGGACAGAAAGGCTCATGACCCGGCCACTCTTGCTGCGACACGGCGGGCTATGAACTCTGACAGTAAAAGCGCGCTTAGGGCGATAACGACCGATATAACAACCAGCCGCGTGGCGGCCGCTTCACCGCCGGGAACCTGAAGAAAGGCGTAGACCGCTGACGGCAGCGTTTGGGTCTGCCCGGGGATATTGGACACGAAGGTAATGGTGGCGCCGAATTCGCCCATCGCCTTGGCAAAGGCCAGAATAGCCCCGGCGATAACGCCCGGCAGGATCATCGGCAGAGTGACGGTCGCAAACACCATAATGCGCGAAGCCCCCAATGTAGCCCCAGCCTGCTCTAGCTTGGGGTCCACCGCTTCGATCGACAGCCGGATCGCGCGCACCATTAAAGGGAATGCCATGATCCCCGCCGCTAGCGCTGCACCGGTCCAACGGAATGCGAACACAATTCCGACTTCGGACAGGGCGCGACCCAACGGCCCCTGAATGCCAAAGGTCAGCAAGAGGAGGTAGCCAGTGACTACCGGCGGCAGGATCAAGGGTAAGTGCACGAGCCCGTTCAAGACCTGTCGTCCCGGAAATCGCCAGCGGGCCAATGCATAAGCAGTGAAAACTCCAAAGGGCAAAGTTACCAGCGTGGCCCAAAAGGATACGCGCAATGACAGCCTCAGGGCCTCAAGCTCTTCGGGACCCAACCATCCCATCGCTTATTGCTCCGGCAGGGAAAAGCCCTGCCTTTCAAAGATTTCTTGCGCTTCGGGCGATTGCAGATGCTCCAAAAAAGCAAGTGCCTCTGGTCGGGCAGACGTTGTCACACCAGCCGGATAGATGATCGCAGGGTGCAAATCAGACGAAAACTCAGCGAGTACGCGAACGCGGTCTTCGACCACGGCGTCCGATCGGTATACAATGCCGAAGGGGGCTGCTCCTGCCGCAACCAGAGCAAGCGCTGCACGCACATTGTCGGTTTGCGCCACTTGCCCCTGAACACTATCCCACAGGTCCAGACTGCGCAGCGCCGCCTTGCCATAGATCCCAGCGGGTACAGCATCGACCAATGCCATGGCCAGATGCCCACCGGCCAAAGCCCCCGCCAGATCGGTTTCGGGGGTCACCTCGTGCATGTCGGGGGCCGAGGTACCGCCAATGAGAACCAGCCCATTGCCCAGCAGATCGACCCGCTTATTTGCTTCGATCAGGCCCTTGCCCTGCAGGACATCCATCCATTCGACATTCGCCGAAATGAACACATCCGCCGGTGCGCCCAGCTGAATCTGACGCGCCAGAACCGAGGAAGCCGCATAGGAAACCGTGATCTCTTGTCCGGTCTGTGCCTCAAACGCCGGAGCGATCTCGTCCAGAGCATTCTTCAGACTGGCTGCTGCAAAAACCAATACGCCGTCTGCCCCCGCGCGCAGCGGAGCCAGTGTAAACATAGCCAGAGTGATGGCCGCAAGAAATACACGAAGCAGACGTGACAGGATCATCTCATTCCCGCCCCTCGGGGTTAAGGTCCTCTTGGGGATATCTGAGGCACCGGGGGGCGTGCAAGCGCCGATGCGCCGCAGGTTCACCCAAAGGGCAGATATTGCTGGAAAATCCTTGTCCCAAGCCATTTTCGTCAACAGACCCAGCGACAATGTCGCAAACGATCTTGATCCTGATACGTGTCACGGGGATGCTGCGCGCGAGTCAGGAACAGGAAAGCCGACATGTTGCACACTATCCCAGGTTTGATGGACGCCGTACGCGCGCGTTTTGCCCATGTCGAAAGCTGTCCCTTTCAAGGGCCCCGGATTTTCTTTGAAAACGCAGGTGGGGCCCTGACGTTGAATTCCGTGGTCGAGACGTCGGCCAAGTTCGCAGCTATCCCCGACAATCAGGGGCGCGACAACGTCGCTAGCCATGCGCTTGTCGACACCATCAACACCGCCAAGGCTGACTTAGCTGTGTTCATGAATGCGCCTTCAGGTCAGTTTTTTGTCGGTGAAAGCGGGACCGAACTGCTGTTTCGTATGATCCGCACCGCCTGCGTGAACGCGCCCAAAGGCGGCAAGGTCATCGGCAGTTCCATCGAACATCCCGCCAGTCGCAGCGCCGCCCGCCGCTGGGCTGACATTGCTGGGCTGGACTATGTCAACGTCCAGCACGACAACGATACAGGTCTCGTCACCGCTGAAGCATTCCGGGCTGCAATGACTCCGGACGTCTGTGTCGCCACAATCGTTCACGCCTCGCCGGTCACAGGTATGGGGATGGATGTGGCAGCCATCGCGCGGGCCATTCGTGAGGTCTCGCCCGAGTGTTTCATCATTGTGGACGGTATTCAGCACGCGGCTCACGGGCAGTTGGATATCAACAGCTACAATGTCGATGGTTATGCAATCTCACCCTACAAAGTGTTCTCGCGCCACGGGTATGGCATTGCATGGATATCGGACCGGCTGACCGCCCTTCCCCACGACCAATTGATCTACGCCCCGTCTGAAGGGTGGGAATTCGGAACCCGCGACACCGGTGCTTACGCGACCATCTCCGACGTGGTGGCTTATTTCGAGTGGCTGGGCGACCAAGTCTCGGAGCACATGGACCGCCGCGCCCGGATCGAGGCTGCTGGCCGCGCCATCCATGCCTACGAATCGCATCTGACAGGTGCAATGATCAACGGCACCGGCAATCTGCCGGGCCTGCGCGATATGGAGCATGTTTCAATTCTTGGCGGCGCAAACAACCCTGCCCGCGAAGGGTTGGTTTCAATTGTCGTGTGGGATATCCCCTCTGCCGATGTTGTGACACGCCTGAATAACCAGGGCATCCGTACCCACATCCGCAAAGCCGATCACTACAGCGGCAACGTTCTGACCCCGTTGGGGCTGAACGACTGCATCCGCATATCGCTTTGTCACTATAACACCGAACAAGAAGTCGCCCAATTGCTAGCCGCAGTGAACGAGATGACAGCTTGATCAAATAAATTCTTCCAGACCCTCTTGCACCCGGGCGCTGGCTTGGCTAAATGCACCGTCACGGGTGATTAGCTCAGTTGGTAGAGCGCTTCGTTTACACCGAAGATGTCGGGAGTTCGAGTCTCTCATCACCCACCATCAAACAGCCCTTGTTTTACTGGCGTCCTTTAAAATAAGGATGATCCGCTGCCGCTCGGAGTACATTGCGGGAGTACATTATGGGTTGTTTAGTCATGCCTAATCCAACACTGATCAAAGGCTCGTATTACTGCCGAGTCGCTGTCCCTGCCGATCTCAAGGGCGAGGCTAAGGGAACTTACGTGACGGCGACGATCAACGGGCAGATCATCAATCGTAAGGTCGGGACACACGCGAAGCTACCTCTCGGAACATCTGACCTTAAAGTGGCACGGCAGAGGTTCCCTGCCGCCTTAGCTGGAATAGAAGCCCACTGGGAGAGCTTGAGACAGGGGCCAGCAAAACTCACCCACAAGCAGTCGCTGGCGCTTGCAGGCGAAGTGAGAAGCGTGTTTGTGACGGTTTTCGATGACAACCCCGGAGACCCGGAGAGATGGCAGCGGGTGCTTAAGTGGAACGAGCTGGCGCAGCGGGGTCTTGTCAACGAGTTGCAGGTGGAAGTTGATGACCCGAAGCAGACTTTGAAAACACTTGAAGCGAGGTTTGGCGGGTTCGTCGATGACGTTCTCCGAAAGCATCACCTGAACATAACTGCAGCGTCGCGTACGAAACTGCTGGGACACCTATCGAATGCGTTGAATGAGGCGGCGCAAGTGAATGAGGCTAAGGCGCAGGGCGACTATTCGGATAGCGGAGAGACAACCAATTACCCAGCCTTTGAGGTCGCCGAACCTGCAGCTGAAGCACCTCCTGCCCGCGCCCGCCTCACCTTCGAAGAAGTGATCGACAAAGAGGTACAACGGCGGGCCTCTGGGCGTGGTGGAACGCCGCTACGTGAGCGGTCGGAAAAGAAGTACAGGCAAGCTGTCGCAGAGTTCGACGCTGCCAGAGGTGATGATGACGTTCTGTCTATCGACGCCAAGCAAGCTGACCAATGGCTGAACGGCTTGCTTGATGCTGGAAAGCTCAAAATCAAAACTGTCCGCGACCGCTTCAAGAACGTAAAGACAGTTATCGAATGGGCGCGGGAGCAAGGGCTGGGCGAGGTCTTTCCCGAAAGGAACCCTTTGGACGTGGTTAAACCACCGAAGGCAGAAGCGACGGACAGCGCAGCGCGTACGATTCGATTGGACGAAGCGAGGATCATCCTGAAAGCTGCACGTAATGAGAGCAAGCCGGAGCGCCGCTGGCTCCCTTGGATGTGCGCATACTCAGGTGCGCGTATTGGAGAAGTGGCGCAACTCGGACCAGATGACTTCTTCTGCGTCGGCGATGACTGGTTCTACAGGCTCACGTCGGAGGACGACAAACTGATCAAAGGCGGATACAGCATCAGGCGCGTTCCGGTACACCCAGCTTTGATTGACGAGGGGTTGCTTCAGTTCGTCGAAGAGGGGCGCAAGGGCGGTAGCAATCGCTTGTTCCCGAACAGATCGCAGGGGAACATCCGTGACTGGGTCAGAAATGAACTCGGCTTAACACGACGCGAATTGGCACCGAACCACGGCTGGCGGCACCTATTCGAAGACATGGCCTTGATCGCGCACATGACGGACGCCGCCAAGCTGTACATCACGGGGCGGTCGCGCGGGTCTTCGGCTGAGGGATACGGCAAAAGCGATGCGATGCTTCCCGGCTTGGCAGCTCAGATGCGAAAGGTAACGCCTTACGCAGTTGATTGAGCGTATGGGGTTCCGCCAAACACAACTGAAGCAGCATTAGCGGCATGGATTCAGCCCACATACTGGGCCTCGTCCTTCTTCGCTGCACCGCGCAACACAGCCCTGCCCGAATTGCAACGCTCCCTCTGTCCCATTGGCAGGCCCACCATCTATTCCGTCCGAAATCATTGAGTTCCACCATTGCTTAATACCCGAAACGCTCGGGCAGAATTTCAAGAAGTCTGAAAGGCAATCCATGACAAAACCAAATCAAACAAACGACGAGGAAATCATCAGCGAGTTGGCGGGGCCGATGTGTACAGCACTAGCCAGCCTCTCACTTGGGCGCGATGTTGAAGCACTGTTGAACACCCATGTTTTGCTGGCCATCGCTGATGAGCCGGGATGCACGTCAAAGTACCTGCAAGACAAATTCGGTATGGTCCAAAGCACGATCTATAAGACGCTTAAGAAACTCGGCGCAAAGAAAGGCGGGGGAACAAAAGCACCGGGTCTCATTGTGGCATACAAAGATGGCAAGAGACACCGTCACAAGCTGACCGATAAAGGCAGGGTTTGGGTCAACAAGGCGCTGGATCAACTTGAAGACCGTACACTGATGATCGCTCGCCAAAGGATGATCGCCGCTCGCGCAAAATAGCTATGCGTGAGCCAAATGCCGCCATGATATCAACAGGGCCTCCCGCTTTTCGGCGGGGGCTTTAGCTTATCGTAGGTGGGTTTCGACAGCGGATCGCGGTGGGATTTCGGGTGCAGAATTGAGGTGGCGAAAATCTTTTATTAACAATGCTTTGGGAATAGGTTCCACCATTGATAAATGCCCCCGCTACACTATAGCTATCCCAATGCTTCGTGTGTAGCTGTCTGTGGCTTATCCCCTCCCCCGTTATATCCCATAGTCATAGTTTCCATAGCTACAGCCATAGGGGATGACCCAGCCCCATGGCTAGGTGATGGCATGTAGCTACAGCCCTCCAGCGTTTTTCGTTTGGGGGGCTTTTTTGTTTTACGCGGTGTGGGTCTTGTCGCTGTTGCTAGTGTTGGGTGACAGACTGATATCCCCAGAATGCCCTCGGTCGCTCGTAGGAAGGTTCGAGGTGCAGGTATGCGGACGAAACTGCCATCCGCCGCAAGTTCGTCGATGATCGCTTTGGGGTTACCAGTCGAAGGCGGGCGCATGTGATCAATAACAAATCCGAAACTAGGAGAGACAAAGGCTCGTTCTTGAAGGGTTTTGGACCGTGGAAATCACTCGTTTGCCAACTTTGGCCATTTACGGCCCAAAATGTGCGTCATGGGAGCGCACTATCCGTTGGAGCTTGCTCCACACTAGTAAACCGATACGTTAGTAATCACACATCCAAAATTCATGTTTCCAACTTTCAATAAGGCGCGGACCGAAATGTTGATACGCATGCTGTGCACTCTGATCTTGTTTCTGCCATTCTTTGCTGTTCCTGCAATTGCTCAGGACACCATCGAAAACTACATCCGCGAGTATCCCAATCAGGAACAGGTCCGCATGATGCAGCGCTGGCTTGAAACCAACGAGCCGGGCAGTTTTCAGTTCACGGGACTCGTAGACCCCACCGATGACACGGTTATCACGCCGCAGGCGACGGTGAATTATGGCTATAACTGGTTCAGCCTGTCCGAGGGCCCGGCGATCATCCGCGCTCCGCAATACGACCGCTACTTCTCGGTGTCGATTTTTGACATGAAGCACAACATACCGGGCGTCATCGTGAACCCGGATTTGCCGATCCTGCTGTACCGGCCCGGGCAAACCCTGCCCGAGGGCGACTTTCACAAACTGGCCCTTGAGACCGACCAAGGGCTTGCCTTCACCCGCATGGTCGTCGTCGACAATCTTGACGAGGTCATGACGCTGAGCGGTGAGATTGTGATGGAAGGCGGCCAGGGCGACATGGACCGCGACGTGCAGCGGTTCTCGCCCGATACAGAGGCGGCGGCGCTGAAGCTGATCGAGACGGCGGTGCCGCTGGTGGATACCGACAAGCTATTCGGGTCAGTTTCCGGTGACGTGGGCGAAATTCACGCCGCGGTCGGCGTTTTTCAGGGACAACTTGGCACACCGTCCAACGTGGTGAGGTACGGCCTACTGGCGTTTGATGAACACGGCCAACCTTTTAATGGTGATGACACATATGTTCTGACCGTGCCTGCAAACATCGTCGAAGATGGCGGTTACTTCTCCGTCACAGTTTATGCCTCCGCCAACAAGCTGCTGATCCCGAACGATAAGGGCATCTACGATCAAACCAGCTATACAGCGGAGCCGAATGAAGACGGCACCCATACCGTGACGCTCAGCCCGTCCGGCGAGGGGCAGAACGGCATCCCAACCGGAACGCCGTTTTACGGCGTCCTTCGCGCCTATGTTCCGGTTCCCGGCGCTGACTTGACAGTCGAGGTTCAAACAAAATGAAAAACGCATCCAGCAAGTTCTACAAGATTGCAGCCGCCCTGCTATGCAGCACTCTGATCGCACCAGCGGCGGTCGCGGATATCCCGGACATAGACAGTTCCGGCTGGTCCACCGATCCGAACGATTACGGGATGAGCGCCGCCGAATATATCAATGCAGATAGCCGGGCGTTCTTTGCGAACTTCATGGGTCGCTCTGGCATCAACCAGTTCTTTCACTTCACGAACCTGTCCACCGCCGACGACCGCTGGGTCGTTTCGCCCAATAACGACACGATCTATTCGATTGCGATTGTTAATGCGCGACAGGGCTTCACGCTGGATGTGCCAGATGTGGGCGACAGGTTTCTATCGATCCAGATCATTACGGAAGACCACATGACGCCGTTCTACCTGTACGGGGACGGTCAATACACTTTCTCGTCCGAGGATTTCGAGACCGATTTCGTCGCTGTTGGCATTCGGACAGGAACAGATGCCACGGCCGACGATGTGCGTTTGGTGACTGAAGAACTTCAGCCACAATATGCGATTTCAGGCGCCGCGCCAGAGGATGATCTGCCAAGCTTTGACGCGGAGGCACTTGAAAGGGTGCGGGCCGCCCTACTGGCTGAGTATTCCAAGCTGCCTTCATCGTTCGGTGCGATGCAGAAGCGGGTCGCCGATGTCGAGGACTGGGAATATTTCACCTACGTCACGGCAGGCGCCTGGGGTTTGTCGGCGGACGAAAACGCAATGTACGCTATCGGTCGTCCTGAAAGCGCTGTGGGAGGCGCTTGCTACACCGCAACTTTCCCGAAAGTGCCGGTCGACGCATTCTTTTCAATCACGGTGTATGGCCCGCAGAAGTACCTGATGTCGGATACCGATAACATCGTCAGCTCCAACCAGGGCGTTGTCAGCAACGACGATGGCTCGTTTGACGTTGCATTCGGTAGCGAGGACTGTCGCACACTTGCACCTAACTTCGTGTTCACGCCCGAAGACGGTTGGAACCTGCTGCTTCGGGCATATCGACCAGATGTCGAAGAATTTCGAGCCTACCGTGTTCCGGATATTGTTCCGGCTAATTAGACAAACAAAGTTCGGTGAGCATAGCTAAAACAGGGAGGCACTTCGAGTGAGTGGCTTGGACATATTTGCGTGGGTCGTACTAGTCATACTGATCCTCACAGCCATCGTAGGGTTTGTGATCTTGGCAATGCTGCCGGGGAAAATCGCGAAGCAGCGCGAACATCCCCAGGCAGATGCAATCAATGTCGCTGGCTGGGTGGGAGCGATTACCTTTGGCGTGTTTTGGCCGCTTGCACTGATTTGGGCATTCACAAAATCGCCGCTGCAAACATTAACGAATTCAGCAATCGAAGCCAAAACCGGTGCTCGGTCGGAAGGTGCGTCATGATTGTCTTTCTGACCCTCATATATATTGCAGTCCTTTTCGTTCTTGTAAAACTCAGGATTCTTCCCAACTCCAAGGCGACTTGGCTTTCGACCATCGGCTGGATGGTCATCTTGCTCATCTTCCTTTTCATTCCAATGCAATGGGGAGCACCTTCTGGACCCGTTAAGGTTTTGACGAGAGCTGTTCCAATTGTACCAAACGTCGCTGGCCAGGTGGTAGAGGTCGTGGCAGAGCCAAATGTTCCGATGCAAGAGGGTGACGTGCTATTCCGCATCGATCCGGAGCCCTTTCAAATTGCGGTTGAACGAGCGCAAGCAACATTTTCACGTGTCGAGGCACAAATTCGACAGGACCGTGATAGCCTTGCCTCCGCCCAGGCGCAACTGCGTCAGGCAATCGCGCAAAGAGACCTGGCTCAATCACGATTTGAGGATGATAGTAGGCTTGTCGAAAGCGGGGCTATTTCGGAAAATCGGCTTGAAACCCGTCAATCCAATCTCGAAGCGGCACAAGGCTCAGTTGATCAAGCACAGGCGGCCGTGTCTCGGGCACAGGTCGAACTCGATGCCCTCACACCGGATGGCGTTGTCGCTAAGCTTGCAGAGGCGCAAGCGGCGCTTGATCAGGCGCAGTGGAATCTGCAAGAGACAATTGTCCGTGCTCCTTCGGAAGGCTTTGTGAACAACCTTGCCATCACAGAAGGTCAAAGAGTGGTATCGTTCCCGTTTTCGCCCGCGGGAGTGTTCGTTGACACTGCTGAAAAAGCCTTGGTCGTTCAGGTACATCAGATCTACCTCCGCCATCTTCGGCCAGGTCAACCTGCTGAAATTGCCTTCAAGATCAGACCGGGAGAGCTGGTAACCGGCACGGTGGATACGATCTTCGATATTTCTTCACAGGGACAAGCTCAAGTCAGCGGAACTGTCTTTCAGGCTGGGGAGATCGTAAGCGAGCCCTTCATCGTTACCATTATTCCGGACGACCCTGACATACTGGCATCGATCCCTCCGGGCGCAGCCGGTTTGGCGGCGATGTACACTGATTCAGCTGCGGCAACGCACGTGATCCGCAAAGTGATTGTCAGAATGAACTCAATCCTGAATTACATCAGACCAGGACTGTAGCGAAATTATTTGAAGGCCGACCGCGAGCCCTATAGTGGAAGCGGACATCGGTACAAGCTGCAGCATTTGGTAAGTTTGGGCTCACTGCCGTCATCTGACAGTTTTGGTCAGGGATGCGGGCTAGTGTTGGATAGCTACTTCCATCGGGTATCTTGTGTCAGGTGCCGAACACTAGTCGAGTAACTGTCACGGCATAAAAGGGGTCAAAAATCTGAACGCCTCAATCTATATACGGCTGTAAACCGTTCCCCCCTTCAAGGTGGCGCTACGGTTGTGGCTGCGAGAATTGACCGGGGGATAGCGTGATGGCCTACGACCAGCCAACCGCTAGGGACGCAGCGGACCTGAAGTCGAGGGGAGGTGTCCCACCCCTCTCAACGTCTCTATGCGCCTCAGACAGCGCGTTGATAAGCAGCACTGCGGGTCAGGTACAGCTTCACCTTTCCTGCGCATAGCGTCAGTTCGCCTGCGCTTGTGCGCTTTAGCTCTGGACGGCAGAACGGCAGCAGTGAACCATTGTTCTCAATCGTGATGGCACCGGTGAATGGCAACGCGACGGTGTGGGTCTTCATGGGTCTTCCTTCGTTCGAGTTCGATTGAACCGGACGCTACGTCGCGCATTCCAGAACTGCACTGAGTCAGTTTGACTCACCTGTCGGCAATTAAGTTCCACCAATGATCTAGCACAGGCTTTTCAATGTGAAGCCACCGAGCTGCTAGACGCTGACCCCTCCTCAATCAAGAATTGGAAGCAAGCATGAACCGCTGGAATGCGACCCTCAAATACCGGTCTGAGACCGGGCCAATTGAAGAAACACACGAAGTCGAAGAGATGAGCGAAATCCGCGCCATAGTGGAAGCAACCTATAACTGGGACCGCCTGATCGAGCTGCGCGTTGAACGTATCAACCACTCGGTCAGTAAGTCTCTAACTGTCGAAGCTGCAGCTGAGCTGTAAGGATCGAGCCAAATTAGCCACCCACGGATCATCAAGACCCTCCACACAAATTCCTAATAACCGCTCGTCATGCCTCCGCTTGGCGAGTTCTTTGGTCCAGCGCCAAAGCGCAACTGACACCTAGGAAAGAACACCCATGTCAATCAATACCACACAAACCACTTCCAACACCCTTGCCTTACCGGGCGATCCTACGCAGGAGGAGCAAATTACTGGAGAACTGCTACACAAGATCGACGCGACGATTGAACAGCTTTGGGAGGTTTTCGTCGGCATGGTCGAACTTCACAAGCTACAGCAAGAACTGTACGATGAGTTTGATCCTAAGCTTGTTTCCCTGACCGACACGCTCAGAGTTGCTAAGGATCTGATCCACAAACTATTGAGAGTAAACAGCGAGTTGCTGGTGCTTCATGACAGACAGATCAGTGCAGAAAGCTAAGCCTTCATTTCTGCTAGGAGGCAGCTAAGAGGGGAGCTTCAACTCTCCTCTTGTGCCTGCTTGCTCGTCACATAATTGTCCGCAGGGGTATAGCTCCACGTACACCAGTACGGCTCGGCAAATGCCTGTCCGCAAGGGTTGACTTATATCAACGTACACCATTATCAGCGTACATCACCTAAACGGACACGAGGACGACATGAGCAAGACCATCCTGTATGCACGAGTTTCGACTGCTGACCAGACGCTTGACCATCAGCGAGCGCAAGCTGAGGCCGCTGGGTTTGAGATCGACGAGGTGGTATCCGACCATGGGGTTTCAGGCGTTAGCACAACCCTGCAGGAAAGACCTGAGGGGAAGCGGTTGTACGATAAGCTTCGCCGTGGAGACACACTACTGGTCCGCTGGGTGGATCGATTAGGTCGTAACTACCAAGACGTGACCGACACCATCAGGCACTTCATGAGGCAGGGAGTAGTCGTGCGCACGGTGATCAACAACCTCACGTTTGACGGAGCAACAACAGACCCCATGCAGGAAGCGGTGAGAGACGCACTGATAGCCTTTATGGCTGCGACAGCTCAGGCTCAGGCGGAAGCAACAAAAGAAGCTCAGAAGGCGGGCATACAGGCTGCAAGGAACAACGAAGCCAAGTACAGAGGCAAAAAGCCCAGCTATGACAGCCGCAAGCTGATGATCGTTACAGATATGTTAACTCGGGGCGTCGGGACCTCAGAGATCGCAAAGGCAACAGAGCTTACTCGCCAAACAGTCCTGCGGATCAAAAAAGACCCGGCTGCAGCACAAGTAGCATTAGCCAAATGGGGCCTTTAACTATTTCTATCTTCGGTGATTTGTAGTTGGTTCTGCCCATGGGAAGTGAATATGAGGAAGGCTTGGCGAGGGTTAGACATTGAAAAATGAAGAACGCCACTGGCGGCAATGTGTTTTCTGCGGGAAAAAGCCTGACCGAAAGAACCTTGAACACGTTATCCCAAAATGGCTTCAAGCTCTTGCCGGAAATCAAAATAAGCCTGCCGAAGTATGGACACCCGATGGGGATCGCAACCTGCTGTGGGCTAACTTCACACTCCCATCTTGCACAAGTTGCAACCAGCACTACGGGCGGCTGGAAGAACTAATCAAAGAAGTGTTCGAGAGGCTCGAGGAGGGCTACCTGCTCGGAGCGGACGCAAGGTTGTTGCTGGACTGGATGGACAAGATTCGTGTTGGTCTTTGGCGTCTCCAGTTGGCACACGGAAAGGCGGGACATGACATCACACCGAACTTCTCTATCAACGAAAGGTTGGCGACTTCGGATAGATTGGTACGAGTGTTCAAGTACCAGACAAAGGGTAAAGGTATTGGCCTTGTGGGAACAGACACCACTGCTTGGATAAGGATGCCCAGCGCGATGGCTCTGATCGTCAAGGACATCGTTATTCTGTCAGCCTCTGCTGGTGGCTTCTTACAGGAGGCGATGGGAATAGTTGAGGCTGCTGACACCGTTAATGTCGAAGGCTTCAATACACCCTTCATAGTCGCGAGGCCCACGGGAGACTTCAAGCCAAGTTGGGCCGTAGACCTGCTACGCTTCCGGCAGCAGAGGTTCTTCACCTTTTACACGCTGGGGGAACACTTTCACCACCCGATCGGCGAAGTCTGTACCGACATTGAGAAATCGGTAGAGCTGGTGGATGGCGAGAAAAGGTTCGAGTTGGACACTGTCAAAACTCTTCCGCAGTTGTTGGAGTTGCTCGTCACAATTGAGGTGTTGGAGCTGCAGCGGCACCTATTGCGCGGCTACACGAAACTGACTTTGCCCGATGAGTTCCGACCACGGTTGAGGAACATGTATCAAGCTCTGGATCATCGAATTGATGGGTTGACTGATGTTTATAACTCAATCGCCCCAATCCCGACCTACAAAAGATCGTATCTCAGGTGGGCATGATGTTGCTTGGTGACCGATCACAGGTTGGCCGATTGGACGTCCGAGAAACCTTGACCAGCAGTACATTGAAGGAGTACATCACGCTACAGGCAGCGACTTTGAAGCGCCATAAAAACAAGGCTCTTGCGGTGAAGACATGGGAGTTCGAGTCTCTCATCACCCACCATTCCCTTCATTTTCAATGGTTTAATCAGGGTCTTGAAACGAGAACTGGGATACTAATTGAGGATGAATGTACGGGAATCAATACCTCAAAACAGCGTTGGACTATCCAGAGGATTGTTACTCAGAGGCAAGGGGTACGCTGTAAGGGTAGCTGTACCGACTGAGTACCAAGACATTGTTGGCAAACGAGAGATTGTCAGAGGATTAGGAACTCAGGATCTAGCCGAAGCATTGAAGCGCCGTCCAAGAGTCCTTGAGGAAATAATTGAAGCGATCACCGAAGGACAAACACCGTCTCAAGTTGTTGGCCCTAGTAAACCCAAGCAGGGGAATACCGTGGGAGATGCCGCCGACAGGTGGTTAGCTGAAGCGGACGGGATAAGTAACAGCACGAAGGTCAGGATAATGTGTGGGAGGCGATCTTCGGACCCCCCACTCACGACCCATTGCCGACATTAAACCCATTGGCTGGATGCCGCAGTCGCAACCCGCACTGCTGCCATTCGCTGCACTTGCTCGGTTTTAGTTATCGCAGACGTCTGGACCGCGGACAAAGCGGACGCTCAATCGTTTGATCTTCGCCCCGATCTGTATTCTGGAAGTTTGGCCAAGGCCGATTTTAACGCGTCACCCCATCCATCGGAAACACTGCGAAAGTACTGGTCGTCAGCTTCGAATCTTGACCGCGTACCGCCATCAAGGCTGTCTTCATCGTAGAGAAGCAGGTCGAGCGGCGCCCCGACAGACAGATTGGCCTTAATCGTGGAGTCAAAACTGACAAGCAAGAGTTTCACGGTTTCTGGAAAACTCATTTCCGGATCGTAGGCTCGCACCAGAATAGGACGGCCATATTTTGTCTCACCGATCTGAAAGAACGGGGTGTCGTCGCCGGCCTCGATAAAATTGCCTTCAGGGTAGATCAAAAAAAGGCGAGACGGACCGCCCTTGATCTGGCCTCCAACAATGAGCGTCGCGTGAAAAGCGCTGTCAGCTTGCTGACCGGACCGGGCATGCTCCTCGATGACGTCGTTCAGCGTAGCCGCGACCAGTTGCGCAACTTGAAACATTGTCGGTGCTTCTAAGATCGATGGTGAACGATCTGCCGGCGCTTTCGTTCGTTCTTCTAGGAGGCTTATCGTTGCCTGAGTAGTGGCCAGGTTTCCGGCCGTTAGGATTGTGATCGACCGGTCACCTTCGACTGTCCAGTTGAACATCTTGTTGAAGGTTGAAACATTGTCGACGCCGGCATTCGTGCGCGTATCGGACATAAATACCAACCCGCGGTTCAACCGCATGCCGACAGCATAGGTCATTCATGTCTCCGTTATTGCTGTGCGACTTGCAACTGCACTGTCAATTGCTCGCCCGCTGTCCCAATTCTGTTCCCTATTACCGGGGCGGCTTGGGCATAGTCCAGACCGGTTGCGACGCGTACGTATCGATCATCTGGCGAAATCCCGTTTGAGACGTCAAATCCGACCCACCCAAGCCCGTCCAAATGCACTTCGGCCCAGGCATGGGTCGCGTCCTGCAGCTCCGTTTCGTTCATCATCAAGTAGCCCGAGACGTAGCGTGCTGGCACTCCGAGCTGTCGGGCGCAGGTAATGAAGATGTGCGTATGGTCCTGACACACGCCCCGCTCAGCTTTGAGGGCATCTTCTGCGCTCCAACCCGGGTGTGAACTTCCAATTTCGTACGAGACCGTAGCTCGAATTCTTTCGGACAGTGCATGCATCTGCTCCAGCGGTTCGCCGTTGGGCAATGCGCTTATCAGCTCTGCAACTCTTTTCCCCGGCGATGTCTGCGGTGTGCTTCTTTTGAATAGCCACAAGGGCGTCGACCCTTCGTGACGCCCCAGAACGCCGTGCGTGTCATTCACTTCAACAATGCCTTCGGAGATCAACGAGATGCTTTGGGTGTTTGTTTCGAAACTGATCAATTCCACCGTGTTGCGGTGGTAGTCTTCAAATGTCAGCTCTTTATGCCCACCGGTGATCTGGGTGCTCCAACTCACAATGCTCTGGTTTCGAAATGACTTTGGTGTTTTCCGCAGCTGTTGCAGACCGAAGGGAACCGGCGCGTCGAAATCGTATCGTGTCTCGTGTCGAATGTGCAGTTTCATTGGCTACTCGTAGAACCTGTAATCAATCTCGATCTGACGGCTCAAATTGCCGAGATCGGTCAGAAAATCCTGAATGTACTCATGCAGACCGAATTCAAAAATATCGGAAATTTTCTGATCCAGGTATTTCTTGTAGAGAGCATTTGATGCCTCGCACGAAGGCCCAGCAAAGCCGTAGTCTTTCTTCAGGTAGGACAAGTTTTCCTGAATCTTTCTGCAGCAGAAGTGCAAACTGCGAGGCATCCGCTGATCCAGTATCAAAAACTGAGCAATATCAGACGGCCGAGTTTTCTCACCATGGGTCATCCGATACCCTCCACCAGCGCCGACGGAACGGAGAATGCTTTCCCATTGGATGTTGTCCAGTGATGAGCCGACCGAGAAGGCTGTGGGCAGAAGAACATAGTACTTCACGTCCAAAATGCGCCCAGTATTGTCGGCCCGTTCGACAAAAGTCCCGATGCGGGTGAAATCGAAAATGTCGTTACGCAGCATCGTCCCCAAAGTGGCACCACGGACCAGAGCCGCCTGTTGTCGAATGAGTTCCAACGTTGCAGGTAAGTCCCGCTCATTCACGCGTCGTTTCATCACCTCGTCGATCTGCATCCAGGTGGAGTTCACTGCGCTCCAGACATCATGGGTGAGCGCTGTCCGAACAAGGCGCGCGTTGTCTCGGGCTTGCTTGATAACCGACTTGATCGAGGATGGGTTATCAGCGTCACGCAGCACCCAATCGACCGCATTGTCCTTTGAAATCTCGTCATACTTGGCGTGGTACCCATCCAGAACACCGGCCGTTTTTAGAACCGAACCCCATTCCTCGGCAGAGTTTTTGGTACGGGTCAACGCCATTCTCTGACCTGTTTCAAGCAGCCTCGCCGTATTTTCCGCTCGCTCAAGATATCGGGACATCCAGAACAACCCGCCAGCAGTTTTTCCCAGCATGGTCAGTCCTCCAGAACCCAGGTGTCTTTGGTCCCGCCACCCTGGCTTGAATTCACGACCAGCGACCCTTTCTTAAGAGCCACGCGGGTCAGGCCGCCGGGGGTGATCTTGACCCCTTCGGGTGAAACCAAAACGAAAGGACGCAGATCGACATGTCTGGGGGCCAGCCCAGAACGCGCGAAGATCGGCACCGTCGAAAGCGACAATGTCGGCTGAGCAATATAGTTCGCTGGCCGCGATATGAGCTTGTCGCGGAAAGCTGAAATCTCTTTCTTGCTGGCAGTCGGGCCGATCAGCATCCCGTAGCCGCCAGACCCGTGCACTTCTTTCACTACAAGCTCGGAAAGATTGTCCAGTACATAAGACAAAGAGTCGGGGTCGCTACACCGCCAGGTAGGAACATTCTGAAGCAGAGGCTTCTCGCCCGTGTAGAACTCAACGATCTCGGGCATGTAGGAATAAATAGCCTTGTCATCGGCTATGCCTGTTCCCGGCGCGTTGGCGATCGTGATGCCGCCAGCGCGGTATACGTCCAAAATGCCTGGCACGCCCAATGCGCTGTCAGGGTTGAAGTTCAGCGGATCCAGAAAGTCGTCATCAACCCGGCGATAAAGCACGTCGATGGGCGTATAGCCTCTAGTGGTGCGCATGCAGACACGTCCGTCGACAACCCGCAGATCGTGACCCTCGACCAATTCCACGGCCATCTGATCTGCGAGGAACGCATGTTCGTAGTAAGCCGAGTTATAGATGCCCGGGGTTAATACCGCGACAGTGGGTTCCCCGTCTGCACAAGCCGGTGCACAGGCCGCCAGCGACCGTCGTAGATTGCGGGGGTAGTCAGAAACATTCCGAACGTTGGTCGCGCTAAAAAGCTCAGGGAACATCTTTAGCATCGTCTCCCGGTTCTCCAGCATATAGCTGACCCCGGATGGCGTTCGGGCGTTGTCTTCCAGAACGAAAAACTCGTCTGGGCCGGTTCGCACCAGATCGACGCCGACAATGTGCGTATAAACCTGACCGGGCGGTGAGACACCAAGCATCTGCGGCAGGAACGCTTCGTTTCCGGCAATCATCTCAGCCGGCACACGCCCGGCCCGGACTATTTCCTGACGGTGATAAATGTCGTGGAGAAATGCGTTGATTGCCCGCACCCGCTGTTCGATACCGCGTTCCAGCCGCTGCCATTCGCGCGCTGAAATGACTCGTGGCACGATATCAAACGGTATAAGGCGTTCCTCAGCCTCGGCTTTGCCGTAGACGTTAAAAGTTATGCCCGTCAGCCTGAAAACCTCTTCGGCTTCGCGCTGTTTCGCCCTCAGTCGTGATACGTCTTCCGCGTTGAACCAGCGGCCGATCTCTTCGTATGGACCTCTGAGTGACCCATCGCCGTTGAACATTTCATCAAAATACACACTCATGCTTTGAGTTTTACGCATAGATCAGATTTTTCAAGTCATTCAGGCTTGGTTGGAAGCTGCCTTTAGAAGGAGCGTCTAATTTTCAGGCTAACTGGATAGTTTCGTGAACTTAACAACGTGGCGTTCTTCGTGTTTCCACTTGAAGTCACATACAGTGTTTTGAGTTCAACAGTATCTGGTTTTGTACTGCATCCGAACGTCCACATTGGGCTTATTCCAGACTTCGGAGGCAGCGCAGCATCATGTGATATGTTGGCGTGGTCAACGTCGGGTTGTCGTTGTGGGAAGGCATGGCGGATCGGAGAATCATTCATGCAAACGCCAAACTTACCAGCCATTCGCACCCTTTCGCCCTGCATGGAACAAAGGCCGCATCGTGGGTCAGAAACGACCGTTGAAACCAAAGCATCTTTGGGCGATCCGTGTTCGATTTGAATTGGCCGAGAATCACCGTGATCTCGCACTTTTCAATATGGCCATCGACGGCAAACTGGGCGGAAGTGACCTGGTGAAGATGAAAGTCGTGGACGTCATGGCGTCTGGTCAGATCAAAGAACGGGCTTCGGTTTTGCAAAGCAAAACGCAGAAACCGGTGCACTTCGAGATTTCTGAAGGCACACGTATGTCGGTTGAGAAATGGATGGAAGATAAACTCATGGTCGGCTCGGAATACCTGTGACCGGGTAGGTTCCATGAGTGCCTGTACATCTCGACCCGACAGTATGCACGGATTGTTCGTGACTGGGTTACGTCAATCAGGCTCAAGGCGAGTGCCCATGGCACCCATTCGATGCGCCGAACCAAGGTCACCCAGATATACAAGAAGACTGGCAACCTTCGAGCAGTTCAGCTTCTTCTCGGTCACCCCAAGGGGGGACAGCACCGTCCGGTACTTGGGTGTTGAACTGGAGGATGCTTTGGCCATCGCGGAAGCCATTTAAATCTAGCGTATTTGGGTCGCCTTCATTGGCGGCCCAAAGGAGACATCCAGTGCATCCCTCGAATGCTGCGGCTGCTGCCCGCATTCCTGCCGTTCACCGCGCAAGTGAATTCCGGGGTTTAGTGATCTCACGGCAAGCGGACAAAGCGGGCACAAAGAGACATGTCCAAGAGTCTGTTCTTGCGTTTCTTAGATCCGCGTAGTCTGTTGGTTTCTGAACATTTTTCGGAGAACCTTTCTCAATGCTTAAACACATTCTGACTGCGATATTTTCAGCTGTCCTATTCTCAATCGCTTCGTCTGGAGGCGCCGAGACAATGCATGTGAAAACCACAGTGACCTACCAGGAACGCATCGCGCTGCCGCCTGACGCCGTTTTAGAAGTCGAACTTCTCGACACTTCGCGTGCTGATGCCCCTTCGGTTAGCCTGTCTTCCCAGAGGTTCAAACTTGCGGGTGTCCCCAGAACAGTTGAAATTGCCTACGACAAAGATCTCATCGATGAGCGCCATACTTACACAGTGGCTGCCAGGATCATTTCAGACGGTCACGTGAAGTATCGTTCTACGACGGCGACACCTGTGCTCACCCGTGGCGCACCAAATTCTGCTGAACTCGTTTTAGAAATGATGCCGAAGAGAGCGGGCGGCAACGACCCAGACCAATCGATCAACGATATCAATTGGGAAGTCTACGAGATCGCAGGGCGTATGCTGATGGTTGAGAACCCTCCTTCCTTGAAAGTTGAACAAGACGGCCAGTTTGGCCTTTACGGTGGGTGTAACCGGTTTACGGGAACCCTTGACGCAGCCAACGGTGAGTTCAGCATGCCGGGCAACTTCGCAGGAACGAAGATGGCGTGCCCTGAGGATCAAGAAAAGCTTGAACAAGATACGATCAAAGCCTTGTCCGAGGCAGTGGCCTACGTGACAAACGGAACAAACATGGCGCTCAGGAATGCAGCGGGAGCGACGGTTCTGCGTCTGCGTAAATTGCCAGAATAGGTACCGCGCCTATCGGAGCGAGCTGGGACAATCAGCCGACTTGTTCAAGCCAATATCAGCGAGAATCAAAGGTCGAAATCCCGAGCGGATCATAGACGTTGGACGGCTTTGATTGCGAGTGATCGTGATAGTGGGCCTTACTGCGTGCGTGGCGTAGTGACGCCATCAACACTCGTTCCGGATTATCGATGAACTGGCCTGCATCGGCTTCGTCATTGTCTTCTCCCGCTGCAGGAGGAGCGGGCTGTAGACGGCCTTCAAGTACAGTTCCCCACACATTGATATCGGCCAGCGTCAAAGGATCCACAGTTAGCGGATTTTCTTCAAGGATTGTGAAGTTGGCCAGTTTGCCGGGCTCGATGGAACCGATCTCATCCTCCAATTGCAGTGAATAGGCTGCGCCAATGGTGATACCTTCCAAAGCATCTTCAGCACTGATGCGCTGGTCCGGACCAACGACGCGACCACTCGTGGATATCCGATTGACAGCAGCCCACATGTACTTCAGCGGCTCCGCAGGAGCCATCGGCATGTCCGAGTGCATCGAAAAAGGGATACCTGCCCGAACGGCATCGCCTAAAGGCACCATGCGCTCTGTGCGATCACTACCAACGCTGCCTGCGGCGTACCGATCTGCGAGCGTCGGCGTATAAACGGAATTGCCGCTGACGATCGCGCCAAGACGTTTAATACGTGCGATCTGATCTGGTTGGGCGTAGCCAAAGTGTACAACGACAGTGCGATGGTCATATCGCGGGTTGCGCTGCATGGCGGCTTCAAGGGTATCAAGAAGGATGTCCAGACCGCCGTCTCCTAGATTGTGAACATGGACCTGAAAACCTGCGTCCCAATAAAGGTCGAAAACCTGCTTGAAGAAATCGGGCGTCATGATCCACTGACCTTCATGCCCGTCCAGATAGCCGTAGCGCATTATCATTAGTTCACTGAAGATCGCACCATCCAAAAGCAGCTTGACTTGCTTAGGTAGGAACTGGGTTCGGCCTTCGCTCCACGCCAGCATAGCTTCGGTCTCGGCCAGTACTTTTTCGGGGCCCTCTGTGTTCAGAAACATACTCCCAAGCGTTCGACCGTCGGGAATAAAATAAAAGTTGAATGGTGTGTCGTCTGGACCGAACGCTTCCGCCACCAGAGCTTGGGCGTTTTGATCCACAGGGCCAGCAGGCTCTGCAAGGGTCGTGATCCCGCTGCGGTGATAATAGTCCTCTGTGAACTCCAGCGCCTCCATGACCCTGTCGATAGACGCATAGGCCGGAGCAAACTTCTCAAAGAACACATGCTCCCAGAATGCAGCTTCAAGGAAGAGGCCTTTTTCAAGGTTGGCTTGAGACCGGGCCAACTCGCTTGACCAGCTGGCAATGTATTCTTCGGTGATATCCAGTTGTTCTAGGGCCACCGAGTTGAAGTACATCTCGTGGGTAGAGCGCTGCCATACAGCCAGCGAAATGTCGGGGGCCAGTTCGTCTAAAATCGTACGGCTCATGTCCCCGTGCCACGACGCGTGATACCCCCAGACCATCAACGGTCGCCCGCTGCTTGGATCATATGTGTTGATGACCTCGGACAGGCGTGCGCGAAACTCCTCCTCGCTATTGGCAAGAGGCGCAAATCCGGCCGGCGATTGCCAGTCCTCGATGGAAATGATGGCATCCGACATCATCGCAAGTGCGCCCAGAAGCGGGTGCAAATGCTGTTCAATAAACCCGGGCACCATGACCTTGTCTTCAAAGCTGCGGTCAATTGCATAGCTACCTTCGGGTAGGCGACCCTCGATTTCCTCCAGGGTGCCAACGTCAGTAATTCGACCGTTCCTGACCGCCACCGCTTCAGCCACCGGGGCGTCCGGATTCATGGTGAGAACTTTTCCACCGACGTAGACCGTTGTGCCGGGAAACTCAGGGAAACGCTCGAAGGCGTCTTGCAATGAGGGGGACTGTGCAGCGCTATGAAGCGGCAGGAAAGCGAAAGCGAATACTGTGAGAGACTTAAAGAACTTCATTGATGCCTCCGAATGGGATTACGGACGTAAATAAATTGCTTCGATCAGAGCAGGCTGATCTGCCATGTGTCAACCTAAGCCCTCAGTCACTCAATACTGACTGAGCAACCCAAACTTGAAAGCCACTTTTGTTGCCCGCTGTGGGCTCACAGCAGTAATTCGCCCAAATTCGCAGAATGACTGCATTGGAAACAACGTTGGAATTTCACCAGGCAGCATAGAACGGCAGTAACTCTCGAATTCCCGAGAAAACGGACTATGTCCTGCCGGGTAGAATTACGTTGTTCAGTTCTTTGAAAACCAGATTTTAGCAAGCCCTCCGCGGCCGTACTTCAGTTGCAATTCATTTGGAGCGATACTGCGATGCCAAACACTTCGTTACTTTCAAAGTCCAATTTTCCAGTTTTTGCGCTTATTGGAGGTTTGATTATGCAAAACCTTGGAACTTCTCCTGTACATGCTGAAGACGACCCATACGCGACGCCGCGAGAAGACTTTTCCATCCGCGACTTGAGGAATGGTTACACAGCCAAGCAAGCCTACGACCTGAGCTCTGAATGGAATTTGCAGAAGTTCCTCGACATTACCGAAGCCGGGGCGTTTTCGTACATGAACCTCGCCGAGTTCCTGCCAAGTTCGGTTATTCGCCGCGACGGGGCCGTCGCGATGCTTGCGACAAACCTTAAAGATGCCATAGGCGCCACGAGCGTCCCGGGCGCTGATGGCAATGCTGTCTCGCTCGACGAGATGATTAATGCCGATAATTCCACGGTGCAGGGTGTTATGGTTCTTCACAACGGCGAAATCGCTTACGAGGTTTACCCGGGAATGCGTCGGACGGACAACCACGTCTGGATGTCCAATGCAAAGATCCTTTCGAGCTTGCTGATCGGTCAATTGGAAGATGAGGGTAAGATCGACGTTCAGAAAACGGTTGGCGACTATGTCGAGGGCACCAAGGGAACAGCTTGGGAGAGCATAAAAGTCATCGACGTCCTGAACATGCAGTCTGGTTTGGATCTGGAAGAGAACCCCCTTTCACGCAAGGGCGACACACCGTATGGGCGTTTTGTCAGGGCTGAGGTTGGTGTTCCGAACGAAGCAGGCGTCCTGCAAACGCATAACGAAGCCCTGTTTGCTATACCCAAGCTGCGGGAACCGGCTGAAGCCTTCGAATACTCTTCTGCAAACACGCAAATGCTTGGTCTTGTCATTGAAGCCGTTACGAACCAGCGACTTGGCGAAGCGATCACGGAACGGGTTTGGAGCAAAGCTGGAATGACTGGCGACGCCACCCTTGCGCTGTCACCTCAAGGAAACGGTATCATACACGGTCTGATCAGCAGCCGCTTGATCGACATGGCAAAGATTGGTCTGCTCTACACGCCAAGCTGGTACAAGACAGCGGCGGACCGTGTTGTATCTGAAAAGATGATCGACACGATCCAAAAAGCGGGTATCGCCGAAAACTACATGAAGGGAACACTCGGCCCACACCTTTCCGAAGCATTCCGTGAACAACCGATGGCAAACGCATACCAATGGGATGCCGTTTTTGCCGATGGCGATTTCTACAAAAGTGGGATGAATGGCCAAGGCATCTATGTCTCGCCAGGAAAAGACGCAGTGGTCGTTTGGTACGCAACCGGAGGTGCGAGTATCGACATGGAAGCTTAGGCCAGAGCCATTGTGACTTCCCTGTAGGTCAGATAACGCACTGGCGTGTACGGCCGCAGGTCAATGGATTGTTGGTCTTTTGGTGACTAGAGCATCCATTCGACCGGCAGCAACCTGACAACGGCCGTCAGCGCACGCTGTAAACCGGTGGTTTCCGGGTCTGCGGTATGAATGGTGACTGTCCCATCCTGCTCTTCTTGCAGCCAGGTCATCTCGCCGCTGTCGTTAAGTTCGACTCGATAAGAAAACTCAGGCCGGTTCAATTGCTCCGCGAGCGATGCAGCAATCTTTGGGCTTTCGATCATAAGGCCCATTTCTGTATTCAGCCGCGCGGATCTGGGGTCGAGGTTGTAAGAGCCTATGAAGATCCGTTCTCCATCCGATCCAAAGACTTTTGCGTGTAGACCGGAGGCCGACCCGGCCAGCATCTCGGGCAGGCTGCGCTCACGATGTTCACGCCGCAAAGCTCGAAGCTCTAGCAACTCTACACCGCTGTTCAACAAGTCTTCCCTGTAACGCATATAGGCCGCGTGAACGGGCATAACATCCGTGGCATCCAATGAGTTGGTCAGAATGCGGACCTTCACTCCGGACTCTGCCAAACCCTCCAAAACCTCCGCGCCTCTTTCGCCCGGAATGAAATACGCTGAGACAAGGTCTAGCGAGGTCTCAGAGTTTTTGGCGAATTCGATAAGTTGCTCGACAATCAGATCTTCACTCTCGACTTCGCCCAGCCCTTTTGACGGATCGTCGACGAAAAGAGTGACTTCGCTCCATTCGAATTTCAGATCGCGCGCCGATATCCGGTCGGCCAGTTCATTTTCCTGAATAGCCCTTTGATAACCTGCGCCAACCGCAGTCTGGCGCGCGACGTCTGCCTTCGTTTTCAGAGTTTTTTCCGACGGAGGCTCCAAAAATAACTCCGCGTCGTACGCGGAAGCACTGTTCCAATATGCGTCGAAGGATTGCGATACCTCATCTACAATCGGGCCAATAGCTATCGCGTCTACATCCAGGTAGTGCGTTCCCGCCCCGTAGTCGAAATAGATGTCTCCTATGTTGCGTCCGCCAACAATCGTGGCGACTCCGTCCACAGTCATTGATTTATTGTGCATCCGCCGGTTCAGGCGCCCAAAGTCAAATGCATAGGACAGAAGTTTTGGGTTTCTCAAAGTGAAAGGATTGAAAATGCGAACATTTGCATGTGGCAGAGCGTTCAGTTCGGCGAGCAATTCATCCAATCCGGAAATGCCGTTGTCATCGACCAATAATCTGACACGGACACCGCGCTCTGCTGCTGCCCTAAGCTCTTCCAGAAGCATCAGGCCGGTCACGTCATCTTGCCAGATATAGTACTGAGCATCGATTGAGGATGTCGCTTCTCTTGCAAGGATCGCCCGGGCCGCAAAGGCTGCGCGTCCATTTCCCAACGGCCTTACACCGTCGAGCCCGGGATTGCGTTCAAGTGCATTTTTTATTGTTGCACCTAACGGTCCGTCCCAATCGGCATCTTGCTTAAACGTTGGCCCAGAAAAGTTTTCCTCAGGAAGCGGAAATGTCAGTCGTAACCCCATAATGATCACTGCGATCACCGCTACCAAAATCAAACATGTTCTGATCAGCCGCATTCAGGGTTCCACAAATGGCAAGTTGGATTTGCCTTATAGTTGAGATTGACCCATCGACAGACAGTTTTTCAAGAGTTTAGGTCCAAACAACAGACAGAGAACCGAGCTTTGTCCACTTTGGGCTCGGAGCTGACCTCGGAGGCAGCGCAGCATGACGTGATAGGCTGGACCGGTCAACGTCGTGTTGTCGTTGTGGGAGGGCATGGCGGATCGGAGGATCAGTCATGGAAACACCAAACCTACCAGCCATTCGCGCTCTGCGCCCTGCATGGAGCAAGGGCCGCATCGTCGGTCAAAAACGACCGCTGATACCAAAGCACGTCTGGGCCGACTTGAGCTGGCTGAGAACCATCGCGATCTCGCTCTGCTCAACTTAGCGATCGACAGCAAACTGCTTGGATGTGACTTGGCAAAAAGCAAGGACGTCGAGAGCGTGCGAGGTTTCATTGATCATCGTATTCCCACCCTCGCAATGGAAGATCGAAGCGGCGAACTTATCTGGTTTTTGTTCATGGCGCTTGCGCTCAACATTCGTATCACCGGAGGGGTGCTCACCCCTCTCTTTCATGTTGAAGATCCGATGTGTGCCCTCCTCATAAGTCAGGCCGCCGATCGAGGTTTGGTACGTGGTCCCATCGATCAAGCCGTTTGGAACCAATCAATAAGCGGCGCCGGTTTAGAAAGTACGGCGTGGCCCTATGCCTATGAAGGTCTGCGACTGGGCATCATCCCAGGGGCTACGCTTGATCATATCGAGAACCATCCGTATTTCTCAATTCTTCACCAGCGCAATATCAGATTTTTCTCATTGGATGCGAGTATCGAAGCTATCGACAGCGCAATGTCGCGACGGCGCGTGGACAGTCTCCATGCGATGAGACTTCGCGCAGAATTTGCGGAGTTCGGCGACCCACCGGCTATCGACGATAGGGATGTCGGTGATGAAGATGAGCATTTCGAAGAATTTGATGATGAGGCGATTTACTGACTGGCAGCTTGGGAACTAGGTGAAGCCTTATCTGTTCGAAATTCGAGCTGGTGACAGGGCTGGCCATCTTGTCTTTGTTGGTGCAGCTCAAAAAACTTCGGCGACTTATTGCATTTTGCGATCTCAAATGTCCGCTTCGACAAGAACGCCTTTCAAACGCTGTTCTGCGGCGAAAGTCAGGTTCCCAAGCAAAGGCCCCTTTTCTGGCTTTCCGATATCGATCTCGACACCGCGCTGGTGAGACTATTTTTGACTGGAGTACCGGCGCCGGTGAAGATTGTTTCGACCTTCGCCTTGTACCTCTTTGTTGTACACAATTCCTATTGGACAGGGCTTACCCAGCCTTGTTTACGTAACTCGCGCAGTACGGCTTCTGCATGCTCGACATCTTTGTGGATACTTTTGAGCATCGCGCCGATTGGTGCGTCCGGCCAAGCACGCTCAAGTTCAGCTAGTTTGGCTTTAGCCGCATGGTCTTGCCCCATAGCTGACAGCGCCGCCGTTACATATGCAAGTGAAGGTGCGCTGAGTGGATCGCCAAGTTGCTTTGCCTCTTCAAAGCGTTCTACCGTTGTTTGATATTCACCCAGATGAAAATGCGTCGCGCCGGAAATGTTTCGATTTGCAAACCTTTGGTTTCTGGAATCTAGCAGAGAAAGCCTGTCGGCCGTTTCAATAGCTTCGCCAAACTCGCCAGTAAACATCGCCACGGCACCGAGAAAGTCGAGAACGGCGCCATCGTTAGGATCAAGTTTTGAGGCCCGCCTACCGAGTTGCAGCGCGGCGTCATAATCGCGATTGGCGAAACTGGCCCAGCTTTTTGCAGACTGGCTCCAGGCTTGGTCTGGGGCAAGGCTAACCGCTTGGTTCGCCATCTTCATGGCGGCATCCGCATAGTCGTTCTTGGTGTCTGACGGCGGAGTTATCACCGCAAGGGACGCGAGAGCCTGCGCTGCACCGGCATATCCGCCGAAATATTCTGGATCGATCTCGATCACGCCTTCGAAAACGGACAGAACCAGCAACTGGCGCTGTCGGTCGAAGACCGGAAATATCATTGTCCGTGCTTGTTGCGCCAAATTGAATGCTTGTAATGCAGCAGGGGATTTTTCGTAAATTGCTGCGCGCTGCAAGTGCGTGTTGGGATCAGTTGCAGATAAACCAATCACTTCGGCAGCAACAGTTTCTTGTCCATCTTGGGCAAGACCAACTGCAACCAACGCACCGACGACGGCCCCAATGGTGAACGCCCCTACGGGCAGTCCAAAGCGTAGGGCCTTTTTTGAGATTGATACAGCGGTTGTTTCTGAAACACTTTCGAACCGCGGCCGATATCCACCGCTATCGATACACAGCCGTACCGGATCATCTTTTCCGATGCCCTCGTAATGCAGTTCCAAGAACTGGCGAAGTCGCCGCGCATCGACTCGAACGATGTTTTCCGGATCGGTCCCCTCCGAGGTATCGCGGTCATAGACATCTTGAGCGATAGTCTTGCTGCGAATTTGGTCTCCTCGGCCAGCAAGTTCTTCTTCGACGATGTATGTCAGGAACGCCTGAAGTCTATCGGATCCATCCAGATGAGCGTCAACAAGCAACCTGCCAAGGGCGGCGCGCTTCTCACGGTCCGAAATGTCTTTGGAATACCTCATCACATTCTTATTTTTGCAATTAATGACGCGTGAGTCACGCCGATATTCACCGTGAGTCACTTACGTGAATGTTTCCTAAGCCTCAGACTTGTACCAAAACAGCGAGCCGGAGCGCGAAAATCCACATTCCCAGCATGCCAATCTACTAAGCGACGGGAGGATTACACATGACACAACGTATGAATTACGAGAGGCTTAGCAAGCACTTCGCAATCGGCATGCTATTTGGCGCTTGGGCTATTTCTCCACAATCGGTCACTGAAGCAGTCATCGACTTAATTGCCCCTTCGGCGGCATACGCGCAGGAAACAGAAGAAGTTTCGCCTACGATGGTGCGTGATCGCCCTCGCGATGTGTACTACCCCAATACTGAAGATCTCGCTGAAGATGAAATGCGGGTCATCGCGTGTGGAACCGGAATGCCTACAACGCGAGCTGCTCAGGCTGCTGCGTGTTTCCTTGTGGAACTTGGCAACGGAGACAAGTTCTTGTTCGATATTGGCTCGGGATCGGCCGAGCGAATTTCTTCCCTGCAAATCCCGTATAATTATTTGGACAAGGTCTTCATCGGCCATCTTCATACTGACCATTTCGGCGCGTTGCATGACCTGTTCATCGGTGGCGCATTGATGGGGCGGAATATTCCGCTACGGGTTTGGGGCCCAAGTGGACCATCAGAAGAACTTGGCACTGCATATGCACTAGATCATATGCAAAAGATGCTCACATGGGACCTAGCAGGCCGAGCAGGAGTCACTGATTTCCGCGGTTATTCAATGGAGGTTAATGAGTTCGATTACAGGTTAGAGAACGAGGTAATTTACGAAGAAAATGGCGTCCAAATTCGTACTTTTCCAGCCATCCATTCAATTGATGGTGCAATCAGCTACGCACTAGAATGGAATGGTTTAAAATTTGTTTTTAGCTCAGACACTTATCCGAACAAGTGGTTCAAGGAATACGCTAAGAACGCAGACCTCGCCATCCATGAATGCTTCGTAGCGGTTCCCGACCTTGTAGCAAAGATGGGTTTCACACCCGAGTCCGCTTTATTGGTTGGAACTCAAGTACATACGGCGCCCGAAGCCTTCGGAAAAGTCATGAGCGATATCGAACCACGAATGGCGGTCGCCTATCATTTCTTCAATGACTTCGACACTTCTAACAATGTATTCGAGCGCATACGCAGCACTTATGATGGTCCGCTAAGTCTGGCAGATGACTTCATGGTTTGGAATGTCACGAAAGACGCGATTACGGTTCGGATGGCAGCAACGGAAGAGCACACTTGGGCGCCGCCTCTCGCTGCACCAGCTGAGCCGCCAAACCCTGCTGACAAGACCGCTTATGCGGAAAAGGTTGGACTTTCTCCAGAAGTAATGGAATTCTCAGAGTTCACAAAGGGTGGTTTTGACGACGTAGACGACGTTTTGCGACCCATCTACGAAGAAGCTTCGGAAGCGTTAGGCCAAGAGTTCCCGTATCCGGGCGATGAATAAAGTCAAATTTGACCGGCGCGTCTTCATAACGCGCCGGTTCTTTCAATTCTGATCGGAATTCTTTATGCAACATACCTCATTGATTACTCGCTATTTGTTCTGCGTTGGATGGTTGCTTGTCGCTGTATCCCACGCAGCAAACGCCCAATCACTTGCACGTTCTGAAGATGATGACGGCGGTTGGCGACACTCAATCACGCCCTATTTGTTCCTTCCGCTCAGCACGACGGGCACATCAACTATAGATGGAACAAGCGTCGATTTGGACTTGAACCTGAGCGAGGTGCTGGATGTGCTGCAAGGCGCTGCTTCAGTACGTTACGAGGGCTGGAACGGCGACTTCGGGATTATTTCCGAAGTTTACTATGTAAAGCTTGGCGGAGATGGAACTCTACCCGGTGGCAGGGTGGACGTTGATGTTGATGTCCGGCAGACCTTCGCCAACGTGCAGGGCGCTTACCGGTTTGCGAACGGAGTAAATGCCTCGGGCCAACGCTATGCAGCGGATGCCGCAATTGGGGTTCAGTGGAACCGGATCAAACAGGAAATCGACTTAGCGGGCCCCGGCCCAGGTATGACGTTGGGTGGGACAGAAGAATGGCTCGAACCAATGATCGCAATTCGATATATCTCGGAAATCAACGACAAATGGAATTTCGCCAGCCGGGCTGAACTGAGTGGTTTCGGTGTGAATGGCGATGACCTACAATACCTGGTTGTGGCTGGGTTTGACTGGAAAGGCTGGGAAAACACGTCCCTGCGGTTTGGTTATCAGTTCTATGGAATCGACTTTTCCACCGACCGTTCGGATGGGGAGTTTGCCTATGATGTGGACCAGAATGGTATCTATGCTGCCGTCGCGTTTCATTTCTAAGATTGGCGAATACAGCAAAACATGGGTTCGGTTGGGCTCAGTACTTGCGAGTCTTGCGTTTGGGGCAAGCCAATCGATTGCGGATCTCGTGTCCCCCTACGGCGGAGAAACCGCGCCGAACTTTGTTGAGCTTTCGGTGCAGCCTGATCATGTGCGGGTTCTCCTTGAGGTCGATTTGAACGACTATCCCATATTCGTCATTCCAGATGATGGTTCGGGAACGTCACTGGCTGGGCGTACGGGGCAAAACCTTCAGATCTGGGCAGACGAAGAGAAACTGATCAGCACAACGAACACGATTGATGTGCGCCCCAGAATTTCCCGGCAAACAGCAGCGAGCACTCTGTATCGACCGCGACCGCGTAGCGAAAATGTCGTCTACGTGGACATGGAGTTTCCGTTCAATGGCAAGCCGGAACAGATCACGTTCATTCCCCCACTAAGTCCAGACGGGATTCCCTTGGCTTCACTTGGCGTTGTGGCCGAGCATATGGGCGTTCCAGTGACAGATTATCGCTATTTGTCGCAGGCTGAAACAATGCTGCCGGACTGGGAAGACCCTTGGTTTAGCAAGTTTGAGAATACAAACCTCACTCGCCATCACAAATCCCCGATGATGTCTTTTCTTGCCATGGAACCGCGTGTCGTCCGGCACGAGGTCATATTGCGTTTGAAAGACCTTGAGACTTGGGTGGACTTGGGCTTTGGCGATGCTGACCGACTGACCACAGATGATGTCGTCAGGATCAAGTCTAGCGTGTCGGACTTTTTTGAGACGAGAAACCCTCTCGCCGTTGACGGCAAGCCGATGAAACCGGAAACGGTGCAGGTCTCGCGTATCAAAGTTGGTGCCGAAGGTTTGCGTGTTCTTCCGGATCAAGCCGAGGCAAACCGAAAGACGATGTTACTGGGCGTCGTCCTTGCCTACCCGGTTTCGACTTTGCCGAACCGAGTTGATCTGGCATGGGAGCTTTTCCCAGTTGGTCTGGATGTTATTCCGATCACCCTTTCAGATCCGGCAGGGGCGGTCCCCTCGCAGATTTATACATCCGATCCTGTTGTAAGTTGGAACAATTACCTGACAACTTGGACCAACCCAAAGACCAGCCCGGTTATCGTCAACGTCGCTGGCGTAACTCAGGTTCCATCGTTTGCGCTCGCCTTAGTGTTCATATGTTTGATATGCGCATATTTTTCGTGGCATCGTGCAAACGGTCAGCGTCTGGTCTTGCTTGGCCTGACCGGGGCATTCGGTGCCGCTGCGATTGTCACGTATTTCCTAGGCAACCCGTCGACGGCGCTCGAGCCGGATGAAATCGCGACGCGTCAAATCGTGGAAGGGTTGTTAACCAACATCGGGACCACGATGCTTGAGACGCAAGATGACAATTCCGTGGCGGCGATGGAACCTTATGTCGAAGCAATCAATCGCGACAAGGTTCAAGCAGAAATGCGTCGTGGATTGTCGGTTACCTTGCCCTCTGGCGCCATGGCTCGCGTCGAAGCAATTTCCGAACTGAGTGTCGAAAGTTTCACGCCCGGCGAAGAAAGAAACCAGCATCAGGCCCTCGCCAGTTGGACAGCCCGCGTAAGCGGAGGCCATTGGGGGCACCTGCATAGGCAAGCGGTTTCTTATCGTGGCTTGCTCGACGTTTCGCGGCATGGCGACCATTGGATGCTTGATGACCTGACGATTATCAGCGCCAAGACAGGAGGGTAATTCTGTGGTTGCGGTAAGGTTGTTTTTTGCCACGTTCTTGTTTTCCACGATCCTTTTGTGCGCGGGCAGAGCAGAGTCCCATTTCAATCTCAACCAAAATGTCCGTATTCATCATGTGGCTCACTCAGAAGATGGGCTAGATATCTATTTACGCCTTCCGATGCCCTATTTGGTCGCGGAACTGGTCGGTCCCGAAGGTTCGGACGGTTTGCCCGATCCCGCACCGTACACATACAATCAGATCGAAGATGGTGTGCTCATGCACTACCTAGATCAGGCCGCATTTCACAAAGACCCGTCCGGTTTGGCTCGTATTGCTGAAAACGGCTTTTCGCTATCTATCGACGGTCGCCGACAAATAGCAGAAATAGTTTCGATAACACTACACCCGTTGGGGCAAGAACCTGGATTTGCCACGCTTAATGAGGCGCGTTCGGCACTTGCGCAAAGAGACAATTTCCCAACGCCTGAAGAAATTTATGTAGGCGAGGTGATGGTGGACGTACACCTGCGCTTTCCTACGGGAGAGGTAGGTGCCTACAGTTTGTCTTACACTTCTGATCCGGGGCTTCCTGGACAAGAAGAAACGGCAAACCTGATCCTCGACTACAATGGGCAAGATGTTCGGACGTTTCGCGCACGGGGTCTAATGCATTCCCCGGTTGATGTCTCCGGATCAGCGACCGCAGCCGCTTCGACCTTTTTTGTTGAGGGAATTCGGCATATTTTGGAAGGTCCCGATCATGTTCTTTTTGTGCTTTGCATGATCATCGGTGCCTTGAACTTGCACAGCCTTCTCGCCCGCGTAACAGGCTTTACCTTGGGCCACACGGTGACACTGATTTTGGGATTTTTTGGCTTCGCGCCGAGCGGAGCATGGTTCATCCCAACTGTCGAATTGGCAATAGCACTTTCGATAATCTACGCCGCTGCAATGGCTGTTTGGCCGCCAGAGAAAGGACATGGCGATCTGAAGGCATTTGCCATCACGTCGGGCATTGGGTTGCTACACGGGTTTGGGTTCTCTTTCATGTTGCACCAAATTCTACGTGTTGATGCGCCGAACGTTTGGCACAGCTTGTTGGCCTTCAACGTTGGAGTAGAGGCAGGACAAGTCATGATCGTTCTATTGGTCTGGCCATTGGTGCTGTTGTTGCGCAAACAACCAGGCCGTATCTGGGTCGGATCTCGCGCGGTAGTTGCCGCATGTGCAAGTCTGGTAGCTATGGTTTGGGTAGTGGAGCGGGCAGAGTTTTTTCTCTGATACTTGTTAGGTTAATCTTGCGCTGATTTGTACAGTAAGCAAATCTTCAATTAGACTTGTTGAACGTCAACTTTGTCCGCAGGGCAATCGTTAATACATTGCACACCGAATGACTGCATTGAGCCCGAAGTGGAAATTCACTCGCCTAAGGCGAAATGGGTGGTTTTGGACGATTTTGTATTAGCCTGATCCCAAGTAGCAGAGACAAACATCCAAAAGCCAATCCCATAGCGAGAGCATTGGCTACGAAGATGCCACCAAACAAGGATATCGCGGTTCTTCCCGCTTGTTCGATAGACGTGTCTACTACGATCGATACCCAGTCTTGAAGGTATAGCGCGAATAGGACCGAGAGCCCTATGGGCGAAATGATAAGCGCTGTGCCGAGAGAAGCCAATCCTCGGCCGAAGACGGCCCGCAGTGTTGACCCTTTCAGTACGATCGCAGCTGTGGAAGTAAAAACTACAAGTACAGTGAGCAAGACGAACAACAGGTCCATAATTGGGGGTAGGTCTTTCGAGACCGCCCCGCTGACGGCCGAGGTGAAGGGCAATAGAACGAAGGTTACAAGCCCTGCAGCAACGAGTCCTGTGAATAGCTTTGGCAACATGCCAGGCGAAAGGCTGCCACCGTGGTTGTTTTTAGCTGGTATGGGCAGAGCCGGGTCAATCTGATCCCACTGCACAGGCATTGGTTTTGCACGAGAAAGCATAAAAGCCCCCTTGAATTGTTGAATTTGAGACGACCTAGCCAGCCGCTTGTTCTTGGGAATCTGGTGGGCCGGAACGGAGTTTCTTTCGGCGCTTGGACTAATATTTGCGTGATCTAAACATGCCGATGCGCGAACATTGGTATCCTTGCCATTTCAAGTGATGAACATCCTGATTACGTAAGCGACAGTGGTTAGGCACAAGACGCTGCCGAACCAGATCGCGCCGAACCAAAAAACTTGCTTTAGCAGTTTCAATGGTAGCTCTCCTCTGGATCGATCTTCCCGCGGAAAACCCAGTACGTGTAGGCGGTGTAGGCTAGGATCGCAGGCAGCAGAACGACGGCTCCGACCAGTGCGAATGCCAAACTGCTATCTGGCGCTGCGGCTTCCGCAATCGTGAGGCTTGGGGGTAGCATATAGGGATAGAAGCTGATCCCAATGCCAATGAAGCAGACGACAAACAAGGCAATAGCGCAGAAGAAGGGTTGATAGTCTCGTTTTTCCCTCAGGCTGCGATCAAGAATCCAAGCAACAACAGCAACGATAGCTGGCACTAGTACAGAGAAAACGACACCGGGCCACGAAAACCATCTAATCAGATAGATCGGGTCTTGGAATGGGGTCAAAAGACTGACCAGACCAATCAACGCAAGCGTCATGAGCATTAGCGGGCGGGCAAAAGAGCGCATCTGCCGCTGTAACTCGCCCTTGGTTTTCATGTTGAGCCAGGTTGCTCCTAGCAAAGCGTAACCTATCACCAAGGCCACACCCGTCAGGATAGAGAACGGCGTCAGCCAGTCCCATTGTCCGCCTGCATACAGCCGATCCTCGACCGGGATACCCTGGACCAGCGCGCCAAGCGCGATGCCTTGGCAGAAGGCGGCTAGGGTTGACCCGCCGTGAAACGCAACATCCCAAAACCAACGCGCGCGTACCGTACGCCACCGGTATTCGAAGGCGACACCGCGGAAGACAAGCGCGAGAAGCATCACGATAACGGGCAAATAGATCGCGGGCATCACCACAGAATAGGCCAGCGGGAAAACGGCGAACAAACCTCCGCCGCCCATAACCAGCCAAGTCTCGTTCCCGTCCCATACCGGTGTGACAGAGTTCATCATGACATCCCGATCTTTGTCGGTTTTCGCGAAGGGAAAGAGGATCCCAATTCCAAGATCGAACCCGTCTAGGATCACATAAGTCAGAACAGCAAAGGCAATGATACCTGCCCAGATTGTTGAAAGTTCAAGCATTACGCTGCCTCCGCCAAAATAGAGATTTCAATGGGTTTGTGACTTTTCTGGATACCTTCGACAGGTGGTTTCCCCATAAGGCGCAGCATGTAGAACGTGCCTGCTCCGAAAACGGCGAAATATACGATGATGAAGGCTATTAGAGACGTGGCAACTGAAGGTGCACCCACTTGTGAGAGTGAGTCCGATGTCCGCATCAGCCCATACACCGTGTAAGGTTGGCGCCCCACTTCGGTGGTGACCCAACCGGCCAGTACCGCCACAAACCCGCTGGGCGCCAACAGGACGGATGTGCGGTGCAAACAACGATCTTCGTTGAGGCGGCCTCGTACTCGCTGAACAAGCGACCACAAGGCGACGCTCAGCATGGCAAAACCGATAACGAGCATGATGCGGAAGCTGTAGAACACGATCGCGACCGGGGGTTCTTCGTCGTCGGGGATAGTATCCAGCCCGTCAAGCGGCGCGTTGGGATCATGTTTCAGGATCAGCGATGATAGTTTCGGGATTTCGATGGCATAATCCACGCGCTTTTCATCTTCGTTTGGAATGCCGAACAGGATCAGCGGTGCACCTTCGGGATGGCTGTCGAAGTGACCTTCCATCGCCATCACTTTCTGCGGCTGATGCTCCAGCGTGTTCAAACCATGAAGGTCGCCGGCAACGATCTGCAGTGGGGTGACCAGAACGGCCATCCACATTGCCATCGAAAACATTCGGGTGACCTCAGCTGTGCGATTGCGGCGTAGCAAGTGCCAGGCCGCAACCCCGGCTACCACAAAAGCAGTGGTGAGATAGGCGGCAAGAACCATGTGTGTCAGGCGGTAGGGAAAAGACGGATTGAAGACAATCGACCACCATTCGACGGGAATGAACTGCCCCAGTTCGTTGATGTCGAACCCGGCCGGGGTCTGCATCCAGGAATTGACCGACAAGATCCACGTAGCCGAAATCAGAGTGCCGAGGGCGACCATCGCCGTGGCCATCATGTGCAAGCCGGAACCAACGCGTTCACGACCAAAGAGCATGATGCCGAGGAACCCAGCCTCGAGAAAGAAGGCCGTCATGACCTCGTAGGCCATCAAGGGGCCGATTACGGGACCTGCGGTGTCCGAGAATACGCTCCAGTTCGTGCCGAACTGGTAAGACATCACGATGCCGGACACGACGCCCATGGCAAAGCCTACGGCGAAGATCTTTTTCCAGTAGTTGAAAAGGTTGAGGTAGACCTTGTCCTTGCGCCATAGCCATAGGCCATTGAGAACGGCCAAGAAGCTTGCCAAGCCAATGGAAAAGGCCGGGAAGATGATGTGAAACGACACAGTAAAGGCAAACTGGATGCGTGCCAGGGTCTCTGCGTCGAAGTTTGCGAATAGGTTCATTGCCGTTTCCTTTGGCATTGGGTTGCAAAGTGCGGCAGTGAACAGGGGCGTCTCGGCTGCCAACTCGTCGGTGTCATTCAGATGAGCCGGATTTGGGGTGGTGTCTGGTTCAGTTCGTTTGGGTTCTGGACGGTTGTTTTTGGGTTTTGGACAAAACCCTGGTCGAGATGGGCGACTGAAATTTGAAACCGCGAGCGCCTCGTACGTGTGACGTTCGAAGGCCCAAAACAAAGTTGCCACCCGGCTCGATTACGAGCTGGATGGCAACCTCTCAGAAACTATGCGAGTTCTGTGGGGGATGGTCAGTCAAACTGCGTCCGGATGCTAACAGCGCAGGCTAACCGGTCGGGTTTGTTCGGCTTTGCTTCTCCTTTTTTGCTTCACTGGGGGTCGTGTCTTAGTCGTTCCAGTCTTTGTGTTCTTCTTTGAAGTCGTCGCGACGCTCTTGGGCTTCGTCTTGCGCGTCTTCAAAATTGTCCTTTTGGATCGCGCCGCCCACAGCTCCGACTGCGGCACCAGCGGCCGCGCCACCTACGATGCTTTCGCCAGCGATTCCGGCGATAGTGGCACCGACAACTGCGCCTTTGATCGCTTTGTCGGTGACGTAGTCAGCGTGAGCCGTGGCAGCCATGGTGATCAGAAGTGCGCCTGAGATCGGGGCGATAAAGAATTTCTTCGAGGTCTTCATAGGGTTCATCCTTGTTCTGGGTTAGCAGCCACCGCGGCTGCTGTGTGCCATTGAACTAGGTGACCCGATGTCCCGCTTTCTTTTGGAGACGGGACAAGGTTTTGTGGATCTTGGACATCTTTCGACTCCCGGTGCCAGCCGCTCTAGCGGCCAGCTTTACGGAATCTGGCAGGCGTTTCACCTGTCCAGCGCTTGAACGCTACCGAAAAGGCGGCCTGATCCGCAAATCCAAGCATGAAGGCTACGCGGGCAACACCCTCACCGCTACGCAGCATGCGTTTGGACAGATCGCACAGCACACCTTCCAGAAGAGCTTTAAAGCTAGTACCCTCGGCAGACAGGTGCCGCGTCATGGTGCGGCGCGTCAGGCCAAGCTCTCCGGCTATATCGTCGCCGTTTGGTATTGGTCCGGGAAGACGTTCGCCGAGCATATCCATAATGCGGTCGGACAGGCTGCGGACTGCATCAGGCTGAGCCTTCAGCTGTTCTTCCCCGTGCCGACGCAAATGCCCAAGCAAGTTGGGATCCGCAGTCGGGATCCGAAAACTCATGCCATTTGGAGGCAGGGCCAAAGCATATCCTGCTTTGAGCCCTTCGATGGGACAGCCAGCAAGTTCGGCCAGCTTCTTGCAATGCTCGGTATCGTCCGTTTCCAGTTCAATCGAGATCGGGGCAAGCCCACCCGAGGTGATCTGTTGAACGCGTTTATAAAGACCGAAGATCAGCATTTCGCGGTGGCGCGGGTATTGATGTGCTGGGATCACATTGCTTTCCAGCGTAATCCTCGGCTCATCAGGTGCTCCTACGACGTCCAGGCGCAGGTCAGGGTCTTGCATTGCGTAGAAGCACTGGGTCAGTGCCAGCGCATCTTCAATCGTTTCAGCCGCCCGTACGATATACGCCAAAAGCGTCCCAGGACCTTGCGCCGAAAGACCCACCCGCGCGGCAAAGGTTTTATCTTCCAAAACCCGGCACGCTGTTTCGACTGCGCCTGCCTCATGTAGCAGCTCGATGGTCGCGTCAGGGCTGTCGAGGATATCCGAAGGCGCGCCTGCCATTTCCAGAATTTCCAGAAACGGAATACTCGCGCCAGGTTCTTGCGAATAACGCAGCCCGACGTTTTGCAACCTGTAAGCACTGATGCGTGGCACTTTTGCGTCCTCCCCTGACTTGTACGCAACCCACTGCAGTCACTGCAATTGTCCAGAAGCCAATAACAAATGTCCAGAACCCTCAGGATCGCTGGTGCGATGACGGTTAGGTCCGGGTCATCAGAAAGGAAACGACCATGATCTACTTCGCAAGATACTACCGCGTTCTCAAGGCAATCCAAAACTCCGCCAAAAAGGAGTGGTCTGGTGGGAACATCCACGGACGGCGCACTTCGGCGCTTGGTGAAAAAACACCGAATGGGCGTCGCTGGGATCCTCCCTACACTCCGCCGGAACAACCCTCAGTAACCGCACAACAACCATCCGAGAATTGACGTTCTCCAGTCACCGAAAATCCACACGCGCAGATTGGCTGCGCAACAAAAGGACCTGAAACATGAAACCACCCGCGTTCCTGATGGCGCCTATACTAGGGCTCATCTCAACTCCTGCCTTTGCCGCTGGCGGCGATCCCAGATGGTGGGTCGCGCCCAATCAAACCGATACCTATGCATGGGTAGGCTTGATCGTTCTCGCCCTTGCGATCCTGCTGGTCGTGCACCTGTATGCGCGTTTTGAACGCTATACCGAACACAAATCAATCGGCACTCCGCTGCGGACAACTATTCCGACGATGCTGACCGTGGCGTTGGCGTATGAGCTGATGCCTGCACTCAGCCACTTTAGCAACCTGCTGCCGGGCGCTCTGATCCTGACCGCAATCGCTCGCGACTTCATGCTCTGGTGGCGCCCATCGAAAGAGGAGATGGTGAAATGATCGAACTTCTCGTCACATCTTTTCCGTTTGTCCTGCGCGTGATCTATCTGAAATGGCGCGGGATGCCCGTAACGCTCTACAACGTTCACCGTGCCGTCTTTATGTGGTTTGTACTGGCCCTGATCGTCTTTTTTGCGGTGTTCTACTACTATCCCAAATCTTACACCGGCCTTGTTCCGTTCCGGACTGTACCTGTCGTGGCCGAGAATGGCGGGACCGTCACGGACGTCTTCGTAAAGGGCGGAGACCATGTGCAGCCTGGTGATCCGCTGTTCGCCGTCGAGAACGCGTCTGAACAGGCCGCGGTTGATTTCGCGCGGCGCAAAGTCGAGGAAATCGAAAGCGCGAAACTGGCGGCCGAGTTGCAAGTCGAAACGGCACAGGCCGTTCTGGACGCGGCGCTCACCGCCAGAGAACAGGCAAAACTCGTTCTGTTGGATCACCGCGCTTTGCAGGCCAAAGGATCTGCTGCGTTTCAGGTAAGCCAGTTGGAACGCGCCCAGGCGACTTTGGATACGCGTGAGGCGGAGGTTGAAGCAGCTGAGACACAATTGGGCGTAGCACAAGTTCAGGCGAACGCCGTTTTGCCAGCCCAGCTTGCGTCAGCGCGTGCATCGCTGAAACAGGCCCAGGTGGAACTGTCCAAGACGTTGACGCTCAGCTCGGTGGACGGTGTAGTCGAGCAGGTCACGCTCAACGTTGGATCGCGCGCCGCTCAGGCAGCTATGAGCCCCGCCATGCTGATCGTCCCTGACCGCAAAGACGCCGAGCGTGGACGTATCGTGGCCGGGTTCTCGCAGGTATCCCGCACTGAGTTGTACGAAGGCATGGCGGCGGAAGTTGCCTGTGAAAGTAACTTTAACATCTCGATGCGCAATACGGTTCTCCCAGCAAGGATCGTGCGTATTCAAGACTCGATCTCTTCCGGCCAGCTTGCGCCCAGCGGCCGCCTGATTGAGCCCAGCGAAAAGGCAAAACGGGGTCAAATCGTCGTTCATCTGGACCTCGTACACCCAGAGCACCGGGAGCTTTTGGTGCCCGGCAGCGGCTGTATCGTTCAATCCTACACCACCAATTTTGAAGGTGACATGGAAGGAACACTTGTTGCGCATGGGATCCAGGCAATGGGTATCATCAAGGCGGTTGGTCTGCGGGTCAAAGCTTGGTTCGGCCTGACTTCGGGTATCGGCTTGATCGGTGGTGGACACGCCTGAATTTCGAAAGACCCACCTATTCAGCAAACACGGCTCCCGATAAATGTAGGGAGCCGTTTCTGCTGTGTGCGGGCATGCCGCATGCCAAAAGAAAGCGGGTTGAATAACGGTTTCCTGCCGCACGGAGAACAGTTCGATGGGTCGCTCACGCAGTCTTTTGCAGCAGAATGACAGCTAAGTACATTAGCCCGAAATGTCAGCTTCGTCCGCAAAGCGGTCGTTGAAGCGAATTGAAACTAGCGACCACTCAGACCTCAAAGCAGTCGCTCAAAAACTCAAGACACGGTGCAACGCAGAGAACGGTTATTTGGAGTCAAAGCAGCCTTCAAATTGAACCGTTTCTCAATTGTAAGCACCGGACGAATACGTCAATTCGTAGGAATGGCTGTACAGTTCGAACACAATACCGAATGGATCTTCTACATAGACCATCCGGTAAGGTTTATCGCCCGGATAGTAGTAACGAATGGGCATCCGCTGCTTTCCCCCCGCCGCTACGATTTTTTTCACCAGGCCTTCCACGTCGGGATCTTGGATGCAAAAGTGAAATGTCCCATTGCGCCGGTAGTCTATGTTGTTTTCTGGCGCATAATTCCCGTCGAACTCGAAAATTTCAATCCCAACACGGTCCGCAGTCGCCATGTGAGCTATGCGCAGTTTTTTCCATTCTGGTCCAAAGACATCCGTGCACATTACACCAATATCGCTATCATCCTCCAGAACGTCCGTTGGCGGCATGATGACGTAGAAGCCAAATACCTCGGAATAAAATTTTACTGCTTCATCCACGTCCGGCACAGAAAGACCTATGTGAGAAAAGGATCGAGGCGTGTGCGACATTGTTGTTCCCTTCAACTGTTGTGGACCAAGGATCAGTTTCAACAAAATGATCTGCAAGTAGAAGTTTACTTAACAACAGAAAAGTCAAATTGAGTTTGCCAAATTCACGACCATTGCAGACAATTTGATTGACCCTTCGGCGTTGATCCACGGGTAGCTATCTGACAGGTATCGAAAGCGACCAAGTCAGCAATGCAGGCGTTGTTTAGCCTGCAGAAAACGTCTTTTTCTTTATTGCGTCTAAAGCCCGCCTTAGCGCGGAAGTTCAAAGTGAAGAGGTGCAAATTACAGTATTGCGCTTCTCAAAGTGCCGAATGCATTCCAAGTTCTGATTTGATTATTTGCCTCCTAGCGACGACCGATTTTAAATACATTTGGATAAAGCCATTTTGACGTTGCCACTGAGGAACAAGATAATTTTTGATCGTGGGCCTGAATTGAGCTTTCGAACGTCCCCAATTTTCTATCTCTGAGTTGCGACCGCCGGCAGTTGCACGCGGCCCGCGCGCTATGTCCACAAAATGAAATCCGTCCGCATTGTTCTTCCGTATCCAACTATGAAAATGGAGGTGTGGAATGTTTCGGATAACTGTGCTTTGCGGCTTTCTCTTGCCAGGCGAACACGTTCGCGCCCTTGAACTTGACGCGAAGTTTGACTCGATCGACGGGGGAACCTTGTCTTTGTCAGATTGGAATGGTCAACCGGTTCTAGTCGTCAGTACGGCATCCCAATGCGCGTTCAACCGTCAATACCAGGGGCTTCGAGACCTTTATGATCGGTATCGCAACCGGGGACTGGTTGTCGCCGCGGTCCCTTCGGATGACTTCAAGCAAGAACTGATAACCAACGACGAAGTGCGCGATTTCTGCGAACTGCAATACCGTACCGATTTTCTAATGAGCGTGATAACACACGTGACTGGCCCTGACGCTCACCCTTTCTTCCGGTCCTTGAAAGAGGAAGAAGGATTCGCGCCAAGGTGGAATTTCAACAAGGTCTTGATTGGCCCCGGTGGTACAGTTGTCGAAACATAAGGCTCGATCGTTGATCCGCTTTCGGCGTCCGTTACGAACGAGATCGAGGAACTCCTGCCATGAAAAACCGCTCCAGCCGGATCACACTGCCCATTCATCATAAAGCGCAAGCACCCAGATGATTGTGCGGGTATAGGACTTGAACCGCTCGTCCAGCAATGGCATCCCAAAAGGAAACCAGTCTCACGTGGAAAATGTCAGATGAAAAACCTTCTTCTAACGTGCTGCTTTGGATTTGTTTTTCTTGGGTTCACTTCGCTTCCGTCGGCCGCCCAGCCTCAGTTAGGCTGGGCGTATCAGGTTGATGGGCTTGCCGCGTTACAAGGGGATGCGGATTTGAGTGGCGGCGGCAAGTTCTCTGCAAGTCGAGCGTTTCTACGTACTACCGCACTTTACAAACTAGAAGGCGGAAGCAGCGTTGGGCTTTCCACCAGCTTTGGCAAGCTGGATTACAATTTCAGCCAATCTAACAACCAGCCTTGGGAAAACATCCGGGACCTTCGCGTAGCTGTTCCTGTCCGGTTTCGTGTGGGGGATACAACAACGGTTTTTGTTTCGCCACAGATCAGGTGGGACTACCAAAGCGGGGCCTCCTCATCTGACGGTAGAACCTACGGTGTTTTTGCAGGTATTGCATGGCAACTGAACGAGCGCCTAACGATAGGCCCAGCCTTTGGTGCGTTTTCCGAATTAGACGAAAGCGGTACTGATTTTTTTCCGGCTCTGCTCATCGACTGGGACATAAATGAACGCTGGAATTTGAACACTGGCTCTGGTGTCGGAGCAACGCAAGGTCCCGGGTTGTCGCTGAGCTACGCTCTAAATGAGGCTATCGACCTTTCGTTAACCGCACGATCAGAGAGAATTCGTTTCAGGTTGGATGGGGATGGCCTCGCCCCGGATGGGGTGGGTGAAGATAAGAGTATCCCTGTAGTTCTTTCTCTTCGGTACAATCCGAATCCTGGAGTTTCATTGAGCGTATTTGCGGGCGCAGAATTTGATGGCCGCCTGACTTTAGATGATGCGAATGGAGCAGAAATCAGTCGGCAAAGCTATGACACTGCGCCGTTGGTTGGGCTGGTGTTTAGGGTCAGGTTCTGATCACGGCATCGAGCCAGTTTGCCATATGTGTGCGGAGGTTTTCTCGCGGCTGAGTCTGAACCACCGCTTTGTCCGCAAAGCGAAAGTTGGCTGCTACTTCTTTGAATGGCTACTCTGCGGACAAAGCTGCCGTTCGCCGTTGCGCGGCGCTGGGACGTAGCCTGAATACCCGGTTCGCGGACAAGGTGGCCGTTGGTTCCATAAACAAAACGGCCGTTCTTGGGTTTAGAGTATGCGGTTTTCGAAAAGCGGGCAGGATTACGTGTCTTCTCTTCCGCAAGCACAATATCTCAATTGGCACCCTTATTGGATGCTGAGGAGGTCGCTACCAATCGAATTTCCATCATATCTTTAGGTCCAGGCGCGGCTTCCAAAACGGGCGGAAGAGTTCAATCTTGGGGCATCGGTTCATCACGACTTTAAGGCCCGCCGCTTCGGCGAGTTGCGCTGCTTTGTCGTCGTACACACCGATTTGACCCCAAAGAACTTTTGCCCCGATTGCGATAGCCTTCTCGGCAAAGGCATAAAACTCTTCCTTCGGGCGAAAAACGTCTACCATATCAACATGTTTGTCGATCTCTTCCAGCGAGTGGTAGACCTTGAGCCCTCTAATTTCCGAAACATTCGGGTTAGGATTCACCGGAAGGATATCATAGCCGATTTCACTCAGCTGTCGCAGAACGCCATAGCTGAATTTCGTTTTGTCTGCGCTAGCCCCCACCATTGCAATGGTTTTAACCGACTGCAGGATGTCGGCGAGGTATTTGGGGTCGTAATCGTAGATGCGGTCGATATCTGCTTCGGGCATCGGTTAACCTTCCTTCGGCGTCGCAATGTCAGCCTTGAGCTCGTGGGGTTTGAGAGGGTCGAGAAACGGATTGCGGTACAGCTTGTCATGGCTCTCGACCCCGATCTCAAGCGTGATGTCGGATGTCGGACGTGCCACGCAAAGGATCACATAGCCGTTCGCGATTTGCCGATTATTCAGCGCAACCTGTCGGCGTTGATCGATCGCGCCAGTCTGTAGTTTTGCCGCGCAGGTAATGCAGCCGCCATACTTGCACCCAAAAGGCAAGTCGACGCCCTGTTCTCTCAGCGTTTCCAGAAGTGGACGCCGCGCATCCACACAGTATTGCGCGCCATCTCTGTTCGCGATCGTCACGGTATACATAGTCATAGCCAGATGTCGCTTGTGCAATCACCGCCTGGATACCGGCTCTCGTGACAGCGCGATGGACCATTCGGTTCTTTGCCAAAGTCCACAATGAAATCCTCGTTGATCTTCATACCGCCGTTTTCAGGGTCGCAATCGATCATCACCATAACCCCACCCTTTTCGCGGATCTCGGGATAGAACTGGTTATCCCAAGTCGAGAACAGCGAGGTCGTGACATAAAGCCTTCGCCCGTCGAGAGAGAGCTGGAACATTTGCGGACCACCCGCTACCTCAACCCCGTTAACGATCGGAGCTTTACCCAAAAGGCCCCCCATAAACACTTGGCCGGTCAGCTTGGGATTATGCGGGTCGGTGATGTCATACTGGCGCATATCTCCATGCAGCCAATTGTTCAGGTACAAATATTTGTCGTCCATCGAGATCAGGATCGCCGACATAACCCCCGGCAACGGGATCGGCCATTCGGGGTGCATCTCGTTTTCCACGTCGATGATCTTTTCCCACCGCCACTTTTTAGCATCGTCTTGCCACCAATGGATCACATTGGTCGAAAGAGCTGCGCCACAGAACCCATGCGTGCTGTCGGGGTCATGGTGGAACTTGACTTCCAGTGGCAACAGTCCGTCTTCACCCAAATAGAAGCTTTCGACCGGTTCGCGCTTTTCGAAATCCCAAAAATGCAGCTCCCGCCCATATTTCAGATGGCCCACTTCTTCCAGATCGAAGCCTGGCATGAAGGTATTGGGCGCAGCCCATTCGGAACTGACCATCACGTTGTGGCGCGGTTGGTACCAGAAATCGTAGCCAAATTTGATATCGCCCATCGAGGTTTCCCAGCGACCGACGATGTTGAACTCTTTGTCGAGATGCAGATAGCCTCCAGGAGCCTCACCCTTGGCATTTCCAAGGAAGGAAATGATGATTTCCGAGCCCAAACAGTGCACCGTATGCGGGCCCGATAGATCTGCCTTGGCCTTGATCTCGGCCCCATCGATGATCTTATGCAACCGCGGCGCACGCGGGTCAGTGGCTGTATCAACGATGTGAAGGTTGTTAGAGCGTACGCCCGGCAAGATCAGGTATTTGCGGGACATTGAGCCGTCGTCGTGACAGGACGAACAGGCGTTCCACCCCATGTGGTGAAGCTCGTCCCCAATCTCTGGCATTTCCAGCCTATGGATTACCTGGGAATAGGTCGGGCTGTCAGGGTCGACATCCACTGTAGCAAGGTAATCAGGTTTCTGGATCCCTGTCCCAGTGTAGATGGCGATCGTGTAGAGTAGTTTTTCTCGGGGGGCTTTGATGGCTTCTTGCGGACTCTTGAAGCCCGGCCCACAGCATTGTCCATCCATCGAGTGCTCCTCCCTTGATTCCCTAAATTGTATCGTATATCGAAAATTTAATTATCATAAAGTGAGAAAAATGCATCTCGAACGATTAGCGCTGATTTTGGAAATCGTGGGTCAAAAAGGACGTGCGTCCGTTGCGGATATCTGTGCTCAGTCCGATATACCTAAACCGACGGCCTACAGGCTGGTTCAAGACCTTGTTTCATTCGGCCTCCTTGAATCACCAACCCGAGGTGAGTTCGCGATTGGGAATAGGCTAAAGCGTATCACGTTGAGCGATCACTCTGATCCCGCTCTTTTGCAAGTGATTGCGCCTGTCCTCTCTGGTGCCGCGAATGACTACGGCGCTGCGTTTTTCTTGTCTCGGCTACGGGGCCATTGGGTTGAGATTATTCATGTGGAGACACCGCAGACGGGCGTGTCTTTTCTTCATCCAGGTATGGGCAAACGACCAATGCACGCGTGCTCTTGCGCCAAGGCAATCGCCGCCGTGTCCCCTGAGCTGCTGTCTCAAGACCGATTGGATGGGCAGCTTAAGCGGTACACAGATCGCACGATTACAGACCCTAAGGATCTGGCCGCGGAACTCGATGTCATTCGAGCAAAAGGGTATGCGGAATGTGTTGAAGAGCTCGAGCGCGGGGTCAGTTCTGTCGCAACAACGCTGACTAAGACAGGTGTTGGTGCAACGCTTTCAATCGGCGCTACGGCGTCTCTTCGGGTGTTTACACCTTCGAAGCGAGAAAAGATTGGGCATACACTTACCACAATGTCACACGAACTTGCACGCGGGCTAGGATGGGGTGAAGCAGATAAAGAAAGGATACCCGCTTAGGTTCATGGGTATCGCAGTGCTGTAGGTTAACGCCATTCTGCAAGACAGGTGTGTTTTGCGACCTTCGCTGCTTTTAGGTCAATGAGGGAGACAAATATGGACGATGCAATGTTTGGCGGATTCTTCGTGATCAACGTAAAGCCCGAGTTTCGGCAGTCCTTTTTGGAGGCCAGCATCTACCAAGCGCAAAATGTTGTCAGTGAAGAACCCGAAGTTTTCCAGCTTCAAATTATGGTGGATGAGGCAAATCCAAATCGTTTCTATTTCTACGAAGTGTTCAGGAACGAAGCTGCAATTCAGGACTATTGGAACTCTGAAACTTTCAATAACTGGTTAGACACAGTCCATAAGATGCTGGATGGCGAGATTGAACTTGTTGCCAGGATGCGCTCGCTTTTTCCGACGCCAAAAGGTTTCGAGGCGCAAAAAGCAAGCCTGCTACTATGGTAAAATTGACCGACGTTTGAAGCTATCGCCGGTGCGAGAAAATTATGGATTTTGGTGCTGGACCGCGTTGGGCTCGAAGCAGTCTTTCGCTGTGTAGTGCATCAATTACCGCAGCGCGGGGCAAAGCTGCGGATTATTCAGTTCGTTAGGATTTGTGATGACGGCCCAAACCTGCCGTTGAGCAAGCTGCGCGCGCGGCACTACGGCTTCACCATCGCGGTCACTCAACAGCCAACCGGAATACAGCAGGGGCAGTCCACCATCCAGAAATTCGTTGCAGGTGCGCAGTTCTTACGCCACAAGAGGTTAGGCGCGCCTGTACGTTGGATAACTTACTGGTTTTTCCATCCTTCAATCAGACCGACCGCCGCCTCGGCGTAGCTCCGCGGAAACTGATCCGAGGTTCGAGCTTTCATGATCGTGTGAAGGCCCAGCAAAAGACCGATCAGCACCCGTGCGGCCTCATCCGGATCGACTTCAGAACGGATGGCCCCGTCAGCCTTTGCTCGCCTCAGTATCGTCGCGAACCGTCCGTCGAGTGCGGTCAGGTACCGCTCGATTCGCGCGTTGACCTCTAGGTCAGAGCGATCGAATGAACTGATCGAATTAAAGGCAAGACACCCGGCATCCTCAATCTTTGGCATCCGCTGGGTTGACGCGATGCCCCGGAACCAACCAGCCAGATCATCCAGCGAATAGGTTTCGGGATCAGGGAAATGTCGGGCCTCGGCATTGTCCAGATAAGTATCAAGAGTCTTTAGGAAAAACTTCTCCTTCCCACCATAGGTGGTTTGAAGTGTGAACCGGGTCAGCCCCGTCTCCTGCTCAAGCTCCCGCGTGCTGGCACCGTGGTATCCGCGCCGCCAGAACAGGTCCAGCGCCCCTGCCACCGCACTGTCGTGATCCGTCTTGCGTTTGCGCGCCACAGATTTCTCCTTGCATTTTCTATCCGCCTGGATAGTAATTTGTTCCTATCCACATGGATAGCATCGTAGGCGCGCGGCGGCAAATACCGTGCGATCCAGCTGAAACGGAGACCTGTCATGACCGCCATTGACCCGACAACCGGGGCCACAAAGCCCGTCACTTTGCGCGTGATCTTCATCCTGAACGCGCTGAAAATCCTGCTGGCCTTTGGCTTCTTCGCCGCCTTCAAGTTCTACGGCCTGCAGGTCGGAGAGCTGGTCGGCCCACAGGCCGCCAGCCTGATGCTCTATACGATGCTGGGGTACATGGTGACGTTCGCCTGCATTGTCGCGTCGATCATCAGACGCAGTATGGTCGGTGTCCGCTCGGCGATTGCTGTTGATTTTTTGGTCTCGATCCCGGCCACCGCGGTCATCGGCTTTGTCATCGCTATCATCAGCATGGGCCTGACATTCACCACATCTGTCGGCGCGTATTTTGCGTATCGTAGCTAGGATGAGCACTTCGACGGTTCACCAGAACAAGATCAAGGGGCAATGCATCTGCGGCGCAGTGCGCTATCGAGTGCAGGACGACATGGTCGCCTTCAAACTCTGCTATTGCAACTTTTGCAAGAAGGCCTCGGGCTCGGCCCATGTTGCGAATGCGTTCAACTCGCCCGACCGGCTCGAATGGCTGGAAGGCCAAGAGCAATTTACATCTTTCGATGTGCCCAATTCCCAAGTTCGTCGGGTGTTTTGCCGAAACTGCGGGACGACGCTGCCATTCGAGACTCAGAATGGCAAATTCCTGGCTGTCCCCTTGGCAGCCTGTCACGCCCGCCGTCCCAACCCGCTAAAGCGATTGTCGGCTGGGCGTCCCGCCCCGCATGGTATGACGAGGCGCTGGGTTTGATCGAAGAAACGCATAATCCTGAAAGGGCGGCTCAATGAATACTGAACAAGAGATCTCACCCCACTTCCCGTTTGAATCGAAGTATGTCGAGGTGGATGGGCAGCGCATCCACTATGTCGACGAAGGCGAAGGCGCGCCCGTTCTATTTCTGCACGGCAATCCGACCTCATCCTATCTTTGGCGCAACATCATCCCCTATGCCGCCCGGCAGAACCGCGCTATCGCAATGGATCTGATCGGTATGGGCAAGTCGGATAAGCCGGATATACCCTACCGCTTTATCGACCACGTTCCCTACGTTGACGGGTTCATCAAGGCGTTGGGACTGAAGGACGTGACGCTCGTTATTCATGATTGGGGCTCCGCATTGGGGTTCCATCATGCGCACCGGCATCCTGACAACATACGCGGCATTGCCTTCATGGAAGGTGTCGTGCGTCCAATGACCTGGGCCGGATTTCCGCCAGATTTCCGCGCCGGGTTTCGCATGATGCGGACGCCCGGTCTTGGGTGGCTGATGATCTCAGGGCTGAATATGTTCGTCGAAAAAATTCTGCCAAGTGCCATCGTGCGTGATCTGACACCGCAAGAAATGTTGCAGTATCGTGCGCCTTTTCCCACAGCGCGCAGCCGCAAGCCGGTTCGTGTGTGGCCTTGCGAAATTCCGATCGATGGTACGCCTTCTGACGTTCATGAGATCGTCAGCGCCTATAGCCGCTGGCTGGGTGACACAGAAACCCCGATGCTGATGTTCCACGCCACGCCCGGAGGCACCATCGGGCTTAAAGAGGTCGAATGGTGCCGTCAGACCATCCAGAATCTGGAAGTGGTGGATATCGGGAAAGGTATTCATTTCCTGCAGGAGGATAACCCCCATCTGATCGGAGAAAAACTGGAGGAGTGGTTGGCACGACTGCCCACATAAACCAGTGCTGCGACGTGTAGCGGTTGAGCCGTATACATAAATCGGATTTCCTGATTGTATGCTTTGACAATTATCCAGCGCGTTCAAAGGCCAAGCACCGGAGGGAAACACTGTTGAATCTGATGATCCCGATACCCTTGATACTGGCGGCTGTACTGCCCGCCTTTCTGGACCGGTGCTCCGGGTCCGATACCAGCGTTGCTTTGGGCGTATTGGCGCGCGACCGGGTGGCCTTGACCGCGACGGCCAGCGAAGTCGTCGTCGAATTACCGGTTGCAGAGGGAACTGTGGTCAAGGCAGGCGACACGCTGGTTCAGCTTGACCCCACCCTGCAAAGCGCAAAGCTGGCACTGGCGCAGGCTGAGCTGGAAAAGGCGCAGGCCACGCTTCTGAAAATGCAGGTGGGACCGCGTGAGGAGGAGATTGCGATAGCCGAAGCCAAAGTCGCGGGCGCTGTTGCACGCCTTGCCGATGCCGAAGCCATTTATGACCGAAACGCCAGACTGGTCGAGAACTCGGTCGTGACCGAAGCGCAGGTGGCAAATGATCTGGCCCTGCGCGATTCTGCGCGGGCAGAACTGGCCAGCGCTCAGCAATCGCTGAAAGAGCTGCAGAACGGCACCCGCCCCGAAGACCTTGCAGTTGCCGAAGCCAACGTACGGGCCGCCGAAGCGATGGTTTCCGCCGAGCAAACCGTTTTGGACGACTTGATGGTTACAGCTACCCGCGACGGCGTGCTGGATTCCCTGCCGTGGAATTTGGGCGAACGCGTAACATCCGGTAGCCCGGTGGCCGTGATTGTCACGGGCCAGACGCCTTACGCGCGCGTCTATGTTCCGGAGCCGCATCGCGTCAATCTGAAACCCGGCGACACGCTGGAAGTGCGCGTTGACGGGCTAGCCGATCCGTTGGACGGCGTGATCCGCTGGATAAGCGACGACGCGTCTTTCACGCCATATTACGGATTGAACCAGGATGACCGAACCCGGCTTGTCTATTTGGCCGAGATTGACCTGCCCACTGCAACACCGGACCTGCCCGCCGGTGTGCCAGTGCAGGTTCCCATGCCATGAACGATGTCGTCGTCTCAACGCAGGGTCTGACCCGTCGGTTTGGGGAAAACACCGCAGTCAACAATCTGGACCTTGAGATCAGAACGGGCCAGATTTACGGGTTTCTCGGCCCCAATGGCTGCGGCAAGACCACGACCATGCGGATGCTGACCGGCTTGCTGACCCCCAGTCGCGGGGCGATCTCGGTATTGGGTAGGTCGATGCCCGAGGCAGCAGAGCCGCTTAAGAACGAGATCGGCTATATGACTCAAATTTTCTCGTATTACCGCGATCTGACAGTGCTGGAAAATCTCCGCTTCGCAGCGGAAATCTATGGCATTCCAGCGAAATCGGCCGCAAGCCGGATCGACGAGCTGCTACATACCTACGACCTGACGACGAACGTCCATCAACTCAGTGGCAGCATGAGCGGCGGACAACGACAAAAGCTGGCGCTTGCGGCCACTGTGATGCACCGACCGAAACTGCTGTTTCTGGACGAACCGACCTCGGCCGTTGATCCCGAAACCCGCCGCACCTTCTGGGAGCAACTGTTCGATCTGGTCGATCAGGGCGCGACCATGATTGTATCCACTCATTTCATGGACGAGGCAGAACGTTGCCACCGGCTGGCAATCCTGCAGCATGGCGTCAAAAAGGCAGACGGGTCTCCGCGTCAGTTGATGGATGATTTGCAGGCCGATGTTGTCGAAGTTGAGGGTCCCGACCTGCGAAAGGTCAAACACGCGTTGGACGGCAAGCCCAAGGTGCTTTCGACAGCACAAGTGGGTTCGCGGCTGCGTGTGCTTGTCGACAAGTCCGAGACTCAGCCTGTGGAAATGCTGCAAAAGCAGCTTGTTGGGTTTCCGGACTTGTCGCTGACGCCGCAACGCCCAAATCTGGAAGACGTCTTCGTCAGTGCAACACGGGAGCAGGAACCGTGATCTCTGCGCGCCGCATAGTCGCCGTGCTAAAGAAAGAGCTGTTGCAACTGCGGCGGGACCGGATGACTTTCGCCATGGTCATCATGATCCCGCTAATCCAACTCCTGTTGTTTGGCTACGCGATCAACACCAATCTGCGTCACGTGCCCGTCGCGCTGGTAGATGAATCCAGAACCGAGCTGTCTCGCACGCTGGCGCAAATCGTTCAGGCCACGCAGGTCGTCACCATCACCGAAGAACTGACCACCCCTCAAGAAGCCGAGCGCGCGATCACCGAATCCCGCGTGCGTGCCGCGCTGATCATACCTCAAGACGTCAGCCAACGCCTTGCCCGCAGCCCGTCCGTAGGGCTGAGCCTGCCCAACGCAACGGATCAGACCAGCAGCCGGCCTGTAGCCCATTGGATCGTAGATGGCTCAGACACGATGGTCGCCAGCGCAATTAAATCTCTGCGAACGATGCCCTTAACCGAATTGCTGAAACAGCCTCCAAACCGGCAAGTACCCACGTTCGAAGTCACGCTCTACTTCAACCCTGAACAGCGATCGGCGGTGAATATCGTGCCGGGCCTTGTTGGAGTCATACTGACTATGACGATGATCCTGTTCACCTCGGCCGCCATCGTCCGCGAGCGCGAGCGCGGCAATATGGAGATGCTTATCAACACCCCGATCAAATCGATCGAACTGATGGTTGGCAAAATCGTCCCCTACATCTTTCTGGGTTTGATACAGGTCGCAATTATCCTTGGCCTTGGCCACTTCCTGTTCGACGTTCCGATCAATGGCGGGCTGGGCGTTTTGCTGGTGGTGACATTGCTGTTCATCATTGCCAGCCTGTCACTTGGACTGGTGATCTCTACACTTGCGCAGAATCAATTGCAGTCGATGCAGATGACCATCTTCGTCCTACTTCCCTCGATCCTTATGTCGGGTTTCATGTTCCCTTTCGACGGCATGCCAAAACCCGTCCAGGTGATTGCTCAGATCCTGCCGGCAACCCATTTCATGGACATGATCCGCGGCGTGGTCCTACGTGACGCCTCGCTCTACGAGTTGCGCTGGGGCATTCTCTGGATGATCGGATTTGGGGTATTCGGATTGTTGGCGGCCACTCTAAGATTCAAGAAACGGTTGGGTTGAAGACGGCTAGGCGCGGAATACTGAGAAAATAGACTTCTGTTACGACCTGTACCCAAGACATTGCAAAGTCAGCTTTCTGCGCACTGCTGCGATTGGGGCATCGCTCAGCATCGGTCAAAGTGGGCTCGGTGCAGACATCCGACTAGTTCTGTCGAATGACTACTTTGTGTCGGTTACCAACCCCTGCCCAATCAATGGATCAGCTTCTGCAGTGTCTTGTCTGTTCGGATCAATTCATTGATGGTCTTGCGCAGTTCCTCAGCTTCTCTGGACCTTTGTCCATGTCTCCAGGACGGATGGTCAGGTCCTGATGCATGCCCGCCGCCTGCACCAAGAATTCGGCAAACACGCCAACCTCGAACCGCCGGAGCTTTGCACCGCCTGCCGGTGGACTTTGCCGTTGCTGTGCACTTGGGTGCATCATTGAGTCTTTTCGTAGGGTCCATGAGGTTGTCCTCTTTTTGTCATCCGACCGCCCCCGTTTTGGACATTGCCTACGATACTTTTGAAAAGCAACGTGTTGTGGCGGAAAAAGTAACGGCGCAGCCTGCTCCGCCGCACTTTTTTAGGGCCAGCTGGATTTGGACGAGCCAAACGCCTCTGGCCATCAGGGGTAAGGTGCTGGATAAAGGAAGTGAGGCGAAAATGGTAAGGTTCTGTCGCTGGTGGCAGAAATATGTGTCGCCTGACAAATCACTATGGAGCGTCACTAATTTCTGACTCAATCGACGCACAAAAACCCAATAAATCGGTCAACCACGTCTTTCAATTCCGACCCATACGTCAAGCATTTCTGACCCAATACCAGTAGCCGCAATTCATTGAAGCTACGGCCAAAGTCTGTTGAGAGCCCACTCTGGCCGGTGCTGCGCGTTGCCCAATGACAGCAATGCGTAGAAAGCAGACTTTGCGTCGACAACCATGCGACGCGTTTCATCAGTATCTGATCAGAGTATCCACTATCGCTTGCCGCGTTGCGTCATCATTTTGGAAAACCCTGCCGGCGAGAAACTCAGATGGAAACTCCGGCCACGTTTTGCGCATTTCGGTGATAAGTCGCTGAGCTTCTTCGGCATGTCCCAACTGATCCTGCGCAACGGCTTGGAACAGGAGAGAAGGAGCACTCACAGGCGCACCGGCTGCGGGCGCTCCTTTAAAGGCCTCTACTACCTTTTCGTATTTCCCGAGCATCAGTTGCGATACACCCCAGATGTTTCGTGCGCCAAAGCGGCCCGATCCTGACCTTGATCTTTCTGGATCGCTAACCTCAGCCGCAAGTTCTGGGGCACCCGCCATGATGGCGGTGATGCCGACAAGATCCAGAATATGACCATCATTCGGCGCAAGCTCGACCGACAGTCTTGCGTATTTCATAGCCTCGACTGGATTGTTTTGGGTGGCCAATACCCAACCATTTGCACCGTTTGCCCACGCATCAGTGGGAGATAGATCAAGCGCTCTTTCCGACATCTCGGAAGCTTGGCTAAAGAGGTCATCTCTCTGTGCATTATCAGGGGACAGCATGGCCAAAGTCGCCAGGACCTGTGCCGATCCGGCATAACCGTCCGATAGTGCGGGGTCGAGCTCCGCGGCATGCTGAAACATTCCCAGTGCTATTTGCTGGCGCTTGACGTCGAAAACAGGAAAAAACATTCCTCGGGCCTGATCCGCAAGATTAGCCGCTTGAAGCCTTGTCAAAGACTGCTCGCCAAGAGCAGTTCGCTCAGCCTGTTCGATGGATTGAGTTGTGGGCAAGACCACCTTGTTATCCCGAGTGAACCAAAAGCCTGTCACCACAATCAACGCCAGGCAACCCAGCCCAAGTGGCAGCACTTGCTGTAGACGTCGATGCCCGCCAAGCAATTCGCTGTCCTGAGCATTTGAGTTGTCGCTTCTTGTCGTACTTCCTTGCGAAAACCGTGGCTTGTATCCGCCGGAATCAACAAAAATTCGAACTCCCTGACCGTCCCATTGATCTTCATAAAACTCATTTAGCAGTCGTCGCAGCCGTCTGGCTTCGACGCGGACAAGGTTTCGACCACCAGTGCCATCAATACTCCGACCGTAGACTTCGACCGCGATTGCTTTGCCACGAATCTGAGCACCACGACCGGCAAGAGTTTCTTCGACCACGTAAGAAAGAAACTGCTGAAGTCGAGGCGAAGCTTGGAACGCGACGCTGGAAACAACGCTCTGAAGTGCCTGTCGGACAAGCTCCGGCGATGGCGGTGCAACATCTTGATCTATCGGCAATTCATTAGCTTGGTTCAAAGCAAACTCACCCCCAACTCACGGTGACTCACTTGGCGCATGTCGTCAACCGCACTCATCTTGATGTGAGAATAGATAGTGGGAACCGGGGATTATCCATTGACTTGGGAACTGAGTGACGAGCTTCCAGAACTTTCCGATGCGCTTTCAGGGCGTATCGGAACGGATGCGTTGCTCAGCGAGGCAATTGAAGACCTAAAGAAAGTTACTGCGCTGTTGGATGACACATCGATCACAGCCTCAGAGCGCGCGGAATGGGCCCACATCAGATCCGAACTCGTGAACGAGCTTCGCCGGATGGTGAAGCGCAACCTTCGTAGCATTTCCAACTAAGGGCACAGCCATGACAAAAGAAGACAACGGTAAAGAACTTAAGCACGAACAAATCCAGAAATCTGACGACATCGAAAACCCCGCCCGGCGACACGTTATGCAGGGACTGGCAGCAGGTGCGGTCGCAACCGGCGCCATAAGCTACGGTACAGGAACTGCACAGGCGCACCCCGGTGATGGACCACTGGGCGAAAGCCTAAAGAACCCTTACGGCGGTCGGCCTGCCGGGGGCATCACTCTTCCGGAGTACTTCCGTCCCACCAAATACATGACAGGTTCGAACGCGAACTATTTCCCGCTTTCCGAGGACCTCGGGCCCGACGAAATGCGGATATCGTTCTGTGGTTCCACCCCATTTCCGCCCCGCGAAGATCAGGCTGGCACCTGTATCATGGTCGAACTGGGTAACGGAAAGAGGTTTTTCTTCGACTTCGGCTCGGGCTGCGTCCGCAACATTATCGGGATGCAAGTTCCTGGTCAGTTGATCAACGACATATTCATTACGCACCTGCATGTCGATCACTATGCCGACATCCCTTACATCTACCCGTTTCGGGCTTGGTCTGGTGGCTACACGCCGCTGCGCATTCACGGCCCCTCTGGTCGGACGCCAGAGCTTGGTACAGCCGGAATGGTGAAAGGCATGCAGCAGATGCTCAAATGGCATCTTGAGGCCTTCGATGTGTTCCCGATTGGGGACGGCTACGAGATCGAAGTTAACGAATTCGATTTCCGCCAAGAAGGCGGCATTGTTTATGACCAAGATGGCGTGACTGTTCGGTCCTGGCCTCGTAGCCACGCCAAAGACGGTGCAGTCGGGTATCGGCTGGATTGGAACGGACTGAGCTTTGTTTGGACCGGCGACGGCCGCCCCGATGAACTGAGTCTTGAATACGGGAAAGGCGTCGATGTGTTTGTGACCGAAATGTCCGGACAGGATATCGGTCAGTTGATGACCTACAAGTACGGTCTGCCGCAAGAGCTGTTTAACTACACAATCGATACGCACCATACTTCTCACTACGCTGTTGGTAAGATGATGGCCGAGGCGCGCCCACGGCTTGCAATGGTGACCCACTATACGCAAGACGAGGATATCGATGCCGAAATGCTGGCGGGAATCCGAGCCCATTATGATGGGCTGTTCGCCTGGGGTTTGGACGTCGCCGTCGTCAACGTAACCAAGGATGCAATCTGGTATCGGAAGGCGACGCTTCCCGGAAAATCTGGTTCGGTCGCGCCCTTCCGCGAACTGGGTAAAATGGAAGCAGAAGGCAAGATCACGTTGCCGGATGAAATCAAGCCGCCTGCGCCGCGGTCGTCACGTGCCGAACAGCAAGACCAGAAATACCGGGACATGGAGATCGATCCTAAAGAATACTATCCAGCTGACGTATTCCGCGCTCCCGATCCCGAGTGGCCCAGCGATTTCGTGATCAAGGTCGATGACGTCATTCCAAACCGAAAGAAGAAGGCGGAGTAACGACATGATCGAATTTGGATCGTCATCCGCAATCCCTGTAACGATCCTTACCGGCTTTCTCGGAGCCGGTAAGACAACGCTTTTGAACCGCATCCTGACCGGCAATCACGGGTTGCGGGTTGCGGTTCTGGTGAATGACTTTGGATCAATAAACGTAGACGCCGACTTGATCGTCGGTCTCGAAGATGATGTGATGAGTTTGGCAAATGGCTGCGTGTGCTGCTCGATCCGAGATGACCTGATCGAAACGATAGAGGCTGTTCTCGCCCGGCCTGAGAAACCGGAATACATCGTCCTTGAAGCAAGCGGAGTGTCGGACCCGTCATCAATTGCAATGACATTCACCGATCAAAAGTTTCGGGACATGATCCGCTTGGACAGCCTCATGTGCCTGGTCGATGCGGAACAGCTCTTTTCTGCGCCAGAACAAATGGAACTGAAGCTCCGTCAGATCGCGTTCTCGGACATGGTTATTTTGAACAAGGTCGACCTCGTCGACAGGGCGGCCGTTCAAAGGGTGCACGATTGGCTCGGGTCTCGCTTCCGTCGATATCGTCTGGTCGAAGCTGTCAACGCAGACGTCCCACTGGATATACTTCTTTCCGTTGGTCGCTTCGCCGCCGAACAGCTAGAAACAGAAGTACCCGATCATCACGAGCATGGACCGGATTGTGGTTGCCACCACTCTGATCATTCGGACGGCTTCTCAACAACTATGATGAAAGCTGAAAGCCCGATAAGCTTGTCTTCTCTTCGGAGTGCAATTCGAAAGCTTCCCGGCGACGTTTATCGCCTCAAGGGCTTTGTTTTTAGCGAGGAGGATCCGGATCATCGCATTCTTGTACAGGTAGTCGGAAAACGCATGGACATCGCAAGGGATGGCGCATGGGGCCACCGAAAACCCGAAACAAGGCTTGTTGCAATAGGCGCACCCGGAGCTCTTTCGGATTACGAGCTTTCCGATGCGTTGTTAGCAAGCGCATAGCGGCAAGTTCGACAAAACTTGTTTGCGTGTTTTTCTTGAATTCCAACACGTAACAGCTCGAAAGCCCACAGCGCTGAGGACCAAAAGTGGAGAAATACCCTATTGCTTAAGCAGTTTAGGAAATGGAGCCAAGCGATCAGATTGCTTGCACTTGCCACTGCGATTGCCCTGTCGGGAACGGCTGTGCGCGCGCAGGACGTTTCAAGTCGAGAACTTGAAGACACAACCCCAAACCTCGGATTGCCGAGTTCAGCTGGAGGACAAGATGCCGAGTTGCTTTCTGCGTTCCACGGGCTCGAGGCGTTGCCCCGAGTAGCAAATCTCATTTGCAGAGGTTCTAGGGGCAAAGATGGGATGCCTGTTGTTTTTTCTGCCGAGGTAGATCTGGAAACTTTGCAAGCTGGCGACTTCAGAGTCGTAACAAAATCAGGCCAGATCGGAACAATGCATTGCGCATCAGTATTGCCTGCCACCGATCCCGGTGAATTGCGCACGGTGCTTCTCATCGGGGATTTTGGGAACGCTTCCGAGGATCCACCGGTTCAAGTCGAGGTTATTGGACACCTTCATTCCATCGATGGAACGCTTGATTTTCGAGGTGCCACTGTAGCCGTGACTCCGCTGGAAGACGGGCCGTCAATGATCTTTGCCGAGGTTGTTGAAGATTGGACTTTGGTCGGAAACTTGGGGCCACGCCGAACCAGAGGAAGCCTTTGTCCAAGTGACAACATCGTACAGGCCATTCGGGTAACTTGGGCGGGTGGCGTCACGCTGGCGAACGGCAAGGAACCTGGCGATGCGGAGCGTGATCTGTACAGGATCATCGTAGAGGCCGAGGATGGATCTCAACGCATAGTAACTCCCGCGGCGCTTGCCGATCTGGGTGACGGGGACAATAACCACATGCTCTGCCTTGATACAAAGGATCGACCCATCTCGTTTTCCTTTCCAGCTGGCATTTTCACGGATCCGAATGATGACCTAAACCCAGAAACCAGCGTATTTGTGTCAAAACCCAATTAACAAACTGCTTTAAGGTTTGTTCGAATGGGCTTTTGGCCGAAAATGCCCGGCCGGGCCGGTTGCAGGTATTGCAGCGCTAAATGCGAATGAACGGACTTGTTCTCCTCTCGGACATTGAAAACTCGGTTTTGAAGGTCCGCTTTGGGCTGATTGCGGTCCTTTGAAGCAATACTGCGGATGTCTGCAAAGTCCCGCGAAGCAGACATTGAACAGAGTTGCGACGAATGACCGTTCTGCGGACATAGCTGCCGTCCACTTGGCACAAGGCAATAACCGCTCGCAGTCCACAGAGGGCACCAAGATGTACTGCGCTAAGTAGGCTCGCGCACAAAACGCAAAGCTGGCCTCAGGCAATTTCTTTGAAATCACAGTTGATTTTGCAGCGAATGGCTCGGCAATAACGCAAAAGATCCAGTGTCAAATTTTGATTCAGCTGCTTTTCTCAATAGTGTTGGAAAGCAGAAAATTATTGATCGCAAGTCGCCAATCATAAGGGTCAAGGTTGCAGAATGAAACTCTCGTATCTCCTTCACGGTCACGTAACCCATCAACTTTACTGGCGATCACATTGCGCTTCGCGGCAAGCGCTTCGTCCAGCACAAGTCCGTAAGCCTCCCAACGCGACGGAATCGCAACAATATCGACGGCTTGATAGGCCTCTGCAGGGTCCTCGGCGTGGCCCCGAAATTCTATGCGCGGGTCACCCTCTGCCAGTGTCTCAAGGTATAAACGCTGACTGCCTTCGCCAAAGATCAACAAACGCGCGCCCGGCGTTCGGGTTAACCGAAAGCCTTGGATCAGGATGTCGAAGCCTTTCTGCTGCTCGAGCCGCCCGATGGCACCAATTGTGGTCTTTGACTTGGGAGGCATCGTGTTGCGCGACAACTGCTCAAGATCAACGGTCGGAGGAATGACGGTCAGCTTTTCCGAGGCGGCCAGGCGTCTTTCCTTCATCCAGCCCGACTGCGAATGGCTGACCGCGACCACCTGATCGAAGAAGGAATAGATCACCCTCAGCATTGCAAAGAACCGACGTTTGTGTGGGACATTCAGAGTGGTGAATGCCCGGGTGTAACTGTGTTCGACATGGACCAGTCGAGTGTCCAGATGCATTGCGCGAAGCGCCGAGAACGCGGGTAAGCTTCTCCAGCTTGGTACGACGTGGGACACGATGACATCCGCATTCAGTTTGCCCCAAGAAAATGCAGTCCGTTTGACCTTCAACACCTTTTGATCGACCGTTTCGGACAGATCTGATTGCGCCAAAAGATGGTCGAGCATCCGCATCACGCCGCCCGCTGTCGTGTCGTCCACCAGGTGGAGTATCTTTTTCTGTTCCATGATGACGCCTCTCTCAGATCGATTGCAGTTTGGATTTCATTTGTCCCAGCCGGGTGATCGGGCCGGGTCCGAACGTTTTCAACACAAGGGCTGCGGCGAAAGTGCTGAACGTTTTCACAGGTTCCTCAAACACCGGGCGGAGGCTTTCCTGGACGCTGCGTGCAAACAACTCCCAAGCTTTGTCCCGATCGAGGTTGGTGATAGCCCGCCGCGCCAGATAGCGCAGCTGATAAGCACGGGACGAGGGTTCGTGCCGGGCAAAGAATTCAGGGTTCAGCGGGCGCAGCTTCGCGACCATCCTCTCCCACGCCTCTAACTGGCGATCTAAAGCCGCCGAAAGCCCGCCTGCATTGATCCGGTAGTGGGTCAGCAGCCCCGGAACACCTTCGATCTGCCAATCGGTCTTCAACATCAGCCGCATCCAGCATTCGATATCTTCGGACTGCCGGAAGGTCTCATCGAAGACCCAATCCCGCTCGGTTTCAAAGCTCGGGCGGTAGGCCAAAGCCTCCAGCACTGTCTTTCGAATAACGGCCGCCGATCCGTTGCCGATCGGGTTGCGGTTCAGAACATGTGCTGCGGTCACATTCTTCAGGCGGGGTGCTTGTTTGATCCCCATCATGCACCCCGCTTCGTCGATCAAGGCACTGCCGGAGTAACTAACCCCCACGTCCGGTTCGGCCTTGAGATGGTGAACATGAGCCGCCAGCTTCTCGGGCATCCACAGATCGTCGGCGTCGCAAAAGCCGACTAATTTACCCCGCGCGGCAGCGATGCCAGTATTTCTTGCCCCCGCCAGCCCACGATTGGCTTGCCGGACAAGTCGTACGCGTGTGTCGCCTTGGTGCGCGCGAGCAATCTCGGAGGTCGCGTCCTGCGATCCATCGTCGACGATGATGATTTCGAAATCGTCATAGGTCTGCGCCTGCAGTGAGGCGAGCGTTTCGGCCAAGGTTGCTTCGGCATTGTAAGCGGGTACGACGATGGATGCTGTGGGCATGGTGATCTCCTTCAGAATTCTCATGAAAACAACGCGCTTTTGAGTGCTTGCGGCAGGATCGGAGCCAGTGCGGCCCCTGCTGCGGTGGGCAGACCTCGGCGCAGGGGCAGCAGGAAACTGCGCGCATCCAGACTCAAACCGTTGCGTGTGTAAGACAGGGCCTGATCTTGATGCCCCAGCCGCAATGCCCGACGCGCGAGATAACGCAAATAGACGGCCTCGGACGATCGGGACGGGAACACGCCATAAGACGCAGCCGTTTTGACCGCGTAGGCCCGCCCAGCGCGCATTGCGGCCAAATCCGAAGACAATCCCCCGGCACTGGTGCGATACCAGACCTGAAAATGATTGACCCCTTTGATTGTGAACCCTTCGCCTGCGAGGCGGATCAACAGCTCCAAGTCTTCGTTATGAACCGTTCTGGTGTCCAAACCGCCCACTGCGTTGAAGACTTCACCGCGGATCGAAAGATTCGACATGGTGCAGACCGGGTTTTCCGCCAACAGGTCCTGAACGGTCAGGGGGGCACCAGGAACGGTCGAGTATGTCTGAGAATCTCCGGGCTGATCGGCAAAGAACCGGATCTGTCCGAAAACCGCGTCCGTAGAGGAAGGTTGGAAGGCTTCGTTTAGTTGCGCCAGCTTGTCCTTGTGCCACAAGTCGTCCGCGTCGCAGAATGCCAGTATGTCACCCTTGGCCAGTTCCGCCCCATAGTTACGCGCGGCACTTGGGCCATCGAAGGGGTTACTTACGACCCGGATACGGGGGTCTTGCGCGATGTGGTCCAGCACGGTGGACAAGCACACGCTTGAGGGACGATCGCCGACGCAAATCGCCTCCCAATTCGTGAAGCTTTGCGCGCGAATGCTGGTCAGCGTTTCGGCAATTGTATCCGCGTCGGTGTGAAACGGCACGATGACGGTAAAGCGGGTCATTGGTAGCGGAGCCCTTCTGTTGTTTGGTGATCCCGAGGCAGCAGCAACCAAGAGGCTGTCAGCATCAGAGCAGTACTCGTCAGCAAGTATCCGATCGCCACTGGCATCAGCCCGAACGGCGCCATGATCGCGGTGTTAAGGATCAGTGCGAAAGCCAAGGCTGCGCTGACCCGTAGCTCGATAAACGCGCGGTTTTCGGACCGCAGCCAACCGGCCACGGCAGACCAGATAACACTGGGCAATGCGGCAAGGCACAGCACCGAGACCACGGGTGAAATCTGGTGCCACTCGGCTCCCAGCAGCAGTGGCACATAGATCGGCGCGAGCGCGGCTTGCAGCAAAACCAGCGGGCTCAGCACCAGGAGCGACGTGCCGAGCCCGTGACGCAGCGCCTTGGTTTTGTCCGGGGCTACGCACAGATGTGGGAAAAGAACGACTGAAAAGGCCTGGGTGAACGAAGTCGCCAAGCCGAGCCCGGCGTTGAAGGCCATGAAGTAGATACCAAGGCTCTCAGCCCCCAGCATCACGCCGACCACAAGCTTGTCAGCTTGCAGACGCAGAACTTTGACAACCTCAACCCCCAGTACAGCACAGCCGAAGCCAACAAAGGGGCGAAGGGCGGCAAACCCTTGTTTGGCGTCAGGTGCCCAGGGACGCAGGCGGCGCATCAGGACCAGCCAGATCGGCGCCGCCAGCAAACGGGGCAGTACCAAAGCCAATGGCGAGGCCCAGAGCAGCGCCAGTAGCGCCGCCGTGACATTCGCACCAACCACCTGCCCTCCGGCAATGGCGGCGGTCTGTTGCAACTTACCCTCGCGCATCGCGAGCGCGGCCTGCACCAGACCGGCAGGCATGAACAGGTACTCTCCGGCCAGAAAGGCGAGCAACAGTGCCAGCGTCTCGTGCCCTATCGCGTAGAGGAACGCAGCGATAGCCAGTTGCAGCAAAAACAACGCTCCGCACCAGACCCAGAAGATACGATGCGCGCTGTTGCAGCGTTTTTCCAGCTCGGCCGGCGGGGCTTGGATGATCATCTGCCCCACGCCGTTTTCGGTCAGAGCCTTTAGGATTTCCCCCGCTGCAAGGGCAGCGGCAGCCAGACCGATCGCCTCGGGGCTGAGGCTGCGGGCCACGACGACAACGACCACAAGACGCGACGCCTTTGCAGCCACTTCGGACGCAGCATAGGCCAGCAGATGCCGCAAGAAACTGGTATGTGCCAATCGCTGAGTCATGTCGCCAAATGTCCAAAATAGTGTCGGGATCAGTTCTAATTGGTCGCGGCATCCCTGTCCCAGACGCGGGAGAACAGCTGGGCGCACCATCCGGCGAGCGACCTATCCGAATGGGATAAACGGCAATCCCAATGCCGGTCTGACGCACATCAAGACACTGCTGTAGCTGTGGATGCAGTTCAGGAGAGTTCAAAATGACACGACATTTCAAAGTATTGGTTTTAGGGGCCGTCAGCGCGATCGCTCTGTCGGGTTGCAGCAGCATGAAAACCCCGCGCAACATCGAATCCGTTGCGAAAGGCGATAGTTATCAGGCGCAGTACCGTGCCCCATCGCGGCGAAGGGCAAATACGGCCCTGCTACAAGCGGAAAATCTGAACGGGCGCGCCTGTATACCTCAAACCGGGGATCAGGGCGCAAGCGCCTTTGCTAAATGGTCACAGCCAACGCTGAGCCCTCTGCTGGGCGAGAAGCTTTCGCGCAATGACATGGTGCAGATTACCATCGACGGGGATGAGCTTCTTAGCGACACTTATGTTGTATCCCGCGATGGCGACCTGAAACTGCCCTACCTGCCGCCGGTGCGCGCGCAGGGCAGAACAACCGAACAGGTGGAGCGGGATGTCGCCCGCGTTCTGGTGGCGGCGCAGTTCTACGACAGCTCCCCACGCGTCACGGCACGCATCAGCGATTTCGCCTCGGTCACTGTCGGTGTGAAAGGCGCAGTGTTCGAACCCCACTCGGTCGAGATCGGAGGCACCCCCGGCGATGCGCTCGATCGAGGGCGCCAAGGCGCGCTTGGGGCGTCGACCGAGGCGCGCAATCTATCGGTCGCCATTCGCGCCGCCGGAGGGGTACGCCCGGATGCGGATTTGTCAGCGGTCGAGTTGCACCGGCAGGGCACGATCTACCGGATGGACCTGCGCGGAGTGTTCGAAGGCTCGGACCCGACTGACATCATGCTGCTGACTGGGGACCAGATCGTGGTCAATAGCCGCGGGTGTTTTCAGGACGATCTGATGCGACCCAGCCCGATCAGCCCGCCCGGTGTGACGCTGTACATGTCCAACCTTACGCAACCAGCCGCGGGCAACGCGCAATCCGCTATTGGACGCGACGTGCGAGAGGTTCCCTATGGCACGCGCTATCTGCAGGCCGTGGTCGACACCAACTGCGTCGGCGGGACCAAGACGACCAATGCCAATCGCAGTGCGGTCCTGTTCACCCGCAACCCGATGACCGGGAACTCGATCGTTATTGAACGCAATATCGAAAAGCTGCTGCGACGTGGGGATCGCGATGACTATGACCCCTATGTTCTGCCAGGAGATGCGATTGCATGCTACGACAGTAAGGTTACCGGCCTGACCGAGGTCGCCCGCGCAGTTGGCATCGTCGGCGCAGCGGCGCTGCTGGCGCCCTAAGTCAATCCCAAGCGGGCGATGATTTCGCCCGCTCCCAAGCAGTGGAGACTGCAGCGAGTTTGTTAGTGATGTCTTTGTGTTCTTTGGCTGCAGTCTCTACCGCAACTAACGCCTCTCGAAACTCTTCCACGCCGAAGGTTGCTGCACTCCCAGCCAGTTTGTGACAGGCCTGAGCTATTTGACTTAAATCTGTCTGGTCAAATGCCCCGGTTTCTAGCTGTTCAACCAATTCATCCCCTTCGGCAATGAACTTGGCATGCAGGCGGGCAAAGACTTCAGGGCCGAGGCTGCCTTTCAACTCCGCTAACGGATCTGGCTGCGCATGCTCCGAAATCTGCCCGTCGGTGCGCGTGACCACTGAAAGCGCCCTGCGCAGGGCACTCAGCGAAATCGGTTTTCCAATGAAAGCCGTCATACCGGCCGCGCGAAAGGTCTCAACCGCATCTGGCAGGACATTGGCCGACACAGCGATAATCGGCACATCGGTCGACTGACCCTGACCGCCACGAATATGGCGCGCAGCAGTTGGCCCATCCATCACTGGCATGCTGATATCCATCAGGATCGCATCGAACCTCTGACGGCTGGCCTTGTCGACGCCAACCTGCCCGTTCTCCGCCGTAGTTACACGGTGCCCGTCCAGCGCAAGCATATTGCAGATGACCTCGAGGTTGATCTCGTTGTCTTCGACCACCAACAAGTTCAGCGAGAGAGCGGTCTCGGTAATGATCTGAGCAGCTTCTAGCAGTTGGTCGCGCGCTGACGGCTGTAACGGTATCCGCAGCCAAAAAACGCTTCCTTCGCCCAATGTGCTTTCCGCCCCCACCTCACCACCCATGGCCTGCGCGAACCTGCGGGCAATTCCCAGGCCAAGCCCGGTTCCTCCGACCGTTCGACCGATAGAGGGATCGCTGGTGTGGAAGTCATCAAAAATGGCGTCGATCTCATCCTCGGCGATGCCAGCCCCGCTGTCGATCACACGCACTTCGTAGACATGCGCTTTACCCTGACCGCAAGGTTCACATCTTTCGACCTCGATCGACACACGGCCATTTTCGGTAAACTTGATCGCATTACCCACAAGGTTCAGCAGAATTTGCCGCAACCTTTGCGCGTCAGTCGCGACATGCGGATAAGCTCCGCCCACCCATTGCCACGAGATTGAATTGCCGCGCGAGGCCGCATTGCCGCTTTGACCATCCACAAGGTCCTGCAACATCGCGTTCAGGTCGGTTGGCTCGTGCGCGACAGACAGCTTGCCGGCCTCGAACCGAGCAATATCCAGCACTGCATCCACATGATTTTGCAGAACCTGGCCCGAGATCTCCATGTTGCGGACAAACTGAGACTGCTGTTTGGTCGTGCGTGTATTCTTGAGAAGGGTGAGGTTGCCCAGCAACCCGTTCAACGGGGTTCTGATCTCATGACTCATAACAGTCAGAAAATCCGACTTGGCCTTTTCCCCGGCAAGGGCACGGTCGCGGGCCGAGACAAGCTCTTTCTGATCCGCAACGCTTTGTGAGATATCGCGGACAAAACCGATAACAATTTCCTCGTCCCCGGCCTGAGCGGATTGCAAGGCGAGTTCGACGGGAAATACATCGCCATTCTTGCGCAACGCCTCAAGTTGAACGCGACCCTTGCCAACCACGTGGCGGTCGCCCCCGCTCTGCATCCGCTCCACGCCTGCATTATGCGCCGCGCGTAGATGCGCGGGAACAATCAAGTCGCCGATCGAACGCCCTTTGGCCTCATCTTCGGAATACCCGAAAATCGCCTGTGCAGCTGGGTTGAACTCCAGCACTTCGCCGTCGGCGTTCACCACGATCACGGCATCCAATGATGTAGAAAGGATCGTATTCATGCGCTGGTTGGCTTGCTGGATTGCCCCACCACGTCGATCTGCCTTGCGATTGACCACCAAGAGATAGGCGCTGACCGCAGTCAGCGTCAGAAACAATCCCCCGGACAAAACGGCTAGTTGAAACAGGCTGAGCGCGGTTTCTTCACGGCGCTGATCCGACTGGCTTGCAAAGTACGAGATCGCCGAGACCGAAAGCTCTCGCACTTTTTGAGCGATCCCCTGCGCGCCGTCATAGAGAACCGGCAGCCCCGCCTTCAACCCAGGGTCCTCAGCATCGATTGTAGGCACTGAGACCTCCAGATATGCGGAGACGTCGTTCAGAGGTTCAGCGAATTTCGGGTCACTTCGCAGCGTTTCAAACAGACGCGAGGTGTCTAGAATTTCGATACGGCTGTAAAAAAGATCGAAACGGCGCCGGACAAGGTCCAGGTTTTCTGTGCTTGGCTCTGCGTCCGATACACCCGTCTCAAGCGCGTTGAGGTAGAACAGGAACTCGACCTCGACCTGCGTCAACGTCCATTGCACGTTATCTGTCTGGGCTGACTGCCGGTCGCTTAGGTCGGATATCACCTTGACGGACAGCAACACGACCAAAGCAAGGGCACCCAAAACGGCGATACCGATGAGCCCGAGAGCCCACCGGCGACGCGAGTGGTATTGGAAATTTCTTGTCAAAGTCTGGCCCGTATCACCCACTTCACACTGTGTTTTAACCCCACGCTATTTTACGATTTCCAACCTGTCGAGTTGCCAAATGCTGCGAGAGTAAATCACCTCGGTCTGGTACTTGGTGTCACTGTCATATGGATATACGATCCATAGCGGTCCTTTCTGCCGCCGGGACATCGCCGCGCCGTCCATCTCATAGGCGACAATCGGGTCTTGCGCCGATATTGAGCCCACAGGTATCTCAACCGCGTAGTCGTTGATCGCCGTTGCCCGGATCGTAGCACCTTCTGCTTCGACCTGTTCCAGCAAGACAGAGAGGGGAACGCCGACAAAAGTGGCCTCGCCTTCAGTCCAGATCGTCGAGGTTTCAAAGCTGCGCTGCGGTAGCGCCTGCAACATTTCCATATCGAACTGCGCCGCCCCGTCGGGGCCGGTCTGTGCAATGTTGCCCGAAACGGTCAGGACCACTCCTCCTGTCGGAGTGCCCAAGTCTGCGGCTTGCGCAGGCGTCAGGCAAATGGTGAACGCCGCTGTGAGGATCGCAAAAAACATACGCATCGTAGTCTCCACTTCATTGACCTCAAGAAACCAGAAAGAGATCCGCCGCGACAGATGGGCATGGGGATACGCACCTATCCGAACGGATAGGTGCGCAGGTCTCATGCCGCGGCAGACAGGAGGTTCATGCGCTGACGCAACATGGATTTGAAACCGTCACGCAGCTCGGCACGTTCCAGCGCAAAGACGGTCGTTGCCTCCAGATATCCGGCGACTGACCCACAATCGAAGCGCTCTCCTTGAAAAGCGAAACCGCAGCATCCGGTCGCTTCGATATCGGCCGCAATCGCATCGGTCAGTTGAATTTCATTACCCGCGCCGGGTGCCAAACCGTCCAGCTGATCGAAGATCGAAGGGTGCAGCAGATACCGCCCGACAATGCCAAACTCAGACGGAGCCTGATCGGCCGCGGGCTTTTCGACCAACCCTTTCAGATGCTGTACCTGCCCTGTCCCATGCGCGATATCGACCACGCCATAGTCGCTGATCCGGTCGGATGGAACGGCCTCGGTTGCGATCATGTGGCTGCCTTGAAAGTTCTGGACCATTTGCGCCAGGACCGGGCGCCGCGCGTGGATCACATCATCCGGCAGGATCACCGCGAAGGGATCGTCACCTACAAAGTCGCGCGCCAGAGACACCGCGTGGCCCAAACCACGAGGGCTGTCTTGTTGGATAAAGTTGTATGTCTCATCATCAAGATTCGATCGGCGCAAACGGTTCAGCAGGTTGGTCTTGCCACCATCCTTCAGTTTGCGCTCCAGCCCTGAGTTGCGCCCGAAATACGCCTCGAGCACGGATTGTCCGGTTGAGGTGACGAAGATGAATTCATCAATCCCCGCGGCGCGAGCCTCGTCCACAGCGTATTGGATCAAAGGGCGGTCGATCAGCGGCAACATTTCCTTTGCCACAGATTTGGTGGCGGGCAGAAACCTTGTGCCCAGACCCGCGACCGGGAAAACAGCTTTGCGAATACCTGTCATTTCAATGCTCCTAGGTTTGATCAGTAAGCGCCGCGACCTGACACGACGGCACGTGCGGTCATTGCAATGAGGATGAGGTTCAGAAGGGGCGAGCGGGAGCGGACATAGGCTGCATCCAGTGCGATCATGTGGTCAAAGCCGATGCCGGCGCGGCCCGAAACCTGCCAGAGGCCGGTGATGCCGGGACGCACCTGCAGGCGCTCCAGCGCTTGTTCGGGATAGGCAGCAACCTCTTCGGGCAAAGCTGGGCGCGGGCCGACCAGCGACATGTCCCCTTTTAGCACGTTGAAGATTTGCGGTAATTCATCCAGCGAGAACCGGCGCAGAACCTTCCCAACGCGGGTGATGCGTGGGTCATTTTTGGCTTTGAAGCACACGCCCTTACGATCCGAATGGGTGAGCAAATCCGCACGTCGCGCTTCGGCGTCCTGCGTCATCGAGCGAAACTTGTACATCGTAAAGGGCACCCCGTTTCGACCAATACGTGTCTGCCGAAAAAAGGCGGAGCCGCGACTGTCCAATCGCACCAATGCGGCGATTGCGGCCATGGGAAGGGCCAGAAGAGACAGCGCGACCACCGCCAAAGTGAGGTCCAGCAGGCGACATGCTGAGACCTTGGGAACAGAATTGTGCGCGACACGCACGAGGAATTCGAAATTACCCACTAGATATCTGCGGGCCATACGGCGGGGCTCCATCGCCAACCGCCATGCCCATTCCATCCGGGCGCGCCGAACGATGCGCGGTGCCCGACGCACATTCCCGGCCAGGAAGTCGAACAAAGCACCCACGCCAAGCGCGATTCCAGGGTCAAGCCGGTGACGGTTCTGCGTAATCCAAAGCTCCTGCAGTGGGACGCCCATAGCGATCAACAGAATGTCCGCGCCAGATTGGTTGATATCGTCGATCGCCTCATCAACCCGCGCTGCCCCTTCATAGCCATCGCGCGTACCAACCACGACCAAATCGGGGATCATGTGCTGCAACCGCGCCGCCGCAGCCTGAGCTGTTCCGGGACTTCCCCCCAACAGGTAGACCGACTGGCCAAGACGCGCGGCACGTTTTAGTAGTTTTGGAACAAAATCCGTACCGTTCAGATTCTCGGCCAACGGGACGCCTTGCAACTTCGCAGCGACCTCCACCCCAATTCCGTCAGGTAGGATCATATCTGCCCGGGCCAAAGCTGCTCGATATGTATGGTTGCGGGCCCTTATATTTGCGCAATGTGCATTCAGGAAAAACACAGTCCGGCGGGTCCCATCCAGCAGTTTTGAGATCACCTGTCCGGATCGGGCGTTCACAACTGGCAGACCCAAAATCTCAGGCTTTTCCAAAGTTGGTTTGGGTGTTGGCTGCGCGCCTTTATGCATATCTTGGACTGACAGGAACTGCATGGAACTCTCCGATCAACGATGACAATCTGTGCTTCAGACTGCCAATGAGACCCTGCAACCGATAGGCGAGCATCCGGAGAGGGATCGGAGAATAGGTCTATTAAAACGACCCCGCAGCACATAGCGTGGTGAAAACGGCCGGCTGACCTATCCGATTGGATATTCACCTGTCCGTCAGGAAGGCTTCATGCCATGGGTTCAATGTTTTACTAACGCATTTGGGTGTGGTTGGGGGCAGACGGAGATTTGAGATGAAAGTTCTTATTGCTGACGACCACGACCTTATTTTGGATACGCTCGTTGCCTTCATAGATGCAGCAGGCGGGATCGAGGTGGAGACCGCGCCGGATTTCCCAGCCGCGAAAACTTTGATTGAGAACGACGGAGCCTTTGATCTGGTTCTTCTGGACCTGAACATGCCCGGCATGAACGGGTTGGCCGGACTTGAAACCTGCATCGCTTTGGACGGTGCCCAGCATGTGGCCCTGTTTACCGGCGACACCTCGCGTGATCTGGCGCAACGCGCGCTAGAGCTTGGTGCAGCCGGTTTCGTCCCAAAAACTTTACCGGCTAAATCTCTGGTCAACGCGATCCGCTTTATGGCGATGGGGGAACAATACCTTCCTGCGGGTTTCATGAACGCAGAGCAGCCGGAAGACTCCCACCCCATGGCTCAAAAACTGACAGAGCGTGAGCGGCAAGTTCTGAAAGGGCTGACTGAGGGCAAATCCAACAAGGAAATCGCTCGTGATCTGGATCTGTCAGAGCCGACGATCAAACTGCATATGAAGACTTTGTACCGAAAAGTTGGTGTCAGCAATCGAACGCAGGCCGCCCTGGCCGCGCGCGAGGCTGGGTTGTTCTAGGCCTAACTATCCGAAGGGATAGGGGACGCTCCCAATCCCCTCGGCCCCTAGCCTGCTGAGCGAATGATCAGCAATCAGATGCGGTGTATCACCCTTGTAAGAAAGGGTTTTTCCATGCCGCAACAGATTTCGAACTCCTCTGAGTCCACGCGCGACATGCAATTTCTGCATTGGGTGCGCATTTCCCGATCCAATTTCAGAACGCTCGGGTGGCGCCGCATCGTAAAGGGCGGGCGCCTTAGCGATGTAGGCCGCCTGCCTCGTTACGTGGCATTATACCTTCTTGGGGCGAGTTGCATCTGGGCCCCGATCAGCGGCCATTTGGCGACCGCGCCTGTCAAATACACCTCTCACGCATCATTAATCCTGCCAGGATCTGGCGCTTCGGCATCGGTCAATCTGGCCAATATCGGTCAGGCATCCTCGTACGCGAATTCCGCCTTTGCCAACGGGTCAATCAGCCCGACCGAGACGTATAAACGTTTGTTGTCGGCCGACCGTATACTCGACGCGGCAGCCAAGGCGGTAGAGGCTGACCGGGACGCGTTTGGAAAGCCGCGGGTGCAACTGGTCGATCAAACCAGCCTGATCCATATCGAGCTTCAGGCGGCCTCTCCGGCAGACGCTCAGCAATATGGAGACGCCTTGGTGGCCGCCTTTTTCGCTGAGATTGACGCCCTGCGGGCCGACGAACTTGCCACCCGCGAGGCCAGCAATATTGGCGCGATCGAAGACTACACACGAGCAATTCAGGCCACGCGGGCCGAGATCAAACAGCTGCAATCGCAAAGCGGTCTGATATCAGTCGCGCAATACCAAGAGCAGGTCGCCGCTAATGACCGTGCAAAGCAGGAGCTGCGAACGCAGGAGAGCGAGCTGGCACGCCAATCGGAACGTGTCGCCGCGCTTCAAGTCGCGTTGAATCTGCCCTCTGACGCAGCGGCGGCAACGCTGAAACTCTATGCTGATGCGCAGTACCTATCGTTGCTTGCGGATGTGTCGGTGGGGGCTGCAAAGCTGGCGCAAGTCGACGCGACCTACGGATCGCGCCACCCAATCTATGTGAATGCCCAAAACGAATATGAAGGGGCGCGTTCGGTTGCTTTAAAACGCGCGGCGCAGGTGACTGGTCTTGAGGTCGAGCAGCTCGGTGGACTGGATCGCGCGCCGGAAGGGCAACGGGCGCAGTTGCTCAGCGAGTTGGTGCGCGAAGATGCCTTGCGCGCCGGATTGGAAGAGCATGTCGCGACACAGCGCGCGCAAGTTCGTTTGGAAACCCTGCGCCTGTCAGACCTCGCCCCCATCGCCGCTGAATTGGAGGACCGGCAGAGAGATTTCGCCGTGGCAGAAGCCGTGTTCGCCTCTGCCATCGCGCGGTCCGAGTCGAAAAAGACCGATGTTTATGCCTCCTATCCCTTGATCCAAGTTCTGGAGAACCCGTCTCTGCCGGCTCGCCCGTCTTCGCCGAACAAGAAGATCTCGATTGCCGCCGGGATCGTTGCAAGCCTTATGCTGCTGATGGGTTTGGTTCTGGCATGGATCCGAAACCCGCTGATCTCAAAGCTGCTGAAAGACCAGAAAGAGGCCGCAGTTTGACGCGTGTGGCCCCTCAAACGCCAGCCGAAAAGATCGTCTGGTGTACGCTGATCTGGACATGGCCGTTCTACGGGCTTGGCGCGCTGTATGTTGTCGGTCCGGTGCTAGGTTGGATGTTGGCTACGATAGCCGGGGTGTCACTTTATCTCGGCCCGGTGATCCGTTTGGATATGCGTGCAACGGGCCCTGTACCTGCTCTGGTCTGGATCTGGAGCGTTGGCATGCTGGTGATGCTGGTCTCACTTTGGGCAGGCCACGCGGACTGGAACCTTGGCACCACCAAAACGATCAAATCGAGTATCGGATGGGCAAAGGGTTGGGCGCTGATCCCGTTGTTTATCCTAGCAGGGGCGGTTTTGCCAATACGGCGCGAGGTTTTGGTCAGAGGGCAATGTGTGGTAGGCCTTTGGACCTTGTGCCTTCTGCCGTTGCTCATTGCCGCCCCGTATGCCGGTCTGCCGCATCTGCTGTTTACATCTCCCCTTAAAGCAGTGGGCGGCCCGGGACCTGAATATTTCTCGGTCTACCTGTATACAATCGACCCCGCCAGCGGCACGCCACGGTGGCAGTTCTTTGCGCCCTGGTCGCCATTCGCAGCCTTGTTGGGTGTCTGCATGGTCCTATTTGCCCTGGAAGAAAAACACAGCAGCTGGAAGGTCATCGGCTTGGCTGCCGGAGTTCTGATGATCCTTATGTCCAAGTCCCGAATGGGTATGGTCGGATTGGTGATCTGCTCGCTGTCACCCCGCCTCTTGCCACTTGTCGCCCGCAGCTTGGGGTGGATTCTATTGTCTGCAGTCACCACCACCGTAGCCGTTTGGAGCGCAGTCTTTGTCGAATTCGGCAACCGAGCCCTTTACAGGTTCAAATCCGCGCGCGCCGATAGTACCCGCGTACGCGAAACTCTGCAGCGTATAGCTTATGAGCGCTGGCAATCGGATGCGATGGTTTTCGGGCACGGCACAGTCAGACCCGGTGCGCATCTTGTTGAGTACATGCCGATCGGCAGCCATCACACCTGGTACGGATTGCTATTCGTGAAAGGGCTGACCGGATTTGCCGCGTTTCTCGTTCCTTTCCTCGGTCATTTAGCAATCGTCACCCTGGACGCCATAAAGTCGGAACGCGGGAGGCTGCCGCTCGGGCTGTTGCTCACAGTTCTCCTGCTGACCTTTGGAGAGAACGTTGAAATCCAAACCTATCTACTCTGGCCGACCTTACTGATGCTCGGATTGCATTTGCGAGAGGTCAAATCAGTGTGTCTGGGAAGCTGATACGCCGCTAGGATTGTTGCGACACCAGCGTAGTGTCAGACGTCACTCTTTTGGGTTGGTTCTTCACTGCTGATAGGGACATTTTGACCTTGTAAAGTGAGTACTTTCACATCGGGCAACCAACGAATTGACCGTGAAATGCTCTTCAGCCCGGCATTTAGTGGCACTAGTCGCCGACTAGAGCCGGCTGAAAGGAGCCGCTCGTTGTCTCTCTACTCAAAACTCTTCGGCGGCGTTGAGAAGTCCAAGCCGGACCCGCTCTCTTACAAAGGGTTCGAGATCTTCCCCGACCTGATGGCGGAAGGCAGCAAATACCGTCTGTTGGTCCGTTTGGAGAAGACCATCGACGGAGATCGAAAGACCCATACTTTGATCAGGGCGGACGTGTTTGACGGCCGGAATCAAGTCGAGAGCTTTAGCATTGCAAAGCCGAAGCAAATGATTGGTGAGCAGGACGAAAACGTTTTCGACTTGGCAAGCCGGTAGCTTGAAGCTCGATCTATGATCGGGAGCACTATATGAGCGGCACCGTGCGCGCGCCGCTAGGCATGCTTCTACGTCCAAGATTGAACGGACGGCTTAGGTTATCATTGGTTAACCATTTGTTAGGCAAAGGAGACTGTTTATCCGTCCTGTTGGTTTGTTAACGGATTCCGCAAAGCGCGGAAAGCGAACGTTCGCGTAAAACACTGTAAGACAGGTTTGTCCCGCATCGCAGTCATTAATGTACTGCAGAGAGAATGGCTCCTTTGCGGACGAAGCAGTCGGTGGTACTGGAGCGGTTTCAGAAGGTTTAGAACCTATCGCGCCCAAGAATTCGGTGCTCAGATGGCGAGACACCAGTGGCGGTCTTAAATGCACGGCTGAAGTTGTTGGCTGTCTCGTATCCAAGCGCAGTAGCAATATCGGCGATGGTGCCAGACTGCAATGAAAGTAACTCTTTCGCCCGGCTTACGCGAACATCGGTTACTATGCGACGGAATTGCGCGCCTTCTTCCTCGAGCTTCCTTTGAAGAGCGCGAACACCAAGCCCGAGTGCGCGAGCGGTTGCATCAACCGAGATTTCTTTGTGGTGGAGTTGCTGTCGGGCTATTGCGGCAACCCGACCAGCCATTGTTTCAGGTGGTCCGCCGACGCGTTCCCTCGCAACATCGTCAACCGTCACAAAACCGCGAACGCGATATTGCCTTCTGTTCTCGACCAAAAGCAATGAGCTTTCGAATTCCACACCCAACCTTGGTGCGTTCCAAACTATGGGACACCCATATGTGTCTTCGACTTCGACCGAGTTCGGTACTTTTGCAAAATCCAAGAGAACTACCGTAGGCGTCCATTCCTTACCTAGGTACTCGCGAAAAATACTTAGGAAAACGCCGATCGCGGAAAAAGCTATATCGGCGTAAGCGGGGTGCTCCGGCATTCCGAATTTGTAGCAATAGCGCGAACGTCGGCCAGAGGCTTCCAGCCATGCACGATCAACTGATGAGTGCAAAGGCATAACCGATGTTGCGCGACGTAGCGCGTTACCCAACGTAGGCGCGGACAGGACATACTCTCCCCAAAGCCCGTAGTCTGCGACCGTTAGGTAAGGAGACCAAAGCAAGCCAATGTTTTGATGGCCCGCCAATCGAACCGCCTCCTCGACGAATGTCGCCAGCGAATGCTCGGAAATGTATCCCGACCGTTCTTCGATAAAGTGATGTGGAAGGTCAGCGACATCCATGGCCTTCGCTAATCTTTTTTCTCCAGCGACCTCATGGACAAACTGCGGCATCGCACCAAGCGCCTTCGCTGAAATCATCGGTGGCAGTGCCATTGAGTTCTCCGGAAATGCGCCTGTCGTGAAATGATACGCATCTGCGTTTCGGATGTGCAAGTCTCGCGAAAACCTCAAGGGAGTAGTCACGAATGAAACAGATGGGCACATTGTTCACAGACTTATCGACCAAGTGTTTAGTTGCGGCCATTTGCGTCGGCGGCGCCGCTGCTCAGGTCGAGGCGCAGGAATTTAACGACACGGGCGACATTCTCGCGCGCTCGGCGCAGGTTGAAGACATCGAATACAAAATAATGGTGCAGCGCGCGACGCAAACCGCGATTTGGGGCATGCCTGCTGCAGGCATGATCGACTTCCTGAAAGGTATTCGCCGAGATCTGGGCGGGGATTACAACGACATTGTGTATCTCAACAAACCGTTCGACTCCAAACACGGGTTTCTGACGGCCAATGATGTAACAGCTTACGCATGGGCGTCCATGACATCTGAGCCCGGGCCTTTGGTGATCGAAGTTCCGGCAGCAACAGACAAGGTCAATTACTTCGGTACGATTGTAAACGCCTGGGATGTCCCGATTGCCGATGTTGGTCCGGACGGGTTCGACGAAGGAGAAGGTGGTAAATATCTCATGCTGCCACCCGACTATGATGGCGACATGTCAATCGAGGAACTGACTGACGCAGGATACTTGCCGTTCGAGACAGACACTTACGAATACGGGTTTTCATTCCGCCCAAAGCTGACCAACGGCGCGACTGATGCGGACGCGGCTGAATACGCACAGACGATAAAAGTCTACTACCTGTCAGAAGCCGACAACCCACCACCGAACACCTATCATGAAGCCTCTGAGGTTCCCTACGACTCCCTGCCGTACTACAACGAAACCTTCTTTCAGGACCTAAACGACTACGTCCAGAACAACCCAATCCGTCCTCAAGACAAAGTCATGGTGAACTTTCTGAAGGATCTCGGGATTGAGAAGGGTAAGCCGTTCGAGCCAACCGAACTTCAGGTGAAGGCAATGGAGGAAGGTCTGTTGCTGGCTTATGCATCCATGCAGCATTATTTTGTGACGCCAGGCAAAGCGATGTTGCCGCTATGGGTGGACGAAAACGGCGACATGAAAAGCCAATGGCTTATCTGGGACTTTGCAGAGGGTCAGGCCGAGCTTGGGTTTCCTTACGAAACTGAAACCGAAGTGCTTGTCGATGCCCGTGCCGGCGGCAGCTACTTCTGGATTACCTATTTGCCGAAACAACTTGGCGGCGGGACGTTCTACCTAACTGGTCTGCGCGACAGCGAAGGCGAGATGTATGACCACAATCAGACTTACAAGCTGAACGTGCCAGCGGACACACCCGCCGAGGATTTCTGGTCAGTCATTGTCTATTCGATGGAGACCAAGAGTTTCATCCGCGACGTCGATCCTGTGGGACTTTCCGAGCGCGACACCGACACGATGCAAGCAAACGAAGATGGTTCTTACGACATCTACTTCGGGCCTGAAGCGCCAGAGGGCATGGAAAGCAACTGGATCCCAACCACCGAGCCCTACTTCCTCCTGTTCCGCCTCTACGGCCCTGAAGAGGGCTGGCTGGAAAGCGGCTGGATGCTCGGAGATCTCAAGAAGGTCGAGTAGCTGAAACTTTTCGCAATTGAATTCGGACACTGACCGGTATTGGCACAAACCAATTGGTCAGTAATTGGAGAGGCGGTGTATGCCTCGGGACACCGTCTCTCCACAACAAACACCAAAGTGCCAAGTCGCGACAAGCGCATAAAGGCAATGAAAATGGGAGTTTCAAAATGAGAAACATTAAGACTTGTATGACAGCGATTGCGATTGCACTCGCAGTCAACACGGGACCGCTTAAGGCGCAACAATTTGGCCAAGAAAGAGCACGAGCGGTCGGTGAACTGACAGATGAAGCGGTTGTGTCCGCTCTGCGCGAAGATGGTCGCGTCTCAATGAGCGGCGGTTTTTTTGAGACCGACAGTGACGCGCTAACCGGCACGTCACCCGAGGTGTTGTTCAAAGTTGCCAGCGCGATGGCGACGCTGCCTGAAATGCGACTGGCGATCGTGGGCCATACGGACTCGGTGGGTGACTTTGCATACAACATTGACCTCGCTGAGCGCCGTGCTGCGGCCGTACGCAATGCACTGATGGGCGAACCCTACAACGTCGCGGCGGAACGTCTGGTCGCCATGGGAGCAGGTCCAATCGCGCCTGTTGCCTCGAACTTGTCCGAGGAAGGACGCGCGCTGAACCGGCGCGTGGAGTTCGTTTTGCTGAACGAAGATATGATTCAACAAAACGAGGGCGCAAACGAACAAGTTGCATTGCCTCCACAATCAGACAGAGAGTTCGCCGCAATCGTACCGCAAAACGTTTTGACACCGGACAGAGTGAAAACAGAGACACTTGGCACACTTGAGTTTTTCGATGGCATGCCTTCACCAGATACGGTTGAGAAAGTCTTCGACAATCTGGACTTGATGCGCGCAACGACTGCTTTTCTTGATGGCATGAAAATCGCGTCTCTGCGTGGAATGTTTCAAGGCTATGAAGATGTAGGCGCACAACCCAATGATGTCGTCATTGCAGAAAATCTTCTGGATGCCAGATCAATCTGGCTGACGCCTAATACAACGACTATTTACGTTGGTTCCAACGTTGATATCTCCGAAGGTCCTATGGTCATAGAGGTGCCCGCTGGCATGTTGGGCCTGTTGGACGACGCAGGGTTCGACTACGTCGCAGACATTGGCGCGCTTGGTGCAGACAAAGGCGAAGGCGGGAAATACCTGTTGATGCATCACGACGATGAAACTGCAGTGCCAGAAGGATATTTTGAACTTCGTACAAGAACAAATGAACACTGGTTGCTGCTGCGTCGCTCCCCCGGGGCAGATGGTGACACAACAGGACCAGTTGCAGAGATCAAGGCAGGGCTGAACATCTATCCGCTCAGCGCAGCCGACAATCCGCCATCGGAGAACTTCATCAATATCTCCGGCGTTCAGCACAACACAGTCCATGCCAACAACGAAGACTTCTTCGAGGAGATTCATGTAGCCTTGGATAACAATCCGGTCGGCGCTTTTGATCCAGAAATTGTTGGGACATTTGCTTCCATTGGCATCAAAAAAGGCGAACCGTTCGAACCGGACGCCAGAATGAAGGGAATCTTCAAAGAAGCAGCAGCCATCGCAAACGCGACAGCGCGTGCGATCACATATGCCTCACGGGATCCGGGGGTGTACTTCTATGAAGATCGTCAATGGAACTCGCCGTTCCAACGCCAGAGCTATCTGTTCCTTGAGGATGGCGCGCGTATTCTGGATGATCGGACATACTTCTTTTACATGGCGACAGGTATCACACCTGCAATGACTGCGCCGCCGGTTGGCACCGGGTCGGTGTATGCAATGACGGCCCGCGACAAAGATGGGGAGTATCTGGATGGTTCAAAGACCTATAAGGTAACGCTTCCCGCGCCGGTCCCTGCCAAGAACTTTGCGTCATTCATGCTCTATAGTGGGCAGACTCGTTCGATCTTGGAAACAGACCAACAATCCGGAGGGATCGACTCCAACCGGCCCGGAATAAAGCCGAACGACGATGGTAGCTTCAGCATCTATTTTGGACCGGAAGCGCCGGAAGGTTGGGAAAACAACTGGGCGCAAACAGTTCCCGGTCGAAGCTTCAATGTTATGATGCGCCTTTACGGGCCGCTTGAACCATGGTTCGACAAAAGCTGGCGGCCCGGTGATTTGGAACTCGTGGAGTAGTCTTGGAAGTTTAGGCTAGACGAGCAAATGTCTTATGGCGAACATGGACGCTCCAAGAAATTGGGGCGTCTCCAAAACCGGCCGCTTTGGGCTCGGTGCGGTCGTACGCTGCGATCTGTCTGAATGACCGCTATGCGGACAAAGCGGATATTGCGAGAGTGTTAACTCATAGAGTTTGTGCTTGGTTGATCGGAAGGCGGCTATTCCAACTTCGCCGCCGTCCGATTGAAGCAAACCCGGCTACGCGGAAAGCTGGTAATACGCGGTGACCAACACTCCGATGATCATCAGTTCAGCGACCGAGGGTGGCACAACTGCCTTGTCAAACCCGTCCGCTAAACTTCCGACAATACGCCCGGCAGCTACAACCGCCATCAGGACCGCGACAGCCGCATAGCCCAGGGTCTGCCCGGTGGTCAGTGCGATCACTAGAGAAGTCACTGAGGCCAGAAACAGCCCGCCGATCACCGAACGGATTGTGCTCAGCCCCGGCTGTGCCAACCGGCTCGATTGCAAAGTTAGCAACCATGCGCCGGGGTGCAAACATCGACATGATGCCAAGACCAGACATCATGAGGGTTGCGAGGATAACGAGGATGTTCAGTGTGGTTTCCATTTCATTACTCCTGTTTTCTAGGCGAATTGGCGCAATGCCTTGATCGCGTTGTCCTGGGTGGTGATGTCCGACAGAGCCCCATCGATGCCGGCTTGATCCACGATCGGCCCAGTGGGATAACCGGCTTGGCTGGCGTAGAAATGGCCGGTTTTGAACTCCGGGTCGAGCAACCCGTCCAGATACCGTTTTGCTCCGGCTTCAACGCTGTGCATCATGCCTAACAGAGGCATCAGCACACCGCCCACATGTTTGAAGACAATGCGTTTCATAAATGGCAGGTCATCAAAGCCAGCCGTTCCGGCCGTGCCGCCTGGGCTCATGGTTACAAAGCGAATATGAGGGTTTTGACGCGCCATCGCCCCCATCCAGAGGGTCGCGGTAAGCTTGGCATAGCCATAGGTCTGCATCGGATCACCGTCGGGGCCGAATTTGGTACCATCGGCGATTGACTTGAACTCGTCCACCGTCCCATCGGACAGGCTTGGGCGGTACATACCCATTTTGGGAATACCACGAGCAGCCTCGGACCCGGCATATAGAATTGTAGACGTCACCAACTGGCGCTCTAACAATGCGTCCACCAACACCACATGGCCCAGAACATTTGTTGCGAAGATATTTGCCACGCCATCGCTGGTAATGCTGTTTGGGTGCCGCCCGCCCGTGCCTCCTGCATTCAGGATTACCGCGTCGATTGGGGCGGAAAGTGCGGCTACAGCGGCGCGAACCGAAGCCGGGCTTGTCACCTCCATCAGGACAACTTCAAAGATCTTGCGCCCGGTCTCACGTTCCAGCGCTAATTTTGCGCCTTCCGCTTTGATTGGGTTACGACAAGCCAGATAGACTTTGGATATACCTTTCTGAAGCGCAAGCTGCCGGGCTGCCTCGCGACCCAATCCGGCATTTGCGCCGGTGATCAACACAGATTGTATATGGTTCATCTGTCATAGTCCTTGAGTTTGCGTTTGATTAGCCCAAGGTATTCCGCCCGAAAATTGATCTGTAGATAGGTATTTCTGGGCACGTTGCTTCAAAAATGAAACACAAGAGCCATGTCGATCAAGGAAAGCCACTCTCTCAACTGGGATGATCTGAAGTATTTTCTTGCTGTTGCAAGAACTGGGACATTGCGGGGCGCCGCCGATAGCATTCAGGTCAACCATACGACCCTGACCCGGAGGTTATCGGTTTTGGAGGAACGGGTCGGAAGCCGCCTCTTTGATCGCTCAAAGCAAGGCTTGGCGCTGACCCAGCTTGGGGAAGACCTAATGCCTCACGCCGAACGCGTTGAGGCGGAAATGACAGCGGCGTCTCGAATAATTGTCGGCCGCGATGCTCAACCTTCTGGCACGGTCTACATCACATTGCCCCATGGTCTGGCAATGACCTCTCTGATGGACGATTTCGCCACTTTCGCCGATCTCTACCCAAACATCACCCTGAACATGAACTTCACAAATGACGTTCGTGATTTGACGCGACGGGAAGCGGACGTATCGCTCCGAGTTGCAAGTGAGGTGACGGATGATGTCGTGGGCCGAAAGCTCGTGCAAATGTCGCAGGCTGCCTATTGCACACGAGAATATGCTCAGCGGATCTCCGATAACGGTGGTGAGGGGCTCCACCTAATTGGCTGGCACGAGCCAGAAGAGGCGACCACGGCGAACTGGGTTAAGAACAGCTACTACCCAAAAGCCACGCTTAAACATCGAGTATCTGAACTTGTCCCATTGATCACGCTGGCCGCATCCGGGCTTGGCATGGCTTACCTTGCGTGCAATCTGGGAGACCGGCACCCAAACCTTATCAGAGCACCGTTTCAGAAACCCATGCCCTAAAGAAGCATCTGGTTACTGCTACATCGCGACTTGAAGAACACGGCCCGGGTCAGACTATTCGTAGATTTCTTGGCTGCAAGTGTCCAATCGAGGCGGAATGAGTTCTGGGTCGCCGGAACGAAACTGCGCCAATAGATGACAGTCACTGCACTCCAGTTCAATCGCTACCTGTCGTACAAAATATGCCGAAGTTAGGGAAACATCCTAACCGCTTCAATTTTGGTTCTTTTGACAAGACCTGGATATCTAAGGTGGCACCCTGCAAAGCCAAAATCATAGTTTTCGCAAATATGCCCAAGATACAAATCCCTTTAAACCACGCGCACGTTTCAAGGAGACCCGGCACCAACGGGTGCCGCCGGTCTGCTCGCAACTGTGAACTCGTAAAACGGTTCCATTTGGAAAGCCCGCTATCACGTTGAACCCTATTCCCGGTCCTGCACGCAATTTCAGCATGTCTCCGTCTTCAACGCCAAAAACCTCGTATTGTCCGAGAGAAGCTGCCGATGCGGACTCAGAAACAACCATAGCGCCCAGGAAGAATGTAAATAAATGTAGGAAGATAGCACTGCGCATAACGTTAACCTGCCTGTTTGGTTAACTGCAATCTTAGCGTCTCTGATCATCAAGCGTAACTCCTCGACCAAAGTATGCGTGCGTCTAAACCGACAATTGAACAAAAAATTCTAAAATAAGCCGAAACTAAGGTTTGGGCTCGATGCGATTGTTCAGTGACTTGCACCCGATGCCTGTCTTGCGTACCGATCCGTTCTTCAACCGCCGACCAGTGCCAGCGGTTGAAGTGTTTCACTCAATTCCTAAGCGGGCAGTTGAGCCTCGGCCAACTTTCGTGGGTAAGGATCTCCTTGTTTATACGATCCCGCCGCGGTGAACAGAACGTCGGTCGATGAGTTCAAACCGGTCTCCGCAGAGTCTTGCAACACGCCGATAATGAAGCCGATGCTCACCACTTGCATGGCCGTTGCATTGTCGATGCCGAACAAGCTGGCGGCCATTGGGATCAGCAACAGTGATCCTCCTGCTACGCCCGAAGCCCCGGTGGCAGCAATCGAGGCAATGATGCTGAGGAACACGGCCGAGATGAAATCAACCTGAATACCCATTGTGTGAACGGTTGCCAGCGTCATGACAGTTATGGTGATCGCAGCGCCAGCCATGTTGATCGTAGCACCGATTGGAATCGTGACCGAGTAAGTCTCTTCATCCAAATCCATACGGCGGCAAAGCTCCATGTTCACAGGAATATTGGCCGCCGAACTGCGCATGAAGAACGCGGTAATACCGGACTCTTTCAGGCATGTGAAAACCAACGGATATGGGTTTTTGCGGATGCGCAGGAACACGATCAGCGGGTTGACAACCAGCGCCATGAAAATCATGCAGCCAAGCAGCAACGCCAGAAGTTGGCCATAACTTGCAAGTGTTTCAAAGCCGGTTTCAGCAATCGTCGAAGCCACGATACCGAAGATACCGATTGGAGCCAGCCGGATAATTGCTGCGACGATCTTGGTGATCGCGCCGTCCAGATCCGACATCAGGGTCTTGGTTGTGTCACTGGCGTGACGGAAAACAAGTCCTAGACCAACGGCCCAAGCTAGAATGCCGATGTAGTTTGCGGTTGCCAGAGCATTTACTGGATTGTCCACGATTTTAAGCAAGATATTCTTAACTACCTCGGCAAGACCGCCCGGCGCATCCAAAAGCTCGGGCGTGCCGGTCAGATGCAAAGTAACCGGAAACATGTAGCTCGCTGTAACCGCAACCAGAGCAGCTGCGAAGGTTCCGATTAGGTATAAGAGTACCACGGGGCCCATAAGGGCATCGCTGCCCTTTTTGTGGTTGGTGATCGCAGCGCAAACCAAGATCAGCACCAGAACGGGTGCAACGGCTTTTAATGCGTCGACGAAGAAATCGCCAAGCAAGCCGACGGCTGACCCGGCAGCGGGCCAAAAGGTGGAAAGCAGAACACCCGCGACTAGGCCGATGGTGATTTGGGTAACCAGGCTACCACGCAGAATAAAATTCATTGGGACCATCCTGTTTGAGTAGGGGCCATACGGACGAAGCTCACGCCCGCGCAGGCACGGTTGAAATTCAAAGGCTGGTGGCTAGTTGGAGGTCTTGGCGCAAAATTAAACGTCTCTAGATGGCCTAAGACTTTGTCGCACATTTCTGAAGTGGTTGTTTTAACGACCAAAAAGAGTTCAATTTGTTAATGCATTACAATAACTTACCTTACGTCAATTTGCTCGCAAATTTCACCTAAACATAAATGTTTATTAATGTATTTCCCAAAGTTCGTTTTCTCCAAATCGGGTTATAACTTGCCCTTCCCGCCAAACGATGAGCCCGTAACTGGAACGGCAAGGACAGTGTGCTGAAGGCTCTTATCGAACCACGCCAACCCTTCGTTGACTGCCATAAGCCTTGGCAAGGAAAGCGTGCCAAAACGTCTGCTTTAGGCGCAACGCGATCGTTCGACAGAATTCAACGAATGCCTACAGCGCGGACAAAGCAGCTGGTCTTCAAATTAGATTTACTACTTTGCCAACTTTCGAAATTTCAACAGAACTGCGCTTCCTACCGTATGGTGCTTTTTAGAAAATATATGTTCAAATTTTGGCCGAAGGCTATTCCCAGAGGCCACCGATTCCGCGCTTAGGGCTCCATTCTGGTGGCTTCAAGATTGCGCGACAATTAAACCCCTTTTGCTCAATAGTAGGCTTAGCGCCTGTTATTCGTTTCGCAACATAAGCAACTGAGAAACTAACTGCCTGCGAAGCGTCAAAAATTTAGGACCAAAATTATAAAGTCTGCCGAGTTCCGCGCTGTAGCCGCAACGATATCTTGGCGGAGGGTCAGCATCTTGCCTGGCCAGCATTCCGCTCACAAGAACTTCAGAGACAGTAAAAATTAGTGGCCTGACACCCCCTATGCGCGATCTCGTGTCGCGCAGCGTGCAGCGTCGTCCCTCGCGTCCCATAGAGGACATCATAATGAACAGGGCCTATTCTTGGGGCCTAGTGAAACTGTGTTTTCCCCGCCTCCATCGATACGGTTGTCCCTTTTTCACCGCGAACGGCTGCAGGAACATCTGCTAGGGCGCAAATGATGGCGCGACCGCCCGAGGATCGCACAAAGTCTTGTGCAGCCTGGACCTTGGGGCCCATTGACCCGGCGGGGAAATCGTACTCATCCAATGAATCCGGAGTGATCGATCTAATACCTGTTTGTTCAGGCGTTCCCCAGTTCAGGAACACGGCTTCTGCATCTGTAGCGATAACAAAGAAATCTGCTCCAAGGTTCTGCGCCAGAAGGCACGAGGCAAAGTCCTTGTCGATGACGGCTTCGACCCCGACCAGTTTCCGTTCAGCACCTGCCTCGTACATCGTCGGGATGCCACCACCGCCAGCAGCGATCACGGTCGCGCCCTTTTCCAGAATCCAACGGATAGGTTCGACCTGAAAGATACGTTTCGGGCGGGGCGACGGCACAACGCGTCGCCAGTACTCGCCATCCGGTTTCACCGTCCAGCCCTTGTCAGCCGCCTCTTTCTTGGCGTCCGCTTCGGAATAAACCTGACCGATGAACTTGGTCGGGTTGTCAAAGGCCGGGTCGCTTGGGTCAACCTCGATCATGGTCAACAGGGTGGCGATGTGATGCTCGAAGGGCAGGATATTCCCAAGCTCCTGCTCGATCATATAGCCGATCATGCCCATCGTTTCGCCGACCAAAACGTCCAGCGGGTACTCCTCGACATCCGTATACATGATCTCTTGCAGAGCCAGCATTCCGACTTGCGGGCCATTGCCATGAGTGATGACGGTTTCGTGCGCTTCGCAGAGCGGGGCGAGGGCTTCTGCGGCAATCTTCGCGTTCTTGCGCTGATTGTCCGCTGTCATCGCCTCACCCCGTTTGAGAAGCGCGTTGCCGCCGAGTGCTACAACAACGCGTCCCATGGTTCAGGCTCCCAATGTGGCGACGAGGATCGCCTTGATGGTGTGCATCCGGTTTTCGGCTTGCTCGAACGCTATGTTCATGTCGCTTTCGAACACTTCCTCGGTCACTTCCATCTCGGTGATGCCGAACTGTTCGTGAATGTCCTGACCGACCTTAGTCTCCAGATTGTGGAAGGCGGGCAGGCAGTGCATGAACTTGACGGCTGGATTACCGGTTTTCTTCATCAGATCCATGTTGACCTGGTAAGGGCTCAGCAGCTTGATCCGCTCAGCCCAGACTTCTTTAGGCTCACCCATCGACACCCAGACATCGGTATGAATGAAGTCCGCGCCCTCTACGGCCGAGGTATCGTCGGTGATGGTCACACGTGCGCCGGTCTTTTCAGCCCGCTCCATCGCCAAGTCGCGCACATCGTCATGGGGCTGGGTTTCTTTCGGAGAAATCATCCGGACGTCGCAGCCCATGATCGCGCCCAACATCAGTAGCGAGTTGCCCATGTTCGACCGACAGTCGCCCGAATAGGCATAGACAATGTCCTTGCGAGGCTTGTCAGCGTGCTCGATCATGGTCTGCATATCGGCAAGCATCTGGGTCGGATGCCAGTCGTCGGTCAGGCCGTTATAGACCGGAACACCGGCATATTCTGACAACGTTTCAACCATGTCCTGACCGGCACCGCGGAATTCAATCCCGTCGAACATGCGGCCCAAAACGCGCGCCGTGTCTTTCATCGACTCCTTGTGCCCGATCTGCGAGCCCGATGGATCGAGATACGTAATGTTCGCACCCTGATCGTAGGCCGCCACTTCAAAGGCGCAACGAGTACGCGTCGAGGTCTTCTCGAAGATCAGGCAGATGTTCTTTCCGGTCAGCGAGGGCTGTTCGGCGCGGGCGTATTTGGCGCGTTTCAGATCGCGGGCCAGATCCAGCAGGTACAGCATTTCACGCTGGCTGAAATCGGCGATTTTCAGATAGCTACGGCCTTTGAGATTGAATGCCATTTTGTCTCTCCTTAACAAAAAATCAGTGGGCGCAGGGGCTGCACCCATGGTAAATTCAATAGGCGGGGTCGCGGTCGATCGGGCAGGTCATGCAGTGGCCACCACCGCGACCACGCCCCAGTTCCTGACCCGAGATTTCGATCACCTCGACGCCGGCTGCGCGCATCTTGCCATTCGTAAACGTGTTGCGCGCATAACCGACGACCACACCGGGCGAGAGGGCCACGACGTTATTCCCGTCATCCCACTGTTCGCGCTCGGCCTGGAACTCGTTGCCACCGGTCGAGATGACCTCCAGCGAGTTCAGCCCCAGCGCTTCTTTGTAGACGTCGAAAAGGTGCCCTTTTTCCACGTGGATATCCAAGTCCCCGCGGTCACCCGGGCGGATCGAGATACAGGTGATCTGGTCCGCGACTTCCGAGAATGCAGTGACCTTGTCGTGGTCAAGACAAGTGAACACCGTATCCAGATGCATGGCTGCGCGGCTTTTGGGCATCGCACAGGCGACGACACGCTCGGCACCGCCCTTCCTGAACAGCGCTTCCGCCACCTGAGCGACGGCTTGCCGGGTAGTGCGTTCGCCCATTCCAATGAAGACTGTGCCGTTGCCCACAGGTTGAACGTCGCCACCCTCGACCGAGGCTAGGCCGAAATCATCGTCGCTATCGCCCCACCAGAACTCGAACTCGGCGTCCTTGAACATCTTATGGTGGCGATACACCGTACGCATGATCAGGGTTTCCGGCTTACGAGCAGGCCAGAACATCGGGTTCGTCGTCACGCCATCGAAAATCCAGCAGGAGGGGTCGCGCTGGAACTGCGCATTGGGGATCGCGGGAAGAATGAAGTCGCCCAGAGAAACCAGATCACCGAACTGTTCGTCGATCATACCCTTGGGCAGGTCTGCAAAGATGATGCCGCCGAGCATATGGCGAGCAAGCAGCTTGGCATCCATCTCGTCCAACCAGGCACGCATTTCCACGGAAAAGCCCAGGCCGACCATGTTGGGCGTGATCAGACGGTCCAACAGGAAGGCGCGCGCTGCGGGGTCGTTTGCGATAGCTTGGGCGAGCAGATCCTGAATGTCGTAGACCTCGACCCTGCGTTCCCGCATCAGGGAACAGAATTCTGCGTGGTCCTTGCGGGCCTGTTCGACCCAGATCACGTCATCGAACAAAAGCTCTTCGCAGTTTCGTGGCGTCAGACGATCATGCGCCAGAGAAGGGCGCGAGACGATCACCTTGTTGAGCTTTCCGATCTCGGAATGAACACCGAGCTTCATTGCAACTCTCCTTTCGAACTATCTGTTTTCTGAATGTCTTCAATATCATTGGCCTGACTCCAGCGGACCCAGACATGGATTGGCACGCCCATAAGCAACAGGACGGAGCCAACCAAAACGGTTTCAGCGCCGGAGCCGATGAAGGCCCAGACCGAATAAATGAACCCAAGCGCGCCCAGAACGACGACCTTGGCCAATTCCGGGCCATGCAGGACCTGCCCGCCTTTCAGCCGGATCATAATCTCCGCCACAGAGCAGATGGCATAGGGCAACAGGCTGGCGACAACGGCGAGCAAAATGACAAAGTTGAATGCGGCGACCAGCCCTTGCGCATAGTTCATGATAATCAAAACCGAGGCCAACGCGTTCGACAGGATTAACGCATTAGCAGGCGTTCCAAATTTGGATTTTTGGCCCAAGGCTGCGGGGAAGACGCGATCCAAAGCGGCACCGTAAGGGACCTGGCCACTGAGCAGCGTAAAGCCGTTCAAAGTGCCAAAGGTCGAAATCACCGCGCCCACAGCAACAAGGACGCCGCCAACGGGACCAAACATCACCTCACCGACGGCTGCCAGAGGTGCGGCGGAAACAGCAAGCAGCTCGGCAGGAATGACGCCCATCGAAACGGCGGTTACCGAGATATAGACGCTTGCGGCGATAATCACGCCGATCACGGTGGCGCGCGGGATGGTCTTTTCCGGCTCGATAACATCGCCAGAGGGAACCGTCGCAGATTCAAGGCCCAGGTAGGCCCAAAGCGTCAGAGCAGCCGCGGCAGAAATCGCCGTAAACGCCGTGGTGCCGCTTTGGTTGACCGGAACATAGTTCTCGGTGTTGATCCAGAAGATACCCAATGTGCCAATGACGACCAGCGGAGCAAGTTTAAGCACCGTGGTCACGATCTGAAGCAAACCAGCGCCTTCGACTCCTCGGATGTTAACCAAGGTGAGCGTCCAGATTGCAACCAACGCGGTCGAGAGGCCGTACATCGGTACTTCGATGATTATCGGGAACAGGAACCCCAAATACCCCACCAACGCGACAGCGACGGCGGCGTTCCCGGTCCAAAGCGCGATCCAATACCCCCAGGCGATAATGAACCCTGCAAAGTCTCCGAACGCTTCTTGCGAGTAGGCATAGGGACCGCCAGGTTTTGAGACAACCCGCGACAGCCTTCCAAAAATGATCGCCAGAACCAGTGCCCCGGCCGAAGTCAGAATCCACCCGCCGATTGCAATTGGCCCAAACGGAGCAAGTGACGCTGGAAGAAGGAACACTCCCGACCCGATCATGTTTCCAACAACCAAAGCGATACAGGCCGTCAGCCCTAGGGCACCCGATGTCGAAGTCGTCTCTGGAGCGGAGCGATCGGTCATTGCGACAGCTCAGTTTGATGTCGTATCTGAAGTCTCGGTTACGGGCCCGTCGATCCCCGGATCAGTAATCGCCCCAACGGTAAGTGCGGCGCAGATGATCACGGCCAGAATTACGAGCAGCGGGAAAACAAAGCGTAGCCACCTGTCATAGGACACGCGTCCAATGGCTAGCCCACCCATGACGACAGCAAATGTCGGGTTGAAAAGGTTAACCCATCCGTTGGCGGATTGGTAAGCTGTCACCACCAGGTCACGACCGACGCCCGCAAAGTCTGCCAGTGGTGCCATGATCGGCATCGAAAGCGTGGCCAGCCCTGACGAGGACGGCACCAGGAATGACATCAGGATCTGAATGCCAAACATCGCGTTGATAAAGGCAAACTCGCTCAGCCCCGAGACAAACCCCTCGGCTGCAGCAAGGATCGTGTCGGTAATTTTGCCCGCGTCCATAATGACGACAACACCGCGCGCGACGCCAATGATCAGGGCAACGCCCAGCAAATCGCGCGCGCCATCAACGAAGGTTTCCACAAAGGTCCCTTCGTCCATTCTGGACCCTTCATCCGTTTTCCCGACCCACCAAACGATGATGGACATCACTAGGAAGAGACCGGACATTTCGGCCATCCACCACCCCAGTACCACAACACCATAGATCATAATGGCGAAGGTAATCCCGAAAAGAATCAGAATGATCGAACGCGTCTTGGTCATCTCGGGGAACGTATCATCGCCTTCCGAACCCTTTAGGAAATGCGCCCGGTTTTCCTCGGCCTGATCGGCCACCACGGACAATGACGGGTCGGCTTTCACGCGTGATGCGTATCGCATGACGAATGCGATGCCTGCAGCAAGACAAAGGACAAGGATAATGAACCTCAGAACTATCCCGTTCGTGAACGGAATACCCGCACCTTGCGAGGCAACAACTGTCGCAAATGCGTTGAAGGTTGAGCCCAGGGTCCCAATGCCTGCGCCAAGCATGATCACCGCGACCCCGGTCAAGGAGTCATACCCTGCCCGAATAAAGACCGGAATAATCAGAGCGTAGAACGCGAGGGATTCTTCCGCCATGCCATAGCTTGTCCCGCCAAAGGCAAAGGCGATCATCAGGATTGGGATCATCAGGATTTCCCGCCCAGCCAACCTGTGCAGCAACCAACCGATACCGGCGTCGATAGCTCCTGTCTTGGTGACAACCATCAGGAAACCACCAATGACCAGAACAAACAAAGCGACATCAATTGCGGCGCTGGATGAACTTCCCAGAAGACTAGGGTCGTACATACCTGCAATCGGGGCAAGGATGACCGCCGTAAGCCCCTGAGGGTTCGGCTCGACTTCGTGGTAGGTGCCCGGGACAGGCGCTTCGCTGCCCAGAGCTTCGTTCATCTGACGGTCATACTCACCGGCCGGAATAACCCATGTGAGGGCCGCCACGACGGCAATCAGAATGAACAGAATGGTAAAGGCGGTAGGAAATTTGAACTTGGACATATGGAACTCGCGCTGGGTGAAGCTGAGAAGCTGGGCAGTCAAATATTTGAATATTTAAGTCTCAACTTACTACTAACGCGGCGACTTGTCACTTTCGCAAAACGTGAGGTAGCCGAACACATTGAACAATTTCTGCCATGGCTCTTTTCCACGATTTTGGGTCAGTTGTAGCGCGCAATCAAAGCGATCTGATGTTTGACAGCAACTAATCGTAGCGTGGCATCTGATTTTAATAGTGGAAAGACTGTTTGACTTGGGGTGCCATCTGATGACGAGCGTTCACCACTTTTCTGATCCAACTATGACAGTTGGGTCGGGTTCGTGTGACGTTCAACAGGATTGTGGAACGTTACTGATATTGGACTTAATCGACTTCAAAACCTCAACAATTCAGCCGATCACGTCATCCATTTCTGACCCAAACGTCAAGCGATTCTGACCCAGAGCGAGCAGCACCCCCTCATCGGCACTGCTAACGATAGTCGCCGAACCAGCTTACCAAATAACCCATTCCCGGGCTTTAAACACAAACGCTTTAGTAAGGCGCCGTGGACAGCGTCATCAAAAACGCAACTAAGTCTGCAATCTCTTGCTCAGACAAATTCAATTGCAAGAGAATGGCTTCACCGTCGGCGTGCAGCCTTTCCGTATTGATTTTGCTGTAATGTCGGATCACAGCGTTCAGATCCCTTAGGCTGCCGTCATGCATGTAGGGTGCGGTTTCAGCCACCCCGCGCAGGCTGGGCGTGCGGAAGGTTCCAAAATCAGCGTGGCTCCGGCGTACATTTCGAACCGCCCAAGCACCATGCTTATCCGGATCGTCATTCCAGTCGCCGTCCAGTGTATAGGGGCTTGAGAGTAAAAAGTTCAATCCACCAAAACGACCTTCGTCAACCCGGGTTTCATTCAGAAAATATGGTACACCGGCATCGTGGAACTCATTATTGGAAAACCTCGGGCCGTTGTGGCAAAATACGCAATTCCCGCGCCCTAAAAACAGCTGAAGACCGCGCTGGGCTGCCTCGGGGTAGTAGGCGGCAGCTGGAAAATCTCGACGCTCTAAGGCATCGCGGAAATCATCAAACTGCGTCCGGTCGGCAACCAAAGTCTCCAAGTAAGCCGAAAGAGCTTTTGCAGTATTCACCAGAACAAGCTCTGGGTCCTGATTTTGGATGACGCCAAAAATAGCTTCAAAGTCATCAATGTAGGCACTTTCAGAGATTGCTGTTTTTAGGCTTTCGGGGCTGTGCGCCATCTCTTGTTCTTCGATGATCGGATGCAGGCTGGCTGCCCAAAGGTTATCGCTTTTGCCACCCCACCCATACCAGCGGAGTCCGGCCAGGTTCCGCAGTGATGGAGTGTTTCGATCTAACAGTACACGGCCGAGCGCCCGCGCCTCTGGAGTTGTAAATGCCTGTTCCGGATCATGACAACTTGCGCAAGAAAATGCACCGTCGGAGGACAACACCGGATCGTTGAATAAGGCCTCTCCAAGCGCGATCGCTCTGGCATTGTTCGAAACTCTATTGCTTGGGTCCGAATGGAAGGATGGTGGCCAAGGCCCAAAGGAAAGCGTTTGTTCAATTTCGTCTGCAGACAACGAGACCTCTGCACGCACTGCACCTGTCAGGGCTATTAGCGCAGCTGTAAACCACAGCTTCATTTCAGCGTAATTTTTGACGAGTAGAAAACTGATTGGCCATTGATGTCGACATCGACCTGCAACTCCCACAAACCCGGCATGTGAAACAGCATATCATCAACACGGAACGCTCCGCCGCCCAATGCGCTAACTTTGGGGGTATAGTTCATACCGTGTCGATGAGCGGGCATGATTGCATCCACACGCATTTGGCCCACGGTAGTTTCACTACAAATAGAAACCAGTACGGAAAACGGCTCAGCCAACGGAATTTCATCGACAGACAGATAAACCTCGGGTGCGTTTTGAACTTCCGAAGTCATACGTTGCCCAATTTCGTCACAAGCAAAAGCCGTGCTGGACCAAATCATAAACCAGACCGCGCTGCGGATCATTCTGATGCCAGCAAACGTTCTGCGTTGGCATAGGCGATGTTGTCCGCAATGTGGTCCGGCAGCAAATCCAGCCATTCACGCGAAAAATCTGCGTGGGGGCCGACATAGTACCAGCGTTCCGGCGCAAATGTATCCGTACCGACCATGAAGCGATCCGGATGGGCTTCGAAAGCCTCCTTCCAATCGGGGTCAATTCTGCCTCGTGAAGCCATGTCTGAACGAAACGCCAAGTCGGCCCAAAGCCTGGGATACGTGTTCAGCGCGTCAACAACGCTCGCTGGATCATCAAAGCCAGAGTGCGCCCACAATACCCGAGCTTCAGGCCAGGTTTCGAAGATCAGGTCCACTGCCTCTCGATCGCCGTGGTGGTGTAGAATGAGGTTCCGCTCTTTCGCCAGTGCAATCATGCGCTGAATAACCGGCGTCTTAATGTCGTCCCCGTAAGCGTGAAACTCGCCGATGGCTTCGTAGTCATTCTTAGCCAGGTTTTCTTCCAAATAGTCGATTACAGATTCATCGTGCATCCAGGTGTTGATTTCACCGCGACGACGGTACGGGCGCAGGGCTGGAACGACGATGTCCGGTGCCGCGGCCAACAAAAGCTGCGTGCCATTGTCATCCGAGCTGGAAACCAATGCTTTCCGCACGCCCGCATCCCGAAGGATTTTAGCCACCTGTTCTGGTGGCACCAGTTTGACGGCGTCGTGGCTGTAATGAATATGCGCGTCAAAGATCGGGCGCTCTTGTGCGATGGCACTGCTGCAAAACAGCGCGGCACTCAAAATGCAGATTTGTTTCAGCACCACATGCCTCCTCGATATCATTCAGAATCTGGCGAGCGTCACGTCGAATTTCACGTGCAAGAATGGTTCAGTGATCTTACCAGAAAGTTCCATCCCGTCCGGAAATTCTGAAGCCGGCCGTTCGACATAGGTCATCACCAGATCGTCCCGAACTCCAAACACCGTGTCCTGATCTAGATAAGGATCGTCGTCGGGGAAAATCTCGGTCACCAAAGAACGGTAGCCAGGAGCCTTGACAATGTAGTGTAGGTGCGAAGGCCGCCAAGGATGGCGCCCACACGCCCGTAGGATGTCTCCGACGGGTCCATCCGACGGAACCGTGTATTCCACCGGTTTGACCGTGGTGAACGCATATTTTCCATCCTCCCCAACCGTCATCAGAGCGTGGAATGAATAGGTGTCCTGTTCTTCGTCCTGGCTTGCATACATTCCATTCGGCGCGGTTTGCCAGATATCCAGTTCTGCACCGGAAATCGGATTACCATCGGTGTCCCGGATCACGCCTTCAGCAAGCAGAACCGGCCCACCGTAGTGGCGCTTCATATCGCCGCCGATCGGCAACGGGGGTGCGCCAGAGACATGGAATGGCCCCAGCACGGAGGAACTGGTCGCGTCAGGGCTGGAATGCAGCATATCCACTAAAGACGACAGGCCCAGCACATCCGAGGCCAGAACAAACTCATGCCTGTCTTCTGTCTCTACTGCGGCGCACCCCTCCAGAAACGCAATCCCGGCGCGCCATTCGTCATGTGTCAAGTTGGTTTCCCGCGCGAAGTCATGGAGGTGTTTGACCAGAGACCCGATGATTTCTCTCATCCGCGGATCGGTGTCCTTGGACAGGTATCCCATGAACACATCGGTGATATTGTCTTTGGTAACAGAGCGCATATGCGCCTCCTTAAATCAGGGCAAGGCTGAGGATCGGGAACTCGATCAGAATAAACAGAACGATCAGCATCACGAACGCAAAGGGAAGTGCGCCCATGAACACATCCCTGAGCGATATTCGGTCATCGTTGATCGTCGATTTGATGACGAAGCAAGATATGCCCAAAGGCGGGGTCAAAAGCCCGATTTCGGCGCCGACCACAGTGATAATGCCAAACCAGATCAACGACATGTCCAGGGCTTCGGCCATGGGCAGGAACAGCGGGACGACGATCAGAATGATGGACGCCGTATCGAGCAAAGTTCCCAGAAAAAGCATCAAGAGAACGTAGAGCAGCATGATCGACCAAAAGGACGCGGAATTTCCCGCAAGCAAATCCTGCAACTGATTGGGCAGCCCAGCCAGCCCCAGCATGCGACTATAGATCGAAGCCGCCGTAATCAGGAACAAGATCGCCGCTGTAATGTGACCGGTTTCCAGCAACGCGTCCCAGAACGCTCTTGGTGTCATGGACTTGCGTACGACTGCGATCACGAGCGCAACCAGTGCCCCAGCTGCACCCGCCTCGACAGCGGTTAGCCATCCTGTGTAAATGCCACCGAGCACTACCGTGATAATGAACAATGTGGGCAGGGTCTTGGATGCGATCTCGCGCCCGGACATCCATTCGGTGTCTTCGACGACCCGGCCGCCCACAAATGCAGGTGTAAAACGACCCATCAACCAGATCGCGCCCACATAAGCTATTGCCAGCATGATACCGGGTATTACTCCCGCCAGAAACATGTCCCCTACGGACTGTTCGGCGACAAAGGAATAGATGATCAGCATCGCCGAGGGTGGAATAATCATCCCCAAAACCGACGACCCGGCCACAACCCCAACCGCAAAACGTGGATTATATGCCTGCGCCATCATCTGCGGGACCGAGACCTTGGTGAACACTGATGCGGACGCAATGGACGACCCGGTAACGGCCGCAAACACGGCATTTGCTCCGACGGTCGCCATTCCGATACCGCCTTTGACCTTGCGAAATCGCATGGTCATGACCTCGTAAATATCCCTGCCTAGTCCCGCTTTTGAAACGATGAGGCCCATAAAGGTAAACAGAGGGATTGTCGCGAAACTGTATTCCATCGCGCTGTCGCCCACCGCAACCTTCAGCAGGTTGAGCGCAAGCGTGAAGTTGTCCCGCATCAGCCAGATCGACACGAAGGAGACCACGCCCAAAGCAATCGGAATGTAGACGCCCGCGTAAATCAGAAAGACTATGGCAACGACCGAGATCAGGCCAATCTCAATCGGCGTCATTCTGCGGCCTCGTCATGCTCTGGGGTGCGAATAAGTTGCGGGCGGTCCTGCGCCGTGACGACCTTGAGCAGGAAGATCACGCAGGCAAGCGCAGTACCGCACGCGATGACCAGTTTGACCGGCCACCAAGGCAATGTGAAAAGACCGGGCACTCCGAAGTAGTCCTGTGTTTCCCACATGTGAAGAAATTCAGGGAAGGTTACATAGGCGATCAAGGCCATGAAGATTGCCGAAATGGCGTTGATGATGCGCCTCAGGTTGGCTGTCAGACCGGGGCGACGATGGTGTAGCAGGTTCAGAAACCCATCTGAGCGCGTCAATCGATCCACTCTGACAACGTCGGCCAGCTGCAGGAACACGATCATCACGACCGAGAATTGCACCATCTCGTAGGTTCCGCGCAGTGGGGCCGAAAACAGGCCCCGTGCAATGACGTCAACATTCAGAATGACCACCAACGCTAGGACGACAAGCGTACCCAATGCGTTGGCGGCGATAGCAAGCGAATTGGCGACCCGCGACAAGCCAGCAACTGCGGTCTTCAGCATGAAAGGCCCCTTTCGTGGATCGCCAGCCAGTTATTCGGCCGTCCAGTCGCGTACTCCGGTGAAACCGGCGTCCTGCAGTTTTCCAAGATAGGCGGCTAATATCGCGTCGCCTTGTTCGCCGTTTTCATTCAGCGTGGCAGCCCATTCCTGTGCAACATTGGGCATTGCGTTGGCCCAAGCCGCTCGTTCTTCGTCCGAAACTTCGACAATCGTTCCACCGGCTTCGGTATAGGCATCCCGTGAGGCCGCGGCGCGGTCCATAGCGATACCGGCCACATGATCACGGTAGTCAATAGCGACGGCCTTAAGAACGTCTTTGACTTCGTCGGGCAACTTTGCCCAGTAGTCAGAATTCACAGTGATAGTCTTGGAATTCACTGCACCCAAGTCAGCTTTGAGCATGTAAGGAGCCACTTCGGCGATCTTGAAGGTTTTGGCAGCCTCGGGCCAAAGCATTGCACAATCAACCAAGCCGGTTTGAAGCATATTGTAGAAATCGGTCAGACCACCACGTACCCCGGCCGCGTCTTTGATACCTTCAAGGTATCGAAGGTTAAGTCCAGCTCCGGCCACTTTTCGGCCTTCCAGGTCAGAAACAGCCGTAACCGGCTCTGTACAGAACACCTGGTAGGTATCGAGTACGACTCCAGTTGCCAGGTAAACTTGGTTCTGCGCAGCAAACTCGTTCTGCATCGCAGGGTATTCGCGCGCGATTTCATCAACTGCCTTAGCCACAGCACGGGAGTCCGATGCCACGAAGGGTGTCGATCCCGAAATACCCTGGCTGGGCAGCTTAGAAGAATGGAAGATTGTCGTGACGATCCCAATATCGCCAAGACCAAGTTGGACACCTTCCAAAACGCCCTTCGGCTTAACGATCGAACCGCCGTAATTCTCTTGCCAGTTCATCTTGTAGTTACCGGACTCAGCCAGCCGCTTGTCCACTTCTGGAATAAAGAAGTTGGTGAATTCCTTCACCCATAAGGCCCGATCTGGGTACCCATCAATCACAACAGCTGAAATAGTCTCTTCTGCCGCGAGGGGCATCGCCATGACGCCTGCCAGAGCAGCGCCCACTAGGCTGCGTTTGGTCCAGTTTTTCATTTCTCTCCTCCCAGAAAGACAGGTCATTTCATTATTTGTTTGTTTTGACCCAGTTTACGGTCAGGTCCGTGCCTGCCGCTTCAAACAGTTTTGCGATGGCGCAATACTTGGCTGTCTCCTCGCCCACGCGCGTCAGTTCCTCCTGACTGGCGGGCGTCTCACAATTCACGGTGAGTTCGATTTCCGGAAACGGAACATCGATCTCCTCCTCCATCAGCACCCCACGCCGGTCCAGCCTGCATTTCGCGTCGATTGTCACAGTGCCGAGGTCAACTCCCAACCGGCGTGCGTTCTTGTGACCGATGACATTCGTACAGGCGATCAGGGCTGCCATTGCGGTCTCGGTCGGAGACGGACCAAGATTTGTCCCGCCGCGTTCGACGGGTTCATCGACAACAACATCAAGATCGCGAATTGGTATTTCGGTCCGCGCGTGAGTCGGGCACTGAGCTGTCGTGCGGTAAGTCACGACGGGTTTCACTTTCATAGCCACAGCGTCACCTCCTCATGCATACGAGCAAACTTTTTCGAATGGAAAACGTGGAAGCTTCTGGAACAATCCGGTCTCGTCCGCGTAGCCCAGATTGCAAAGAAAATTGGACTTGAGCGTCGTGCCCGCGAAGAACTCCTCATCGACGATCTTGTTCGAAAAACCTGACATGGCGCCGACGTCCAACCCGACCGCCCGGGCCGCAATCATGAAGTAAGCGCCCTGAAGCGTGCCATTTCGAAAGGCCGTGTCTGCCACGTAGTCGGGCTTGTTTTCGAACAATGGCCGACGGTCTTCGTGCGGGAAAAGAAAGGGCAGTTCCTTCCAGAAGTCCATGTCATAGGCAATGATCGCCGTGACCGGAGCATCCATCATCTTTGGCACATTCTTCTGCTTTAAAGACTTTGCAAGCCGCTCTTTACCTTCAGGACTTTTCACGAAAACGAAGCGCGCGGGCAACGTATTCATGCTGGTCGCACCGTTGATCGTGATGTCGTAGATCTCTTCAAGTATGTCGTCAGAAACAGGCTTGTTGGTCCACGCGTAATGCGATCTGGATTCGCGCAAGATCAAGGCGATCGCGTCATCCGACAAGCGTGGAATGCGCTCGCGCAGATCGCGGTGATCTTGCTGCGCCTTGGCGCGAAGTGCCTCCAGCTCTGCTCCGGTTGGTGCGCTCATGCTGCAGCCACCTTGGACTTGGCGTCCTTTTCGTCAATGATTGGGCTTGCGCAGATTCCGATGCCTTCAATTTCGACCTCGACGGTTTCGCCGGGCTTCAGCCAACGGGGATTGGGCTTTTTGGCGTGTCCGACACCGGGCGGCGTTCCTAGCGCAATCAGGTCCCCCGGCTCCAGAGTAGTATATTCCGAAATCGTCGCGATGACCTGACGAACCCCCCAAATCATGTTGGCGGTATTCGAGCTTTGAAGGATTTCATCACCCACACGGCTTTCGATCTTCAGACCGGATGCCCCTTCGGGCAGTTCGTCCGGCGTAACGGTGAATGGACCAATCGCGCCCGTATCATCAAAGTTTTTGCCGGGTGTCCACTGAACGGTTTTGCGCTGATAATCCCGCAGCGAACCATCGTTGAATACAGTGTAGCCAAAGACATAGTCCAGTGCGTCCTGCTCCGAGATATGGCGTCCGCGTTTTCCAACGATCAGCATAAGTTCGGCTTCGTAATCGAGCTTCTCGGAACAGGCAGGCCGCACCATGGGTTGCCCCGCCGCCATGATCGAGTTCTTCCCGCGCATGAACAGCGTCGGATACTCCGGAATATCATACCCGCCTTCCTTGATGTGGTCCGTGTAGTTCAACCCCATGCAAATGATCGTTCCTGGAGCGGTAACGGGCAACGCCGGAGTGATGGAAGACACGGGCACACTGTCTGCCGCGTCAATTTTGCTGGCAAGTGAGTCGGCCAGTTCAGGCCTGGCTATCAAACCCATCAAATCCGAACCGACAGCAGGGTTCAAAGCCGTTAGATTCACCGCGTTTTCGCCGTCTACACCAAAAACCGCTGTGCCTTCCGAAGTCTCTCCCACCAGGTATTTCATTTTCACCATCCATGTCAGTTCGCTTGATTTTTGCCGACTATTTTGCCATATGTCAAATAATATCGATATTTTTGGAGGCAGCAAATGGTTGCTTGGGCAGACTACAAATCAGAAGCAAAAAGCCGCGGCGCGCTTGCTTTGGAGCTTTACGTCGCGCTGAGCACGCCAGCCAAAGCGCCCGAAGATGTAAAGGCGTCACTGCCAGATCACTTGGCGTATCAGGCGCAGTTGGAACGTTCGGGGCAGCTGGCTTTTGCAGGCCCCATGTCGGATGAAACCGGCGAGCATATGCAAGGAATGGGCCTGATCATCTATCGCGCCGACAATCTTGAATCCGCCCAGAAGCTGGCCGAAGACGACCCTATGCACAAAAGTGGGGCACGTAGTTTTGTACTTCGGCGCTGGTTGATCAACGAAGGCTCGCTGAACCTTTCAGTTGGTCTATCCACTGGAACAAGTGCCTTCAGTTAAGTGCACTCAAGAGTATTAGCCGCGAAATAGGAACAGTCGGATATGGACGCCATGCTTGACACTGAGGGCAAAGAGACATCAGCCACTCATGGAGCGTATCGAAGGCTGCGCGAAATGATCCTGACCGGAGAATTACCTCCGGGTCAAAAACTCAAGATCGAACAGCTTCGCGGGCTTTTGGACACTGGCGCTAGTCCGGTTCGTGAAGCGCTTAGCCTTTTGACTTCGGACATGTTGGTCGAGCGGATTGATCAACGCGGATTTCGGGCAGCGCCAGTCAGCAAGTGTAACTTTGAGGAAATACTTCTGTTGCGCTGCAACCTTGAGGAAACCGCGTTGCGCGCTTCCATCACCAATGCGGATGCGCCCTGGGAAGATCGGCTTGTCTTACGTCACCATCATATGAAAAAGGCCAGCCAGAACGGGGCTCGGGACTTTGAGGACGCTCACAAGGCGTTTCATATGGCCTTGTTGGATAATTCGAAACTGCCGTTGCTGCTGCGGTATTGCTCGCAGCTTTATGACCTGAACATTCGCTACCGCTATCTGGCGGCTGGCGGGTCGAGCTACAAAAAGCGAGACATAGCCGCCGAACATCAGCAAATCCTGGACGCCGCATTAAATCACGACGCAGACAGCGCAACTCGGCACCTAATCGATCACTACCGCCGAACAGGTGAGTACCTTAGCAGCCAGATGGAGCCCTGAAATGCAACGGAATTGGTTTCTGGGTGATCTACTAAACCAATTGCTGGACCGTCCCGACAAAAGGCGTGGCAAGGATGACAAACGGACCATTGCCGAACTATGTGAGGCGCTTTTGTCTGCGGAAGGTGAAGTTTCCGGATTCACGCTCGCGTCTACGATCCTTGAGCGCTACCACACCCTGAATGATGCGGAGAAACTAGACTTTTTTGTCTATTTGAATGACAAGCTAGAGTTGGACGCAAATCAGCTTTCTGAAGCAGCCCGCCTCTACGCCAGTGACCAAAGTGTCAAACTTTATGAAAGACTTAGCGAAGTTTCAGAGCCACGGCGGCAAGAGTTATTGCGACGGCTGAACCAGCCGTCTGGTGCGACGCAGGAACTTGTAGCCATGCGCGTTGATCTGCTGCGCTTTCTCAAATCCAAACCGGAGCTCAAGCGAACAGATATCGATTTCGTCCATTTATTGCGCAGCTGGTTCAACCGGGGCTTTCTTGTCCTCAAGCAAATCAGCTGGGACACCCCTGCCCGCGTTCTGGATAAGATCGTCGCCTATGAAGCGGTGCACCAAATCAACGACCTGGGCGATTTGCGGCGAAGGCTCTACCCGCCAGACCGTCGTTGTTTTGCGTTCTTCCATCCTTCGATGCCAGATGAGCCACTGATTTTTGTTGAGGTCGCTCTGACCGCCGAAATCCCGGATGCAATAGATACGCTTCTATCCGAAGCACCAGAACCGATCGAAGCCGAGCAGGCAAAGGTCGCGGCGTTCTATTCCATTTCAAACTGCCAAAAGGGTTTGGCTGGCATCAGCTTTGGGAATCTATTGATAAAGCAGGTTGTGACCGAGCTTTCGCGGGAGCTTCGCGGGCTTGATACCTTTGTGACATTGTCTCCGATACCGGGGCTAAACCGGTGGCTGGCTGGTGAAACAGACAACCCAGAACACGGGCATGCCGCCGAGGCCGTGCTTGCAGAAACAGCAACACCGCAGGACGTGCGCGCGATGGCCGCCCGGTACTTGATGTTCGCCAAGCGCGAAGATGGAATGCCGCTTGACCCTGTGGCGCGCTTTCACTTGGGAAATGGTGCCGAGCTTCATGAACTGCATGCCCAGGCAGATCAGTCTCCAAACGGACGCGCCCAGTCCGGAGGTGCGATGGTCAATTACCTTTACGATTTGAACAAAACAGAACGTTACCACGAAGAATTCGCGACACGTGCCACGATCCAAGCCTCGCGTTCAATTCGCGCGGCTTCAACTGCGACGCTTGCGGTAAAGCCTAGGGAAAATACAGCGTGACCAATACACTTTACGACAGTTTGTTTGCCCGCCACGAGGGCAACACGGCTCCATTCCTGCAAATCGATAATGGCCAGGTGGTCACTTATGATGAGTTTCTGCAGCGCACCGCGCAAATCGCGCATGTTTTGCAGAACAGCGGAGTTTCCCCTGGCAGTCGCATCGTTGTGCAAGCGCCCAAGCAGGCCGACACGATTGCGCTCTATGCCGCTTCGGTTCAGGCAGGTGCTGTCTACCTGCCCCTAAACACTGCCTATACCATGGCAGAGTTGGACTATTTCATCTCTGATGCGCAACCTGCGTTAATCGTTTGCGACAGCCACGACAAAGTTGAATTCGAACAATTGGCGACCCGGTCTGGTGCAAAGCTGCTGACCTTGGGCGGCGAAAATCCAAGCTTGAGCCGCGAAGCGGAGGCACAGCCTTGTGTATTCGAAACTGTGGATCGCGCGCCGGACGACCTCGCGGCGCTTCTTTACACATCAGGTACCACGGGCCGGTCCAAGGGCGCGATGCTCAGCCACCGAAACCTGCTGTCCAATGCCCAAGCCCTTGTGGATTTGTGGGCTATCACCAACGCTGATCGCTTGATTCACGCGTTGCCCATCTTTCACACGCACGGGCTTTTCGTGGCGATGAACACATCACTACTCGCCGGTTCCAAAGTGCGGCTGATGAAAAAATTCGACACTGGTATGATCTTAGAGGAATTGCCCCACTCGACCCTTCTAATGGGAGTCCCCACTTTTTATACCCGATTGCTGGCGGATGACCGTTTCACCGATGAGATCACAGAGAACATGCGTCTGTTTGTTTCCGGCTCAGCCCCGTTGCTGGCAGAGACCCATGTGGCGTTCGAAACGCGCACCGGCCACCGTATCCTTGAGCGCTACGGTATGACCGAAACGAACATGAACACCTCTAACCCTTATGGCGGTGAGCGTCGCGCGGGAACTGTTGGTATGGCCATACCCGGCACTGAGGTGATCATAACCAACCCTGAAACTGGAGAACCGCTGCCCCAGGGCGAGATCGGAATGATCGAAGTACGTGGCCCCAATGTTTTTCAGGGCTATTGGCAAATGCCCGAAAAAACGGCTGAAGAGCTTCGAGAAAATGGTTTTTTCATCACCGGAGATCTGGGCCAATACAGCGAGGATGGCTATCTGTCGATTGTAGGTCGGTCAAAAGACCTGATCATCACTGGTGGTTACAACGTCTACCCTAAAGAAATTGAAGACGTTTTGAACGATGTCGATGGCGTTCAGGAATCGGCGGTTTTCGGCGTCCCCGACAAAGACTTCGGTGAAGCAATCATTGCCGCTCTGGTTGCAGAGCCCGGAGCACAGCTTCAGGTGGAACAGATCGACTCGATCATCAGAAACAAACTGTCGCGATTCAAACATCCTCGCCGCTACGAACTCGTCCAGGAGTTGCCGCGAAACACTATGGGAAAAGTTCAAAAGAACGCGATGCGCGAACGGTATGCGAACAAGGAACTGTCATCGGCGTTATCTTAGGAAGCCCATCCAGAGGCTCAATCAAATCAAGACCTTCAGATCGTATACTACCCACATTTCAAACTGCCAAACTCATCAGGAGATCCACAATGACTCGCATGACGGCAAAAGACTTCGACCAGGAACTTCTGGACCTGTATGACTTTTACGCGCACGGCAAGATCACCAAGCGCCAATTCCTGGACCGCGCAGGCAAGTTCGCGGTCGGCGGCGTGACAGCGGTCGCGCTGCTGAACATGCTCAGCCCGAACTACGCGATGGCTCAGCAAGTGTCGTTCAACGATCCCGATATCCACGCGGACTACATCACCTATCCTTCACCGAATGGAACCGGTGATGTTCGCGGATACCTTGTCCGACCTGCCGGCGTTGAAGAGCCCCTGCCCGGGGTGCTGGTGATCCACGAAAACCGCGGCCTGAATCCTTACATCGAGGATGTGGCACGCAGGTTGGCAAAAGCCGGTTTTATGGCACTGGCCCCCGACGGTCTGACGTCAGTGGGAGGATACCCAGGCAACGACGCGGATGGGCGCGAGCTGCAAAAGACAGTGGACCGGGTCGAATTGATGAACGATTTCTTCAACGGATTTGAATACCTATTGAACCGAGATGATTGCACTGGAAAGGTCGGTGCTGTGGGTTTCTGCTACGGCGGCGGTGTGGTGAGCGCAATTGCCGTGGCCTACCCCGAATTGGCCGCGGGCGTGCCATTCTATGGTCGCCAGCCAGCAGTTGAGGATGTAGCCAAAATTCAGGCACCGTTGCTGATTCAGATGGGAGAGCTTGATGAACGCATCAACGCAGGTTGGCCGGATTTTGAAGCCGCTCTGCAATCCAACGGAAAGGTATACGAAGCCTACATCTACGAAAATGCTAACCACGGTTTCCATAACGACAGTACGCCTCGTTATGACGAGGAAATGGCAAACCTAGCCTGGGACCGCACTATTGATTGGTTCAACACCTACCTAAAGTAACTACAGTGTACGGCGAAGCGAGCATTGTGTTTTCGTCGCTTCGTCGCAACCCACAGTTTACCGGGGCCAAGTCATTTGAAGCCCCAGTATTTTATTTCTCATGATCAGATAGATCGACAGGAACGCTTGGCTAAAAGGCTTGGGTGCAAAGATCATTTGATTTGAGCCCCAAGGCAGCAGTCTCAAATTCAATGAATCACTTTGACCGCTTTAAACAGATGGCAATCCCAATCAGATTAGAATTGCGAGCGATTTCGCAATACCGTTAGCATCGCGGAGAAAACGCAAAGTGTCTGGGTCAATTCAGGATAGGTCAAAACTGCATCTCCGAAATCGGGACTAGAGATGATTGTCGGGCGACACATAGTTTTGCCGGTGCTGTCAGACGAATTCGAACTCGTCTCTGTTAGGCCAGTGACGCTGTCCTTTATCCCGCACCAAGTTCGCGCCATTCGGTAAGAGCGGCGTTGCGTGTCAGCTTGAAGATGTCTCTGCTGGCCAGCGATCTTTCCTGGTTGAAATGGTTGTAGACGGAGGAGTGGACGGAAGCGAATTTCTGCAAACTTCGCATGCGCCTGAACCGTTGCATGGCGCGTTCGCGTCGTCGGAAAGGAAGGTGCGAATTCTCTACACGGTTGTTGAGCCATCTGCCCGTTATTTGCTTTTCCAACGCACCCAAATCTCTGAGCGCCGCCTTGTAGGATGCAAAGCGATCTGTGACGATCTCTTGGGCGCAACCGTGCCGCTTCATCAATTTTCTGAGGAACTTCAGTGCTGCAGCTTTATTTCGGCGCTTCGTTACAACTGCTTCCAGCACCTCGCCTTCGTGATCAACGGCCCGCCAGAGATAGTGGCGTTTGCCGTTAACCTTTACGAATACTTCGTCTACGTGCCACTTCCATTTTGAAAAGGCCCGGAGTTGCTGAACCCGTTTTCTTCGGATCTCTGATACAAACATCGGGCCAAACCTGTTCCACCAATGGCGGACGGTTTCATGGCTGACATCGATCCCGCGCTCGTGCAGCAGATCTTCGACATTCCGAAGCGAGAGCGGAAACCGAATATACAGCATCACCGCCAGGCGGATGATCTCAGGACTGGTTTTGAAGTACTTGAAGGAGGAAGGTTTGGTCATTATTTAATGCTACGTATCGGCCCTGCCCCGCTCAACCCAAGTTCTTCTGACAATACCGTCCGCCAAGCTGAGCGTCGCGGCTGGTCACATCCCGCTGTTACTGAGCTACGGCAGGCCGAAGTCTTGACACACCTAGACTCTGCTTGGACCGCCGAAGAGCTTGACTGGATCAAGCGCGAGGCAGCTGAAGAGCGGCCGGTCGTGCTTTCGGAACAGCTGCACCGTAATCTCGACGCAGAGGCTTGTGAGTTGATTGGCGTCGAGCCTTCCGATCCGACCCTTGGACTGACGCTACTCGACCCAGACCAGTGTGCCGAGATGAAGCCCGCCGCCTACTTGGTGAAGGGGTTAATCGCGGCAGGCGACCTGGTCAGCGTTGTGGGCGCGCCGGGTGTCGGTAAGTCGGTCTTCGCACCTCACTTGGCCTATGCAGTGGCCCGGGGAGAGGAGGTCTTCGGGCGGCGCGTCAGACAGGGCAGCGTCCTCTACCTCGCAACAGAGAATGAGCGCGACATGCGCAAGCGGATTGGGGCGCTTCGGAACCAGTTCGGCACGACCGGTGACTTTCACATGGTCGCCGACTGCGCTGGTCGCTTCTCGAACGTCAAATGGGTGAAGCAATTGAAGCAACTTATCGCGCATCGTCGCCCCAGTCTGATCGTCGTCGACACGCTCAGCGCAGCCATGCCGGGCTTCGAAGAGAACAGTTCAGAGGGTATGGGTAAGGCCATCAGCATCCTGCAGTCTTTGCGCCGCTGGGGGGCCGCTGTAATGCTGGTCCACCACGATACGAAAGCCGGTGACGGCCTTCCCCGGGGTCATTCTTCGCTTAACGGGATCTTGGACTTCAACCTCGCCCTAACCAAGAGCGAAGGGATCGTAAGTGGGACGCCGACCAAAAACCGGAACGGAAGGTCGGGTGAAACTGCGCTGGCCTACCGGAACGAAACCGTAGAGCTGGGGGTCGACGAAGATGGGGACCCAATCGAGACCGTGGTCTGTGAAGAAGAGAGCGTTTCCGGAATGCTCAAAAAGTCTGACGGTGAGAAATTGACCGCATCGGAAAAGGCCACTCTGGAGATACTGGAAGAACTGACCGAGGACGGAAAGACATCTACCACAAGGAAGAAATGGCGCGAGGCGTGCATCGCCGATGACCGGGTTTCAGCAGCTGAAAAGCGTGATGACCGTGGGAAGGCGTTCCGGCGGTCACTCGAAAAGCTCTCCCGATCCAGGCTCTATACGATCCACGGGGAAGATAGGGAAGAAATCAGACTGGTAGCCGTACCGACACTACCGGCTGATGAAGAGCCGGAGGACGAGAACCTGATATGACGAAACTCCATTGTGGGTTTGCTGACCGTATGTAACGTCGGCAAATGAACGGTGGTTTAATATCCGAAAAGCCATGCCTCATCGAGGTTGCACTCGGTAGCCTCACATAAGGTCAAACCCGTCTCGCGCCGTGCTCATTTAGTAGAAGCCTGCCCTCAAAAAACGGTTGAACGGGAGCGCTCCACCAGTTTGACGGTGATATAGCCGATCATGGGGTGGGGTCAGTCAGGCTTGCAGCGTTTGCCCGTGGTTTCTTGCAGCCCGACTTCGACCGGACGGTCCATTGCGTGCCACAAGGTCGAGATTGAGAGGAAAATATGTTTAGAAAGAAAGCCTTTTCGTGCGAGCATTGTAATCAAATGACCGCTTGAAATCAGGCCAAGGTAAAAATGAACGGCGCCCAATCACTCGTAAAAACCCTTTTGAACAATGGCGTGGATACTGTCTTCGCAAATCCCGGCACCTCGGAAATGCACTTTGTAGCTGCCTTGGATGAACACCCGGAGATGAATTGCATTCTTTGCCTGTTTGAAGGCGGAACAACGGGTGCGGCGGATGGATTTTTTCGCATGAAACGTGATGTTGCGGGAACGCTGCTGCATCTTGCGCCTGGCTTTGGCAACGCATTTGCCAATCTGCACAACGCACGGAAAGCCGGATCCGGGATCGTGAACGTCGTGGGAGATCACGCAACTCATCACCTTCGTTATGAAAGCCCTTTGAAAGGAGACATCCTCGGTATCAGCCAAGCGGTCAGTCATTGGACGCGTGTGTCATCCAATGCCACCGACGTGGCTACGGATGGAGCAGCGGCAGTTCAAGCAGCCCGCGCGCAAAACGGCCAGATCGCGACCCTTGTCCTGCCTGCCGACACAGCTTGGAACGAAGCGAACGCAGCGGCAAACCGTTTGGACAACAGGGAAAGACTCCATCGACCGTCAATAGGCGAGATAGAGGCCGCGGCAGCCCGTCTTGTGACGCCGAACGCCGCGCTGATGATTGGCGGATCAGCCCTGTTTGGACCGCAGCGTGAACTAGCTGGACAAATTGCCGCCGCGACGGCGTGCCGGTTGTTGGCCGATACTCTGATACCGCGCATTTCCAAAGGCGCAGGAACAGCAAAGCTAGACCAACTGGTCTATCCGATATCGCCCAAGATCGCTCAGCTAGAAGCAACGTCTTCGATCACTCTGCTTGGCACTGACAGGCCAGTCGCCTTCTTTGCCTATCCCGGGAAACCAAGCGTACCCGAACCTCCGTATTGCCCCATTACCGACTTGTGTACGCCCTCAGATGATATCGAGTGGACGCTTCAAGCGCTCGCCGACGCGGTCGGGGTCACAAGCAAAACGGTGGCAGAAGCCCATTTGCTCGATCTGCCTGACGTTCCCAACGGGCAGTTGACCCTCGAAAAAGTTGGTTTGGCGTTGGCAGCACTGATCCCGGAAAACGCGATAATCTGCAATGAATCCGTTACGTCAGGCTTCCACGTCATTCCACCGACAGCCACCGCTCGACCACATGATCTACTCGCTGGCACCGGCGGAGCGATTGGGCTGTGTTTGCCTTGCGCAACGGGTGCGGCCACCGCCTGTCCGGACCGAAAGGTCATAGCCCTGACTGGGGATGGGTCGGCCATGTACACTCTACAATCACTGTGGACCATGGCGCGGGAAAATCTCGACGTCACGGTGATTGTTTTTGCAAACCGCGGTTATCAAATTCTGCGCGATGAACTCACAAACGTCGGCGTGGCGAGCTATGGTCAGAATGCTCAGGCTATGTTTGACGTGGAGAACCCGGCACTGGACTGGGTATCTCTAGCGAAAGGCCACGGTGTTCCTGGGACACGCGCAGATGACATGGACAGCTTTGCAAAGGCGCTCTCTGCCGGTCTCTTCAGCGACGGGCCATCTCTGATCGAAGTTGTGTGTCCCTCGCCGGCATGAGTATTCTGATGAGGAACCTGAAGAGCAGACGAGACTATGCCCACCGACTTCGTTGAACTCGGCCCCAAAGCAGCAAGCGCAACTATTCTTCTTGCCCAAGGCGCAGGCGCCCCGATGGATGCCCCTGGCATGACAGCAATTGCAGAAGCACTTGCAGCGCAAAACCTTAGGGTCGTTCGATTTGAATTCGCCTACATGGCGCAGCGCCGAACCGAAGGCAGCCGCAAACCCCCTCCCCGCGCAGACAAACTGAACTCTGAGTATCTCTCTGCAATCGAAGAGCTCAAAGTTGATGGCCCGCTGATCATTGGTGGAAAGTCCATGGGTGGGCGCGTGGCCAGTATGATTGCGGATGAGCTATTTGAAGCGGAACGCGTCGTTGGTTTGCTCTGTGTGGGCTATCCGTTCCACCCGATCGGCAAACCCGAGAAGCTACGTACCGAGCATCTACAATGTCTGCGAACGCCAACGCTGATCTGTCAGGGAACACGGGACCAGTTTGGCACGAAGGGTGAAGTCAGTAGGTACTATCTTTCATCAGCAATACAAATGAGTTGGTTTGAAGACGGAGATCACGATCTGAAGCCACGCAAACGGGTTTCAGGTCTTACCCACGCTGACCACATGAACGCGATGGGCGCAACAGTCTCAGCTTGGATAGACGGGATAAACTTTTAGGGCTGCTGTTTGGCGCCACCTGCTGCGGGATTGCCGTGTTTATAGGGTTTGAAACGGCCTTGCAGGCAGCAACGCGAAATCAACATCAGGGCGCTTAAGCGCACGCAGCATTCCTCGCCATAGCCGACATTCCATCCGCGGCGTGTCTACGTCCGATATGCGGACAAAGCGGACATTTTCTTGCGCCGAATCTTGTCATCCGTATGCTCATTTTGAAGACAGAAGAAACGGAGCATGCGCCTACATGAAGTTTTTCTCCCGCAGATCTTTCTGGTCATTCTCAATGGTTTTGGTTTCGTTGACGACCGTACCAAGCCTTTCATTCGCACAAGTTTCGGAGAGTGTTACATCTCAAGTCGTCTATGTTCCCTCTTATTCGCGAGTTTTCACGCAGGAGGGGCGCAGCGAACCGCTCGCGTCTACGCTAGTTGTGCACAACATTAGTCTTCAATCAGAGATCAAAGTTGAGCGTGTCGAATATTACGACAGAGCGGGGCAACTTCTGGAAACTCTCATAAATGAGCCCGTTCAATTGATGCCATTTGGGTCGATGAATGCGCTTGTACCTATTGGTAGCGTCGGAGACGGGATTGGCGCGAATTTCATAGTCACCTGGTCGGCAGAAGTTCCGGTGCTACCCCCTATCGTAGAAGCGATCATGGTTGGAGGAAGCGGCACTCAAGGAATCTCGTTTACAAGCCGAGGTCAGGTGTTGACTCAAAAACCCTAACACCGACCACCACTTTGCTTCTATGTATCCAGCTCAATCATCAATGTAATACTCAAGCACCAGTGACTGGCGTTGGCTTTGGGTTCCAGGCAGACATTGGTGCATTTGCTCAGAGGGCTATTCAGGACGGAAAGCAGTAAGAGCAGACCCAGGCAAAACAATAAATTGATCTGCTCCTTTATCGCCTTACGCTGGAAACACGGAGGTCAAGCTCATGTACCGCACATTTGTTTCTGCAATCTTTGTGGCTATTGCCACGACCTGCTCAGCGCAGGACTACGATATAGTCATAACGAACGGGCGGGTCATCGATCCGGAGACAGGTTTGGAGGTACCGTCAGACGAATTCGAACCAGTCTCAGTTTGCCGCGGAAACTGCGAACCTATCCGG
>NZ_JBWVBA010000012.1:0-112429 GCF_057221005.1 Ruegeria sp. HKCCD7628
TGATTTTTTGACCGTCGAACTGTGGATTTCCGTTGGTCCCAGCCTTTCTCCGACGTTCCGTTACCACCTCCCGCTGATCGAGTAGCCAGTCGATATCAATTCCATCAGCTGCCAAGGCATCCTCAGTCTCGGCTAAAAGCGCTTGCCACTTTTGCCGCTCATCTTCACTGCCATCATTCTGCTGCAGCCTGCCACGCAATCGCACGACGTAGAGGACTTCGTCGAATTGTTCGGGGTTGAGATCACGGTAGGGGTCTTCAAAGATCTGCGAGGATGGGTCCGGCAGGTCTGCCCAGTCCAACGCGGTATCGGGCGTCGCCATGGCAGACTGTCCACACCAAACCAACCCTGCCAATACTACGGTGCGAAACACATGGTGCATAGATGCTCTCCGGCTCTTTAGAGGTGTCAATCCAGTGTGTTTTTGTAGATGACGCCGTCCTTCATGATCAGGCGGATCGTCTCGGGGCTTTCGGGCCTCGGGTCGGCACCGAACCACTGATCGCCCGTACCAACGACCGAGAAATCTTCGAGCGGGTTACCGTCGATCAGCAGGATATCCGCATAGGCACCTTCTTCGATCACACCCAGTTTCCCGTCGGTATACGGGTTCATGAAGTCACCTGACAAAGCGACCACCTCGCCACCTGTCGATGTCAGCGTGACCATGGATGTGTAGGGCCCGAAAAACTCGTTGTTCAGGTGTTTTTCATAGGCAATCTGGATATTGCAGGCCTCGACGGAACCAACACAGTCGGTCTGGAACCCTCGCTTGACCGGACATTCCTTCATATTGTCGATGTAGCCTGCAAATGTGGCCGAAGCGGACTTGGCTTTGGCAAGGCTCGACGGGACGTTTGCTACCGCTGGAATATCGAGCAGTCCGGGATCGAAGGCCGTCAGGTTGGTGGTGATATACGCCCCTTTTTCGTTCATGACTTGGGCAATTTCACAGTCAAACGAGAAGCCGTGTTCGATGGACATGACACCTGCGTCAAGCGCACTGAGGATCGCTTCCTTACGATAGGAATGCGCCATGACATAGCTGCCATACTCATTTGCAACTTGTACGGCGGCTCGGATTTCCTCGGGCGACCCAGCCAGCAATTGCCACGGGTCGAAGGCCGAAACGACACCCCCGGATTGCATGAATTTCAACTGTGTAGCACCCATGCGGAAATTGTTGCGTGCAAACCTGTAAACGTCGTCCACTCCGCTAACTTCCTGCGCCATATTCAGGCGGCTCATGTTGGTTTCTGAGCCCGGTGGAGCGGTGAAATTCGCGAAGTCAGCATGACCGCCGCGCGTTCCAATAAATGCACCGGACGGAAAGTAACGCGGTCCGTCAATTTGGCCTGCGTCAATTGCGCGGCGCAGCCCGCCATTGGCACCACCTGCGTCCCTGACCGTGGTGAAGCCCTGCATCAAATACATCTCGGCCATCCGAGCACCGTGAATCGCGAAATCTTCCCAAGTCGTATTGGCCTCCATCGCAGGCAGAGTCGGCCCCATCAGCATCAGGTGCGCGTGCAATTCGATAAACCCGGGGGTCAGTGTCCGTCCCTCTCCGTCAATGACCGTGGCATTGGGGGCATCGATCGCATCAGTTGAGACGGCCTTGATAAGGTTGCCCTCAACCAGAACGCTCGCATTTTCGATACGCTATTCATTGACGCCGTCGAAGACATGCACGTTGGTGAAAAGAGTTTGGGGTTCTTCCTGATCCTGATCCTGAGCGTGCGCGGACGCAGAAAAAGAAAGACCGGCAGCGGCGATTACCGCCGAGCAAAGCGACATTCGTAGACCGGACATGGGTACTCCCTTCATATTCATGTTCTGCCAACTGTAGTCCGGAAAGTTTTGCCTTGGTTGCCACTTTTGAATTAGGATGTTCGAATGTGATTATAAAAATGGCCACTGAATAAAACTGCCAATGCTCACAAGGATGACGAGCTTGCCTTTCAACGCCACCTCCCGAGAGCATAGCGAGGGCTTTATTCGCCTCTCATTAGCTGCTCCGTTTCTGCAATATCTCACCGAACGTAAGATCAATCCGCAACCAGCTTTGGATCAGGTCGGGTTGAAGGCCGAACTGTTGTCTGACCCATCCGTGTTCGTTCACTCAGAGTTGGTCTACGGCTTGGTAAATGCCTTCTCAGAAGTGTCAGGGGATCGATACCTTGGACTGAATGTAGGCGAGACGTTTAACCTGCAAGAGTGGCCTCCGTTCGCTCAAGCCCTGCAAACTACAAAAACGCTGTTCGAGTTCTTTACCCGCTTTGTTGGGCTTGTCCCGCAGGAGTCCAATTCTGTGCGGCACAGCCTTATCATTAAAGCGGACAAAGCGACTTATCGTATCGATAGGCAACAGGAACCAACTGTTCCACCCGTTCAGGTGACCGGTTTTGGCGCCGCAATCTATGTACGTCTATTGCAGACCGTCGTCGGCGATTCCTGGGATTCTTCGCGCGTACGATGGGAAAGCAGATACATCAATGGTCTACCTATCGACTACAAGGGGATCGAGGTTGGCCTTGGACCCGATCCCGGAATGCAAATTAGTTTTCCTGTGGAATGGTTGTTTTTGCACCATGTCTCTGACGGCTCTGCCAAGCCGATCGCCTCACCGCAACAAGATGAAGAAGTAACCGTGGTGGCTGCATTGCGCTCTGTCTTGCGCGACAAACTGGATGAAGCCGATTTGGGGCCGGAGATGGTGGCCAGGTTACTGGGAATACGGCCGGAACGGTTCCTGAAAGCGCTTCAGCAACAAGGCACAACGCTACCCCGCGAAATCAAACGGCTGCGTGTCGATATCGCCAAGGAGCACCTAAAAGAAGACCGGATGACAATTGCGGAGATTGGTCTGATGCTTGGCTATTCCGACAAGTCCCACTTCACTCGCTTTTTCCGAGGTCAAACCGGAATGACACCGACCAAGTTCCGCCTTGGCTTGTAATTAAGTAGCAAATACCTGGAGTGGTTTGCCACTGCTTAACAAGTTTGGGCCGACAAGACAGTGTCAGACTTCAAACACCTTCAAATCGGCGAAAAGCCAAAGCGATCAACCCGGCTAGGACCATATAGACCAAGGCCAACAACAAAAGCGGCTCGTATACGATAAACGTGTCAGATCGAACCCGCGAAGAGACGGCGTAAATCTCGACCACCGTGATCGTTGCAACCAAGGGTGTCGCTTTGAGCTGCAGGATCGTTTCTCCGCCCAAAGTTGGCAGCACGTTGCGCACAGCCTGGGGCAGCCATATCCGGCGGAACATCGTAAAACGTGGCATTCCAAAAGACTTTGCAGCCTCAAGCTGCCCTTTCGCTACACTGGAAAACGCACCCCGCATCACCTCACCTTCATAACCAGCGAAGGACAAGGTCAACGCAAGCACCGCGTAAGGCCATGCTTGGCGCAGGTAGGGCCACAGCTCTGACGACCTTATCCAAGGAAACTGCGGAAACAGCGAACCCAGTCCGTAATACAACAGCCAAATCTGCAACAGCAGGGGCGTGCCTCGGATTATGGTGCAAAACACTCGGGCAGGTGTTGCCAGGTACCAAGGGCCGATCGCCTGCGCCAAGCCCAGCGGCACCGCCAATAAAAACCCCAGAACGGTTGTCACCACCAGCAGCCAGATCGTCGTCCAAAGGCCCTGCAACGCCAGCGGCGCGTATTGCGGGATCCAATCCCATCGCAACGAAAAGGCACACCAGATAATCAGGGCTGCAAACAACAGCATCATAACGATCCGGTGCGGCTGCATCAGCGCTTTCACGGTGATCACGAGGAACCCCCTTTCAACGAAGGCTGACCACGGCGCGCCCATTTCTCGATACGGGCAAAAACCGCACCCGAGAAAAGGGTGACCATGAGATACAGAAAGCCCGCCGCCAGAAAGAAGGTAAAGTAAGCACGGGTACTGCTTGCCGCCTGTCGTGTTTCAAGTGTCAATTCACTGAACCCGACAACGGCCAGCAAGGCCGTATCCTTGGTCGCGATAAGCCACAGATTGGCCAAGCCTGGCACCGCAAATCCCATCATTGCTGGGATCGTCACGCGACGCATGATCATAAATGCGGGCATTCCATAGGATTTTGCCGCTTCGATTTGCCCGACCGGAACCGCCTTGATAGCCCCACGAAGCACTTCGGTGGCATAGGCCCCCTGTACAACGCCCAAGACCCAGATGCCTGCGGCGACACCGCTGATTTCAACTCGACCTCCTCCCAACGCCTCAGAGATCTTGTTGATGATATCGCTGCCGACATAGTACAGGATCAAGATCAACACCAGTTCAGGCACCGCCCTGATCACCGTTGTATAAATGGCAAGAAGGTCACGTGTGACCTTCCCCCCATAGAGTTTCCCGTAGGCACCGAACAGCCCGATTATCAGCCCCATTCCAAAAGCGCCCACGGCGATCTGCAGGGAATTGGCAAGCCCGCGCAACAGGTTGCCGCCCCAGCTTGACAGCGACAGCAACTCGGCGCTGGCGCCGAGGCCCAGTGTCTCGAATAGTCCGGTCACAACAGCGCCTTAGTAGATGCTGGTGGTGAAATAGCCCTCGGTGATTTTCTCGTGCGTGCCGTCAGCCAGGATCGCCGCGATCCCTTTGTTCAGCGCTTCCAGAAGCTCGGTATCGCCCTTGCGTACGCCTGCACCCACACCACGGCCCAGAATCGCCGGATCATCCGCAACGGCTCCCTTGATCTCGCAGCAGCTGCCATTGTCCGAGTTCACGAAATCCGCCATCGCGATGCTGTCTGCCTGGGTCGCATCAATTCGGCCTGCGAACAGATCTTGATTGGCTTCGTCCTGAGTCTGGTAGACTTTCAACTCGGCGTCCTTGAAGTATTCCTGCGCATAGGCTTGGTGAATCGTCGAGGCCTGAATGCCAATGATCTTGCCAGCCAGCGATTCAGGCGTAGGCTCAATATCAATTGATTTGTCGGCCACAATCACCGCGGGCGTATTGTAGTACGCATCACTGAAGTCGATAGTTTTCAACCGCTCTTCGGTGATCGACATCGAGGCCATGATCGCGTCGATCTGCTGACCAGTCAAAGACGGAATGATGCCGTCCCAGGCAACAGGCGTAATCACGCAGTCAAGCTCGGCCGCAGTACAAACCGCTTCGATGACCTCAATTTCCCAGCCAACCCAGTTGCCCGCGCTGTCCGGCGAGGCGAATGGTGGATAGGGTTCAGCTGCAATACCAATCTTGACTTGCTCGGCTGCAGCACCGCCTGCCGCCAGCATGGCTGCGGCAGAGACTGCAGTCAGGAATGCTTTGATTTTCATAAGTTTCTCCGTGTTGATAGCGTTTATTTTTGTTTTATCCGACCGAGCTGAGGAATTGCTTCAGCCGCTCGGATTGCGGATTTCCAAAGAGCTCGGCAGGTGGGCCCTGCTCTTCGATACGACCTTGATATAGGTAGACGACGTGGTTCGCGACCTCGCGGGCGAACTTCATCTCATGCGTGACCAGTAGCATGGTGCGCCCCTCAGCGGCCAGGTCACGGATCACGGTCAGAACTTCTCCGACCAGTTCAGGGTCTAGCGCGGATGTGGGTTCGTCAAACAGCATGGCAGACGGATTAACGGCCAACGCCCGTGCAATCGCGGCCCGCTGCTGCTGACCACCCGAAAGGTAAGCGGGAAACGTGTCCTCCTTACCGCCCAGGCCAACCCTGACCAGCAATTCGCGCGCGCGCTCGATCGCTTCTGCCTTTGGGACCTTCAGGACATGCACCGGCACCTCGATCACGTTCTCTAACAAGGTGCGGTGCGTCCACAGATTGAATTGCTGGAACACCATCGCCAGTTTGGTGCGAATACGTTCGATTTGCTTCTGGCTGGCCGGGCTGCCATCTGCCCGCATCGCGACCTCTTCGCCGCCGATGACGATTTTGCCCGACGTTGGCGTCTCCAGAAAATTGATGCAGCGCAGCATGGTTGACTTACCAGAACCCGAACCACCGATGATCGCAACAACATCACCTTGATGCGCGATCAGATCCACGCCTTTCAGAACTTCTAAATCGCCAAAGGATTTATGCAAATCCTCTACCCGGATCGCCTCTCGGCGGGTGTCGGGTTGCTGTGCTGATGCGGCAGCGGCTGTGTCCATTTTTTGCGACCCCAATTTTCCGATTGCAGTAAGCCGCGAACATCGTAATTATGCAAGCGTATAATTAATGCAACCAGCGAAAACGAACCAGTTGTGAGTGAAGAACGCAAAAAATTCAGGCGCGAGTCGGCCGAATCCCGGCAGGAAGCTTTGATTCTAGCCACGCTGGAACTGGTTGCTGAACAGGGCGTGCGCGGCGCCACGGTGCGGGGAATCGCAGAACGCGCAAATGTCACGGGGGGGCTGATCCGCCACTACTTCAGCTCCAAAGAAGATCTGATCGTGGCCGCCTACGAGCACCACATGAACACGATGACCGACCAGACCTTTGCACTTGCGACGGGCACAGAGGTCGGCGCGCAAACCAGGCTCGCCGCTTTCGTGACGGCGTCTTTGACACCACCCGTTGTCGACCCCCGCGCCATCGCCCTGTGGGCCAGCTTTCTGAACAAGGTGCAGCACGACCCACAGATGAAAGCGACGCATGAACGGACATATGCCTATTTTCGGGACCAGCTTGAGGAACTGATTGCAGCCTCGCTGAACGAAGTTGACCGGCCCGCGCCCCCTGCCCGTTTGCGGCAATTGGCCATTGCGTGCAACGCGGTGATCGATGGTCTGTGGCTTGAAGGCGGGGCGCTGCCGGACGCATTTGAACAAGGTGAACTGGTTGAAATCGGGCTGCAGTCCGTTTCCGCCATTCTCGATTTGGATCTAACGCAGGAGAGCAAGCCCAAATGAGGCTGACAGCAATCACCGAACGGCTGGCCGGATTGGGCGGCGGCAAGTGGGAAGTCCACCTGAAGGCGCGCGCATTGGCCGAGGCAGGCGCAGACCTCGTGGAAATGACGATCGGCGAACCGGACGTGCCAACACCGCAAGAGTTGTGCGACGCGGCGGCCTTGGCATTGCATTCGGGCCGCACCGGATATTCAAACGGGCGCGGAGAGGCTGGGCTTTGTGCAGCTTTGGCCGAAACATACACCGAAAGCCGTGGGCGGCAGTTTCTGCCTGAAGACATTCTGTGTTTTCCCGGCACGCAGACAGCACTTTTTGCGGTGATGCAGGGCCTCGCAGAAGCCGGGTCCGAAGTTCTAGTCGGCGATCCCATGTATGCGACCTATGAGGGTGTCATCCGCGCCAGCGGGGCTGAACCGGTTCCGGTGCCGCTGCGCGCTGAAAACGGGTTTAGACTTCAGGCTGACGATCTCGCCGCGCGTATCACGCCGCGCAGCCGGGCGATACTGCTGACCACTCCTCACAACCCGACAGGCGCGATCCTGACTGCGGAAGATATCGGTAAAATCGGTAAAATTGCGCAACAACATGACCTGTGGATCATCTCGGACGAAGTGTACGAGCATCTGGTGTTCGATGATGCCGACTTTGTGTCGCCGCTTTCTGATCCGCAGCTGGCAGACCGGGTCATCGCGGTCTCGTCGATATCGAAATCCCACGCCGCCCCCGGTTTTCGCAGTGGCTGGTGTGTGGGCCCGGCCGAGTTTTGTGCAGCGCTTCTGCCGGTCTCCGAAACCATGCTGTTCGGCAATCAACCCTTCATCGCGGACATGACGGAAAAAGCAGTACGGGACGGATCGTCGGTCGCGGCGGGTATGGCGTCCCGCTTTGCAAGCCGCGCCCTGATCCTGGAACATCGGCTACACGCCGAAACCGGGCTTGTCGTACACCGCCCAGAGGCCGGCATGTTTGCGTTGGTCAATGTATCAGCCTGCGGCATGGACGGGGACACTTATGCTTGGGACCTGCTGGAGCATGGCGTTTCCGTCATGCCTGGCTCGGCCTTTGGCGAAAGCCTTACAGATTGGGTCCGGGTCGCCTTGACGATTGACGACGAGCGTTTCGCAAAAGCACTGGACCGCATCGTTGCCCATGCAAACCTCAGCGATCGGAACGTCGCATGACCAACCAAACAGTGGGCGAAGCATTGGTCGCAGGGCTGAAACAGCGCGGCGTGTCTTGTGTCTTTGGCATTCCCGGAGTGCATACGGTCGAGCTGTACCGCGGCCTTGCGGCCTCTGGAATCCGTCATGTCACCCCTCGGCATGAACAGGGTGCGGGCTTTATGGCTGACGGCTATGCGCGCGCGTCGGGTAAACCTGGCGTAGCTTTTGTTATCACCGGTCCCGGCCTGACAAACACCCTGACCCCGATGGCGCAGGCACGCGCGGACTCCGTGCCAATGCTGGTGGTCTCGGGCGTCAACGATACAGATACGCTCGGCCAAGGATATGGCCATTTGCATGAACTGCCCGATCAGCACGCCCTTGCCAAAACTGTGGCGCTGGTTTCTGAACATGTGAGCCTGCCCGGTGATCTGGACCCAGCTCTGGAGCGCGTTTTTGCGACCTGCTGCTCGGAACGTCCCGGCCCCACTCATATTGAGATCCCACTGGATGTGGCAGGACACGCAGCCGAACGCGCCCCTATCGCCAAGACCCTACCCAGCTGGGCCCCGGACGGCGACGTGATCCAACAGGCTGCCGCGCAGCTCTTGGCCGCAAAACGCATTGTCATCCTGGCCGGTGGCGGTGCGAAAACCAGCGCCGAAGGCCTGAAAGCCTTAGCCGAGCGCCTAGACTCTCCAGTCGTGCAAACCGTCAACGCGCGTGGGTTGATGCATGATCATCCATTGACCGTTCCCGCTAGCCCCAGTTTGAAATCTGTACGCGTACTGATCGAAGACGCCGATTGCGTTCTCGCTTTAGGGACCGAGCTGGGCCCAACAGATTATGACATGTACGCTACGGGAAAGATGCCCATGATGCCCGGTCTGATACGTGTTGATGTTTGCCCGGATCAATTGGCCCGTCATGACACGAAAATTGCCATACAGGCCCGGACTGATCAGGCAATATCCGCATTGCTTGCTGCCCTGCCCGACCGGCCCGACCAGCGGGATGGCGCGGGTCGCGCCGAAAAAACCCGCGCCGCAGCTTATGAAGAGATCGGCCCAGACTACCGCGCCCAGGTCGAGATCCTGGCAGCCATGCGCGCGACTGTCCCCAACGCGCTTATAGTGGGCGATTCCACGCAACCGATCTACGCAGGTAACCTCTATTATGACCACGACCGTCCGGGCGGATGGTTCAATGCCGCCACCGGTTATGGCGCGCTCGGGTATGGCATTCCGGCCGCTATCGGTGCAGGAATTGCCGATCCTCAGGCCCCTGTGATCTGCATCGCCGGCGATGGTGGCGCCCAATTCTCGCTGCCCGAGATTATGGCCGCGGTGGATCACAACCTGCACATTACCTTTGTCTTGTGGAATAACCACGGCTACGGCGAAATCGCGACGTCAATGCAGGATGTTGGGGTTGAGGTGATCGGATGCGACCCGACTCCACCTGATTTTGCCGCCACCGCAGCCTCGTTTGGCATACCACATGAACGGGTTTCTCAGAATCCCGCTGAGATAGCGGCCGCGTTGGCTTCGGCCCGCGCGCGAAACTGCCCTTCAATTCTGGAAATCGACATTACCGGGGATCGCCCGGATCAGGAGTAACTCATGCGGAATCCGACCTTTGAATTTGCACGTGCCATCACCCGCAAGCCCGCCACGACAATTGCAGAAGGGTTGCGCGCCGAGGATATCGGCAATCCAAACCTGGACGGGATGCTGGCCGCGCATTCGGCCTATGTCAGTGCGCTGCGCAGCACTGGGGCAGAGGTGATCGAGCTTGAACCGCTTGACGCTTATCCTGATGCACAATTTGTCGAGGATACCGCACTTTGCCTTCCACAAGGTGCAATTCTGATGCGTCCCGGCGCGCCCTCTCGCATGGGTGAAGTGGCGGAAATAGCATCGACGATCCGTGCCTGCTATCACGACGTCCGCGAGATCAAAGGCCCCGGCCATGTCGAAGGCGGCGACATTCTGGTGACCGGAAAAGAAATCTTGGTGGGCCGTTCGGATCGCACCGACGCGGCAGGCGTGGCCGAGCTGGCGGAAATTGCCAATGAGTGGGGCCATGCTTTGCGTGAGGTGTTTACGCCTGAAGGCGTGTTGCATTTCAAGACCGATTGTTCGCTGATGGATGCCGAGACCATCCTTGCAACCAAGCGCCTGGATGCGTCCGGGTGTTTTGAACGCTATAGGGTTTTGCATGTCGCCGACGGTGAAGAAGCGGCTGCCAATGCAATTCGTTTCAATAATCTGGTACTGATGGCAGCAGGTTTCCCGCGCACAGCCGACACTCTGGACAAGGCGGGATTTGAGGTCGTTCAGATCGACAATACCGATTGTGCTAAGCTGGATGGCGGAATGTCCTGCCTGTCCTTGAGGTTTTGAGGGTCTCAGGGACAGGCAGGACAACTGGACTTGAAGCATAGTTTATGTCTCAAGCCTTTTGACAATCTGTTTTGGATTAGGCGAGCAGTTGCCCAGATTGACCGACCATTAGCGTTCCACCATTGGCCACCTCGACATAGACACCCATGTCCATATGACCCATCACCTTTCGAATAAGATAGGGTACATTCAAGTCCCGCTCGGCCGTTATCGGGTTAACTTCAGTTGCTGCGCACCTTTTGGTTCGCGAGAGAATTTTCAGCTTAACATCACCAAATCTCAAAACTGAACCAACGGAATCCAGCTCGGCAAACGCAGGTAACCCGTCAATCTCGATATTCGATCGGAAGCGCGCTGGGTGGACATTCGCGTTCAGTTGCTTGCCCAGTTCTTCCACAGAAGCCAGATTCAAAACGGATATCGCGTTCATCATTTTCGGTGATACCACAGACACATCCGTAAACCGATGAGGCGAAGACGAGACGAACTTTGGCGGTTCGGGATCTTTTAAACCAATCTCCGACGAAAGAAAATTTGCCGCGCTCATCCGGTCTTCGGGCGTTCGCATATTAAAGCGTTGTATCTTGCTGTTAGCATTGATCTCAAGAGCTTGGGTCTCGGGATCAAAATTTGTTTGAATGCCGGCCAGAGCAGCCTCGTTTAACAAAACGACAAAACGATCTTTCGGCAGTGGCTTGGGGTTCTGCTCATCGAAACCCGAGTTGTATCTAGCAAATCCGAACAACCGATCACCAGGAATGCCCTCTCCTGCTCGCAGCGTCACAGTTTGCATAGGCTCCGAACTCAAGCCTTTTACTGGGTAGCGGCTCATTCGGACGATAGAGAGATTTTTCATACGTCTGCACCTTACCAATCGAGTGACCCAATACCCAGAGCAGGCTGCGCTGTTTGACGCTATCTACAATTCGCAAAGGTATCGACCAAATAATCTGTGAGCGCTTCAGACGCGGCTTAGCTAAACCTACTGGTTGCATGATGACTGCGATCACGAGCTTCGCCAATTTTAGTCGATATGGCTATTTAGAATATCTCTGCCAAAACTACTCATGCACAAAACTGATTTTATAATATAAATAATAATCAGACACTTATAGCAAACCTTTGCGATTTTCTCCTGTCTATTGAGGTACGAACCTCAAAAATTTCTGGACTTGAGGTGCGTACCTCAAATAGCCTTGGTCATATGCCGCGATTCGCACATCCTCGATTGACGGCGCAAAAAAGGGAGGAATGGATGACTTACACAAAACTGGCTTCGGCCAGCGCAATAGTCCTTGCCGCTACTACTCTTTCTACCAAGGCAAATGCTGAAGATCTGACACTATGTTGGGCTGCGTGGGATCCGGCCAACGCGCTTGTCGAGCTGTCAAAAGAATTTGAAGCAGAGTCTGGCCACACGATGAACTTCGAATTTGTTCCATGGCCAAATTTTGCGGACCGGATGCTAAATGAGCTGAACTCTGGGGGTAAACTCTGCGACCTGCTAATTGGTGACAGCCAATGGATCGGCGGTGGTGCCGAAAACGGTCATTATGTCCAACTCAACGAGTTCTTCGATGCTGAAGGCATCAGCATGGACGACTTCGCGCCAGCCACTGTCTACGCTTATTCGACCTGGCCCAAGGGTACACCAAACTACTATGCGCTGCCTGCGATGGGCGATGCGAATGGATGGTTCTACCGCAAGGACTGGTTTGAAAACCCCGATATCCAAGCCGCCTACAAAGAGGCGACCGGTCAGGATCTGCGCGAGCCTCAATCGCAGAAAGAGCTCTTGCAGATCGCTCAGTTCTTCCAAGGTCGTGAGATCGACGGCAAGACGGTTTACGGAGCCGCAATTTTTACCGAGCGCGGCTCGGAAGGAATAACAATGGGTGTGACCGGGGCACTGTATCCATGGGGCTTCAAGTATGAAAACACACCTGGCTCGTATGACATGGAAGGTGCCGTAAATTCACCAGAAGCAGTTGAAGCACTGGAATTCTACAAAGAGTTCTACGAAACGGCTACACCTCCGGGATACACCAACTCTTATATGGGTGAGAGCTTGGACGCCTTTAAATCCGGTCAGGTCGCCATGGCGATGAACTGGTTTGCCTTCTTCCCTGGTCTATATGCCGACCCCAATACCGGCGGTGACAAGATCGACTTCTTCGTGAACCCACCGCAAAATCAAGCGGGTTCAACACTGGGCGGACAAGGAATTTCTGTAGTCAGTTACTCCGACAAACAGGACGCCGCGCTCGAGTACATAAAGTGGTTCGCGCAGCCAGACGTTCAGGCCAAATGGTGGGAGCTGGGTGGTTACTCGGCACATAACTCAGTGCTGGAAGATCCCGGTTTCGTTGATAGCCAACCGTTCGCGGGTGACTTCCTTGAAGCAATGGGCGGTGTGCAGGATTTCTGGCAAGAGCCTGCTTATGCCGAGCTTCTGCTGGCAATGCAGAAACGCATCCACGACTACGTGGTTGCTGACCAAGGCACAGCTCAGGAAGCGTTGGATCTTCTGATCGAAGATTGGACGGAAGTCTTCGAAGACGAAGGCAAGCTGTAGCCCGGACACAGGCAGGAGCGGGTGCAATCCCGCTCCACCTTCACCCGTGAGTCCGAAACCAACAAGAACTGGCAAAGAGATGTCTGACAGGACCGTAGATCGCGTTGCGCAGGCAACGCCCGAGCGAGTTGCGCGAAAAATCCGGGGATTATCCGATCGCGCGATCGCCTGGATATTCATCTCCCCAACGATATTTCTATTGCTGGCGATCAATATCTTTCCGTTGATCTGGACCATCCAGTTGAGCTTTACCAACTACAAGGCCAATCGGATCGGGCGTGAAGTCAAAGATGTCGGCCTCAGGAATTACGAGCGTATCCTGACGGACTCTGACACTTGGTTGAACATGCAGGCGACCGCGCATTTCCTGTTCTGGACGATCTTTTTTCAAGTTCTGATCGGGTTCACGCTGGCATGGTTGATCAACAAAAAATTCAAAGGCAACGATCTTTGGACTACGATCATCGTGCTGCCGATGATGCTGTCTCCGGCGGTTGTCGGAAACTTCTGGAAGTTCCTGTATCAACCTCAGATCGGCTTGTTTAACTACATAGTGTCCTGGTTTACCGGCAAGGACCCATCGAGCTTTGAAATGCTGGGATCGGTCACGTTGGCCCCATGGGCGATTGTGATTGTCGACACCTGGATGTGGACCCCTTTCGTGATGCTGATCTGTCTGGCCGGTCTGCGCAGCATTCCAGATTACATCTACGAGGCGGCTGAGATCGACAGGGCCAGCAAGCTGCGGCAGTTCTTTACGATTACCATCCCGATGGTGCTACCGTTCCTTATGTTGGCGGTGCTGTTCCGGGGAATTGAGAACTTCAAGATGTTCGACCTGGTGGTTCAGCTAACTGGCGGTGGTCCGGGTTCTGTTACGGAACTCACCTCGATCAATCTAAAACGAGAGGCGTTTGAAAAGTGGCGTACAGGCTATGCCTCGGCCTATGCGATCATCCTTTTCGTCACCGTGTTCGGCCTTGCGTCGATCTACGTCAAAGCCCTGAACAAGGTGAAACAGAGATGAGTGGTTTTTCCGTCACTGAACCTTCGAACCGGTCCAAGTGGATCGCAGGCTTTCTGGTCATCACTTATGCGCTGATCACGATGATCCCGCTGGTCTGGATTTTGCTGACTGGCTTCAAATCCCCGGCCGATGCGATCAGCTATCCGCCCAAAGTGGTCTTTGACCCAACGCTTGAAGGGTATGTGAATCTCTTCACCACGCGCACGCGGCAAACGCAGGAGTTTCTGGAAGCCAACCCGCCGCAGAACTGGGCCGATGAGATCGTGCGCCAATACGACATGGTGATTGTCGGGCCATCAAAGTTCGGTGAGCGTTTTATGAATTCGGTTATCATCGGGTTCGGCTCGACCTTCCTGAGTATTTTCCTTGGCACGCTGGCCGCCTATGCGTTCAGTAGGTTCAAGGTCCCGCTCAAGGACGACCTTCTGTTCTTCATCCTCAGTACAAGGATGATGCCGCCGGTTGCTGTTGCTATCCCAATCTTCCTGATGTTCAGGAACCTTGGATTGAGCGATACGCACCTGGGAATGATCCTGCTTTATACAGGGGTTAACATCTCACTGGCGGTTTGGTTGCTGAAGGGTTTCATCGACGAAATCCCACGAGAGTACGAAGAAGCCGCCCTTATAGATGGCTACACGAGGTTTCAGGCATTCTACAAAGTGGTGCTGCCGCAAGCCGCCACAGGCATCGCATCAACTGCGATCTTCTGCCTGATCTTCGCGTGGAATGAATACGCATTTGCCGTGCTGCTGACCTCCGCGAACGCGCAAACAGCGCCGCCATTTATCCCGACCATTATCGGTATCGGTGGCCTGGACTGGCCGGCTGTGGCGGCAGGTGCCACGATCTTCCTTATCCCGGTCATGATTTTCACCATCCTAATGCGCAAACACTTGCTGCGTGGGATCACATTCGGAGCCGTGCGCAAATGAGCGAGTTTCTTACCGGATTACTACGACTCCGCCGCGGCCCATGGGAGATGGTCGCAACCATCCTAATTGCACTGGGTGTCTTCATGCTGATGCAGCCCTTTGTCCTTTGGGCCTTCACCTACTCTTTCATCGTCACGCTGATCGGAACCGTCATGTTCATCATCGTCAGCCATTTCCCGGAGTAGAAATGGCCCAGATCGTAGTCAAAAACGTAAAAAAGATGTTCGGCGACTTCACCGCTGTACGCGAAAGCTCGTTCACGATTGAGGACGGTGAGTTTTTCATGCTTCTTGGGCCATCCGGTTGCGGAAAGACGACGACGCTGCGGATGATCGCAGGGTTGGAACTTCCAACCTCGGGTGAAATCTACTTGGACGGTGAAGAGATCAGCCAGCGACCGCCATCAGAGCGAGACATCGCTTTCGTGTTCCAGATGTTCGCGCTGTATCCCCACATGAACGTGCGCAAGAATATCAGCTATCCACTGATATCGCAGGGTATGCCCCGCGCCGCTGTAAAGGCCAAAGTCGAGGAAGTCGCAGGAATTTTGGGGATCAAGGACATCCTCGATAGCCCAGTAGGTGGACTTTCAGGCGGCGACAGGCAGCGCGTGGCGCTGGGGCGCGCGATTGTTCGCGAACCCAAGGCGTTCATGATGGACGAACCACTTGGCGCTTTGGATGCCGAATTTCGCGAGCATATGGCAGAAGAACTGCGCGCTCTGCATGATCGCATGGGCGCAACCACTGTGTACGTTACACATGACCAGCTGGAAGCCATGCAAATGGGCGACAAGATCGTGGTGATGAACAACGCTGTGATCGAGCAATTCGGTACTCCTCAGGAAATCTACGACAAACCGGCGACAATGTTCGTTGCAGATTTTATTGGATCTCCTTCGATGAACTTCCTGCCGTTTCAGGGAAAGGTCGCGCCTGGCTCGGAAATGGTTCGACTGAATGGCCATGACGAAGCCGTGCCCAAACTGATGGAAGGGGCGGAAGGTGACCTGGTTTTCGGCGTTCGTCCCGAGCATGTTTTTCTGTCAGACGACAGCGCCTACCGGGCCAAAGTCCTGGCAGCGGAATATCTGGGAACCACCCAGATCGTGACACTGCAAAGCCCGAACGGAGAGCTGAAAGCCCGCATTGGTGCGCGTGAAGTGGTTAATCCCGGCGAAACGGTAGGACTGGAATTCCGCTCACCTGCAGTAACCCTGTTTGAAAAGTCTACCGGACGCGCGTTGAGGTCCGCTTTGAACGACGAGGTGCTAAGCAATGGCTGAAGTCGTTTTGCAAAATATCTCGAAGTCATTCGGTAGTCTAAAAGCGGTGGATGGTATATCGATGACGATCCTCAACGGTGCTTTTGTGGTGTTGTTGGGGCCGACGGGCGCAGGGAAAACAACGACGCTAAGATTGATATCCGGGCTTGAGAAACTGGATTCAGGAACGGTGCACATTGCCGGTCGTGACGTTGGAATAGATACTCCTGCCCAGCGTGATGTAGCGATGGTTTTCCAGCAATACTCGCTATACCCCCATATGACAGTACGAGAGAACCTGTCTTTTCCCCTGCGGTCACCGATCCTAAAAACACCCGAGGATGAGATCACCAGGAAGGTTGGCGAGGTAGCAGAAATTCTCCAAATTCCGCACAAGCTGGATAACAAAGCAACTGAGCTGTCCGGCGGCGAAATGCAGCGCGTTTCAATTGGACGGGCGCTTGTGCGGGACCCCCAGATATTCCTGATGGACGAACCCCTCAGCTCTTTGGACGCCAAACTTCGAGCGGACTTGCGTGTGGAACTGAAAAGAATTCAGGCAGACCTAGGATCAACCTTACTATACGTGACCCATGATCAGGTCGAAGCCATGACAATGGCGACGCATATCGGTGTTTTGGAAAACGGCAGGCTGGTTCAGTACGGTACCCCTCGCGACATCTATGAAAATCCCGGAAGTGTGTATGTTGCCAGCCGCTTGGGACTGCCACGGATCAACATCCTTCCGTCCGCGTTGTTCGGAGGCGATCACAAAGGTCCGCAGATTGGTCTTCGCCCGGAAAACATCATCGAAGGTGAAGGCACGGATGCACGTGTAGTGCGTGCCGAACACTTGGGAGATCAAACGCGGCTGCACCTAGACTTAAACGGCCACCCGGTTGTGACCCTGATTGATATCCATCAGGACTACCCCTCTGGGAAAGTAATAAAAATCCGACCACACAACCCATTGTATTTTGACGCGTCCGGCACGCGAGTGACTTAAGGAGCAAAAGCATGGCCCAGTTCCTCAACACGAAAGAAACTCTGGTGACAGAGGCCATAGATGGTCTTCTTGCGTCATCCGGAGGACAACTTACCCGGCTGGACGGTTACCCGCACATCAAAGTCGTCTACAGGTCCGATTGGGACAAGTCGAAAGTCGCTTTGGTTTCGGGCGGAGGGTCTGGGCACGAGCCAGCCCACGCGGGTTTTGTTGGCGCTGGTATGCTGACAGCAGCAGTATGTGGAGAAGTATTTGCATCCCCGTCAGTTGAGGCGGTTTTGGCTGGCATTCTCGCCGTTACGGGTGAGGCTGGGTGCTTGCTTATCGTGAAGAATTACACAGGTGATCGGTTGAACTTTGGTCTGGCGGCTGAGCGCGCCCGCGCATTGGGCCGCAAAGTAGAGATGGTTGTTGTCGATGATGACATCGCCCTGCCCGACCTTCCGCAACCGCGTGGCGTGGCAGGAACGCTGTTCGTGCACAAGATCGCTGGTGCGCTTGCTGAAGATGGTGCTGACTTGGACACCGTCACCAATGCCGCAAGAACCACTATAGCGAAGGTCGTCAGCATCGGTATGAGCCTGGACACCTGCACCGTCCCAGGTTCTCCGAAAGAGGACAGGATTGCGCCCGGCAAAGCGGAACTCGGCTTGGGCATCCATGGCGAGCCCGGTGTACAGCAGGTGGAATTCTCGAATGCTGTATCGGCCATGTCCACAGTGGTGGGTAAGCTGAAGCAACGGGTGGGTTCCGGGGATTGTGTGGCGTTGATCAATAACCTTGGCTCTACAACACCATTAGAAATGGCTGTCCTCACACATGCCCTGTCTGAGACTGATATTGCCAGCCATATAATTGGCCCAGCACCAATGATGACATCGTTGGATATGCACGGATTTTCTGTTTCTATTCTGCCCGTAGATCAACACGAATTGTCAAAACTAGAAGCTCAGGTTGATCTGGTTGCTTGGCCCGGTGTCAAATCCATCACCCCAATAAAAGTAGCGCCTTTGCCTGATGGTTTGACTCCGATCGATCCAATTCCTTCGAATAATTCTGCGACGAAGGAAACGATCTCGCGTTTGTCTGAACTTCTCATCAACGCTGAGAAGAACCTGAACGAGTTGGACGCCAAATCCGGGGATGGCGACACGGGGAGCACTTTGGCGACTGCAGCAAGGGCGTTGCAAGGTAGCCTTGACCGAATGCCGCTTGCTGACTTGACACAACTGTTTCCAGCGTTGGGCAATGAATTGAGCCAGACGATGGGTGGTTCTTCCGGCGTAATACTTGCAATCTTCTTTAACGCCGCTGGAGATGCCTGTGCGAGCGGCGCTTCGGTACCGAAGTCTTTGGTCGAAGGTCTGAACCGCGTTAGCCAAGTCGGCGGCGCCAAGGTCGGTGACAGGACCATGATTGACGCCTTGGCACCTGCGCTTGCCGCACTCCCATCTGGCCTTATTCACGCGGCAAAGGCAGCTCGCGAAGGTGCAGACAACACGGCCAAAATTCGCCGTGCGAAGGCGGGCCGGGCAGCCTATGTTCCCGAAGAAAACCTAGTTGGACATAACGATCCCGGCGCTGAGGCTGTTGCTTTGTTGTTTGAAGGCTTAGCGCGGGAGATTGAAGGCTGAAGAACACGTGGAAGACCAAAAACAAAAACTAGAATTGGTTAAAAAGCCAACTGTCAATGACATCGCGCGTGTTGCGGGTGTCAGTCTGGCGACTGTTGACCGGGTCTTGAACAGACGCCCCGGCGTGCGGGCCGTAACCGTACAGAAAGTACAAAAGGCAATTGATGAGCTGGGCTATGTGCGCGACACGGCTGCGGCCAACCTTGCGCGAAACCGAGTTTACAACTTCCTCTTTGTGTTACCGGACACGGATAACGAGTTTGTAGAGGCGATTAGCAGTCAGATCGCAGAGCAATCTCGTGACCAATTCATCGAGCGGACACGTACTTCGATAAAGAAGGTGGCTCCGTTTGAGCCGCAGGATATCGTCAACATTCTGGATACTGTCGAAAGCTTGGACGTTGATGGAGTTGCCGTTTTCGGTCCTGAAACACCTTCTGTCCGCGACGCCGTAAAGAGGGTCAGAGATAAGGGTGTTCCAGTCGTCGCCTTGGTGTCTGACTTGCCGAGTTCTGAGCGGGACCACTTTGTGGGGATCGATAACGTGTCTGCAGGACGCACAGCCGCCCAGTTGATGGGGCGATTTGTAGATCGCAAAGGCAAAGTACTGGTCCTGACAGGCTCTCGTTTGGCACGCGATCACCTAGAAAGGCGTCAGGGTTTTGATATTGTTGTGGCAGAGGATTTCCCTCATCTCGAAGTCGTGGCATCTGTCGAGGGCCGGGATGACCCAGATCTAATCTACACTTTGCTGCCCGAAATTTTTGAAACCTACCCGGATCTGGTCGGAATTTATTCGTCTGCTGCGGGCAATGCTGGTCTGATTCAATTTCTTTCCGAGAACAAGCTCAGCGAAGATCTGGTGATCATTGCTCATGAGCTCACACCGCTTAGTCGGGAAGCGCTTAGGCTGGGTACATTTGACGCTCTAATCTCGCAAGACACCGGCCACATCGTTCGTTCTGCCGTACGTCTGCTGCGCGCAACTTCGGACAAGGTTCCATTCAACAAAGCGCAGGAACGCATCCGTATCGACATCTATCTGAAGGAAAATTTACCGCCATAGAGGCATAGGTTTTGGGGAGGAATTATTATGAAGACGATCAAAGGTCCAGCTTTGTTTCTTGCGCAATTTGCGGGGGACGAAGCACCGTTCAATTCGTGGGACGCGATCACCAAATGGGCGGCGGATTGTGGATACAAAGGCGTTCAAGTGCCCAGTTGGGACGGCCGGCTATTCGACCTTGAACAGGCCGCGTCCAGCACCGGTTATTGCGATGACTTCAAAGGCAAAGCCCAAGAAAATGGCGTCGAAGTTACCGAACTTTCAACGCACCTTCAGGGCCAGCTAGTCGCCGTTCACCCAGCCTATGACAGTGCGTTTGATGGCTTTGCAGCCGAAAGCGTTCGGGGGAACCCGAAAGCCCGCCAAGAATGGGCCGTAGATCAGGTTAAAAAGGCACTGTCAGCATCAAAAAACTTGGGCATTTCAGCACATGCAACATTCTCAGGCGCATTGGCATGGCCCTATGTCTATCCTTGGCCTCAGCGACCTGCAGGCTTGATTGAAACGGCGTTTGATGAACTCGCTCGTCGTTGGGTACCGATCCTTGATCACGCCGAAGAATGCGGCGTTGATGTCTGCTACGAAATTCACCCTGGAGAGGATCTCCACGACGGCGTGACCTACGAAATGTTTCTTGAGAGGACGGGCAATCACCCTCGCGCGTGCATGTTATACGACCCGTCGCATTACGTTCTTCAGTGCCTCGACTACCTGGACAACATCGACATCTACAAGGACCGAATACGCATGTTCCATGTTAAGGATGCCGAGTTTAATCCAACCGGTCGTCAGGGCGTTTATTCCGGGTATCAAAGCTGGGTAGATCGGGCCGGACGGTTTCGGTCGCTTGGTGATGGTCAAGTGGATTTCGGTGCAGTCTTCTCAAAGATGGCCGCGAATGACTTTGATGGCTGGGCTGTGGTCGAATGGGAGTGCTGTCTCAAACACCCCGAGGATGGTGCGCGCGAAGGCGCTCGGTTTGTGTCGGATCACATTATCCGTGTGACCGAGAAAGCTTTTGATGACTTCGCGGATGGTGGTGCCGACGAAGCCGCAAATCGTGCAATGCTGGGGATTAAGTGATGGTCACAGGACGCAGTGAAGAAACGTCAGGACGCATTCGGCTTGGCATGGTTGGCGGCGGAAACGACGCCTTCATCGGCGGCGTTCATCGCATAGCCGCGCGACTGGACGACAAGTTCGAGCTGGTTGCTGGAGCTTTGTCTTCGACACCACAGAAATCTCTTGAAAGTGGTGAGGCATTGGGCCTCGAACGAGTTTATGAAGACTTCAAGCAGATGGCGATAAGGGAAGCCCGGCTGAAATCTGGGATCGAGGCGGTGTCAATCGTTACGCCAAATCACGTCCATTATGCAGCCGCACGTGAGTTCCTAAAACGCGGTATTCATGTCATTTGTGACAAGCCACTCACCTCGACCCTTACTGATGCAAAAAAACTGGTCAAAGCGGCAGAAAGCGCGAACGCCCTATTCATTTTGACCCACAATTATACGGGCTATCCGATGGTTCGGCAGGCGCACGAAATGGTTGCCAACGGTGATATTGGCAAGATCCGCGTGGTTCAGGTTGAATACCCACAGGACTGGCTGACCGAACAGCAGGACTTCAAACAGGCGGAATGGCGAACCGATCCCGAACGCTCGGGCGCGGGTGGATCAACCGGCGACATCGGAACCCATGCTTACAACCTTGCCTGCTTTGTGACCGGGCTGACAGCGGAAAGCTTGGCGGCGGATTTGCAGGCCTTTGTGCCGGGGCGCAAAGTCGATGACAACGCGCATGTCTTGCTTCGTTTCGAAGGCGGAGCGCGTGGGATGCTGTGGTCTTCTCAGGTGGCACCCGGCAATGAAAACGCACTTCGTTTGCGCGTCTATGGCGAAAAAGGGGGATTGGAGTGGTCTCAGGAAGATCCCAATTACCTTTGGTTCACGCCATACAATGAGCCCAAGCGCCTGATCACCCGAAATGGAGCTGGAGCTGGTGACGCTGCCAATCGGTTGAGCAGAGTTCCTCCGGGCCATCCAGAGGGATATCTAGAAGGTTTCGCCAACATCTATGGAGAAGCTGCTGAGGCGATCCTAGCTTTCCGAAACGGGATTTCACCTGACGCTTCGATTGTCTATCCAACGGTTCACGACGGGCTCAATGGTGTTAAGTTTGTAGCCGCTTGCGTGCAAAGCTCTTCAAGGAATGCGGCTTGGGTCAAGTTGGAATAAATCCCGGTGCAACGTTCAGATCACACACCACTGCGAGATCTTCGAAACCGGAAACGAAAGCTGGCGCTTTAAAAAACAGCGGAAAACGTTAATACCAAACCCCGCAGGCCCGCCACAACTGCGTTAAATGGAGGTTGCGCGGCGCCAGGCCTGTTCATCACTAAGGCGATCAAAATTGGATGACGACTGACATAGCCTTGATTTTGTAAGCGTTGCATGTAGCCCCGGACCAGGGTCTTTCGACGACAGAACCGTCGCAGTAAATTGGCCTCACGAACATGATACAGCACCCAAAACGATGGCTGGTTTCTTCAGCAAGTCTTTAGAGATTTGATCGCAGCGAAGTGAACTGATCAGCTTGTCCGTTGTTTGTAATAGGTGTCTTTGTGCACAATTAGCCCATCGCGATAGGTCAGGATGTCGACGCTGAGGAACTCTTCTTTCGAACCATCCTTATGCGTCGCGGTGCGCCGGTATTCACAGTAGGCTTTGTTGCCCGAGATCGCGCAGTCTAGCGTTTCCCAGTGCACGTTTTCGACTTTTTCGAACAGCGCAGAAAATGCACCCCGGATCGTTTCGGCGCCTTCCAGACGCACTCCATGCTCGTCCGGTCCGACGGCGTGATCAAATGTGGCGTCGTCTGCGAAATGCTTCATAACGGCATCGATGTCATTGGCATTAAACGCGTCGCCGACGGCGTCGACGAGGTCTCGGGTCAAAGCGGTCATGATTGCGGTCCTTTTCCTTGAAGCATATCGCAAGTGTGCGTGAAGAACGGGCTTGCCGGGTCGACAAGCACGTTCAATTCGTCAAAGTGATCGACGTCCGGGACGATGTAGAGGCCGACCTCGCGGTCTGCGGTCCCATATTTTTCGACATACATCCGAGCTTGCCGGTGAAATTCGTCGGTTTCCGCGCCACCGACAACGACCAGCTGCGGTGCATTCGTGATTGGCGGGTGGTTGGTCATCGGGCTTTCCGCTTCGGCCTCTTTCGGCGTCATCCGGATACCGGCATTCAGCGCTTCAGTCAGGCGCACCGGTTCCAGATAACTGAGCGGGGACACCGGGATGCCGGATTTGATCAGGTCTGCAGGAAGATCGTCGCCAAGCGAGGGCCAATCGGTCGCCATCATCATCTGCGTAATATGGCCGCCAGCTGAATGACCCATCACGGTGATACGGTTTGGATTAAGACCCAAATCACGCGCATTGCGCCAAATAAAAGCCATCGCTTCGCGGATTTCTTCGGAAATACGCGTGATGGTTACCGATGGGCACAGGTCATAGCCGACGATTACAACATTGCACCCTGCCGCGACAAAGGGCGGAGCGATGAAGCTGTAAATCGACTTGTCGCCGCGTTGCCAATAGCCGCCATGGACATACACCAGTGTTGGGGCATCCACATCCGGACAGCGGAAAACATCGAGCTTTTGTTTTTCACCTTCGCCATAGCGGATATCGAGGCTGCAATCGGATGTGGCGCGCGCGGCCTCGCTGTCGCGGCTCCATGCGGGAATGACAGTCTCTTCATAGTCAGGCCGCCCTGCCCGCAGATTGTATTGCGCGTCGAACTCATCAGGACTGAAGCGGGTGTGATAGGTCAGATGATCTTTCATGGCGAAGCCTCGGGTTGGGGTGCTGGGAAAAATGCACCACGGCAATAGACAAGTGGGGGGATGGGCACGTGGGTGTAGTTAACGACACGACCCAGAAGGATTTCATGATCGTCGGCATCGACCCTGCTGTGAACCGTGCATTCCAATTGCGCCGACGCTCCGGGGATCAGCGGGGTCGCGGTTCCAACGGTCCATTCGGTATCGGTAAACCGGTTTTCGACATCACTGGCGAAGTGCATCGCCAGGTCTTTCTGATCGACCGACAGGATATTGACGGCGAAATGATCGCATTGCGACAGCGTCGGAAAGACCCGGCCAGACTTTGCGATGCAAACCGAGATTACCGGCGGCTGCAACGAGACCGACGTAAAGGAATTGGCCGTCAATCCCCATGGCGCGCCGTCTGCGTCATAGGTGGCAACGATTGTCACCCCCGTCGGAAAGGCGCCAAGGGCACGGCGATAGTCTCGGACGTCCATCATAGCACCCCTTCGCTGGCACAGGCTTTTTCCAGCGCAGCCCATTCATCGGGGTTGGTCCCGAAATGGCGCATGACGTGATCGCGGTACGCGGAGCGGGTCGCGAGTCGCTGGTACCAGGCCTCGACATTTGGCAAGTACGGGCGGTCGACCTCGACGTTGAAGTAACGATAGGCCACACAGCCCAAGGGAATATCGGCCATCGTAAAGCTGTTGCCGCAGATATAGGCGCGATCTGCCAGATGTTGATCCAGAAGGGTCAGGGCCTGATGCGCCTCATCACGCAGCTTTGCGATCTTTTCCGGTTCGCGCTGGTCGGGTTGCGTGCGCACTGTTGCGAAGAACAGATAGATCACTGGCCCAAAGGCGCGGCTGGCCGACCACTCCATCCACTGATCCGCCATCGCGCGGGTCTGGAGGTCGGACGGGCTCAGCGTTCCCGCCCCGTAGCGGTCGCATAGGTAGCGCACGATGGCGAGGCTTTCCCACAGCGCAAAGTCTCCATCCCGGATAGCCGGGATCATCCTGTTGGGATTGATCTGAGCGTACTTATCGGTGTCGAGCTTGCCAAAGCTGCCCCCGGCCAGTTGCAGCGTGTAGTCCAACCCCAGCTCATTCGCCGTCCAGATCACCGGAATGACGTTCGATGAATAGGGACGCCCCCATATCTCAAGCATGTTCCGGCATCCTTTTCTGAGCGATAGATTGCGTGCCAAACTTGGGAACCACGTGCTCGAACAGGCGATGCCAGCTGGCGAGGATCTTTTCGTAAGGCACACCGGTATATTGCTGCATCAGCATGAGGTGATCGAGGCCGATGGTTTCCTGCCGCTCGGCAAAGCGATCCGCGACGTATTCGGCATCGCCCACCACAATGATCCCGCGCTTGTTGAGGAAATCAAACCAGTCCATATCCTCATCTTCGGGCGTCATCTGTTCGCCGACATCCAGATAGCCATGCTTGGTCCATTCCCCTTTGGGACGCGACCCGCCGAGGAATTCATAATAGGCATTGATCGGGCCGCGGATCGTGTTCACTGCCTCTTCCATGCTTTCACCGACATAAAACGCCGTGCAAACACCAACGCCCTCGCCCAGCTTTACTTCACGCCCTTCGCGTTGCGACAGGGCCTGACGATAAGGCTCCCAACAGGCCAGCGTTGCCTTGGGACCCGCCGCCATCGAGATCACGCCCCAGCCTCGTTCGCCTGCCAGTTTGAACGTGGGCGGAGCGTTCGACATCAGCCAAACCGGCGGATGCGGGTTGGAATAGGGGCGCGGATGCACATACATCGCTTTGTATTCGCCGTCTTCGTCGTGGTAGCGCGGGTCCAGAGGATCAAAGAACCGGTTGGTCTCTTTCCATCCGGGAACCGGGAACTGATAGAACTCTCCGTGATGGGTGAACGCCTCGTTGGTCCAGGCTTTCAGGATAATCTCAAGGCTTTCCTGATACAGTCGCATCACCTTAGCATTGTCGCGCCGGTCCGCGTCCTTTTTGAACTGGACGGTCGAGCGTTCGTTAATGCCCTTGGCAACGCCAAAATCAAACCTGCCTTGGGTCATATTATCCAACATTGCAGCATCTTCGGCGACACGCAGGGGGTGCCAATCGGGCAAGATGATGGGGGCTGTGCCAACCCGCAGTATCTTGCAGTGCGCGGCCACATGCGTACCCATCTGGATCGGGTTGGGCGGCGCATTCATATAGCCATTGTGAGCAAAGTGATGCTCGGTAAACCATGCGGTCGTGAAACCAGCCTGCTCGGCTAAGGAACACTGTTCGAGGATCATTTCCAGCGTGCGCGCCCATGGAATCGTCTCGCCGGGGCTGAAATTGGCAATCAAATCAAAGCGCATAGCTTCCTCCCGTGCAGTCCAAGCGTGGTTGATTTTTCCCCTATATTTCAACTAAGTTGATTTTGTATCGATAAGTCAACTGAAATCATTTATCCTGAAGACATGAAAAATGACGTGTCCCAGACCGATGCCCAAAGGCTTGGCAGTGAAATTCGCGAAGTACGTAAAGCGCGTGGACTGACCCTGCAGCACCTGTCCGAAGCGGTGTCATGTTCCAAAGCCTATCTCAGCAGGATTGAACTTGGCGCGGCCAAGGTATCAGAGGACCTGCTTGCAGAAATTAGCGATGCGCTGGCTGTTGACCCGGGTTGGTTCTTTCCCACACAGGCGGGAGAAGGCCCGCTGGAACGCAAGCACGTCGTGCGACGCGAAAACCGCAGGGCGCTGTCTGCGATGTATACGCGGTCAACAGATGAACTGGGCTTTGAGGACGAATTACTTTCCAGCACGTTGTCCGGCCAGTGTTACCTGATACTGTCTCGATTCCGTCCCGGCGCAGGACAACCGCCCGAGCCGCTGGAAGGTTATTCCTTTGAAGGTGAGCAACACGCCATCGTCCTAAACGGTGAAGTTGAACTGCGTCTCGGGGACGAGATCATTTCTTTGCGTGAAGGAGATAGCTTCTCTTACCCGTCCATGATCGCGCACCGCTTTCGCAACAAGACAGAAAAAGAAGCGACAATGGTCTGGGCGATGTCACCTATACGCATCACCTGGTGACGTTTGGTCTTGTTAAAGGCTATCCAAGAAAAGCTATGCGTATGTAGCGGTCGCAAACGTTTTGGCCGCCGTTCGTCCCACCTGCTTGCATTCGACGGTGACCAAGGATTTAAGTTCGGGCATTGCTACCGTCCGCTCTGTCAATTCGAGCAGCAGCGAGCTGCGTATTTAAGATTTTCTTGTTTGTTAAGACAGCAATGATCCCGCTTCGGGACAAAAAGTGGCGTAGATTTTATTGAAAGTGCTGACGACTATTCGGTCAGACGGACGGCCTTGTAAAGCTGCCGAAACCGCGTCAATCTTTCGAACAACGGTGCCAAATCTGCGGGCTCGAACCTGTCGGTTGATGGCGGTTGAACTGCAAGATCAGTTCTCTCCAAAGCGCCTAAACCCAAAGCTGCCAGCCTTGCCGCACCATAAGCCGGACCGGAATCTGCCCCAGCTGACCGCACAATTGGCTTTCCGGTCACCGTCGCGATCAGCCTCAACAACAGATCTGATTTGCTGCCTCCTCCTATCGCCGCGAGCTCCGGCAAATCTTCGATTGTGCCGCCGAAACTCTGCGCCGCATCGGCAAAGCAGAAAGCAATCGCCTCTACCACGGAACGGCAGATGTCTGCGCGTGTTGTGGAATCCTCCAGTCCAAAGAAACAGGCTCGGATATGCGGGTCGCCATGAGGGCTGCGCTCACCCGTCAGATAAGGTAGAAAGACTGGAACTCGATCCCTGCTGGCCGTTTCAGCAAGCGCGACAACCTCGGCCGCGGACAGTTCCAACTGGCTGCCTATCCATGAAATCGGCCGTGCACCATTCAACATTGCTGCCATTTGATACCATCGGTCGGGCAGTGTGTGCGCAAAAGCATGCACATAACGTTCGGGGTTCGGCTTGTAGCTGTGATCTGCCACAAACAACTGGCCAGAAGTCCCCAGGGATATAAATCCGCGACCCGGTTCGGTGGCGCCCAAAGACACAGCGCCTGTTGCTGCGTCTCCGCCTCCGGCAACAACTGGAGTTCCAGGTTTCAAGCCGGTCTCAGTCGCGGCTTGCGCTGTCACAGTCCCAACGACACTGTGCCCATCGAACACCTGCGGCAGCCAATCCAATGCTACATCTGTGGCTTCGGCGATACCTGCGTGCCAGCCGCGCGACGCCTGATCGAGCCACATTGTCCCAGCAGCATCGGACGTATCAGTTCCCAATTCGCCATGCAGCCGTAAACCGATGTAGTCCTTGGGCAGCAGGATGTGAGCCAGTTGGGCATAGTGCTTTGGCTCATGCTGTTTTAGCCATGTAATCTTGGGCGCGGTGAAGCCCGGCAAAGGGAGGACCCCAGCGGTTTGACCAATCTGCGGCAAGGCCTGTCGCAGTTCGTCGCATTCCTGCGCCGCTCTGCTGTCATTCCACAGGATTGCCGGGCGGATTGGGCGCAGATCACGGTTCAGCATTACGGCTCCGTGCATCTGACCTGACAACCCGATTGCCTTCACCTCTGACAGTTTGGCTTGCTTAGAAAGCTGGCCTAAAGCGTCGCGTGTCGCCTGCCACCAAAGATCCGGGTGCTGCTCTGACCAACCGGGTTTAGGAGAAGAGGTCTTTGTACTCACCGAAGACGTTGCAAGAATTCGACTGGAATCCGCGCAGACAAGCTTGACCGCTGACGTGCCGATATCGATCCCGAGATACATTCAAACCCCTTACCTGCACAAAAGTCCGGAACTTGTCTTGCTATTGATCTTTTTAGCGCGCGCAAAGAATATGTAAAAATAGGATAAGATCAAGGCGGCTGAGATCCGCAGGCAGACTGGCATGACCAAGATAAAGAATATGGAAGAATTCGCAGCCCTCAGCGGGATCTCGCGTCCCACTGTGTCTAAATACTTCCACGATCCAGACAGTGTTCGCCCATCGACGAGGGCTCGCATCGAAGAGGCGCTGGAGCGGTTCGACTACCGTCCGAACATCTATGCTGTGAACCAGAACCGTAAACTGACAAAGAATATTGGCATCGTCGTGCCCTATTTGGCCGATCCATTCTTTGCCGAAATTGCGCGGTATCTTGAGCAAAGCTGTATCGCAGCGGGGTATCGCCCGTTTCTGTTCAGCTCTCACGGTGAACAAAAGTTGGAAAACGAAATCCTGGACGGTTTGCAATCTTTGAAACCAGCAGGCGTGTTGTTTGCGCCCTTGGGACGTATCTCAGACAAATCTGCAATTGAGAAATTCTGCGCTAGCGTGCCGACAGTTCTGTTTGACAGCAACCTCGACGGTTTGGGCGCAGCGTTTATCGGGTCCGATAATTTCAGCTTTGTGTCTCAGACCGTGGAATACATGACCCGTACTGGCGAGCCGCCTTCGTTCTTCGAAATGCGGACACCTGCAAACCCCAATGCAAACAAACGGCGAAAAGCTTATATCGAGGTGATGGAACGTCTGGGTTTTGAGCCGCATGTGATCAAAATCGAAGGCACTGGTTGGGCCTTTGAAGAGATTGGGCGGCTGGGCGCGCTCAAGGTGCTGGATGAACGCAAGTTGCGCACGGATTCAGTTCTGTGCAGCAATGACCGATTGGCCATCGGCTTTCTGGCGGCGTGCTTTGAACAGGGGATTCGCGTCGGGCGAAAAGACGATTGCGCTTTGCGTGTGGCTTCAAATGACGATCATCCCTTTGCAAAATTTACCTGCCCGTCACTGACTACCGCGGCGCACGATTATGATAATGTGGCGGCGCGAAGCGTCGAAACACTTTTCGAACTCATTGAAAACGGAGGGAAATTTGAAAATCGGACGGAGACTCTTTTCCCGGCTCGGTTGGTTTTAAGAGAATCCGCATAACACTACAAAATTAACGCGCGTAAAGTTTTTATTGACTGCGCGACAATTTGCGATCTAACCTCTCTGCACGACATCCAAGCTCAGGGAGGACAGGGATGTATCTGAAGCACGCACTTCGTGCGGCGACTGCAATGACTTTCGTCGCAACGGCAGCGGCCCATGCGCAATCCATCACTATCGCGACTGTAAACAACGGCGATATGATCCGGATGCAGGGCTATACAGACAAATTTACCGAAGCGACTGGAATTGACGTCGAGTGGGTAACGCTGGAAGAGAACGTCTTGCGCCAGCGCGTCACCACCGACATCACCACCAAGGGCGGTCAGTTCGATATCATGACAATCGGGATGTACGAAACCCCGATCTGGGGTGCGAACGGCTGGCTGGTTCCGCTGGATGGTTTGTCCGAGGACTATGACGTTGGCGATATCCTGCCCGCAATGTCAGGCGGCCTGAGCCATGAAGGGACGCTCTACGCGGCGCCGTTCTATGGCGAAAGCTCGATGATCATGTATCGCACCGACCTGATGGAAAAAGCAGGCATGGAAATGCCCGAAGCGCCAAGCTGGCAATTCATCAAAGAGGCCGCGGCGGCCATGACCGACCGTGACGCTGACATCAACGGTATCTGCCTGCGCGGCAAAGCCGGTTGGGGCGAAGGTGGCGCGTTCATCACAGCCATGTCCAACTCGTTTGGCGCGCGCTGGTTTGACGAAGACTGGAAGCCCCAGTTCGACCAGCCAGAATGGGCCGACACGCTGAATTTCTACGTTGAAATGATGTCGGAATCTGGTCCCGCAGGCTATGCCACAAACGGGTTCAACGAGAACTTGTCCCTGTTCCAGCAGGGCAAATGCGGCATGTGGATCGACGCGACCGTTGCGGCGTCATTTGTGACCAACCCCACAGACTCGACCGTAGCGGATAGCGTTGGTTTTGCACTGGCACCTGACACCGGATTGGGCAAGCGCTCCAATTGGCTTTGGGCTTGGGCATTGGCTATTCCGGCCGGCACACAGCAGGAAGACGCAGCCAAACAGTTCATCGAATGGGCAACGTCCAAAGACTACATTGAGCTGGTTGCCGAAAACGAAGGTTGGGCAAATGTTCCGCCGGGTGCGCGCACCTCTTTGTATGAGAACCCGGAATACCAGAAGGTTCCCTTTGCCAAGATGACGCTGGACTCGATCCTGTCCGCTGATCCGAACAACCCGACGGTCAAGCCGGTTCCATATGTTGGTATCCAGTTCGCTGCGATCCCGGAATTCGCAGGCATCGCGACCCAGGTCAGCCAAGAGTTCTCGGCGGTCTATGCCGGGCAGCAAACGGTCGAGGAAGCACTGGCCAAGGCACAGGCGTTTACCGCAGAAGAAATGGAAGCCGCAGGGTACTGAGGTCTTCTCCCCGCGGGCGGGCAGTAATCTGCCCCCCGCCTTACCCTTCCACAATTCGCGTTTTTCTCGCAGGCTGAGTTACGCCTGAACAGAGAGGGTTTGCGTTATGGCTACTCAACATTCCCGATCCGTTGCTCGCCTGATGATGGCACCTGCAGTGGTCCTGCTACTTGGCTGGATGCTCGTGCCGCTGACGATGACGCTATATTTTTCCTTCAAGAAGTACCTGCCTCTGCGGGGCGGTGATCTGGGCTGGGTCGGTTTAGACAACTATGTTCGATTTGTTTCATCCAGTTCATTCTGGCCGGCAGTTCAAGCAACACTTGTGATTGTCGGAGGGGTCCTTGTCATCACTGTTGTTCTGGGCATCCTTCTCGCGATGCTTTTGGATCAACCGATGTGGGGTCAAGGTGTTGTCCGCATTCTTGTAATCGCTCCATTCTTCGTCATGCCCACTGTGTCCGCTTTGGTCTGGAAGAACATGTTCATGGACCCGGTCAACGGCCTGCTGGCGCATCTGTGGCGCTTTTTCGGGGCCGAGCCAGTCTCATGGCTGTCCGAAGCATCCATGACCTCGATCATCATGATCGTTTCGTGGCAGTGGCTGCCCTTTGCGACGCTGATCTTACTGACCGCTATCCAATCTCTGGACAGCGAACAGCTGGAAGCGGCCGAAATGGATGGCGCACCGGTTCTGAAGCGCTTCTACCACATCATTCTGCCGCATCTGAGCCGCGCGATCACCATCGTAATCCTGATCCAGACAATCTTCCTTTTGTCGATCTTCGCCGAGATCTTCGTGACCACCGGCGGCGCATTCGGCACCCGTACACTCACCTACCTGATCTTCCAGCGTGTGTTGGAGAGCCAGAATGTTGGTCTCGGATCAGCCGGAGGTGTCTATGCAATCATCTTAGCCAACATCGTAGCGATCTTCCTGATGCGCATCGTCGGCAAGAACCTGGACGCGTGAGGAGGTAAGACCATGGCCCGCACCGTCACAACCCGCCGCAAATCGCTCAATACCGCCTTGGCCTGGGCCGTTGGTCTGCTGATCTTTTTCCCGATCCTCTGGACCATCCTGACCAGCTTTAAGACCGAGGCGCAGGCGATCGCCAGCCCACCGCTGTTTTTGAACTTCAACTGGACGTTGGAAAACTACGCCATCGTGCAGGAACGCTCGGACTATATGCGGTTCTTGTGGAATTCGGTCATTATCGCCGGAGGCTCGACTGTTCTGGGTGTCATCATCGCGGTGCCCGCCGCATGGGCAATGGCCTTTGTGCCGTCCAAGCGCACCAAGGACATTCTGCTGTGGATGCTGTCCACCAAGATGTTGCCTGCAGTTGGCGTTCTCTACCCGATCTACCTGCTGTTCATTCGGCTGGGCCTGCTGGATACGCGCGGAGGGCTGGTCGTTGTCCTGATGCTGATCAACCTGCCGATCATCGTCTGGATGCTCTACACCTATTTCCGTGAAATCCCCGGCGAAATTCTGGAAGCCGCGCGGATGGACGGGGCGACGTTGAAAGAGGAAATCCTCTATGTGCTGACCCCCATGGCCATCCCCGGCATCGCCTCGACCGTTTTGCTGAACTTCATCCTGGCCTGGAACGAGGCATTCTGGACCCTCAACCTTACTGCCGTCGACGCGGCCCCGCTGACGGCCTTCATCGCCAGCTATTCCAGCCCCGAAGGCCTGTTCTTTGCCAAGCTTAGCGCAGCTTCGACAATGGCAATCGCACCAATCCTGATCCTTGGCTGGTTCAGCCAGAAACAACTTGTCCGCGGCCTGACCTTCGGCGCTGTGAAATAAGGAACACGACACATGGGACGTATTCAACTCAAGTCCGTGACCAAAAGCTTCGGCGATGTGCAGGTCATTCCGCCGCTGGACCTGACCATCGAAGATGGCGAGTTCACCGTCTTCGTCGGCCCCTCAGGCTGCGGTAAATCCACCCTTTTGCGTCTGATCGCTGGATTGGAGGATATCACCTCGGGCTCTATCGACATTGACGGCGCGGACGCCACCGATGTCCCGCCCGCGAAACGAGGGCTGGCGATGGTGTTCCAGTCCTATGCTCTGTATCCCCATATGACCGTGCGCAAGAACATCGCCTTTCCCCTTCGTATGGCGAAACTGGATCAGGCCGAGATCGACAAGCGCGTCGAAGGCGCCGCCAGCGTCCTGAACCTGACCGACTATCTGGACCGCCGTCCAGGACAACTATCGGGCGGCCAACGCCAGCGGGTTGCCATCGGGCGCGCGATTGTGCGCGAACCGGCGGCATTTCTGTTCGACGAACCTTTGTCGAACCTCGACGCGGCGCTGCGGGTCGGCATGCGGCTGGAGATTAGCGAATTGCACGAACGCCTCGCCACCACCATGATCTACGTGACCCATGATCAGGTCGAAGCCATGACGATGGCCGACAAGATCGTCGTCCTTCAGGCCGGAGTAATCGAACAAGTTGGCAGCCCGCTAGAGCTGTATCGGACACCGCGCAACCTGTTTGTTGCGGGTTTCATTGGCTCCCCAAAAATGAACTTCATTGAGGGCGACGAGGCCGCAAAACACGGTGCTCAGACCATCGGAATACGGCCTGAACATATCACAGTCTCAGAAACCGAAGGGGACTGGTCCGGGGTGGTGAGCGTTTCCGAACATCTGGGTTCGGATACATTTTTCCATGTCCACGAGACCGGGCTGGCTGACACAATCACTGTCCGCGCTGATGGCGAGGTCGGTTTCCGTCACGGCGACCGCATTCACCTGACACCACGCGCCGATGTGATACACCGGTTTGATGCCAAAGGCTTGCGGATCGAATGACACGTCTGGCTGGCAAAACCGCCCTGATTACTGGGGCCGCGCGCGGCATAGGGCTGGCCTTTGCGAAAGCCTATGTTGCGGAGGGAGCACGTGTCGCCATAGCCGATATCGACATCCAGCGTGCGCAGCAAGCCGCGACTGAGATCGGTACTGCGGCTTTGGCCGTGGAAATGGACGTGACAAACCAGCCGAGTATCGACGACGCCATCGCCTGCACCGCAGCTCAATTCGGCCCGATCGATATTTTGATCAACAACGCAGCGATCTTCACCGCCGCCCCGATTGTTGAGATTGAGCGCGCCGACTACCAACGTGTCTTCGACATCAACGTCGCCGGCGCCTTGTTCACCATGCAGGCCGTCGCGCGCCATATGATCGCGCATGGCACCAAGGGCCGTATCATCAACATGGCGTCACAAGCAGGGCGGCGCGGTGAGCCTCTGGTCGCCGTTTATTGCGCCAGCAAGGCGGCGATCATTTCCCTGACTCAATCTGCAGGGCTGAACCTGATCGCACACGGGATAAATGTGAACGCCATATCTCCGGGTGTGGTGGATGGCGAGCACTGGGACGGGGTAGATGCGTTCTTCGCAAAACACGAAGGAAAACCCCCGGGACAGAAGAAATTAGAAGTGGCCGCAGAAGTTCCCTACGGCCGCATGGGCCGGGCCGAAGACCTGACCGGGATGGCGGTGTTTCTCGCCTCGGACGAGGCAAAATACATCGTTGCACAAACCTACAATGTCGATGGCGGAAATTGGATGAGCTGATGAGCCCTGTGACACACGCAACCCCACCGATCCAACTGCGGCGAGACAAGCTTGCAGAGCTGCCATCTACCGTTGGAACTCCTAGCTATCAGCATTCGGACTTGACGCCCGGTATCGTTCATATCGGCCTTGGTAATTTCCACCGTGCCCATCAGGCTTGGTACATTCATCAGCTCATGCAGCAAGGCAAGGCCCGCGATTGGGCCATCATCGGAGCAGGAGTACGCAGTTATGACGCTGAAATGCGCCAGAGGCTGCTAGCGCAGGGCTACCTGACCACTCTGATTGAGCTAGACCCTAAAGGCGTATCGGCGGAAGTCATAGGCCCGATGATCGACTATCTGCCGATTGAGGCAGGAAACGCTGCACTGGTCCGCGGGATGGCTGATCCGTCTATCCGCATTGTATCTTTAACTGTGACTGAGGGCGGCTATTTTCTGGATGCCAACACCGGCGCTTTCGACGCGGATCACGATGATATTCTCCACGATGCGGCAAACCCAAATCGCCCCCGCACCGCTTTCGGCGCAATTGTTGCAGCGCTCGGGATACGTCGTGCAAATGGCTTGACCCCCTTCACCGCGCTGAGCTGTGATAACCTGCAAGGCAACGGCACTATCCTTCGAAACTGTATCGTTGGGTTAGCGCGCCTGTCGGATCCTGATCTTGCCGATTGGATCGACCGGAACGGCGCATTTCCCAATTCGATGGTAGACTGCATCGTGCCAGCGACTACAGATCAAGTGATTTCTCAATGCCACGCGCTTGGTGTTGACGACCACGCCCCAGTTTCACATGAGAACTTTCGCCAATGGGTCATCGAAGATGACTTTTGTGCAGGGCGTCCACCTTTTGAACAGGTTGGGGGCACACTGACCGATGATGTTCACAGATACGAGGCATTGAAGCTACGCATATTGAACGGAGGCCACCAACTGCTTGCGAATGTTGGCGAGATACTAAATGTCCCGACGATTTCAGCCTGCATGCAAGACTCCGACATACTTGCGTTTTTTAAAAAGGTTCAAATCGAAGAAATTCTACCCCATGTCGACGCTGTTCCTGGAACGACCCCGCAAGAGTACCTTGGGCTGGTTGAACGTCGATTTGAAAACACGGCAATTCACGACACAACGCGTCGGGTCGCGTTCGACGGATCGGCGCGTCACCCTGGGTTCGTGCTGCCGTCGATACGCGATGCAATTGCTTCAGGCGCTTCCATAAAAGGACTAGCTCTAGCTGAAGCTTTATGGTGCAGGATGTGCGCTGGGATTCGCGAGGATGGCTCAGAAATCGCCGCCAATGATCCTGTTTGGGAAGATCTGAGAAAAACTGCGCTAGCAGCCAAAACTGATCCCGGACTTTGGCTTGCCCAGGATCTGTATTGCGGGGAATTCGGCGATGGCTCAAAGTTTGCCGTAGCCTTTGACCATTGGTTAGGCGGGATTTGGAAAAATGGGAGCAGAGCGGCCCTAGCTGAATATACTTCTCATAGCTCTTCTTCGAACTAGCTTCCCGCAATTCCAATCAAGCAGCTGGGGCGCACACTGGTTCTAGCCAAGTAAAACAACGTCAATTTTTGAGACAGTACCTAACAAACTATGCAGCTACAGTGATTTTCAGCTTCGCGCTCAGCCTTAAGTTTAGACATGTCTGCTTCAGGTCGAGGCCAGTCATCAGCAACCAATGAGCCAACGGCAATCCTAAGACAGGACATCACCGGTGCGGGGTTGCGACCAGCGGTTTCAACAATTTCCAAGCCGCCATCAATGATCACTTTGATCAACGCCGGATAGTCCGGTGCGTTGACAGTTGGCAGGAAGGTGACGTTCACGGCGACTGGTTTATCGGACATGTCCTTGCATTGCGCGATCTCATAGGCGAGGTCGGCGGGCGTCTTTTGCGTCAGCCCCGTGATGGTGCCCAAACCACCTGCGCAGCCGAGGCGACTTGGTTGGAAGATGATGATGTTATCTTCGGCATCGTGGTGAACGGTCAGGCGCGCGCCTATCCTCGGAGGATAATGGAAGTACGTGAAATGGTGAATGACACACTCGGGGGGCGTGATCTTGGTATTCCCTACTGCACGCTTTGCGGAGCCGCGCAAGCCTACTTTACTGATCGATTACCGGCAGGTGTAAAGCGGCCCATTTTACGAACGTCTGGCCTGCTTATCCGCTCGAACAAAGTCATGTATGACATCGAAACACATTCTGTTTTTCACACATTCCTTGGCAAGGCCGTGACGGGCCCATTGGCTGATATCGGGCTCCAATTGGAACAAGCGACGGTTATCACGACTAATTGGGGTTCTTGGCGCGAGGCTTATCCGAACACAACGGTCCTGGTTGAAGCTTTGGCCCTAGGTCGCGACTTCAACCTGCGCGAAACACGCGACGCGAATGGCCCAATATTCCCGATAGGAGACGTCGATCCACGCCTGCCTGTGCACGAAGACATAATCGGCACAATCACGGCCAACGGAACTCCAGTCGCCTTTCCCCGTGCAACAGCCGTGGCTGCATTGGTTGCAGGGCAAGACGTCGCGTTTGAAGACGTGAGATTGGAACTATTTGCAGAGGGTGTAAGGGCTATCGGATTAAACGGCGAAGAACGGTTGAGCCATCAGGCCTTTTGGTTTGCTTGGTCGCAGTTTTACTCGGAGACCGTCTTATGGACCGAATAGAGTGAACGTTTGCTTCGTGAGAGCTGCACTGCATCGGCAAGCGCATCGGTCAAGGTCCGGAACGGGCCGCAAGTGACAACTTGCTGATTATCTGAAGGATGGGACCAAATTCGAAATCCAGAAAACTGTGTAGGACGTAATGTACGTATAGAGACAATTAAGAGGTCGCGATGTTTCGTTCATACTTGCTGGCAACGGCAATTGGCTTTCTTTCGACCGGAGCGCTCCATGCTGGACTTGAGGTGCGCTTTGTCGAGGGTGCGATTTGGGTTCCTCGACCCTGAGAGTAGACCTTTCGCCATCTTCCGACCGTCTGATTTTTGATGTGTCGGAGGCTGGCGCAGGGATGGAGGTGTTTCAACCTCTTGAAGTTATCGATGGCGCAGAAGCTTTGCTCGATGTGCCTTCGGTTGTGGACGGACAGGACTTCATTGACCTCCAGATTGTGTCCCTCCAGATCGGATCCAGTATTTCCTTTACCATCGACGTCGATGACACCATCGGTCAGAGGGAGATCACTGTCAGCGGTTCAGAGATTGCCGGCGCCAAAGTGACATATGCGAAAGAAGGTGAAAGCAGTAACGCGGTTTTCTCTTCTGACGCGCAAACCTTGCTGTCGATCCCAGATTGCTGATGGCCGTTCGTGTGGTTAAGTCATACGAATGAGGTTTCAAAGATGACAAAACTGTTGATACGGGTTGGCTTCTTAGTCCTCGTGTTGGGTGGTGGCATCCTGATAGGAGCACTGACTGCACCGGGTGCATGGTACGCGAACCTATCCAAACCCGTGTTCAACCCGCCCAACTGGATCTTTGCTCCGGTTTGGTCGCTGCTCTATGTACTAATCGCCTGGGTGGGATGGCGTCAGTTCGAGGCGGATAAAAGCTCTGTCAAAATGAAGCTATGGTGGGCGCAAATGGGCTTGAACTTCCTATGGTCACCAGTCTTCTTCGTGTTGCATCTGCCTTGGTTCGCCTTCGTTGTCATTCTATCGCTGTTGATCGTGATTGCCGCCTTCATTCAACAGGTACGCAGATCAGATCCGATCGCAGTGTTGGCCTTTCTACCGTATCTGACCTGGGTAGCCTTCGCTTCGGCATTGAACCTATTGATCGCGATTTTGAATTGAACACACGCAGAGTGCGTACCACTACCTACGTCTGACTGCTTCACGGAAGTCGGAACCCGTTCACTTGGACAGGTACTTGGTGCGGGCTAGTTATATCTGCATCACGCAATAAGTGAGTGAGGGCATGGCAAGTGCAAGTGCAAGTGGTATGGTTCAAACGGGACTTGCGTGTGGAAGATCATCGGGCACTGGCACGAGCCGCTCAGCTTGGACCAACTTTGCCAATATACGTTGTCGAACCAGAGCTTTGGCAACAGCCGGATGCCTCCGCAAGGCACTGGAGTTTTGTTTCTGAAACACTCACAGAATTAAGGGCAGATCTTGCTCGGTTGGGCCAGCCTTTGGCTCTGCGGTTCGGTCCAATTGTAGACATTTTGGATGAGTTAAAGCAGGCCGGGCTGTTGCACGCTCTTTGGTCCCACGAAGAGACCGGTAACGATTGGACCTATCAGCGAGATCTGAAAGTTGCCGCATGGTGCCGAGAACAGGGGGTGCCCTGGACCGAAGTACAAAACCATGGCGTCTGGCGAAAACTCAGATCGCGGGATGGGTGGGCGACCCGCTGGGACAGGCTTATGGCTGAGCCAATCACACCTGTGCCCGCATTGCCGCCAGTTGACCTTGAACTCGGGCACATACCGACGGCACGCGATCTGGGCTTGGCTAGCGATCCTTGCCCGCAACGTCAGGCCGGGGGTAGACGCGCCGGTTTGGAGCGCCTTGCTAGCTTTCTGGCCAGTCGCGGTCAGAACTATCAGTGCGAGATGTCCAGCCCGGTGTCGGGTGCAGAGGCGTGCTCCCGGCTTTCTCCGTATCTCGCCTGGGGTGCTCATTCGATGCGTGAGGTTACGCAAGCCTGCGACGCGCGTCGTCGGAGCCTTCCGCAAGGGGCGCGAAACTGGCAAAAATCTTTGCGCTCTTTCTCTGGTCGGCTGCACTGGCATTGCCACTTTATCCAAAAGCTTGAAGACGACCCCCTGATCGAATTTGAGAACTTGCACTCGGTTTACGACGGTCTGCGTCCGCAAACCCCAAGCACCGAGCTTCTAGGCGCATGGAGTGCGGGGGAAACCGGATATCCGTTTTTGGATGCATGTATGCGATCTCTACAGGCGACGGGATGGCTTAACTTTCGGATGCGCGCGATGGTAATGGCGGTGGCAAGTTATCATCTATGGCTGGATTGGCGTGCACCTGGACTGCATCTGGCGCGTATGTTCACCGACTATGAACCTGGCATACATTGGAGCCAGGTCCAGATGCAATCGGGCACTACGGGCATCAATACAGTGCGCATCTACAACCCGGTCAAACAAGGATATGATCAGGACCCGGCTGGGATATTCATCCGAAGATGGTTGCCTGAACTTGCTGAAATTCCCGATAGATACATTCATGAGCCTTGGAAGTATGAGGCTTCAACCCAAGTGGTCGGGCGACGCTATCCTGTTCGTATTTTTGACCACCTTGCGGCGGCAAAAGCCGCACGCAAACGAGTCTGGGCAGTACGACGTGGCCCCGAGTTTCGCTCGGAGGCCCAAGCGATTGTTGCCAAACACGCCAGCCGAAAGACAAACCGCAAACAACGCTCGAAAAAGGACACTGCAACCCAATTGAGCCTGCCCTTCGGAGATGCTCTATGAAAATGCGTAAGAAATCTGATCTGCCCCAGAAAACCTGCACCAGATGCGGTCGTCCGTTCACATGGCGCAAGAAATGGGCGAAGGTTTGGAATGAAGTCCGCTATTGCTCTACCCGGTGTCGGCGAGCGCCATGAGCGGTGTGCTTCCGGGACTAGCCTTTAGCGACGAACCGATCGCGTTCACCCCAACACGTGCAGCCGGGTTGCAACGTCTTGAGCGCTTTGCGGCGCGCACCGGTCGCCATTACGCAAGCACGCGAAACTACGACTTCGGCGCTGAACGGCGCACGAATGTTTCGGCTTTGTCACCTTGGATACGGCATCGGCTCATAACTGAAGAAGAAGTGCTGATACGTGTACTAGCCTCGCATCGCCTCGGGCAGGCTGAGAAATTCGTGCAAGAGGTATTTTGGCGCACATATTTTAAGGGCTTTCTGGAACAACGACCCAGTGTCTGGTCCATGTACCAATCCGAATTGGTCAAAAGCTATCAAGCGTTGGAATCTGATCCAAGCCTGCAGTTGACCTACAGCCAGGCCGTGTCCGGCGCGACCGGAATCGACTGTTTCGATCACTGGGCGACAGAGCTGATCCGAACGGGATATTTGCACAACCATGCGCGCATGTGGATGGCGTCGATCTGGATTTTTACGCTTCGCTTGCCATGGGAACTGGGTGCGGATTTCTTTCTCAGGCATTTGCTCGATGGTGATCAGGCGTCGAATACACTCAGTTGGCGATGGGTCGCTGGGTTGCACACGAAAGGCAAAACCTACCTGGCCCGCCCCGAGAACATCGAGAAGTATACCAACGGTCGTTTTAGTCCGACAGGTCTTGCACGAGTGGCTGTTCCTTTGACTGAAGCTGCCAATCACCCAAGGCGACCAATCGCGCCATGCAACGCGCCACCTTCGGCACCTTATTTGCTTTTGCTGACCGAAGAAGACCTAAGTAGTTACGATATTATGCCGCACGAACCGGCAGGTGTGTTGGGTCTGCTGGCGACTCATGGTCGGTCTCCGCAGCCAATTGGCGAGGCGGCGCAAAGATTTACGAAGGACGCATTGCGCGGCATTCTGGCGAGCACTGACGTGCAGCCTCAATCCGCCGATGACTGGAGTGTCCCAATCTTCGCGGCCGCCCAGCGGATCGGGGTCAGAACCGTCGCCACCGCCTATCCTCCCATTGGTCCCGTACGGGCGCGTCTGGATCGAGCCGAATCCAAATTGGCCGAGGCGGGCGTGCTACTGCATCGGGTAAGACGCAACCACGATAGTATCGCTTGGCCCTACGCCAATGCGGGCTTCTTCAAGTTGAAAACGAAGATCCCCACCATTCTGGCAAATCTTAACTTGTTGCGATGAAGCGGCGCGCGCCGCATAGCCGACGATCGCCGACCCGACAAATGATCAACCATTTGCCAAAGGAGCCACGCGGCATAGTTCGTTGGTAAATACAGCGCTCCGGAACGACCATGCCCATTGCCACGATCCTTCTGCCCAACCAGCTTTTTGCCGATCATCCGGGCTTTTCAGAGCCCCCGGATCAGGTGATTCTGTTCGAGGATCCGCTCTTCGTTGACGATGCGAGATATCCTGCGCGGATGCATAAGCAAAAGCTCTGGCTCCATCGCGCCAGCATGGCACGCTATCATCAGGATTTGATCGCCAAAGGCTTGAACGCCGATATCTACCTTTATGAGAAGCGAACAGATGCGTGCTTGGGTCTGTTGCAACAGCTGGCCAGGGACGGTGTCGATCGCGTGGTGATGGCCGACCCAGTGGACTTCATCGCTCAAAGCCGCTTGAAAAAGGCTGCGGAGGCCGTGGGCATCTCTCTGGAAATACGCCCATCACCCGGCTTTCTGAACACACCAGCAGATAACGCAGAGTGGATCAACGGCCGCAAACGTTGGTTTATGGCCGAGTTCTACAAAAGCCAGCGCCGTCGTCTGGATGTATTGATGGACGGTGATCAACCTTTGGGTGGCCATTGGAGCTTTGACGAAGACAATCGCAAAAAGGTTCCCAAAGCGATGCTCGGGAGTCTGCCCTGGATTGATTGGCCAGCACATGACGCCATTGATCACGCTGCAAAGAATAGTGTGATCGCAGATTTTCCGGATGCGCTCGGATCGTTGGACACGCTCTACTACCCGACATCCCACAGAGCGGCTGCGGATTGGTTGAAACAATTCCTGGAACGTCGATTTGATCGGTTTGGGGACTTCGAAGACGCCATCGTCGAAGGGGAAAGCTGGTTGTGGCACGCCGTTCTGACCCCCGCGCTGAACATCGGGCTGCTGACGCCCAGACAAGTACTGGACGCGACGCTTGAACACGCACAGACACGGGATATCCCCCTCAACTCGGTCGAGGGGTTTGTCCGACAGATCATTGGCTGGCGAGAGTTCATGCGCGCCACCTATGAAGACCTCGGCGTCGACATGCGGACCACAAATCATTGGGGCCACAGCCGTAAGATGCCCGCCTCGTTTTACGATGGCACCACGGGCATCGACCCGATTGACGACACAATCAGGCGCATTCTGCAGACCGGCTATTGCCATCACATCGAACGTCTGATGGTGCTGGGTGGTTTCATGTTCCTTTGCGAGATCGACCCTGATGAGGTCTATCGCTGGTTCATGGAGATGTTCGTAGACAGCTATGACTGGGTCATGGTCCCAAACGCCTATGCCATGAGCCAGCATGCAGATGGCGGACTTATCACCACCAAACCCTATTTTTCGGGTTCAAACTACATCCGAAAGATGAGTCATTGGAGCAAAGGACCTTGGGCAGAGGTCTGGGATGGCCTGTATTGGCGTTTTATCTTCAAACATCTGGATAAACTTGCACACAATCCGCGCTGGTCAATGATGTGTCGAGCAGCAAGGCGGATGAATGCGGAGATCAAGGAAAAGCATCTAAGCGTTGCGGATGCTTTCCTGGATCAGCAGCCCTGAAAGAGCTATCGGGCATCGATCTATGAATTACCCGGTTCTACTAGGAAATCCATCCTAGGAAAGATAGACAGCCGACCATCTGAGCCATAGGCGACCGAACGAAGACGCTGCCTTCTCCCTCGGGCAACCCTATTTGACAATACCTTGTGCTCAGCTGCGCCTGAGGGCTGCACAAATATTGTCGAATAGCATTGCCTCGCCCCCATCCGCGTTCGCCACGTGACAGATCAGCAGTAACAGGCGCCTTCGGCGTCTGATCTGCAAATCAGCCCTTAATTTGCCCAAAAGGAAGTCAGGATCAACGCAAACAGATCCTTCTCCAACACTGGACGCCACCCGCATTGCCGCAACACTTCGTTATTCGATATCAAATGCGATTCAATTGCATTTTCTTTCGCGTCAGGCAGGAGATGTGGGCTGCTGGCGGACTACGGACGCTTCTCTTTTCCGTTGCGCATCCCTGACCAGGGCGGCAAGCCGATAGAAACCGTGAGCCATTTTTGTGTAGGGCGTAAGGAAGAAGAGCGCCAGGACTGATCCAAGATGGACAGCAAGCAACACGGGCATAATTGCCGACCAACCGAAAGCGTAGAGAACAAGCCCGCTTAACGCTACAAAGCCAAGCAGTAAGATGAATCCGATATCTCCACCCCAAGCTGAGACGTCGCCAAGATTGCGGTCCGACTTCTGTTTCAACAGGACCATCGCGCAGCAACCGAGAGTGAGCAAAACGCCCCCTTGTACGCCAAACAGCTTTGGCAATGACCAGAACCCGTAAGGTGCGTGATGGTCGAACCCGTAGTGCATGATCGTAGCTACTGAGGTTGAGGCAAAACACAGCAAAAACCCGTACATGATTGCATGATGCACGTGGCGGCGGGCGTGGCTAAATCGGTCTTCGTCCTCGAAATTGCAACCCTCGCCGTGGCCTGCGGCCAAGTCCTGCATCTTGCCAGCGCGTTTGAACGCAGCTGTCAGATCAGACATTTGGATAGGTTTGCCACCAACCTCCGTCCAATAGCGCCTCAGGCTGATAGCCAAGCTAAAGAGTGGCAACAAGAATGCAGGCGCAAAGATGGCGACCATCGCATTGTGGGACAGGACAGCATAGAACCCCTCTCCTCCGCTTGATCCAATGGCGCGAATTGCCCAGAACAACAGGGCAAATCCAATCACCAGAGCCAAGGCAATAGCCCCGCCGTGAGTGTGAAACCGGCGCGCCAGAGGCTGCGGCCAGGCGAAGCTTTCCCAGCTGTCCCGCCGCACTTCGGCCAGAGCTTTCGGCAGGTTCAGGTCAAACTCGTGCGGAGCTGTGTACTGACAGGCGTAGTAGCACCCCCTGCAGTTGTGACACAGGTTGGCCAATTGCGTGATGTCCCCATCCGAGAACGCGCGTTCCGCGTGCAGCGACGGGAAGACCGAACAATAGCCCTCGCAGTAGCGGCAGGCGTTGCAGATCTCGGCCTGACGGCGGGCTTCTTGAATAAGATCAGTTTGCATAAGCGGCTGCCTCACGTCCTGCAATGCGTCCAAAAACGGTTCCAATGGTCATGCCGAAACCGGCCAGATACCCCTGCCCCAGGATCGAACCCGCCATCGTCTCGCCCGCGGCCCATAGGTTTTTTATCTTGCCGCTGGGAGTCGAACACTGAGCCGTATCGTCGACCTTCAGCCCCAGATAGGTAAAGGTAACGCCAGTGCGCAGCGAGTAACCATAGAATGGCGGTTCGGAGATCGGGCGGGCCCAGTTGGTCTTGGGTGGGGTCAGACCGGAGGTCGTTACTCCGTCCAACTCGGTTGGATGAAATCCATTGGTGTCGCCGCATGCTTCGTTGAATTCAGCAACGGTTGCCTTCAGCTTGTCGGCAGGCAGGTCCATCATTCCAGCCAGGTCTTCCAAGGTATCCGCCTTTAGCGGCGGAAAGACCGAGGGCATGAACAGGTTCAGCGACTTGGCATCGATGATCACGTAGCCAACTTGACTCGGCTGCGCCGCCACCAGACGTCCCCAGATCGCATAGCGCTTGGGCCAAACGTCTTCGCCCTCGTCATAGAACCGCTCGGCATTCTTGTTCACGACGATTGAAAACGGAACGCAGTCCAAACGGGTAACGATGCCTCCGTCGAACTTCGGCGCACGCCCGTCAATGGCGACAGCGTGGCATTGGGTTGGATCGCCGACACTCTCGACGCCTTGATCCAAAAGATCAGCCAGCACAACCCCCCGGTTATATGGAGTACCCCGGATCAGGAAGTTCTTTGCAGGTTCACCCCATGCACGGGTCAGCCAATCGGTGTCGGCCTGAAACCCGCCCGAGGCAACGATGACCGCTTTGGGCGTGATGCGATGAGACTGGCCTGCATAGGCGTAGTCGACCCACTCGATCCGATCACCATTCAACTCCAGATGCGTGACAGCAGCTTCGTACAGAACATCGACACCCAAACCCGCGGCAGTTCGGTAATAGGCGTTCACCAGAGACTTCCCACCCCCCATAAAAAACGCGTTGGTCCGCGCCAGCGACAGTGTCCCAGACAGAGAGGGTTGGAACCGCACACCGTGTTCTTCCATCCACGGCAGGCATTCCTCGGAGGTTCGGATCGCGAGGCGAGCAAGATGTTCGTCGGTTTTGCCGCCAGTGACCTTGAGCAGATCTTCAAGATACTCATCTTCACTATATTCTTCGATCAGAGGGCCCAGAGGAGCACCATGCATACAACGAAAATTGCGCGTATGGCGTGAGTTCCCCCCACGATAGGGTTTTGGTGCCGTCTCGAGGATCAGAACACGGGCGCCTGCCTCGGCAGCAGTCATCGCCGCGCAAAGGGCTGCATTCCCACCGCCGATCACAGCGATATCATAAGCTTCCTTTTGGGTTGCCATATCCTGTCTACCTATTGATTTTCATCGGTTGTCCGGTCGCGTTCTTGCAACGCCCGAATACGCATCCGTTGTGCGGCCTGAATATGCGCGCGCATCTCTGTTTCAGCCGCTGCACCATCGCGGGCCTTTAAGGCAGCCATGACACGCTTATGCTCTGCCACTGCTGTCTCGGCCCGATCACCGTCCAGCAATTGAGATGGCCCAAGGATCAACAGCGCTTTTTGCAAAGACAACATAGACTTGGCAAGAAACCGATTCTTTGCCGCATCCAAAAGTGTGGCGTGAAAAATCCGGTTGATCCGAGCCGCCTCCGAGCCGGTGCCTGCCTCGGCCAAGCGATCGTTCAAAACGCCCAACTCGTCCAATTCGACTTCCGACGCAGCACGCGCTGCTAAACGGGCCGCAGTACCCTCGAGCACCGCGCGCATCTCATAGAGTTCCATTACTTCGGCGTAATCGAGGCTGCGTACGGTTGCGCCCTGCCGGGGCACATGAGTGACTAGCCCGTCGGCCTCCAACTGACGGATAGCCTCCCGCACCGGTGTGCGGCTGACCCCTAATCGTTCTGACAGCTCAATCTCACGCAGGCGTTCGCCAGGCAGCAGTGTGCCCTCGCGAATCTCGTCCAGTAAGCGCTGATACGCAGAATTGCCTTGTGGGCCAGGCTGTAAGGGGTCGTCTTGAATGGTCATCGAGCGCTCACTTGTCTTCTTGCGTCCAATTGTATACATTTGGATACATAGCGAGTCAATATTGTTGGAAGCCGCGCCTTGCCCATCCAAGACAAAACACCCTCTCTCCTGACAAAGCGGGCCGTAACACTGGTCCTTGCACTGCTGGGCACCGGCATTTTTTGGGCATTGAATCTGCCGCTACCCTTTCTGTTCGGCCCAATGAGCGCGTGTCTCATAGCCGCCCTGGCGCATGCCCCAATGGAAGGTTTTGGTCAGGTCTCGGTTGCAGCGCGCACCATACTCGGCGTTGCAGTTGGGGCTTCGATAACCCCTGCCCTGTTTGTAGAATTGCCGAAGATGGCGGCGTCTATCGCACTGGTCCCGTTCTTCATCCTGCTGATCGCGTTGGTCGGAGTGCCTTTCTTTCGCAAGTTTTGGGGATTTGACTCCACGACGGCGTTTTACGCTGCCATGCCGGGCGGACTGCAGGACATGATCATTTTTGGAACCGAAGCTGGCGCCAACCCGCGTACGCTATCCCTGATCCACGGTACGCGCGTGCTGATCATCGTAACTCTGGCCCCGCTATTTCTGACGGTGTTCTACGATGCTCAACTCACCAACCCAATCGGAGAGCCTGCGGGCGACCTGCCGATGCATGAGTTGGCGCTGATGGTACTGGCCGCCCTTATAGGCTGGAAAGGCGGTGAGCGGATCGGCCTGTTCGGGGCATCCATCCTCGGGCCAATGATCCTGACGGCAGCCCTGTCACTGGCGGATTTCATTCATACCCGACCACCCCGCGAGGCCATCCTTGCAGCGCAATTCTTTATTGGCTGTGGAATAGGCGTGAAGTTCGTGGGCGTCACATGGGTCGAACTCCGCCGGGTGGTTGCAGCGGGCTTCGCCTATGTCGTCGTCCTTGCCATCCTTGCAGCCGTTTTCACCGCCGTTGTCACCACACTGGGACTGGGTCAACCGGTCGAGGCCTTCTTGGCCTTTGCCCCCGGTGGACAGGCCGAGATGACGGTACTGGCCATCGTTTCGGGCGCGGATCTGGGCTTTGTGATCACCCACCATCTGACAAGGATCGTGCTGGTTATCATCGGCGCGCCCATAGCGGCCAATCTTATCCTGCGCTGGTCCAAACCTCGGGGTTGATCATGTGAATAGGGGCACCTTCAGCATAGGCATTCACCTGATCAAAAATATCTGCGAATTGCAGGTCGAATTCGTCCACAGTCACAAAACCTATGTGCGGTGTCGCAATCAGGTTTGGGTGCGATAGCAAAGGGTCAGTCGGGTCGGTGAGCGGCTCGGTATCGAAGACATCAATTGCGGCCTTCCCCGGGCGACCGGCGTTCAGCGCGTCCAACAAAGCACCCGGAGCGATCAGCCCGGCCCGGGAGGTGTTCACAAACATCGCGCCCGGTTGCATCTGCGAAAAATCTGACGCTGTGATGATACCGTTCGTGTTGGGCTTCAGGCGGACGTGGACCGAGACAACATCGCTGTTGGCAAAGAACGCTTCGCGGCTTGTGGCAATCTGCACGCCGTCGGCCTGCGCGCGTGCCCGGCCTGCATCCGAAGACCACCAGACCACATCCATCCCGAATGCCTCGGCGTAGCCAGCAACAGCGCGGGCGATACGGCCATATCCATACAGCCCCAACTGCCGCCCTCTCAGGGTCTTGCCAACTCCGGCCTGCCAATGCCCCGCTTTGACAGAGGCCATCTGCGCAGGCAAGTCTCGCATCCCGGCCATGATCAGTGCCCAAGTGAGTTCGGCTGCGGCGTAGGACGGCGTCCCACCATGCATGTTCGAACACAACAACACACCCTGATCTGTACAGGCTTCGACATCGACATGAGGATAAACGCTGCGCTGACTGATAAGTTTCAGGTTCGGTAATTTCTCCAGCAAGGCGCGGGTGACTTTGGTACGTTCACGGAACAGGACAAGCACCTCCGCGTCCTGCAGTCGCTCGGCCAGAGTGTCAGTGTCTTCGACATGATCCGTCCATACCGTCACCTCATGACCGGTGAGTTTATCAAAGCAAGGCGCGCCGCGCAACGTGTCAAACCAATCATCAAGAATGTGGACCTTCATCGGCTTTCTATACCCTGCTCGGTGTTGAGTTTTCTTGGCGTCGGGACAAAATGACATGTGTCGAGAGCAGCAAGTGCATTGTGGACCCGTTCGCTATGATCCAGCAGATGGTTGAACTGCTCATCGCAGCCAGCAATCGGTGTCGGGTAGTCCGCGATGTCCCGCCGAAGAGCCGACTGCGCCAACCTGAGTTCTTGACGCGCGATAGCGAGGCATTCCGAATAGTTGTCCATCGCGTTCTCCCATTATGTATACCACAGTATACCATTTGGGTGACACCTGATCAACTCCCGTTCCAAACAGACTCAGGCACATAAACATGCCCGTCCGCCAGCTTGCGCGCGGTCCGTACTAGGCCCGCCGCGTCCACCGAGAACCCGTCGGCGGTGGAGAAGTCCACCAACACGTCGATCTTGCCCGAAGCGTGTTCCAGAATGACTTCTGCCGGGCTGTTAGTCGGACGATCCAGCAAGCCGTCCGCAACAGTCCCGGGCGTTAAAGCGCAAGAAGCCATGCACTGTGCCCCGGTGACAGCCATGGTCGGGTGGGCCTTCCACGGCATGAAATACCGCACTGCAAGCGTTCCGCCGTCTCTGGCAGGCGCGACTAGGCCGAATTTGGGTGTCACTGACTTGGAAACATCTCCCATGCCCATCTGTTGCCCGGCCTCAATCCGAACAGCCTCCATTCGGTCAAAAAAATTTCTGTCGGCGTCCAACTCTTCAGCGCTTTCATAACCCGTCAAACCGAAGTCGGTGGCGCGGGCGATGGCCATCGGCATGGCGACATCCATGCAAGTCAGTTCGATGCCCTGAACAGTATCGCGCAGGTTGCCCGTAGGCAGGAACGCTCCGGTGGCCGAGCCGACCACGCCCATGAAGCTCAGCTGCACCGGCGCTGAATGACCGGGAACACCGGCAATCTCCGCATCGCCCTCATAGGTCAATTCGCCCCCGGGTGTATTCACCTTGGCTACAACCCGAGCCCCAGTGTTGACGGCCCGAATGCGAATTTCGGTTTCATCGCCTTGCGGATTGAACAGCCCCATTTCGATGGCGGCAGGAGCAACGCCGGACAGGATATTGCCGCAGGTTGGTTTGAAATCGACCAGCTTGTCCTCTACCGAGACCTGCGCGAAGAAATAGTCGATATCGGCCCAGTCATCCTCGCTGACCGATAGCATCGCGACCTTCGTAGTCACCGCCGCGCCGCCGCCGATGCCGTCGATGTTCAGCGACTGCCCGGAACCAAGGGCGGCGATCAGCACCTCGGCCAACGTGTCCAGATCCTCGGGCAAATCTGAGCGGCGAAAATACGGGCCTTTTGACGTACCACCACGCATGAAGATGTAAGGGATTGCGGTTTGAGTCATTTTGAATCCCTCACTTCAACGGCCAGGGTAGGCTGACCATGTCTTGCAACAGACCCGGCGGGAAATCGCGGTTCAGCGCGCCCGCCATCAGGCACATGAAACCGATGCCGCAGGCGGTCAGGATCAGTGTCATCTGCCAGCTTGCCCCGGCGCGGATACGGAAGAACGCTATCAGGAAGCCCAGCAGAGCGAGGATGAAGCCCACCACCCAGGTTGCTGCGATCAGGCTGGCGAACCACCCCAGCGTTGACCACAGACCATGGGGGGCGCTGGCGTCCTCACCGGCGATTTCCTTGTCGGCAAAGATCGCGTCACCTTCGGGACGTCGCATCATCTGGATCAGAAGGATCACGCAACAGAATAGCGAGACGCTGCCGATCACCAGCGGGATGATCTTGTCGGTCATGTTGTAGTCGGGGATCATGTTGGCGTTGACCAAAGCGACGATCAGATAGGCCATGATCACCAGCAGAAAGATAAGCGGCGCGCGTTTGGTACCTGCGTGAACGTCTCCTTCGGACATGATCATCTTGGCTTGTCGGATGCCCAGAATGACTGAGACCACGGTGACCACGATCAGGACGATCACGATCGGGCTGAAGACGTATTCCATGCCTTCGCCAAAGCTCTTACGGAACCGGAACGAAGCGATCTGGAATGCCTGGTTGGTGAACTTCTCAACCGGGTTCGACAGAACGAAACCGATCAGGAAGGCCGGGCGCGACCAGTCGAAACGGCGTAAAAAGATGCCGATCAGGCCGATCACGAACAGGGCCAGCAAGTCTTCGAAGTTTTGGCCGGACTGGAACGCTGCAAAGCTGATCAACATGAACAGGAACGGCGCCAGATAGGTGAAACGGATCGTGGTCAGCTTGGCGATCCCGCCCGAGGCCGCGATGCACAGGATGGTCCCGACGACGTTGGCCAACGCCAGCAGCCAGACGATAGAATAAGTGATGTCGAGATTGTCCTTGAGCATGCTCGGACCGACCTCGATATCGCCCGACCCCAGCAAAGCCACCGCGCCAATGAAAATCGCCATCGAGCCTGAACCAGGGATGCCAAACAGCAGAGTTGGCACCAGTCCTCCGCCCTCTTTGGCGTTGTTCGAGCTTTCCGGGCCGATGACGCCGCGCACTTCGCCTTTGCCGAAATTGCTCTTGTCCTTGGTGGATTGCACCGAGTGACCGTAGGCAATCCAGTCGACAACCGAGCCACCGAGGCCCGGAATGACCCCAACAACCACACCGATTATCGAACAACGAACCGACAGCCAGATATTGGCGAACCAGTCTTTGACCCCGTCCAACCAACCGGCGCCCAGCGAGGCTCCTTTGGCAATTGACCGATCCTGCCGCAGCAGTGAAACGATCTCGGGCACGGCAAAGATACCCAATCCCACGATGACCAGTTTCAGACCGTCCGTCAGGTAGGGAATGTCATAGGTCGCCATGCGCAGTGAGCCGCCCGCGTCAGCCTCACCAATCGTGCCAACCATCAGGCCCAGACCGGCGGCAGCGACGCCTTTCAGTGGGATGCGTCCTGCCAAAATGGCAACCATCGACAAGCCCAGAATGGTGATCATCAGCATCTCGGGCAGACCAAAGGCCAGAACGATGGGCCGCGCGACCAGGATGAACATGGTCAGAAAAGTTGCGCCGACCAAACCGCCGAAAAGTGATGAAGCAAAGGCCGCTGACAGGGCCCGCGCAGCCTCGCCCTTTTTCGCCATAGGGAAGCCGTCCAGCACGGTTGCCTGCGAGGCTGAGCTACCGGGGATACCCATAAGAACTGATGCAAAGGTGTCAGAGGTCGGAACCACCGCCACCATCCCGATCATCAGGGCCAGACCCAGGATGGGATCCATGCCGAACATGAAAGGCAGCAGCAGCGAAAGGCCGGCGATGCCACCGAGGCCCGGAAAGACGCCCACGGCCAACCCCATAACGACGCCGAGAATGAGATACCCCAGAACGATGGGTTGCAGGATCAGACCCCACGCGTCGCTGAGCGCAGGTAGAGCGGTGGCGAAAACCTCCATAGCGGCCGCCTTTCATAAATTGTCTTGTACTTAGAAAAGCGCGCGCCCTTCGTTGGGCACGCGACGACGTGTCGGCTTAATTCAGTTCGACGCCGTAGGCCTCTTTCAGCCAGTTCAGGACGTATTGCTTGGCATTGTCATCCACATTTGTCGCTGTCTGCAGTGCCGCTTTCGAACCGTCACCTACAAACACCGGATACTTGCCGACGCGCTTCGAGGAGATATCGGCAAAATCGCCCCGCTCGGTCACAGCTTGGAACGCTGCGGTATAGGCGTCGACGACCTCTTGCGGCGTGTCACCGGGCAGGAAGGCCAGCTTCTGAACCGGGAAACCTGCCACAAAGAAGGCTTTCCATGCGTCCCATGCTTCGCCGCTGGTTTCGCAGCCATCGGTGGCCTCACAGACCTCCTTGAAAGTCGGAATGTCCGGGAAGGTTGGATCGCGCACGATGTTGCCATCGGCGTCCAGCGCACCCCACGTCATCATCGGCACAGCTTGACCAGCCTCAACCAGCGGGGCCGAGCCGCCCAGATAGCCCGAGGATGTCTGGTAGTCGATATTGGCCTCACCACGTTCGAACATCAGGCGACCGTCACCGCGGCCCTTAATGCCAAAGACCGGCTCAACATTCATGCCCAGCATCTGCCAGGCCAGCAGCGGCACAAGGTCTAAACGGGTCGCGCCCTGCGAGCCGTAGATGAAATTGGTGTCTTTCAGCGCATTGGCGGAACCATCAAACTTGGCCCCATCTTCGGCGTTCAGATAGGCGACACCGCCGGTGCCCGACGCCATAACCGGAATCCAATCGTTGTATTCATAGCGCACACGCGGGTCGCTCAGCAGATACGGGAACTGTGTCGAGCCAGAGGTGCCGAACAGCAGAGTGCCGTCGTCATGGCTCTGCTCCTGAAACCAGTTAGCACCCTTGGTCGATCCTGCACCGGGCATGAATTTAACCACAACGGTTGGCTGACCCGGCAGCGCCTCGGACAGAAGCGGGGCAAAGAAGTTGGCCCATTTGGCCGACCCACCCGTTTCCGAGAACGGAATGACCCATTCGACGGTCTTGCCCGAGAAATCGACCTCGGCAGCGGCAGGCGCGGCGAGTCCGGCGGCGGCGATCAGCCCCACGAAGGCGCGACGAGTGAAGTTGGAAATGGCCATTGGTTCCTCCCTGTTGACCAGACAACCACGTTGACGCCCTCCGCGCCACCGTGATCGCAAATAGAACTGTGGGGTTGATTCCCCCTCCCATCTGGCAATCATGGACCGCCAACCTTGCGCGAAACTTGCAGGAGCCCGAATGCGGATCGTAATCGTCGAGGACAATGAGACCCTTGCTAACGCCATTGCCTATCGCCTGCGGGATCGGGGCCATGCTGCTGACGTGCTGACAGATGGCGATGCCGCCGATCTGTATCTGGAACAGGAAGGTGCAGATCTGATCGTTCTGGACATCAACCTGCCGGGTCGGTCAGGTCTTGAGATCTTGCGGTCGCTGCGCCATCGGGGCGACAGTGCGCCTGTTATCCTGCTGACCGCGCGCACCGAGACCAGCGATCGCGTATCAGGCCTGGATATGGGCGCTGATGACTACCTAGTGAAGCCCTTCGAGATGGACGAACTTGAGGCCCGCATCCGCGCCCTGTCCCGCCGCAAACAACTGGAGTACGGCACGCGTGAGACCATCGGAGACCTGGAATTCGACCGCACCGCCCGGCAGGTCAGCGCAAAGGGCCAAGTGCTCGATGTGCCGCGTCGGGAAATGGCAGTGCTTGAATGCCTGTTGGAACGACGTGGCCGGATCGTCCCCAAAAGTCAGTTGACCGACTACGTCTACGGCGTGGGCGCCGATGTTGACGATTCAGCCGTCGAGCCGCATGTGTCACGACTGCGAAAGCGCCTTCAGAATTTTGGCATCCAGATCAAGACGGCCCGTGGCCTTGGATATCTGCTTGAGGTGAAAAAGTGATCCGGCACGGTTCGCTCAGGCTTAGGCTTTTCATTCTGATCCTGACGCCATTAGTGCTGCTCGCAATCCTGCTTGGGTACTGGCGCTACACGGTTGCTCAACAAACGGCACAGGAGCTTTTTGACGACAGCCTGTTGTCCGCCGGTCTGGCCATTTCACGCGATGTGGCGGTGTCAGAAGGCGATGCCTTGTCGCCCACCACGCGCAGCTTGATCCGCGACGCGTCAGGCGGAGAGATTTTTTATCACGTGACCGGACCCGGCGGTATTTACGTGACCGGGTACGCGTATCCCCCGGCCACAGAAAACCCGTCGGAGCAAGACATTTACCAACCGCATTTTTTCGAAGCTGTTTACCGCAGCGAGCCGGTGCGTGTGCTGAAAATGACCGAACGGGTCACACTGGGTAATCTGGCGGGCGATGCGACGGTCACGGCATGGCAACGTCTCGCGGATCGCAACAACTTTGCCAATGAACTGTCGATCCGCGCCGCGATTCTGATGGGGATCCTTCTGGCCACGCTTGCCGTTGTCGTCTGGTTCGGTGTCGCGCGTGGCTTGCGGCCATTGCTGGATCTACAGGACGCCATTGATATTCGCTCACCCGACGACCTCAGCCAGATCAAACGCTCGGTCCCTGTCGAAGTGCATGGAATTGTCCGAACACTGAACCGACTGTTTGGGCAGGTCGAACACAGCATTAACGCCCATCAAGTGTTTATCTCTGAAGCCGCGCATCAGCTACGAAATCCGGCAGCCGCAGTCCAGTCCATGGCCGAGGCTCTGCGCGATGCAAAAACGGATGAGGACAGGGCCAAACGCATTGTTGAGCTTGTGGCAGCCGCAAAGAATTCGGCCACAGTCGCGGATCAGTTATTGTCATTGGAACGGCTACGGCAACCTACGCATCAAGATCAGATGGAGAAGATTGATTTCCGCTTGGTCGTCGAAGAGGCTTGCGCGGAAATGGGGGTGCACATCCTCGCAAAAGGGATCGATTTTGAGGTGTCGATGCCGGGCTCGGCAATTATGGCTTCAGGAGATCAGGTCTTTTTGACTGAGGCCATAAAAAACCTGCTGGATAACTCAGTTAAGCACGGTGGTACTCAGTTGAGCCGAATTTCTGTCACGCTGCGCCGTGATGGCGGGCACGTAAAGCTTACGGTGGCCGATGACGGAACAGGTCTTTCGCCCGACCAAAGCGAAGCAGCATTCAGTCGGTTTTCGCAGCTGGAGTATTCCCAAGGCAGCGGTTTAGGGTTGTCAATTGTTTCAGCGGTGGCGGAGCGCCATCGAGGAACGGTCGCAATCAATCAAGTCGAAAAAGGAGCGAGCATTACACTGGAGCTCCCAATAGTCCTGTAAGTCGTTTCGGTTTTTAGGAGCCCGAAACACTTCATGATCAAAGCGCATTCTTTACTACTGCAACTAAGTGCCTCTCCGTTACGCATTGCAATTGTCGTCGCACAGCACCCTGAATGGCCGGTTTCGCAACCATTGGATGATTGGCAAGATCATAACGAACCGCGAACACCGTTGAAGCCGTTTTATGTGAAGCGATCTCTGGTTGCGTAGTGGTCATTCAGTGGAACAAGTACGAAAGGCTGCCTCTTGGAAAAAACGGTCTTTTGATCATTCGACGCGAACTTGCCTTGTTGCGGTGCGTAGAGACATTGATGCGACGGCAGGTTGAACTTTCCTGCCAGTCCTATCGTATGTTAAACAACTATGTTCCATGTACATTCGCCAATGCCTTCGAAAGCTGGACTATTCGGGATCGGCCAGCGATCGAAAGCCGCCAACCCACTACGCCAGCGGTTTAGCCTCAGAGCTTTCGGCGCGTTCGACCTTGCCGATCAGAATTCGGTGCGTGCCGAAGGAAACAGTTTGGATGTGCAAGCAAGTAAAAATTGCTGTCGCGCCAGATAGAACCGGCAGGCCTGTCTGTTGATCAACCATCCAACGCACAGATGCGAAGTTACGCTGACCCACGAATTCGGAGGCACCGGCAAAGGCAAGCGCCAGCTTGTCATGCTGCTGCGCGATGTAGTTGACACAATAAACACCGTGTTCCTTAATCATCTCCAGAATGCGGCTTTTCTTGTTGATACAAATCAACACTGCTGGTGGCGCCGCCGTTAGGGAACAAACTGCGCTGACGGTGGCGCCATAGGGACGGTTTTCGCCGCTTTGCGCATTGCGTTTGTGAATTCGGTCGGGGCCAACATTTCGCCCCTTTCTGTTTCGAACCCTTCTGCCGGTGCCACCGCCTTGATCACAGGAACGAATTACTTACGCTTTGCCCAACGAAAACTTATGCAGGTATGTGTTGCGACATGCCCTTTAAAACAAATTGGACCTTCTTCGGACCGGTGCATTGTCAAGACTTGAACCGGTTGGCTTTGACAGCAACCGAATGCGGCGTCTGCTGCCGCCGTTGCAGACTTTGATCGCCTTTGAGGCCGCCGCACGAGCAGCCGTTCCATAGGTCATGACCGCCTGAAAAGCCTCGACTTGGCGAATGTCCATGGCTGCCCCATTCCTTTTTGGCATACGTTAATCCAGATTTTCTGTTAATGGAGTTGCCTGATGCAGCGGTCGCAGGCCCCAAATGTTTAGGACCCCGTCAGACCACCAGGCTTGATCCAGATGCTTTGATCAGTGCTATAAGCACATAACCGGACAATTGTTCGACGTATGCGTCGGTTCAGGATCGGAGGCGCTCCAAGTGCTCAACCAAAACGCTTCATTTTGGGGCCCTAACGGTCTTCTCTGCACTTTCCGGGGGCGTTTGATCCGGTTTTCGAGTCTGACCCTATTGGTCATCGGCGCATTTCTGGCGGCAATTTCGTACCCTCACTCTGCGCACGCCTGCCCGGTTTGCGTCACGTTACCAAACGCATCGCTTGCCGATCATTTGATCGGGGCCGAGATCATCGTATTGGCTGCTCCGTCCGCCGAAAATCCATTTAGTTTTGCCCCGGTGAAGCTGATCAAAGGGACCCAACAGCGCCTCGAACGAGCGCCCGAGATTCCGTTTCTCATCGACAGCACAACCCGGGCGGCCTTTCGCACTGATCCGCAAATGCGCATTCTCTTTACCTACGGAGCTGTCAACAAAGATGCCGCGGGCCGCAGTTTTTCGCGCAGTTGGAAGAGAATTTTCACACTGACCCCCGAAAGGGAGAAATTTCTGGAAAGCCTTGAAGCTGCGGCAAAAATTTGGAAACCTGACGACGTAAGTTCTCCGGAGCGTGCCGCGTTTTTTGTTCACCACATAACCTCCGATGACCCCGTACTGCGCGACACTGCGTTGATTGAGATGGATCGAGCGCCATATTCTGTAGTCCAGTCACTTCGCCCAAGGGTGCCAAAAGATCAGCTGCTGAACGAGTTTCGCAATATTTACCGTATCAGTTTTGTTCCTGTCTCGATTCGACTGTTGGGTCTGCAGACAGGAGATGCCGAGGCGGTTTCAGTCGTTAGGTCTCGGTACCCACGCGCATTGCGTTCCAGTGGAGGTTACGTATACGAATGGGCGCTGGCCGGAATTGAAGTCGATCGATCGCAAGCAGTGGAAGCCATCGATAATGCGCTGAAAATGAAGAACCGGAATTTGGAAAGCAAGCGCGGTCTTATTCGGGCATTAGCGGATGGCGGCACGGCTCTCCCAAGCCTTCGAGGCCAAATTGTTAAAGTCTTTTCCACTGAGTTGAATAGCAGCGGCGACTTGGCGTTGGATGTCGCTATCGTCGCTCGTAACTGGAATATCGCAGAATTGGATGATCAGCTTTTGGCGATGCTGGAGAACGAAGACACCGATCCAGTGACCCGATTTGTTATTGAAACCAATATCTCTTCAAACCAGTGAACCCCGAGGCTTTGGGGTGGCCAGAGAACCAGCAGCATCGCTTAAGCCTTACGGCTTAGCCAGTCCAAGACCCTCTGCGCCGTCGCCTGCCATGTGTGGTCAGACTGAGGGCAATGGCGGCCACAAAGCACGTTTTCGACGATCCCAGGGTCATGGGCGGGATCTGTTGCGAAGTCTCTGACTGAACGAAGATTTTATACCTAAACTGCCACTTGTACTGTCAGTTATGCAAATTGAGCGATCGGACAGATGCCTGACTCAAGTTGAGCTTTGTAAACCAAGTGCATCACTTCAATGTCGCCCACTGTAGCAGGCGCTGAAGCATAGGCCTTGATCGAAACGTCCGATTACTTGGAAACGACGATCCATTTGCCAAGCGCAGAGAAGGTTAGCTTTCCGCCCGATTAACTAGAATAGCAACGCGTCCTGGCGCAAAAAGTACCGGCGAGGTCTGCACCGCCGCGATTGTTTTTGGGGCTGCAGGATTTGGACAAGCCACCCCCCTGGCCATCAGGGATAAGACGCTGCCTTCCCCCTCGGGCAGCCGCAGGCGTTTTTGTGCTGTCTGGTGCATACAGTGTACCCGGCCTGTCCTCATGCATCGTCAAAGACTTGATCGACGGTCTGGATGAGATCGACCTGATCGACATTGCAATTCTGCCGGGCATGGCCTATTCCGCACTCCACCTGCTCTCTAAGGCGCTCTATCCCTTCGGAAGCGATCGCTGCGGCATGGAGGTGAGTGATTCCGGGAAGCTCGATGGGCATCTTATAACCCACACATGGAAGTTGATCGCGGAGAAAGGGCACGGACCGTTTGTGCCTGGCGTTATGTGTCGCGCAATCTTGCGGGAGCATGCCAACATCTATGTCGGTGCGCGCCCTTGCCTGGCATAGCTGCCAAGGCCGATAGTTGAACGCGCGATGGGAGATATGGAGATTCGAACCGGGTTGGTTGAATTGCCTGATCAACACGCTTTTGTTCCGCGACGCGCTGACAAGGCGGGCAGATACCTTGGGCAGCCAGATAGATCTGGAGATAAAATCTAGTATGGACAACTACCCAACCTTTTGGACGTTTCGTCGATGCCCTTACGCGATAAGAGCCCGGCTCGCACTTGCGAGTTCAAGTGTAAAAGTCGAGCTGCGCGAAGTTCTCTTGCGGGACAAACCAGAAGCTTTCTTGCAAACATCTCCGTCCGGCACAGTGCCCGCGCTTCGACTTCCAGACAAAGTCATAGATGAAAGCTTGGAAATCATGGTTTGGGCGCTCCAACAAAATGACCCGCAACGGCTTTTGGACATGCCCTCTGAAGGCTGGGACCTAATTTCGGCAAATGATGGCCCGTTCAAAACTGCACTGGATCACACAAAATACGCTACGCGTTATCCGGATCTAGACTTCAATGAGGAACGCAAGAAAGCGATGGGATACTTGCTCGACCTCAACGAACGGTTAGTTGGGCGGGCCTGGCTTTTTGGGGAGAGACCCACCCTGGCCGATGTAGCGCTTCTGCCATTTGTTCGCCAGTTTGCACATATAGACAGGGCTTGGTTTGATGCACAGAAGTGGCCAAGTTTAATCGCTTGGTTGGATCAGTTCCTAAACAGTGAAGCTTTTTTGCTGGTGATGAGAAAGTATGCAACTTGGTCAGAAGACGATGCGCCGATTTGGTTTAACGGCTGAATGCAACAAGTCATATTCGGCCCAAACTGGGCTTTGAGTGGGGTCTGGGTCGCCGCGATGCGGTATTCGCTGAAGCTGACATTCGCAGCAGGTATTGAGCTTCCCCAACTGAACTGGTCCACCACTATGCTTGCGCCATTTATAGCGGTAGCAAGAAGCTTTTCATAAATCGCATGATCCCTGTCCCCGGACCATCTCCACGGCGGGTTGAACTATCCCAGACGACTGCATCTTTTGGCGCTGTTTTGAGATTGTATCCACTTAAGAAAGTGTCCATCGTTGTAAGAGCGGCAAAAATGCTGAATCTTGTACTGCTACCCCAGGCGACCAGCTTGGGCATTGGAGCAGGTTTTTCCGCCTCAGATGAAGGCGTAAGACGCGCAGCCGCGGTGGTTCGAAGGATCAGGGTTCCTGGACCTTCTGCATAATAGTAGATCATACGCCCCAGTATCAGCGTCGAAAGACCCAGACTGGCAATGCGTCCCATTTTCAATGTTTCGCTCATTCCGACGAAATCTGAAAACCTTAAAATCACACGCTCACCAGGTTGAAGGGACCAAGAAACAAGTTCTGCAGGCTCGTCGACTTTCAGTTCCGCGTCAAATTCATCGGGTTTCTCTGCGCGGTTGCCCTCAATCCGATTCATCGCCCATGTACCGCTGGCAATGCGTGCGACAGGCATTCGAAACCCAAGCGGGCGGCGTCGGGCGGGCGGAGGCCCTTCCAACGTTACGCCCCAACGCGCTACAAAATACGCATCTTTTTCGGTAATGGGGATGCGGTAGTGCTGCCCATGGTTAGCCAAAACAGACGCTGAAGATGGGGGGTCATCTGGCAGAAACTGTGCATGCAGACTGGCGGCCCCGTTTGGCGCAAATATCACGCGCGAGAAAACAATAAGGAAAGTCTTGAGCAGAATAATGACACTGTACAACGTCAAAAGCAGCGATACGTTGCGCCAGGTTCTAAAGCCGCCTGTTACGGTCGATGTGGTTGTCGTGTGCGTGGTTAGATAAACCTGTTGGTAGTAGCTTTGAACCCGGGTTGAAGCATCTGACACGTCATCAGCCAGAGCGACATCGCTGGGGCAGTTTCGGGGCCTGTTCGGGTCAGACGATGCCAGAGTAATGCATCCCGCAAAATCGGTGGTGCCGTCTATCATTCCGGTCCGCGCATCCACCATCATCTGGTTGGCCCCTTCGACGATCCATTCCTTTGTCTTGCAGACAGGATCAAGTGGAAAGCACCAGCCCGGCTTTTCCAACAAGGGCAAAACCTCTTTGGGAAAGGCTGTATTCATCTGGTCTTTTACAGCTAGGGGTACACGAGCAAGGTCGTTCTTTGCGTCCCGTTCAACCGTCTTAAGGTTGAGACTCACACGTTTATGCACCGAAATCAGATACAGATCCGACCACTGATTGATAGCGCGTTCCAGCGGGTCCGCGCTTGGATAGCTACGGGACCAAGATTTGACGTACGGAACATGGCTGTCTTGCGCCATCGGCTCGTTTTCGATCACCCAGATAATTGCCCGGTTTTCTAACTCGGCCGTCCGGCGTTCAACATCGGCAACCATCTGTGGTTCGATCCACAAATTTACGAGCGCCCACCAAAACCCACCGAAAAAAACAAAAACAGCCAATGCAGGGCTCCAGAGTCGTAATGTCTTGCGACTGGCGGAGCGTAGATCCGATTTAGAAAGTGTTGTGACAAACTGCCAGTTGTCACGGACCATCATCCACAGCATTCGAACCAGCACCGATATCGTCAGGAACAACAGTGCGTTCACCGGTTTGGGTTGATAGCCAAAAAACATCATACCCAGCAAGCTGGTACCCGGCGCTGTACCGAAAAGTTGCGTAATCTGTGACCCAGCTACATCCAGAAACAGAATAGTGGTAAACCCTATGAATGACGTGGAAAGCAAATGACCGTGGCGCAGAAAAAGATAGGTGCATGCGGCAGCAAGAGCGGCATAAATCACGTGCGTGGTCATCTCAAATGCGCCGCCGGCCCCCATCGAATTGAACTGATAAATCAGCGACGACCACAACAAAAAGGCCGGAATTGGCCAAAGCGACAAACGCCCGAGCCGGATGACTAGGCCCGCGGAAACAAGCCCTGCCAACCCCAAAATACCAATGGCCGGATGCCCCCAACCACGCTGCTGATAAAGCGTTATTTGATCGGTAATCGTCGTCAGAACACCCGTCTTGCCAGTGGCCACCGGGTCCAGCACAAATGCATAGGACGCCAACATAGGGACCCAGCCAATAAACAGCAGGAACCAGAGGAGTTCTTGAAAAAACCGAGATTGTTGCGTTTCGATTTTGTTCAGCTCCTTGCAAAAGCGCTTCAAAAAATAATCGAATACATAAATTTCTAACGGCAACTATGGCGTCTGTGCTTAATTCTGACAAGATGGCATCCAAAGCACACTGAAAATGGCCTAGCTCACCGTGGGTTGGGCATTAAATACCCTGTTCTAAGGCCAAGTCTTGAATACCAGAGTCTGTGACGCCGCCCGTGCCTTCGATCAGAGCGTTGTTTACTTTGGCCCTATGGTTTGCATACGATTTCGATGAATTTTCCTGAAGTTTTTACGAAAGGTTTATTGTCATGACCGAGACGCTCAACTTGCACAAATTTGAACATCTTAGCCCTTTTCAGATCAAAGACGAACTCATCAAGCTGGCTCAGAAAGAGTCGCATCAGATGGCCCTGCCCTATCTGAATGCAGGGCGTGGGAATCCCAACTGGATCGCAACCAAAGCACGCGAGGCGTTCTTCCTGCTGGGCCAGTTTGCGATGACCGAGGCAAAACGGCACCGCAATGAACCTCAGGTCGGGTTGGCCGGAATGCCTCAAGGCAACGGTTCTTACGTGAGGTTGAAAGCCTATTGCGCCAATTCTTTGGAACAGAATGGACCTCCAGGTGCCGACACGCTGGCGGCAATGGTGGATTACGCCGCTGAAAAATTTGGTTTCACGCCTGACGACTTCGTCCTTGAACTAACCGATGGCATTGTGGGCGACCACTATCCAATGCCTGACCGATGCATGAAACACAACGAAGCCATTGTGCACGAATACATAATGTGGGCGATGTGCGCCGGGCATCGGCCCGAGGCAAAATTCGACATATATGCTGTCGAAGGTGGTACCGCCGCGATGTGCTATATTTTCAAGGCGCTTAAAAACCAGCGACTGCTTAACGCAGGCGATACAATAGCTTTGGGCACACCTATCTTTACGCCCTATTTGGAAATGCCGCTTTTGGAAGACTACGGGTTGAACGTGGTCGACATATCGTCAGAGGAAGAACACCATTTTCAGTTGACGGATGATCATCTGGAGCTCTTGGCCGACCCGAAGGTCAAGGCACTTTTCCTTGTCAATCCAGGCAACCCTTCGTCGGTTGCGATCAGCCCCGAGGTCATGGCCCGGCTGGTGCATTTCGTCAATACCCGACGTCCGGATCTGATTATCCTGACCGATGATGTCTATGGCACCTTCGTGCCAGACTTTCAGTCGGTGATGGGACATTTGCCGGAAAACACGATCGGCGTTTATTCTTTTTCGAAGTATTTTGGGTGTACCGGTTGGCGTCTCGGCGCAATCCTGGTGTCTGAAAACAACATCTTCGACAAAATGATCGCCCAAGCCCCAGCGGATACGCGTGCAGTCGTTGAAGCGCGATACGAAACGCTGACCCCTGATCCGTCCTCGTTCAAATTCATCGATCGAATTGTGGCGGACAGCCGAGATGTCGCGTTGAATCATACTGCGGGTTTGTCTCTGCCACAGCAAGTTATGATGACGCTGTTTTCACTTGTTGAACTAATGGACGAAGAGAAAAAATATCAGGCGTTTTGCTGGGGTATTCTCGATCACCGTTTCAATGAGCTGGTCGAAGGTTTGGGGATCGAGGTTTCTGACAATCCGCTTTTCGACAAGTATTACGGCATTATCGACTTTGAATTCTGGCTAAGGAAATATGTAGGTGAAGAGGTTGTGGAGTGGATTAAGGAGAACGTTCACCCTCTGGATATCTCATTCAAACTGGCGCAAGACCATGGGATTGTTCTGCTCAATGGGTCGGGCTTTGACGCACCAAACTGGTCGGCACGTGTCTCTTTTGCCAATCTAGATGACAGCGCCTATCGCCAGATCGGCCGGGCAGTTCGGGCGGTCGCGGTTGGCTATGTGCAAGCCTACCGCGCCGCGAAAGGCCTGCCACTTCACGGTTAGTTTGCGACTACGAACGCTTTGATCAGGGAACAAAGGCCACAACAAGCGGGCCCCAGAGCGTTAAAAAGATATTGGCGACCGCGTAAGTCATCGTAAACGCGGGGGTTGGCGTCGCGTTTCCGGTTTTTTCCAACAACGTCGCAAAGCCTGGGTTGCCTGAGCGGGATCCGGTTACGACCGCGCATGCCTCGACCGGGTTTTTTATGCCCAGAATAAAGTAGTTGATCGTGAACTGCACAATCATCGGCATCAAGGTGACGACCACACCCAGCAGGAGCAAGGTAATGCCGTATTGCTGGATGGCTTCCAGCGCCGGTTTGCCAGCATTCAAGCCAACAACGCCGACAAATACCGCCAGTCCAAAGCTCTGAAGGAAGTTTGCAGCGCCGTGGTTGATGCCACCAATCTTGGGTCGACGAATGCGCAGATAGCCAATGATCAATCCGGTCACAAGACAGCCAAGCCCCGACCCAAGTGCGACCTTCGTTCCAGCAATGACAAAGCTGATCTCACCAATCAGGTAACCGATGGCAACACCAATACCCAGAGCGATGAAGTTCGTAGCCGAGGCCGAGGGCGGCACGTAGCCTGCCAATTTGGCCACCCGGTTCAGGTCATCTTTGTGGCCAACGATGCTGATCTCGTCACCAGCGTGGAGTTCCGTATTGTGCAGTACCGGCACGTCATGACCCATACGCGTGATCTTTGAGATGTGAACTCCACGACGCTGATCGGCGGTCAATGCAGCCCTCAGTTCTGCCAGAGTTTTTCCTGTCAGTTTGCGATTGGTGATGATCACGTTGCGGCGTTCCGCCACGACAACCAATTCCGGTGGATATTCCCCGATTTCGCCGCTTGCGGTGTCTTCGAAACTGGTAAGTGAGGCGACAAGGCCCGAGACAACGATTACATCACCTGCCCCGACAACGGTTTCAGGTTCAGGCTCTACCGGAATTCCGTTCTGCATCAGCTTCTCGACAATCAGATCGCCGCCATACCGTTCCTCGATGGCCTTGACAGATTGCCCGGCAAGTTGCGCATCAGCAGTCACTTGATAGGCGCGCGCCTCAAACCGGTTCATTGGAAGAAACTCACCCTCCTCCAGTTTGCGACCGCCGCCGCTGAGTTTGCTGGCCAGTTTGATCGCTTCTTGCCGAAGATCGCAGCGCAGAATGATAGGAATGACGCTGACGGCCAGAATCGGCCCAATTGAACCAAAGATATAGGTAACCGAGTAGCCAACCGCGATATTGGTTTTTAGCTTTTCCGCTTCATCTGCCGCGAGCCCTAGCAAATCAATCGCGTTGCCCGCTGTGCCGATGATCGCCGACTGCGTCAGCCCTCCGGCAGCCAGTCCAGCCGCAAGCCCTTTGTCCAGCCCCGCCATGCGAGCCACGACGATCACGAAGAAAAGCCCCCAAGCCGTCATCATGAACGCCGCCAACAGTTTTGTCAGAGCCGAGCGGTTAAGGGCGGCAAAGAATTGCGGCCCGCCGTTATAGCCAACCATAAAAATAAACAGGGAAAAGAAGACGTTTTGCACATCAGTGCTTAGGGTAATGCCGCCGATCTGGCCTACAAAAACCGCGACCAGAAGGGTTCCGGCAATTCCGCCCAGTTCAAACTTTCCAACCCTGAATTTCCCAATGCCGTATCCTAGACCCAGGCAAAGGAAAAGCGCCATAATCGGAAACGCGCGGAGTTGTTCTGCTAAAATATCCATATCGAAATCCCCAGAGCTTCACACTGGTCAACTTAATTCAAGATACAGGGACTGATGATTTATAAAATACTAAATTTTGATTTCGACCACAGGCACAAGGTTACATGTGGCGCAGTGCTTAATTAACTGCGCCACGAGCTACAGACTTACCCCTTCGATCGGAAGGCCAGAAAAGCCATCACTGCAACGCCAGCGAGGATTAAGAAAACCTCACTGCCATGTGTGTGAAACGCGTGATCGGTGTGGGCCATCGCGGGCGTTGCGGCCAATGCGGCTAATGATGCGAGTCTTACAGATTTCATGCTTCGATCTCCTGTTTGCGTTGGTGAAGAAAGTCGCGGATGTCTAAAGTGGATTTATCATCCATAGAGACATAGATCAGCGACATATTGGTGCGCTCCTGCACCATCTGACCGGGGAAGGGCAGATAGCTCAGCTCGCGCGAGCCGAATGAAGGCGAGGCGGTGCCCACCTGCCATTCGGTCTTCAATTCGATGTCGATCAGTTTCAGCGCCTTGGCGCCGTCCTTGGACGGGCGTTCAAAGGGGACACCGGCCAGTTTCAGATAGCTGGTTTTGTCACCGGCCTGCAGGAAACCGTCAATGAATTGCGTGGCTAGAACCTGCAGGTCCGCTGCCTCATCCTCGTGATGCATGTGGCTGTGCAGGTGGTCGCCATGGGCGTGGTTGTGGCCATGCCCGTGATGGGCATGGTCATGATCGTGGTGGTAATTGTGTGGGTGATCATGTGGCATTCGACCACCTCCGCCCTTCAAATTCGCCGTGAGGGATGGCGACGGGTTTGTCGATGAACTTCTTATGCGCGCCCATCTTGCCGTTCGACACCAACGCGCCGAGAACATCCACGATCACGCGGGTGCCCATCAGGGCGGTGATATCGGATGTGTCATAAGGCGGTGAGACCTCGACCAGTTCCATGCCACAGATGCCTTCGGCAGCGATGCCCGAGGCAAGCGCCAGCGCTTCACGCGGAAGGAAACCGCCGGGTTCAGGCCAACCGGTGCCGGGGACAAAACCGCAGTCGATGCTGTCGATGTCGAAGGACATATAAACCATATCGACACCGTCCCACGCCATCTCCAACGCCATCTCGATGGTTTTGTCGACGCCCATCTTCTCCATATCGCCCATGGTGATGATGTTGGTCTCGCGCTCGCGGGCGACCTTGACGGCCTCACGCGGGACTTGCCAGCCGCCGATGCCGATCTGCACAAGGTTCTTGGCGGGCACATTGGGCAGGTTGGTGGAGTGAAACCACGGAGTCGTGTGCATCCTCTCATCCAAGTCTTTTTCCTGAATATCTGCGTGGCGGTCGAAGTGGACGATGCCGATTTTCTTCGAGGTGCATTCGGCGATCCCGCGCACACAGGGGAAGCCAATGGAATGGTCGCCCCCGATCATGATCGGCAGCGAGCCCGAGCTGAACACATGGCTGACCGCGCGGCTGATCTGGTCAAAGCTTTTCTCGATATTGGCCGGGATGGTGAACACGTCGCCCGCATCGCACAGGGTCATCTGTTCGCGCAGGTCGACCCCGATCTCGTAGTTGTAAGGCGTATATAGCGCCGAGATCTTGCGCACCCCCTGCGGCCCGAAGCGGGTTCCGGGGCGATAGGTGGTGCCGCCGTCAAACGGGATGCCCAGCACAGTGGCGTCATAGTCAGCAACCTCCAGCACGTCTTCGGCATAGGGGGCCTTGAGGAAGGTGTTGATGCCTGCGAAATGCGGCAACTCACCCCGTGCGAATGTGGGGATCGACTTGTCCTCGATGCTGTCAGCGCCGGTCAGGCCCATGCGCAGGGCCCAGCGGCGTTCCTCGTCCCAGCGGCCTTCGGGCAGGTCGGCCTCTTTCTGCATGGCCTTCCAGCCCGCCAGTTTGGTCAGGTCAGGGTGGTGTTGGCGCTTTTCGCGGCGTTCAAGATGAGTGCGCAGGTCCATCGGGTGATGGGACTGCGTGCGCTTTGGATCCGAAAACACGGTATGTCTCCCAAATCAGTGTCCCGCTGTCGGGCGGGGAATCTCCGGGCTTTGGTGAACGCAGCATGCGGAGCCCGGCGGCGCATGATGCGGTTGTTCAGGCCCCTGCCAATGAGGGGTACTGATCGAGAATGTCCTGATACGGCATGCCCTTGTTACGGGCGTCGAAATCATAGGTGATCGTGGCTCCGAACAGGCCCGGATCGTCCGGGTCCCAGCGGGGTTTGTCGAAGACCAGAACCCGGTCGCCCAGCTTGAACCCTTCTTGCAGGTCATGCGTGACCATGAAAACGGTCATGTTGGTTTCGTCCCGCAATTCCATCAGGAAATCATGCATTTGCAGGCGGGTGCCCGGATCAAGCGCACCGAAGGGTTCATCCAGCAGCAGGATGCGCGGCCGCGCCGTCATGGCCTGACCGATGGCCAACCTCTGCTGCATCCCGCCCGACAGCGCCGCCGGGAATTGATCGGCCACATGGTTCAGGCCGATCCGTTCCAGCATCGCGTCTGCACGCGCTGCGGCCTCGGTGCGTGCAGTCCCGCGCAAACGACCAAAAGGCTGTTCAAAGCTTTCGCCCGCGATCAGGTTGTCGCGCACGGTCATATGCGGAAAGACCGAGTATTTCTGAAACACCACGCCGCGTTCGCGGTTCGGCTCGACTGCCGTGTCGCCACCATCAATACTGATCTCGCCCTTATAAGGTCGCTCTTCAGCCAGCAGTATACGCAGGAAGGTGGACTTACCGCAGCCTGACGCGCCGACGATCGAGATGAACTCGCCTTCATCGACCGAGACACTGACCCGCTCCAGAATGGATCGGTCGCCGTAGCGTTGCCAGACATTGCGGACGGATACAAAACTCATAGTCCGGCCTCCATCCACGGGAATGCACGGCGCGAGGTGGTTTTCAGCGCCCAGTCGATCACGAAGGCCAGCAGGGTGATCCAGATGACGTAGGTCAGGATCACATCCATCGCCAGATAGCGGCGCACCAGAAAGATGCGATAGCCAAGGCCAGCGTTCGAGGCCACCGCCTCGGCCGCGATCAGGAACAGCCAGGCCGAACCTAAGGACAGACGCATATTCGAAATCAAGCGCGGCAGAATCTGCGGCAGCGCTACACGCAGAGCAATCACCGAGGTCGAGGCCCCAAGCGTTTGCGCCTTGACGATCTGTTCCTTTGGGATCTCCATCACGCGCTGCGCCAGATCGCGAGTCATAAAGGGGGTGATGCCGATGACGATCAGAACAACCTTGGACAGCTCGCCCAGCCCGAACACGATGAACAGGATCGGCAACAGGGCCAGCGGCGGCACCATCGAAATCACCGCAACAAAGCTGGACAGCAGCGACCGCGCATAGGGCAGCAAACCGATGGCCAGCCCAAATACCAAAGACAGCGCCGCCGAAATCCCGACCCCGCCCAGCAAACGCGCCAGACTGGCGAACGTGTCATTCCACAGCAGGATCTCTTTTGACCGGCGGTCAGGTTCCGTGAACAGCCGGTGCGCCGTGTCCAGAATGGTTGAGGGCGCGGGCAGCAGCTTGTCCTGCGGGTTCGCTGTCAGCCGGATATCCGAGGCAACCGCATAGGCCACAAACAGCACCACGAAGGGCAGCGCGGCCAGCAGCAACGCTCCGGGGCGTCCGGGTTTGTGATTGATCAGGCGCATGAGTGGGCGATCCTTGGCACGTCGGGGGATCGGGGCAGCCGCGCGGGCCGCCCCGAAGCTTGCTTACAGGTCGCCGTCAGCGGCCATCTGCATGTAGGTCGTGTCAAAGCGGAACTTGACGTTACCCGCGTCGCCCGTGGTCGTGCCATCGGGATAAGCGATGCCCACGAAATCAGCGCTGGGAGCGCCTTCGCCCAGAATGCCTTTGTCGAACAGGAATTCGGCGACATTGGTCATGGTCTCCGGCAGATCCCCGGCGCTAGCCTGTGCGACGGCGGCGGCCGGGTCAAAGAACATCTCAGTCGCGGCAAGCTGCGCCTTGTAGCCTTCCAGATCGGTGCCCGAGGCTTCGGCCATGGCGGTCAGAACCTCTTCGTCGCCCGCAGCCATCAGCGCCATGACCTCATACCAGGCGCCTGCCACGGCTTTGCCGAATGATGGGTTGGCTTCAAGCGTTTCAGTGTTGACCACCATCAGGTCCAGAATCTCACCGGGGATTTTCGAGCTGTCGAACAGGTTCACTGCATCAGGGTTGCTGCCCATGATTTCGGACACAAGCGGATTCCATGTCACCACTGCCTCGACATCAGGCGTGGCGAAGGCAGCGATCATGTCAGCGTCCGACGTGTTGATGACTGAGGCCAGATCAGATTCCTCAAGCCCCACGGAATCCAACCCCCGCGCCAGCAAGTAATGCGACACCGAAAGTTCCACCAGATTGACCGGCTTGCCTTTGAGGTCTTCCAGGCTGCCTGCGCCCTTCATGATCACCGCATCATTGCCGTTGGAATAGTCACCCACGATCAGCGCGGTCGTATCAACCCCGCCCCCTGAGGGGATCGACAGTGTGTCCATATTGGTGGCCGAGACACCGTCAAAGGCACCGGCGGTGTATTGGTTGATCGACTCGACATAATCGTTGAACTGCACGATCTCGACATCGATGCCGTATTTTTCGGCCCATTTGTCCATGATCCCGCTGTCTTCCAGATACCCCCAGGGCATCCAGCCTACATAGATTGACCATGCCAGCTTGAACTCGGTCTTTTCCTGTGCGGCCAGCGGCGCGGCCATAACACCCAAGGCAAGGGCGGTCGCGGACATCAGCTTAGTCATTTTCATGTCATTCCCCGTTGTCACGTCCCGCCAAAATCGTGGAGGGTTTCCGGACCGCTGGCGGAACAATGAGATCGGGCGCGGACGAAACCAGCGCAGTAACCTCCCGGGATTTTGGCCCGCCGTGTGCCTTGTCGGAGTTTGCCGACAAGGTGATGCTTCTTGGACCTGACCTGACGATGCCAGCGGAACCCTAAGCACCCTGCTCGTTCAAAATGCTCAGAGGTTTTGATCCTGACAACAAAGGTGCCATCGGTTTCTCGGATGCTGATCTGGTTGCTTAAAAATTAAACTAAATCCTGAACGCTTGCTGCATTGCAGGGCTCAACTGTACTTTGAGTTGGCGCGAGCCGAAGCATTACAGTTGCAAACTTAGACTACCCAGCAGCAAAATCATCGCGCACATCGGCGAGGCTGATTCTCAGCAAATTTGTTCTGAGCCTAGGCTGGATTCACAGCACAGAGTCCACAATACTCAAGTTGGATTATGCCGACGATGGTGAGTTGTGTCTGATTTGAGAAAATATGGTTTCAGCTGGATGGCTGCTCTGCTCATGATGACCTTCATGGCTGACGCAATGCCTGACGAAACGCTGGATTGGGCCGAGATGCCGGACCCAGCCGCGCAAGTCTTTGAAGACCCGTTTCGGATACTCGGCACTGAAGAATTTGACGATCTGGTTTTTGCAGTACGATTGCGCGGTAGACTGCAGCAAGAAATCGGCACCCCGGACGAGAGATTGAAGTGGCAGGAGCTTCTGGCAGAAACCGAAAACGCCTTGGCGGCGAAAGGCGTGGACATTGATTGGCTTCTGGATCAGCGTGAGGCTGTGACCGCACGGCGCGAGCGTGCTGCCACGGCTGGAAACCCCAAACTGGATGGTCGGTCCTTCACTGTATCAGGGTATGCTATCCCCGCTCCGCCTGACACTGATGGTCAGCCCGTGGCTTATCTTGTGCCCCAACTGGGGATGTGCAGTCATTTTCCTCCGCCACCACCAAATCAGATGATCCGTCTGCAATTGGATTCAGACTGGGTGCCGCGTTATATGCACCAGCCCATCCGGGTGACCGGAACTTTGGCCATCGCTCCATCAGATCAAATGGTAATGGTCGTCGATGGATTTGTGCCCATGCGCGCAACATTTCAGATGACTGCCGAAAAGGTCGAGGTTTTGGAAGACGCACAGGACGCTCAAAGCCGGATCGAAACCCTTGCTGATCGCATGCGGGCGGCCCGCCACCGTAAATCCGGCGGTGCCGACCAGCTGGATTGACGGTGCAAGCCGAGGGGGGTTACCGCGCTCGTTTTATTGACAGCGCGTTAGAACCTCTTGCAGAGTTGCAAACATGGGAATCGTGGTAGTTTCAGACATACCTACTATGGCCAAGGGCTCACAGCTGGGGCGCCGCGCGACTGGCTGTGACTTGGTCGTGTGACCGTCACTAGGTGAAACGTCGTTGGGTCCGCTGTCAGCGCGACACAGGCTCAAAATCCCTTAACTCAATCCTTATGGCTTTGAATGAAACCTGAAAACGGCCTGCGTGTTGCAGTCGATATTGGTGGTACATTTACCGACACGGTCCTGGTCAACGCACATGACCAGATTTTGGCAACGACCAAAACGACCACGACACCCAGCAACCCCACTTTGGGCGCGCTGCAAGGTGTCCGGCGTGTTATGTCAGATGCCAACGCAAATTGGCGCGACATCACCGGATTTATTCACGGCACAACCCTTGCCACAAATGCGTTGATCGAACGGCGCGGTGCTCGGGTCGCGACCGTGACAACAGAAGGGTTTCGGGATATTCTGGAAATCGCCTATGAGCGCCGTTACAGCCAGTATGATATCAACCTGGTCAAGCCAGACCTGATCGTGCCGCGCACGCGCGCCTTTACAATCCGAGGGCGGATGGATGCGCGTGGCCGCGAACTGTCCGGGCTTGCAGAGGAGGATGTCACACGGCTTGTTCGCGACTTGTCCGACTGTGGCGCCGAGGCTCTCGCGATTTGCCTTTTGCATGCCTACGCCAACCCGGCGCATGAGATCAGGTTGCGGCAGCTTTTGTCCAAGGCTTTGCCAGAGGTGGCGATTTCCTTGTCGCATGAGGTCAGCCCCGAGGCGCGAGAATTCGATCGACTGTCGACAACCATTGCCAACGCGTATGTCCAGCCGCAGATGGCAGACTATTTGTCAGACTTTCAAACACGGTTTAACGCCGAAGGCTTAGATTGCCCTATTCTAATGATGACCGCAGGCGGAGGTATGACGACGCTCGAAACAGCGGCGCGCCTGCCTATCCGTTTGGTCGAGTCCGGCCCGGCCGGAGGCGCAATACTTGCGGCGCGGGTTGCCGCCGAGACGGACGAGCGGGAAGTTCTGAGCTTTGATATGGGCGGTACGACGGCCAAACTCTGCCTGATCGACGCCTTTCGCCCACAGACCGCGCGTAAATTCGAGATCGCCCGCGCGGCGCGTTTTATCAAGGGATCGGGTATGCCCGTTCGTATTCCGGTTATCGAAATGATCGAGATCGGCGCGGGCGGCGGTTCGATTGCCCATGTAGATCGTTTGGGGCGCCTGCATGTCGGCCCGCAAAGCGCTGGTTCTGAACCAGGCCCAGCGGCGTTTTCCAATGGCGGCACGCAGCCTACGGTCACTGATGCGGATGTGGCGCAAGGGTATATAGATCCGGACCGGTTTGCCGAAGGGCGTCTAAAAATAGACACGCACGCTGCGCACTGCGCTTTGGACCAGAGCATTGGAAAATCGTTGGGATTGGCGGCAGATCAGGCGGCGCTCGGTATTAGCGAAATCGTTGACGAAAACATGGCCAGCGCAGGCAGAATGCACGCTGTGGAGTCCGGCAAGGATTTAACTGCGCGCGTTATGATCGCCTTTGGCGGCAACGGGCCGTTACATGCCACCCGAGTAGCTCGGCGCGCGCAGGTCGACCGGATCGTTATTCCACACGACCCGGGCGTGGGCTCAGCGGTCGGGTTTCTGTTCGCACCGGTGTCATTCGAGATCATTCGCTCGCGTTACACAACACTCGATAAACTCGATTTGCAGGATCTCAACGCGTTTTTTGACCTGATGTTGCAAGAGGCCCGGTCTGTTGTTCGCAGCGGCGCCCCAACTGGCGCGCTAGTGCAACGAAGGCGGGCCTACATGCGGTATCACGGACAAGGTCACGAGATAGAAATTCAGCTGCCCAATAGGTCACTGCAAGAAGAAGACATTCCAGAACTGCACCATAGTTTCGAGAATGAATACATCAGACAGTTTAGCCGCGCAGTTCCGGGCATGCGCATCGAAATCATGAATTGGGGGCTTGAAGTCTCATCGCTTCCTCCCGCTTTAACACCCGCTGCGGCTTCGGCAAAAAAACGTCAAGCCAAGCCTCACGGCTTTCGGTCAATCCTGTGCGACGTCACTGGTGATTGGCGAAAGGCAGGTCTCTATGACCGCGCCACTCTGAAACCGGGTGATCATCTTGCAGGACCGGCTTTGATTATGGAACCGCAAACAACAACCTTGGTCAGCGCTGATTTCTCGGCGCGGTTGGACGAGGCCGGGAACATCTGGCTGGCCCGTAACGCTGGAGGATCATGATGAATCTGTCAGAAACAAGGTTGCAGGTCATGTGGAACCGCCTGTTGGCGGTTGTAGAAGAACAAGGACAAGCGCTGATCCGCGCCGCGTTTTCTCCGATCGTGCGAGAGTGTGGCGACATTTCGGCCGGGATATTCGATGTGCAGGGGCGGATGCTAGCGCAGGCCGTTACAGGAACCCCGGGGCATATCAACACGATGGCCGAAGCGGTGAAAACCCTGCGTGGCCGCTTTGCCGTGCAAGATATGCAGCCCGGCGACATCTACGTGACCAATGATCCCTGGATCGCATCTGGGCACCTGAACGATTTCCTGCTGATGATGCCTGTATTTCTGGATGATACGGTGATTGGTTTTACGGCCTGCACGTCTCACCTGGTCGATTTGGGCGGTCTGGGTATGGGGCCGGAAGGATCGGATGTTTACGACGAGGGGTTGCTTATTCCACCCTGCAAACTGGTAGAGGCCGGCACTGTCAACGCTCTGCTGATCGAGATCGTGAAGGCAAACTCACGTGAACCTGTTGCAAATGAAGGTGACATTTACGCCTTGATTGCATGCTGCGAGGCCGGAGCGGTTAGATTGTCTGGCATGATGCAAGAGTTCGGCATCAATCGGCTGGATGAATTGGCAAACTATATTATCGAAACATCGTATCGCGGCACGCTTGACGTCATCGCTGGATTGCCGAAAGGCACATGGCATAACGTACTGAAAGTAGACGGGTACGAGCGCGAGATTGAACTGCGCGCCGCCCTGACGATTGAGGCGGATAAGATCGTTCTGGATTTCAAGGGTACTTCGGGACTGTCCAGCAAGGGTATCAATGTACCCCTGAATTACGCGACCGCCTATTCGGTCTTTGCCCTGCGGTGCTTAATAGGCCCAGATATTCCCAACAATGCAGGATCATTGGCGGCTTTCCTCGTGTCGGGGCCGAAAGACTGCATTCTGAATGCGCAGCCGGGTGCGCCTGTTGCAATGCGCCACACGCTGGGCCAGATGACGCCGGATCTGGTGTATGGGTGCCTCGCGCAGGCCCTACCCGATCGCGTACCTGCCGAAGGCGCGTCGTGCATGTACGACCTGCCTTTGCGACATGCGCCCGAAGCGCCGCAGACCGGAGGCGAACAGTTCGCGCTTGAGTTGGTGTTCAGTGGTGGTACTGGCGCGAGACCCGGCTTGGATGGCCTCTCGGCAACTGCGTTCCCATCTGGGGTTTGGGGATCGCAGGTCGAAACGACCGAAGCGGTCGCACCAGTATTGATAACCCGACGAGAATTAAAACCAGATTCCGGCGGGGCGGGTCAAAGGCGGGGCGGTCTAGGGCAGCATATCGAGCTTCGATCCGCTTGTGACGCAGACCTGTTGCTGTTCCTTTCAGTGGAACGGGTTAAAAACCCAGCACGTGGGCGATCAGGTGGATTAGCAGGTGCCAATGGGCGCATTCGGATGGGCCACAATAGTTCTGACTTGCCAGGAAAAGGTCAGGTCCGAATACAGGCGGGTCAGACTCTTGTATTCGAAACACCGGGCGGCGGAGGTTTTGGATTACCCCAGGACCGTAGCCGAACCGAGGTTCTGCGTGACTTAGAGGCGGGTCTGATCACGGAGCAGTTCGCGCGTGACGTCTATGGGGTGGAAACATGATCCAACCAGTGTCGCATGTTTCAAGACTGTCGCCTTACGCGCTTGCTGAATTGAGCGATCTTGAAGGTAGGCGCTTAATATCCCTGGCGCAAAATGAAAGTCTGACACCGCCCAGTCCGCTGGCAGTTTCTGCCGCTGCTGGCGCTATGGAAGCAGGTCATCTTTATCCTGATCCCGATTGGCGTGATCTCCGCTCGGCACTGGCCGCGCTGCACGATCTGCCAGCCGCGTGGATATTATGTGGCAACGGGTCTATGGAGTTGATCTCATGTCTGGCCCAAGCCTACGCAGACGAAAACTGTTCGGTACTTGCACCGGCACATGCATATCCGTTTTTCAAAACCGCCGCACAAGTCGCGCGTGCACGTTTTGACACTGCCCCAGAAAAGTCGCGCGGAGTATGCGTTGATGCGCTGATCGACCATGTTCAACCCGACACACGTATCGTTTTTGTTGCCAATCCGGGAAATCCGACTGGTACCGTTATCCCGAAAGCAGATCTTGTGCGTTTGCGTGAGGCTCTTCCAGATCAGGTGTTACTGGTTGTTGACGAGGCTTACGGCGAATATGCGGACCATCTTAACGAGCCTATCTTTGATCTGGTCGAACGCGGTGACACGGTTGTTTTGCGGACGTTTTCCAAGGCCTACGGATTAGCGGGTATGCGGATCGGTTGGGGCGTGTTCCCTTTGGATATCGCGACACAGACCCGTAAGATTATGAATCCAAACAACATATCAGTGGCGGCTCAGGCTGCGGCGATAGGCGCGTTGAATGATCAGGACTATATGAAGGCCACTCGGTCAGCAACGATCCAACTGCGCGACGATTTCGCGACAAGACTACGCCGTGCGGGTTTCGAGGTTCCAGAAAGCTTCACCAATTTCGTGTTGATCCGCTTTGCAAACCCCCAAGATGCACGATCGGCCAATGATGCGCTTCGGGCCTACAGCATCATAGCACGTGGTCAGGCCGGGGCCGGCTTACCCGAATGCCTGCGGATCACTGTCGGCCAATCCGCCGAAATGGACCGCACGGCCCAACTGTTGGAAGCATGGATCGAAGGGGACACACCATGAAGCATTCCCGAGGGCTGGCTCGTTTCGGCATTCTTGTGCCCTTCACGAACACCAACCTTGAACCTGATATGTATTTGTTGCGCCCCGACGGAGTGTCGCTGCATTTCGCGAGAATGGGCGGTTATGATCAGGATAAGATTCCTGATGCCGAACAGATGCACGGCCTTGGAGCCGCAAATCTTGAAGAGCCGCTTCGTTTGCTCCAAGGGGTCCGGCCCGAGGTCATACTTTATGGATGCACATCTGCAACCCTGACCCATGGGTTCGCCTTTGACCGCACACTTGCGGCCCGGATTAAAGCCGAATGCGGAGCCGAGACTGTAACCGCTGCCGGAGCAATCGTGTTTGCACTGCGATCACTGGGCGCGAAAAATATCGGGTTTGCTTCGCCGTATGTCCCCGCAATCAACGACCTTGCCGTCAGTTTTTTGACCGAGGCCGGAATCCACACGGTCAACCGCTCGGAAGTCGCAAGTACGTTGGACAATTATGGACAGGGCACGATAGGCCCCCAAGCCGTGTTCGAACTTGGACGAGCTGCAGACCACCCGAAGGCTGATGCGATTGTTCTTTCCTGTACCGATATGCGCAGTGTCGAAGTTATCGACCAATTAGAACAGGCATTGGGCAAACCAATTGTCACGTCAAACCAAGCAATGATGTATCAGGCTCGGCACATCATGGGTCTTGCCAATTCTGTGCATGGGTATGGAAGGTTGCTGCAAACGACGGCGTCCGATCGCCCAGACACTAGTCACGAAATGCCTTCGCAAAATAGTCTGCCATAGGTTTGACCAAATACCCCAAAGGGCTGCGATCCGCGGTTCGGATGAAAGCTTCAACAGGCATGCCAGGTACAAGAATCGATCCTTCTGGCAGCCTTCGCGTTTCGCCTTCGTTCAATGTGATCTCGGCCCGGTAATATCGCAACTGACTGGTGTTATCCTCGAAAGCGTCTGCCGAAATTGTCACAACGCGACCGCTAAGTTCAGGTGTTTTGCGCTGATCCAGCGCTGGAAAACGCAGGGTGACCAGTTGGCCGATACTCAGCTTGTCAATATGAATAGCCTCAACTTGTGTGTTGATCACCAATGGTCGGTCCTGCGGCACAATGAACAGAACCGGATCCGCCTGTTGGACAACGGATTGCAGTGCAAAGACCTGCAGACTATACACTACGCCTGCGACCGGAGCCTTGATGTTAAGGCGAGCCAGACGATCCAAAAGAGCCCGGCGTTCTTCCCGCAAACCCAACTCACGAACCGTCAGGTCGCGCAACTGGGATATAGCATCTTCGCGCTGAGCAGTGGCGAGCTTGAGGATTTCGATTCCAATCTCGGTGATCCGCACCTCGGCTTCTGCCTTACGCGCCTTGAAGTCACCCATCTGGCCCGACAGGTTGGCATCTTCTCTTTGCAAGGCCAAAACACGAGACGCCTGCGCCAGGCCGCGATCCAGCAGCTCTTGCTGCCCGGCCAACTCTTGTGTGATTAATTCAAGCTGCCGGGACAGCGCCGCCTCCTGTGCCGCCAGACCATCTATCTGGTTCTTTATCTGATTGGCGCGCTTCTCAAGTTGGGCGATCTCGTTGCGCGTCGATGCCGCGCGCGCGGAAAACAGCCGCTTTTGACCCGCAATCAGATCCGCAGCATCTGAGTCTTTGGCCGCAGCTTCCGACAGAATAACGTCAAACCGGATGGATTCGCGCCCATCCCTTTCAGCTTCTAGCCGTCCGCGGCGGGCCATCAACTCATAGAGCTGGTTTTCAGCGATGGCCAACTCGGACTCCAAAGCGCTTGGATCCAGACGAATTAGGGTCTCACCTGCCCTGACCACGTCTCCTTCATCCACCAGAATTTCTGCCACCACGCCACCATCGGGGTGCTGAACCACCTGACGGTTCTGATCGACCTCAATCTGTCCGCTAGCGATGATCGCGCCCGAGATACGGGCAAGTACCGCCCAGGCGCCAAAACCTCCAAGTAACAGAAACAGTGTCAAAACGCCCAGAATTAAGGGCCCCTTCGCGGACCATTGCCCGTTGTTTTGCTGAACCGGTCGGGTCACTGGACACCTCCCTGCGCATCTTTTCGGGCGACATCACTGCTGTTCCTGACCACTTTTCGCAAAACCTCGTCTCGGGGTCCAAAGGCCCGTACAGTTCCGCCATCCAACATCAACAACAGATCGCATTCTGCCAGAACCGCGGGCCGATGCGCGATAATCAACAGGGACTTGCCATCAGCCTTGAGCCCCCGGATCGCCTTGTTCACTGCATCGCTTCCCTCATTGTCCAAGTTCGAGTTCGGCTCATCCAGAACAAGAATGACAGGATCGCTATACATCGCTCGGGCCAGACCAATGCGTTGAATCTGACCACCAGACAGACGATTGGCCGTGGCCCTGACAGGCGTGTCATAACCCCTTGGCAACTTAATGATCATTTCATGCGCATCCGCCTTACGCGCAGCTGATACCACCTTTTCAGCTTCGGGGTCCGGGGCCAGTTTAGCTATGTTCTCGGCGATTGTTCCGTCAAACAAGGTCACCTCCTGCGGAAGATACCCGATATGCGACCCCAGAACATCTGGCGTATACTGATCAAGACTGGCCCCATCCAACCGGATGTACCCCCCTGCAGAAGGCCATACGCCGGTTAACGCCCTTGCGAGGCTTGATTTACCAGCACCTGACGGACCGATCACCCCCACGGCTTGCCCTGGTGAAACAGCGAAGTTGACAGCTTTTAGGACGGCTTGCGTTTCACCGGGTGGAACAATGGTGAGGTTACGTATTTCAAGTCGAGCTTTCGGCGTTGGCAGCGGTGTTCGCTTTGTTTCGATTGGAACCGTTCCCAAAAGCTCGGCCAGTTGTCCCCAGCCTCGCATAGCAGCCTGAACCATTGGCCATTGACCGACGATCTGTTCGATAGGTGCAAGGGCACGGCCCATCAGGATCGAACCTGCAATCATTGCCCCTGGCGTCATCTGACCCCGTAGCACAAGCAGTGCGCCAAGCCCCAGCATTGCAGATTGTAAGAACAGTCGGAATGTCTTTGTCGTGGTGGTGAACGTCCCTCCAAGATCGGCCGAGCGCATATGTTCGGACAATGCGTTGTCACGTGCTTTGCTCCACCTTGTAAAGGCTGCGCCACGCATTCCCAGCGCCTGCACCATTTCGGCCTCATTTTGCATTTGGTCCGAGATGACTTGCGCCTCGACCGAAGCCCGGTTGGCCGCTTGACTAGGTGCGCGCGTGGTGACCTGGTTGATGACGGTTACTGCAATAAGAATGACCCCACCGACGAGGGCCAGTATGCCCAGCCAAGGGTGGAAAACCCAAATTCCAAGGAAAAATACCGGGGTCCAGGGCAGATCAAAAACCGCTCCGAAAACTGGTGACGAGAACAACCGCGAAATGGCAACCAGATCAGCTGGACCGGCAGTGTTATCTGATTTCCCCGGACCTGACGCCCTACGCAGCGCCGCATCAAAAACACGAGGATCAAGGTCGGATTGGAACCGCGCGCCTATTCGGCCCAAAAGTCGACCTCGCGCGTAGTCCAGTAATCCCATCATACCGTAGAGAAAGACCACCAGCACAGAGAGGGCGACCAGTGTCTCGACCGAGCGGCTACCCAAGACGCGATCATATACCTGGAGCATGTATAGCGGGCCAGTGAGCATCAACAGGTTCGCAAAAAAGCTGAAAATGGCGACACACCAAAACAGGCTGCGGCTTTGACGCCGTGCACAGCGCAATTCGACGCGCCCCGCCTGAATCTGCCTGGCCTCTGAAGGTGCCATTTTTTGCCTCGTCTTTTCAGCGCCTTAAGCCAGAAGTATCTTCCTGGTTTTGCCAGAGCCCGTTGCCTGAAAGCCTATGAGAATCCAACTCAGCCTAGGCATCGGTTTCGGACGTTTTTTCCACGTGTTTGTAGATTTCTTTCTCTTCAAGCACCTTGATCATGGTTGAAATCTGCGCATGGCATTGCAGAAGCGCATGAAGCGACATGTTGATCATCAGGGTGTTTTCGCTTGCCGGAGCTTCCCCCTCGGTCGCGGATTTTTTCAGACACCCACAAGTGACACGTACCACTCCGTTGATCGTCGAGATATCCGTGATGCCATCAATATAAACGTGTTGCATTTAACGCTCCTTACGCAGAGGGATGTTAGTGGCCCGGCGCAGGACAACGCGCCGAGCCGGGGGGATCAGACAAAGACCAGATTGTCGCTACTGAGGATCGACAGATCGTCGTATATTGACGAAACTTCCTGGAAAGCACCGTTTTCGATACTGCGTGTTGCGGAAGTGTTACTGGCTGCAAGATCGGCCACGCCTTCACTGAGATACGCGATCGTTGCATCAACTCCGGACTGGATTGCGGCAACAACATCAAACTCGGTGAAAGGGTCTTGCGCATCAGTCGAGTTTGAAATGAGCTGCCCGAACGTGATCTCTGAGGTGCTGTCATGATCCACGACGCGGATTATGTCGTCACTGCCGAACTGGTTGATCTGCACCTGACCCAGCGAGGCCCCGTCAACCACAACGTCAATCGTGTCATCCGCATCCGAGAAGACAAGGTTGTCGGTAGCGATATCGGTGGTATCCCCGTTGGCAGTACGGAAGATCAGCACATCGACAAAAGCATCGTTGCTGAGAACCGATGCGGCGGACCCCGAGGCATCTCCTAGCACCCCGTTTTCGACGTCGTCGAAATAGGTGCCGAATGCTGCGTCATCGCCGTTGGACAATTGCGACAGACCTTCGCCTGTTGTCGCCGTCAGAGCAGATGCGCTGTCCTGCAGGTTGGTCTGAATCTGGTCGCTAACCACAAAGCGCCCGCTGCCCAGCGTATAGATATATTGGTCCGCGCCGCTGCCACCAAAGGCCACCGAGTTCCCAAAGCCCGCCACGAACACATCGCTATCCGCGCCGCCGTTCAGTACCGAGTTTTCGACAAAGCTGAAGACGCCGCCCAACGCGGCTGATCCGCTGACTTCGAAGGATTCCAGCACTGTATCCAGGGCGCCAACCACATTTGCCAGCGCTTCCGACACAACCGAAATCCCCGCGTTGAACAGGAAGTCCAACGTCCCGGTCCCGAAGTTCAGGAAGACGTCCTGATCGTCGCCACCATCCAGATATCCGTTGCCGATACCAAGGAACACATCGTTCCCAGAACCCCCAAGGCTAGCATAGCGCGCGCCGACGTTGATGATGGTGTCATCCCCAAGACCACCGGTTGTCAGGCTGGCCACACCTATGGTGATGCCGATATCATCACCCGACCCCAACGAGGTCAGGTTGCGCGATCCAGTGCTGACCACAAGATCATCGTCTCCGCCGGCCAATACTGTGTTATAGAGACCGGCAACAAAGATGCTGTCATTGCCTCCGTTGCCTTCGATCTTGTTGCGGCCACCCAAGTCAAAGATGATGTCATCGCCATTTAAGTCAGTCTGTTTGTCACCGTTGATTTCGGTTTTGACCCCCAACACAAGGGCAACGTCGCTGCCGCGCCCCAGATCGACGGTGTTCTCTTTACCAATGCTGACCACGATGTCGTTGCCGCCACCGGTGCCGGTGTCGTTTTTGACCCCGACGCTAAGAACTGTATCGTCACCGCCGCCGGTGCGGACCTTGTTTTCCGAGCCGATCGCGATGGCAATGTCGACGCCACCATTCAGATCATTGCCATTGTTGGACGAGTCGATGTCGTTCTTCTTGCCGATGGCGATCAGAATGTTGTCGTCGGTCACGCCGGGTTTGGGATCAGTGCCGCCGCGGACGGTGTTGGATTCCCCAATGGCAAAGACAATATCGTTGCCCGCCCCGCCATTCAGGCTGTTGGTCTTGCCCACGGCTAGCAGGATATCCGCACCAGCGCCTGCGTTGACAAAGTTGCGCTCGGTCCCGAACACGGCGGCGGCGTCATTGCCCGCGCCCAGATAGACACTGTTGGCTTTGCCAAGAACCAACGCCGCGTCGTCGCCTCCGCCGGTGTAGACACGGTTTTCGCGTCCACCGACCACTGCAATGTCACCTTCGCCGCCATCCGCATCGGTTTGCAGGAAGTTGTACGTTTGGTTAAAGCTGCCAAACCGTTGTGCCCAGTTGACGCCAGCAACCGTGGGCAAGGCCAGTTCCGGGATCGTGAAGGTCTGTGCGCCCAGCGTCACCGCATCACGGCTGGCGAAGTCGTCCAGATCAAAATCGGAAATCTCCAGATACTCGGCCGGAATGTCGAATTCGGGGATCGACAGACCAAAGAACTCGCGTCCTCCCAAAATGGTGTCGATATCCGACAGGCCCGACAGATCTGCTCCGCCGATGGCAAAAGAGGGCACCGAGATTTCAGGCAGCGTAAAGGTTGGCAGACTGATTGTCGTGGGTTGAGCGGTTTCCGGCGCGGCTTCGGCAGGATTGACCTGAACGTCAAACTCATCCCCGGTCTGCAGTGCCTGATACCCACCATTGGCACTGCCCGTGAACGAAGGCGAATTGGTCAGATCGGTGCCGGTAAAGAAGGTGTTGTTGCCCCCGCTTGCAGGCCCGACATCGCCGCGCTGTTCGGTGTAGGCTTGGAATTCCGCATTGCCGCTGTTGGGGCTGAGGCGAATTCCGTTGGACGAGTTGAAGATGCCCGCCTTCCCGTCCGCGCTTTCGACGCCAACAAGGTCTTTGTAGACATTGCTGATTTCGGCGTAAGCGCTGGGGTTAAAGTCGATATCCAACGTGAAGTCGAAATCCAACCCGTCATCGCGGAACCCGAAATCTGACACATCGGGCAGCGACAAGCTGGGCAGAGCCTGCCCGGCGACCGTCAGGTCGGGGATCGTCAGGTCCGGCAGGCTGATTTCTGGCAGACCATAGGCGCCCAACTCACCATATTGGTAATCAGGCCGACTGCGCAGTTCCGGAATATCGGGAATATCCAGATTGATCTGCGGCGTGCTGAACCCCGGGATGTAGACATCCGGCACCCCTTCTGTCGAGAATTCGAGATCGGGAAACAGCACCGAAGCCGACCCCGATACCGCGATACCGGCTGTAAAGCTGGCTCCGATATCCTTGTCTTCGTATTTGGTGCTGACACCCGTGGCATTGGTCGTGTTGGTGGTAGAGCTGGTTGGTGTTTCCTGCGCAGTTTTTTCCGGCAGGCCCTTGGCTTTTCGATCAGCCGCATCCGCTGCGGCCTTGTCGGCCTCTTTCTTGTCTTTGACGCGCTTTTGGTAATCGGCGATCTCTTGCGGGTCGATCGTGATTTCGTTGTCGGTCACAACAAAGTTGGTCTGACCAAAGGCAATCACAACGTCCGAGCCGCTGCCTGAAGCCACAAGGTTGAACTTGCCAAAGGCCGCAACAGTATCGTCACCGCTGGCTGTCAGCACGAAATTGTCCTTGCCCGCAGTCAGAACGGTATCGTCCCCGGCTTCGGTCAAAAGGATATTGTATTGGCCGACCGAGACGACAACGTCATCGCCAGTGCCTGAAAGGGCAAAGTTGCGCTGGCCTGCGATGGTGACAAAATCGTCATCGGCACCGGACAGAACCACGTTGGCCTGACCCGCGGCAATGATCGTGTCTTCGCCTGCCGCAGTCGAGATCGCGTTGTACCGGCCACCTGCATAAACCGTGTCGCTGTGCGATCCGGTGAAGACCACGTTGCTGTAGCCCAGCGTGATCACATCGTTGTTGCCATTGCCCAGCAACGAGACGTTGTTGCCACCCAGGATCAGCGCCTGATCGTTGTCGTCGCCACCCAGCACATAGTTGGTGACACCGGCCACTGCGATGCTGTTTGTGCCGCTGGCTGCGTTGACAAAGTTGAAGTTGCCAAGTGCAAAGATCGTGTCCTCGCCGTCGCCGCCCAGAACGATATTGCTCTGGCCAATGGTCAGCACGTTATTGGTGCCGCTGCCCAGGAACAGGAAGTTCGAGCTGCCGGTGATCACGATGTCATCGGTATCCCCTGCATTGCCGCCGCCCACGATCAGGTTTTGCCCCAGCGCCAGACCAGTCACGGTATTGTCGCCGGTGCCCAGCAGCAGGATGTTGTTTCCGCCGATCAGGTCGATCTCATCATCGCCGCTGCCGCCCCAATACGCGTTGAGCGAGCCGACAAGCTGCGCATCGTTGTTGCCATTACCGGCCACCACAAGGTTGGCATTGCCGATCGCGGTGATGTCGTCATCGCCTTCTCCGGCCTGCACAAGGTTGTGGCCGCCATAAGCCTTGATCTGGTTGTTGCCATTGCCCGCGATGACCACGTTGGCCAGGTTGGTCACGCTGGCCAGCGCGTTGATCAGAATGGACCCGGCCTGATCTTCTCCAAAGGCCGTGCCATCCTACGTTCCGAACAGGCCGCCGACCAGCCCGCTATCGTCGCTGGCGGCAGCGGCATCCACTGCAACAAGCGCTGCCAGGTTCAACAGGCTACCCGCAACGATGCGGTCACTGCCGCTACCGCTAACCACAAGGTTACCAACGCCGTAAGCCTGAATGTCATTGCCGGGCTCATCGGCTGCAGGCTGCGCTCCTTCGACGATACGCTCGACCCGCACATCGTCGATCAGCCCGCCCAGATGGGTGCTGTCGGTTGTGCGCAGCTCCAGCCGCGACGTATCCCCGGCCGCGCCCGAGACTTCGAATGTATAGGTCCGCCAATCCGTATGCGCCTCGGAAATCACTCCGACCTGTACGCCGTCCCACCAGACCTCGATCGCGTTATCCGCCCCGTTTGCGCCATCCCGTCCCCGGAAATTCAGCGAAATCTGGTAGGTCTCGCCCGAGCTGGTGTCGACATCCTGATAAACGCCCGAGCCAAATCCGCCGTTGACTGCACCGCCGGCCAGTTCAAGAGCAAACTCACCGTCGGCAGCAGCACCCAGACCAATTGTACTGGTTTTCAGGAACTCAGGCGTGCCAAAGGACGAGGACCAGCCATAGGGCAGAGACAGTCCGAAATTGGCATCGCCGTAGTTGCCGAACTCGAAATTGCCATTGGTAATCAGATTGTCACCCGCGCCCGGATTGCTCAGGCCAGCGGTCAGGTTTGCGTTCAGCTCGCCGGTCTCGACGACGCGCACATCGTCGATCAGCCCGCCCAGATGAGTGCTGTCATTTGCGCGCAGTTCCAGCCGCGACGTATCCCCGGCCGCGCCGTTCACGTCGAACGTGTAAGTCCGCCAGTCCGAATGCGCCTCGGAGATCACTCCGACCTTTGCGCCGTCCCACCAGACCTCGATGGCGTTGTCTGCCCCATTTGCACCATCCCGTCCCCGGAAATTCAGCGAGACCTGATAAGTGCTGCCCGAATTGGTGTCGACATCTTGGTAAATGCCCGAACCAAAGCCACCGTCGACCGCACCGCCGGCCAGTTCGATGATATAGTCGCCGTCGGCGGCATCTCCGTACCCTGCATTTGCCAGTTTAATGAACTCGGGTGTGCCGAAGGACGATGTCCAGCCGTCTGGCAGACCAAGACCGAAATTGGCATCGCCATAGTTACCTTGTTCAAAACTGCCGTTGGTCAGAAGGTTACCGTCGGTTGCTTGCGAATTCGCAACAACCCGTACGTTGTCAATGGCTCCGCCCAACAGGTCGGATGTTCCCGCCGCCCGGAATTCAAGACGTGATGTATCCTCCCCAGTGACCCGGAAAGTGTAGTCGCGCCAATCAGTGTGGGTATCTGCAACCGTCCCAACCAGTTGCCCGGCCCACCAAACCTCAATCGAGTTGCTTTCCGCAGACACCGTTGTCGTTCCGCGATAGCTGATGGTGATATCATATTCGAGACCAGCCCGCGTGTTTAGGTCCTGGTAAATTCCTGAATTCTCGGTTCCGTCCAATTCCAGAATGTGGTCACCATGGCCAGATGCGCTGTGGCCGAACTGGTTAATGCTGTCATTGATCAAGTTGGTGTTGTGGACTTCGAGTCGCCCAAAGGACTGTGTCCAGCCCGTCGGCACATAAAACGAAATGGCGGTATCTGCCTGTGTGCCCAGCTCGAACGACCCGTTCTGAACGATGTTTTCCGACAGGTCCTGCACGTTTTCAGCGGCGGTTGCATTGAAATCCGCATCCAACACGCCGTCACCGATGTCTCGGGTGCCCAGGATTTCATTCACGCGCACGTTGTCAACGGCTCCGCCCAGCAGATCCGAGTTGCCCGCTGCGCGCAGTTCCAGCCGCGAGGTGTCGCCGCCGGTGACCGCAAAGGAATAGTCACGCCAATCGGTATGGGTCGCGGCGATCTCGCCAACCTTTTCGCCATCCCACCAGACTTCGATCGTGTTGCTTTCCACCGACACGGTGGTCGTCCCGCGGTAGCTGAGCGTGATCTCGTAGGTCGCCCCGTCACGGGTGTCGATATCCTGGTACACACCCGAGTTCCGCGTGCCGTCCAGTTCCAGAATGTGCCGTCCGCTGCCCGAAGCCGAGAACCCATACGGGCTGACCTGATCGTTAAAGATCGAAGTGTCGTGAATTTCCAACTGGCCGAAGGATTGCGTCCAGCCATCAGGGACGCGGAAAAAAATACCGGTTCCGATATCGGTGCCAAGCTCGAACGAGCCGTTCTCGACCAGATTTGCGCCGCGATCCGAATTGGTGACCACCTGCGCGCGAGTGTTCAGGCTGGAATCTCCGTTGCCCGCGAGGTTGATGTTCAGACCCCCTGCGGCTAAGATGTTGTTTTCGCCATCCCCTACCGCGATGATGTTGAGGCCACCGTCGGCGACGACTTCGTTGTTTCCATCCCCGAGGAAAACGGCATTGGCGCCGCCAAAGGCGTCTACATCGTTGTTGCCGTGGCCCGACAGAACCACGTTTGCGCCGCCATAAGCGTCGATCACGTTGTTGCCGTAGCCTGCTTGTACGACGTTCAGGCCACCCGCGACCTCGACCTGATTGTGGCCATGCCCGGCATGGACCACGTTGACCCCGCCATAGGCGGTGACAATGTCATTGCCATCACCGCTGTCAATTTCTTGTCCGCCTACGCCCAAGGACCAGATACGGTCATTGCCTGACCCGGTTTCCGCCGAAAAGCCAAAGCCCTTTGCGGTGATGATATTGTCACCGTTGCCCGCGTTCAGATCCGCGCCCAAAGCGTTGACCACGAACGTGTCGTCGCCATCGCCCACCGTGATGTTGCCACCAACTGCATTCAGTTCGACAACGTTGTTTCCCTCGCCCAGGTTCAGCAAGCCAACAGCAGCCCCAACAAACGCGGTGTCATCGCCATCGCCCGCAGTCAGGCTTGCGCCTGCGGCTTGAACGTCAAAGAGGTTGTTCCCATGACCTGCGTCGATCGAGGCTCCGACCACCCGCGCAAGGATCGTGTCGTCGCCAGACCCGACTCGGATAGATCCTCCGATGGCGTGCAACTCGATCGTATTGTTGCCCTCACCCAAATCCAGAACACCAACAGCGGCACCAACATAAGCGCTGTCATTCCCGCTGCCTGCAGTCAGGTTTGCCCCCAACGCGCGCACGTCGAAATGGTTGTTGCCCTCACCGGCGTCAATGCCGACACCCACAGCGTTCACATAGATTCTGTCGTTGCCCCCACCAACGGTGATATCGCCTGCAAACCCGTTGAAATGGATCGAGTTATCCCCTTCGCCAGCATTCAGGCGGACACCCGCTGCGTTGACGTGAACCGTATCATTGCCGCTGCCCACCGATATATCCCCGGCAAAGCCGTTGAAACGAATGGTGTTGTTGCCTTCGCCCGCGTTGATCGCAGCACCTGCCGCGTTGACGTTGATTGTATCGTCGCCGGACCCAACCGTGACCGAGCCAACCCCCACGTTGAAATTCACTGTGTTGTGACCATCGCCAAGGCTGGCGTAACCGATGGCAGCATCAACTGTCAGCGTATCGTTGCCCGACCCGGCAACAACGCCCACACCGACCCCACTGGCGGTAATCGTGTTGTGGCCGCTGCCTGCATCAATATAGGCATCCGCTCCACGGGCAATGATCGTGTCGTCGCCTGCCCCTGCATAAACATTGATCTTAAACGCTCCGGTCGAGTCGATATAGTCGTTCCCGCCATGCGTGTAGATATAAGATCCACCAGCCCCTGCAATGACAGTATCATCGGTGTTGCCATAGGTGTTGACTGTCGCCTCGAACCCGCCCGCAGTGGTGATGTGGTTGGTTCCCGTGCCGCCATGCACGGTGATATCGGCGCTGAACTCGGCCGTCGAGTGAATACGGGTGGTGTTGCGTCCGACCAAATGCAGCGCCACGTCATCCACATCGGTCAATGTGATATTGTTTTCGCCATAGCCATGGGTGTTGATGTCTATATCAGTGGCGTTGTTGACACTGATGGTGTTGAACCCGCCGCGAATATCCAAGTCTAGGTCAAAGATATCGTCTACGTTCAGGGTGTTGCTGCCGCCGTAGATATCAACGTCAGAATTTGCGAACGAGATCCCGTTCTCAGCGACGTTAAATAGATTCAAGGTGTTGTTGCCGCCGCGAATATCGACGGTCACAAACTCTACATCGTTGAGGTAAACATAGTTGTCACCGCCCGAGATATAGAGGCGTTCGATATCGAAGGCGTCGATGATTGTGATCGTCTGACCACCCCCATAGGCATCCAGCCATACATCATCAACGTCGTAAGCATATAGAGAGTTATAGTTGCCCCAAAGGTCGACATCGATATTCCAGAAGTCGACAATACTGATATTGTTGTTCCCATTGACGCCATTGTCATGAAACCACAACTCCAGGTTGAAGCCGTCCACAAGGTTAACGTCAGACCCGGATGTCCACAGCTCGATATTGGCGTCGGCCTGCGAGATATTATCTTCACGAATACGGCTGATATCAATGTCCAGGTTGTTGCCCCGGGCGTCAAAATTGTAAATGTATTCAACATCATCCAGATAGATGATGTTGTTGTCACCATGGATGATCAGGTTCTCGATGTCGAAAGTGTTGGTGATCCTGATGGTGCTGTTGCTGCCGTAGTGTTCAACATAAATATCGCCCACGTCGTCGATATGCGCGTAGCGGCCGTTGTCGTAGGTCGTGCTGTAGAATGACTCGTAGGAAGAACCCATTATACCGTATCCCTTTTCTTAACGCTCTGGACGGGTGAGCAGCATCACCGCAGCCAGGCCGTGTCCGTGGTGTGTTGTTTAGTTTCGAATGATGTGGAACTTGGCGACGCGGATATCGCGCCCTTGATTTCTAACTCTGTGCGCCAAAACAAACTGAACGTCGGGAAACGTGTCGCGCACGAAGTCATGCATCACCCGAGTCATTTTTCGAGTACCCCCATAAGGCGCTGCGAATTCCATAAACCAAAGGTTACTGCCCGAATTCCAATCCTCAGGCCGCAGCTCAAACGGCCCCTGGTGCCTCATTTTTTCGCTCAACTCGTCGGACAACCAGGCGTAACTCAGAATGCCAAATGGCTTTCCATTCCGATCCTTAAAAATACGACCTTGACCAATGCTTATCGGAAAGAGGAAACGTTCACCCAAGTGCCGAAGGGGCATCCGTGCGTAGTGGGGCGAACGGGACAATACCAAGCAAATCTCTCCAATTTGCTGGCATTTAAATCTCTCGTTCTCGCCGTATTTTCCCGCCGCATTCGAATTGGAACCGCTAATTAAAGACGGTCCTTCATTTGAAGAATAACCAGTTATTTCACCATCTCTGTGCTGGTTCATATTCTGCATAACCGTCATCTTCTTCTCCACCCAGGTGACCACATATGCTCTCCACAACTTTGTGAAAGAAAAGTGGCGTAGATTTTAGGCAAGACTTTACGAAGCAACTGCAGCAGTCAAATTCGAAAGTTGAATGAGGTATTGAAAAAACTTTAACCCAGCCCCAGACATCAAAAACTTTGCTTGTCTTTGCTTTCCGGCTCGGAGGAGTTGCAGTCTAACTATATGATAAGTTTATGTTTATAATTATTTTGAATTTTTTTTCGATTGCACGTGAATATATATTGGTTCTCGCGTGTTTATTTATTTGCGCAAAGTAGTTTGATCTGTTTTAGGGCTATATTGACCGCTTCCTTGAAAAGAAAAAAGGATCATTTTGGAACTATATTAGCGTAATTGGGGTGGAGAAAGACATGAACACAATACCGCATAGTTTTACTCATAATATCCAAATGTTTTTTTATTCGTCTTTTTAGATCACATCCCTATCAGGAAATAAAAAGATGCCAATATCGACTGACCTCGTAAAAGCGTTTGTGACCTTGTGTCAGGTGAAGTCATATTCAGAAACCGCAAAGATGCTCCGACGGTCTCAGCCTACGATCAGCAATCGGATTCGCTTGCTGGAAAATCAAGTTGGATTTGCACTGTTCAAGGATAAGACACCGCACTCGGGGCTGACCGCGCAGGCCGAGCTGTTGTATCAACGATGCCTTTCGATCCAGAATGAGTTGGATCAGATCTCGGTTCTGACGCAAACCCAAGTCGGGAAAGTCATCCGGATCGGTGTGTCCGCCAGCCTGGAAAACTTGTGCTCGAGCTCAGCGATCGCAAGCCTCGGTTTGGGCCGGGCTGACACGACACTTTCAATCTCGACAGATGACACGGAAAACCTGCTGGCTTCCGTGGAAAAGGGCAATTTGGATGCGTGCTATATTTGCAATCGTGAGGTGCCCAGCCCGCTGACCCAAAAAAGTTGGCCATTTGACGTTCGCTGGGTCGCGGCCAAGTCTGTCGATGTAGATGACCTTCTGGCGCGTCCCATTGTCCCTATCGTTGGTTGGCACGAACAATGGCAGCCGGCGCAGATTTTCTCGGCGTATTTCGAAAAATCATCATACAGGTTTCGGCCGATCTACCAGACTCAAAACCTGAGCAACTATCTGAATGCGGTGCAAGCTGGCGTTGGGTTGGGGTATGTAGGGGATATATTTCTTCACAATCTGCCTGTGGCCAGTGACCTGCACTACATTGACGATAGGCTCAAACCTTTCGGTCAATTCTATATTCATCGCCTAAACCAAGCTGAGCCTGCGGCAAATCTGCGTCGAGTGCTAAGCATTATTGACAGCCATCTGGATCGTCTAGCCACAACCACGCTGTGAATTCTCAGGAGTACAAGCGCCACGGAGCGCTTGGGTATTCCGTGGCGCGTGTCTGGCAACTAGCCGCGTCCGCGATAAGGAGGCACGCCTTGATCGGGAATCCAGACATGGTTTGGAGTGGCTCCGGTCTGCCAGAATACGTCAATGGGGATGCCGCCGCGCGGATACCAGTACCCACCAATCCGCAGCCAGCGCGGGTTCAGAAAATCAACCAAACGACGTGCGATGGATACTGTGCAGTCTTCATGAAACGCACCGTGATTGCGGAACGAGCCCAGAAACAGCTTCAACGATTTTGATTCAACCAGCCAATCACCAGGCACATAGTCGATCACCAAGTGCGCGAAATCCGGCTGCCCCGTCATCGGACACAGCGAGGTAAACTCGGGCGCAGTGAACCGCACGCAATAGTCGATATCGGCCTGCGGGTTCTGTACCCGTTCCAGTTCTGCCGCCTCGGGCGAGGTAGGCAGTTCGGTTTTCCCGCCCAATTGGGTCAGATCGCTGTAGATGGTTTCCATTGTCTTCTCCTGATGGGGTTTCAGACCCCGCGTTTGTTGCCCCACAAAAGGACATGCAGTTGCGGCAGCACCCGAGGGGTGAACCAGCCATCTGCGGTGACTTTATCGACCAGCCACAACAGCCGGTCCGACAGGATTTGCGGATCGACAGGCTGAGTGGGGTCGACCGTCTCATTGCCCGGCTGTAGATACAGTGGCAGCGCCGGATAGCGATCCGCCGCGGCACGGGCCCAAGCGTAGTCACGCTCGTCAAAGATCACGATTTTCATCACTGTTTTGGGGCCGTTTCCAGCAGCCAACAAGCAGGCATCGAACGCAGCCCAATCTACCGTCTCCCCACTGGAGGGCGGTTTGGGACTAAGAACCAGCGTATCCAGTTCGCTGAACCACGGTTTTGCGATGGAGCCCTGCGTCTCGCAGGCGAACCGATAACCCTCTGTCCGTCCCAACGTGATCAGAGGGGCAAAGTCCTGAATGGCAGGGTTGCCACCCGACAGCGAAACGGTCAAAGGCCGCCCGCCCGACAGGTCGCGCACCCGGCTCCAGACTGCATCCGTGGTCATCGCCGCCCAGTCATGACGATAGGCAGTATCAACCGCATGCAGGCTGTCGCACCAGCTGCACCGGTAATCGCACCCGCCGGTGCGCACGAATACAGTTGGTTCACCGATCAGCGCGCCTTCGCCCTGAATCGTGGGGCCGAAAATCTCGGCAATGCGTAGGCGGGTCATGGGCGATACTCGGCCCATGTTTTCGGCGTTTCGCTGACCCGTACGGCGGCGGTCTCCGGCCAGCGGGCGGCGCACCAGTCATAGAAATGCCGCGCCATGTTTTCAGCCGTGGTCAGGATGTTCATCACATCGTTCAGATGGCGATGATCGAACGTCTCGTCGATATAAGCCTTGAGCGGCTTCAGCTCGCCATAGTCGCGGACAAACCCGTCGGCGTTCAGGTCCTTGGCAGCCAGTTCAACCTCGACGATGTAATTGTGACCGTGCATCCGCGCGCATTGGTGATCGTCGGGCAGATGGGTCAGCTGGTGCGAGGCAGAAAAGCGGAATTCCTTGGTAATCCGGTACATCAGGCGCTTTCCTTCTGTGCCGTGGCGGCCACCCAGAAATCGGGGTCGTCATAGATGGTTGGGTCGGGGATACCCGCCAGATGGAACGCCTCGCGCCGTTCGACGCAGGTGCCGCAGCGCCCGCAGTGATTGTCACCACCCTTGTAGCAAGACCATGTCTGCGCAAAGGGGGTGTTCACACGCGCGCCCTCGGTCACGATGTCGGCTTTACTGCGATGCACGAACGGCGTGAACAGCGATACATCGGCATAGCCGTCCAGCGCCAGTTTCTGCATCGCTTCAAAAGCCTCGGTGAAGGCGGGGCGACAATCGGAATAGATAAAGTGATCCCCACCGTGCACTGCAGTGGCCACGGCATCCGCCCCACGGGCGGCGGCGGCACCGAATGCAACGGTCAGCATGATGGCATTGCGGTTGGGCACCACGGTCACTTTCATGCCGTCTTCGGCATAGTGCCCGTCAGGCACATCCACATCATCGGTCAGCGCCGAACCGGTCAGAACCGCCCCAACGGGGCGCAGGTCGATGATGTCATGGGGAACGCCAAGGCGCAGCGCGCATAGCGCAGCATAGTCCAGCTCTTTGCGGTGACGCTGGCCATAGTCGAAAGAGATCAGGCCCGCCAATTCGTGATCCTGCGCAACCATATGCGCCAAAGATACCGAATCCAGCCCGCCCGAGCAGATTACGATCGTTTTCATATTTTGAACCCTTGTTTTGTTACCCGGGTAGGCTGCGACCGGGATGTGCCCTGTTATACAGGGGCCTTAGACTTGGCAAGCGGCAACGAAACACCCAATCCACACTGTCGCACACGTTTTCGGCATAGCTATTGGTCGCGTCGTCTACGCCGGGCGGAATGCCCGAATGTAATCGATAGCAAAGCCCTCAGTTCTTCACACGACAGTGAGCAAAGCGCTAATTGGAAAAAAAATATTACCAATTTCTGGCTCACAGGTTATGCTATCCTCGCATCGACATGGCCTGACATGTGCATGGCGATGATCAATGGGAGGAAGAAATGACCAAAAAGCTCATCACGCGCCGCAGCGCGTTTAGAACTATTGCAGGTGCAAGTGCGGCCACGCTGGCGGCCCCTCATATCGCGACCGCAGCGGGTGAAACCACCACCTGGAAGATACAAACATCCTGGCCCGGGGGCATCGGGTTGCAGACGTTCAAAGACTGGTGCGCTACGATCGAAGAAAAAACCGGCGGTGAGCTGGCCTTCCAGGCCTTTGGCGCCAATGACGTGGTTGGGGATTTCCAACTGGCCGACGCGGTGAAGAACGGTGTGCTGGACGCTATCAACCCGTTCACCATCTACTATCAGGGCATCATCCCTGCCGCCGTTTTCCTCAGCTCATACCCGCTGGGGTTGCGTCAGCCGCATGAATATGACACGTTCTATTACGGTCTGGGCGGCATCGACATCGCGCGCGAGCTGCTGGGCCGTCAGGGTCTGCACTTTGTGGGGCCGGTGCATCACGGGCCGAACATCATCCACTCGAAGGTTCCGATCCGCTCGGTTGACGACTTCGCGGGCCGCAAGATGCGCCTGCCAGGCGGTATGGTTGCCGAGGTTTTCTCGGAACTGGGTGCTGAGACAACCGTTCTACCGGGCTCGGAAATCTTCCCGGCGCTGGAAAAGGGCACTATCGACGTGGCCGACTTTGTGGGCCCCGCCGTGAACCACGCCTTGGGCTTCAGCCAGGTGACGGACTATATCGTCATGGGCCCTCCGGGCTTTATGTCAGTTTATCAGCCGGTCGACATCATGGACATCACCGTGGGCAAGGCCGCGTGGGACAAGCTGAGCCCACAGATGCAGGAATTCGTGGAAATGGAAACCCACGTCTATTCGGATTTGCACCACGCCGCCATTCAGGCCGCCGACCAGGAAGCTTGGAAAAAATTCGAAGCGGAAGGCACCGAGATCACTCGCTTGTCGCAGGACGATGTCGAGCTGATGACCGAGGTCGCCGTGCCGATCTGGTTCAAATATGCCAACCGCGACAAAGATGCGGCGCGGGTCTTCAAGATCCAACTTGACTACATGATGTCGGGTTCCTTGGGCTATGTGACGCCTGAAATGATCGAAGGCTATACGCTGGACCTGTAGTCCGCTGAAGCCTAACCAAAAGTCCGCGCGAATTTCGCGCGGGCATGCCTTTTCCTTGGAATTCGGAACGTACTATGCCGAGCGTCGATTTCACGCTGCCGCACTGGCTATATTGGGTCGGGCTGATCGCCTTTCCGGCCCTGGCCATGGTGCTGGCACGCAAAGCCCAACCTGAACAGCGCACCTACGGGTTACCGTTGGGCTATCTGATCCTTGTCACCGGAGGAATGCTGGGCCTGCACCGCTTTTACTTGCGCAGCTTGCTGGGGTTGGTCTATCTGCCAGTTTTCCTGCTGATCCTCTACGCCAATGGCGAAGAGCGAACGGCCCGCAACGAATTCTCGAATGCGGTCAATATCGTCCGTCAGGCCGAGCGTACGATCACGCGCGAAGCCGAACGGGTTGCAACCGCCGAGGAAGGGCTGGAAGAACTGCGCGCCGCCGCCGAGTCTGCGCAGGATGGGACAGCATTGCAAAAACGCCGAGCCGAGCGTGCTCTGGAGCGGGCCGAGAAGGCCATTGAAACCGGGCGCGAACGTCTGGCCGAATCCGAAACCGCCCTAGCCGAGGCGCAACCTCTGGCCGAGGCCAGCGGTGCAAACCGCGCTTTGTGGAGTTCGGTAGCACGTTATGCGTTCTATGCAATTCTGGCCTTTATGGCGATCGATGCTCTAATGCTACCGCGACTAGTGGCAAGTGCGCGCGCCAAGGCTGCTGCGGATCCGCATGAGCCTGAAATGGAGATTGATGAAGAAACTGCTGCACGGGCTGCAGAAATGGACCCCGGTGCACGCAAGGCGGACCAGGATTATGCCGAGAACTGGATTGACCGCCTGTCTCTCTATGCAGGTGAGTTCGTCAGCTATTGGGCCGTAATCGCGGTATTCGTCTACTACTACGAAGTGATCGTCCGCTATGTGTTCAACGCCCCCACAAACTGGGCGCATGAATCCATGTATCTGATGTTCGGGATGCAGTACCTGATCGCCGGGTCCTATGCGATGCTGACCGAAAGCCATGTGCGTGTGGACATCTTCTATGCACCGCTGACCAAGCCGAAACGGGCGTGGGCGGACCTGTTCACCTCGGTCTTCTTCTTCATCTTCGCCGGAACCCTGCTGGTGACGTCCTACATCTTCGCGATGGATGCGATTGCGGTTCCGACCGGCAACTCGGTCGTCTCGGACTGGGCGCGCGGAGAGATGAGCTTTTTCCAGATGTTCGGAGCGCTGACTTTTGGCGATTGGACCGATCCGAATATTCGCTGGGGTGAGATCAGCTTTAACGAATGGGAAATCCCGCTGTGGCCAATGAAATGGATGATGGTCGTGGGCGCGGTTCTGTTGATTTTGCAAGGGGTGTCGAAACTGTCCAAAGACATCCGAACGATTGCACGGGGGTACTGACCGATGGGTCTTGATATGTCCATCGAGCTGTTGACGCTCGTTATGTTCGGCTCGCTGCTGGTTCTGCTAATGGCAGGCCTGCCGCTGGCCTTTGTGACCGGAGGCCTGGCCTGTGTCTTCCTGTTCGTTCTGGGGGATGCGCGTGCACTGAACATTGTGCCCAGTCGGATTTTCCCGCTCATGACGAACTATCAGCTATCCGCAATTCCACTTTTCATCTTTATGGCCTCGATGTTGGAAAGGGCCGGGATCATCAACGACATGTTCGATGTGATCTACAAGGTGCTCGGTGGGCTTAAAGGTGGTCTGGCTGCGGCAACAATCATCGCCTCGACCGTTCTGGCGGCGATGGTGGGTGTGATCGGCGCAGCTGTGGTGACGATGGGCATCATCGCCCTGCCCGCCATGCTGAAACGCGGCTATGACACAAAGATCGCCATGGGTTCGATCATGGCCGGGGGGACGTTGGGCATCCTGATCCCGCCCTCAATTCTGGCCATTATCTACGCCGTTGTTGCCGAACAATCGGTTGGGGAGCTGTTCATCGGCGCGGTCATTCCCGGCCTGATGCTGTCGGGTATGTACATCATCTATGTGGTGGTGCGGTCCTATATCAACCCGGTTCTTGGCCCGCCAATCCCGGTTGACGAGCGTATCTCGAACCGAGAAAAAATGCGCCTGCTGGGCAAGATGTCCGCGCCCATTGCGCTGATCGTAATTGTTCTGGGCGTGATCTTCTCGGGCGTTGCAACCCCGGTTGAGGCGGCGGGTATCGGCACCTTCGGCGCCTTCATCGTGGCCGCGATCCACAACAAACTGGACTGGCCCACAGTGCGCGAGGCATGTCTGACCACGCTGAAAGCCTCGGCTATGGTGATTTGGATCATGTTCGGTGCAACGATCTTTGTGGGACTTTACGTTCTGGAAGGCGGTCAGCAATTCGTCCAAGAGACGATGCAAGGCGCGGGTCTGGGCCCTTGGGGTATCCTGATCGTGATGCAGATTCTGCTGGTGGTTCTGGGCATGTTCTTGGACTGGGTCGGCATCCTGTTGCTGTGTGTCCCGATCTTTGTACCGATCATCAAGGCGCTGGGGGCGGCTGCCTTTGGGTTTGATGACCCCAATGATTTGGTCTTGTGGTTCGGAGTTCTGTATCTTGTGAACATGCAGATGAGCTTTTTGTCACCACCTTTCGGCTATGCGCTGTTCTACTTGCGCGGTGTAGCGCCACCGTCGATCCCAATGACGGACATTTTTAAAGCCGCCTTGCCGTTCTTGTTCCTTCAAATTGTCGGGTTGGTGATCTGTATGCTGTTCCCTTGGGTGGTGACCTGGTTACCAAGCATTGTTTACGGATAGACGTCAGGCGCGGGCAGAGTAAAATCTCTGCCCGCGGGCGTTAAACCTAGGCACAATCAAGCGGCGGACGCGCCTTTCAGTGCGCTTTCGATAATTGATTTCAGGTGCCGAGCGTCAATCGGCTTTCGCAGCAAAGGCAGACCCACTTCCTCACAATACTCGGTCAATTCTGGCGAACGATTGGCCGAGATCACACAGGCAGGTAATGGACCGAATTCCTGCCATAACACGTCTATCGCCTCAGTTCCGGTCATACCTTTGTTCAACTGGTAGTCGGCAACCACAATATCCGGAAGAATGCCAATTTCCTGCAGCAAGCCAACCGCTTGTGCCTGACTTTCGCATTCCAAAACCTGCACGCCCCAGGATTCCATTGTCATGGTCAACGCCGTGCGCAGATTTTCGTCGTTCTCAATCAACAAAACAACCGCGCGTGTCAGAACCTTGGTGTCTGGCGAAGCCAAATCAGCAGACCGGCCATAACAATGAGACGCCGGTTTAGCCAAAGGCACCTCTACCGAGAAGACCGACCCCTTTCCCAATCCGGAACGTAACTTCATAGGATGTTTCAACAGGACACACGCGCGCTCAACGATAGCCAGCCCAAGTCCCATTCCTTCGGCAGCGCTGGCATCCGAATGAAGCCGTTGGAATTCCTGAAAGATGATATCTCTCTGATCCGGTGCAATTCCGATACCGGTATCCCAAACCTCGATCACGATAGAATCTTTTCGACGCCGGGCGCCAACCAGTACCTTGCCTGCTTCAGTGTAGCGAATGGCGTTTGACAGAAGGTTCTGCAGGATGCGCCTCAAATAACTTGCATCGCTTTGAACCAGCGCGCCGCAAGAGACGACGCACAGCTCCAATCCCTTGGCCTGTGCGACCGGACGAAAGGAATCTTCGAGCTGCGAAAACACGTCATCTATTGGCAATGTCGACAAATGGACAGTTGCCCGTCCTGAATCCAGTTTAGAAATATCAAGCAGCGCATCCAAAATATGTTCAACGCTGCTAAGTGCACTTTCCGCCTTGGCGGCCACGTCCCTCGCGTCTGTTTCGTTCAACCCACTTCCAAGAGTGGCAACGTAGAGCTTAGCCGCCGACAGCGGTTGCAGCAGGTCGTGACTTGCTGCGGCAACAAAGCGCGATTTCGAAGCATTTGCCCGTTCCGCGTCCTTAAGCGCATCCGCAAGCTCTTCGGTGCGGGCTGCGACGCGCTGTTCCAGCAAGGCTTTCGAGTCGTACAACGCCTGGGCAGATTTACGCTCAGCGGTCACATCGGTGAACGAAATCACAAATCCCCGGTCGGACATTTCCTGCGCGAAAACAGACAGGATCTTTGCCCGACCGCTATGCATCTCGAACCTCAACGGTGGCCGTTCGGACGTTCGGTTAACCCACGCAAGCAGGTCGGCGTCACTTACGCCCTGTGCAAAGCGGATTGTGGTGCTCAGGCGATTGAACAGAGTTTTGAACTGCGCACCCATCTGGAACTGCGCATTTGGGATTGCCAACAATTCACTGGCCCGGTTGTTCCAACCAATAAGCCTCAGCTTACTGTCAAAGATACATACACCCTGATCGATATGTTCCAGAGTAGCACGGATAAGTCGGGCCTTGTCGTCAAGAATGCGGTCCCTCTCCTGACGTTCGATACGCATGATATCCGTGACATCAGTTTGCAAGATCACTGTGCCACCGTCGGGTGTCCGATGTTCAGAGACTTGCATCCAACGATTGCCATTCAACCTGACGTTAAAAACAACGTGGTCATCCGCATGGCGCGCGATACGACGTTGTGCCCAGTCCCACGGCGACACTGCCTCGGGGAGTGACAAAAACCGCGAGCGACTAACCAGTTCAACGTACTCGGTAAATTGCAAACCAGGCACCAGATGAGGCTGGATATCGGGCATGTGTATACCAAAGCGGCTGTTGCACAGCACAAGCTCTTCTTCCAAGTTGAACAGGGCAAAGCCCTCTTGCACCGTTTCTATTGCATTCGCGAGGTCCGCCCGCGCCGCCTCTGTTGCCTGATTGGCTTGAGCCAGACGAGCATTGGAGTCGTTCAGTAGATCCAGCGCACGTTCAAGATCGAATGTACGAGCGCGGACCTCCTGTTCCAACACTGCAGCCCTTTGAAACTGTGCGTAAGCCGCGCCGCTTGCATCAGTCGATTCCTCAACCCTGCGCATCAGTGCCTCGGCAATCTTCAGCAGCTTTTCATTCTGCCGGTCTGGCGGGTCGTCCGGGTTGATCAGGGATTCAATCATGTCGATCCTCTTCCGGCGGGTAAATCGCAACCCCCGTCAACGTTTGGTTGACATGGATCGAATTGAATTGCTCGCCATAAGTAGAAAACCCAACCACGTGATTGTCGGCGAGGATTGCAGACAAAGCACCCGTCATCTGTTTTTCCTGCGCTTCCAGACGCCTGAGGATACAGTCGCACCCAAGAATAGTATCCGGAGCCTCGGCTTCTGTTAGGCCCTCGATCTCTTGCTCGAGATGCTCGACCATGTCGCGAGGTTCAGCCAAAGTCAGAACCAATCCTTCGTCGATGGCCGAGAAAAACACCAAATCCCCGTTCTCATCCACGCGCTGAATGGCCCGAACGTGATGCTGCCCGCCAATCTGTACGACGACCGGATGCGCAGCAAAGGTGAAGGTCGTCAACTGTTCGGGGTCTTTGCCCAGAATACGGGCGTATTCGCGCGCGGCAGGTTCTGCGTTGATCTCACGAACGATCCGCCGGGCGGGGTCGGCTTTGGTCACGACCATCCGTTGCGCTGTTGGCACCAGATGATCTGTCTTGAAAACCTTGATCGGACATCGAGTTCGTATTTGCGCCAGGATTGCAGCATTTTCCAATGCCTGCCCGTCGTGCAGGACGTAAGTTGTTTCGAAATCCGTTCCATCCCCGGCGGAACCCCCAAACAACGGAACTGGCCCTAACCCCAACGCGAGTTCTGAAGTCAGCGCGTCTTCTTTCGTTGAAAGCCCGTCAATCAATAAAAAGGTGAATTCGTGGTGCCAGTCAGGGTTTGCCTCCGTCATTTCATTACGGTTTCGGATCATCTGATGAATCAGATCCTTAGCCAGAAATGTATCCAGATCAGGTACTGGCAAGATGCGAGCGTCGAAATGTGATGCAGGCAAGCCGATGGCCACGATCTGGTTTTCTGTATAGCCGGCCCCCGCCAATTCACCGGCTGTTGTACAACCAACCACTGGCGCGGGCGCAAAGGCTTCGGTTGCCTGTGCAATAACCGATGCAGCGTCAGCTCTATCCGTCACAAAAAGAATGACCAGAGATAACTCTCCGGCACCGAAAGTCTTCAATAGTCCGGTGACCGCGTCTTCGGTGTCGTATGGCACACATGCAGTTCTTACGATACCTGGCGCGCGGGTCGGAGCCGTTGCCCACCCGACAGCTTGGTCCATCGAGCCTCCTCCCTAAAGCGCGACGATTTTCTGTGAGTATGCAGCTTAACTCGACTCTTGCAAGACACTGGCAAAGGACGCTTTCTTTGCTATCAAAACGGCCTGCGTACGACTTTGGACACCCAGCTTGCGCATGATTGCAGTGACATGCGCTTTGACCGTGGTTTCGGCGATCGAAAGGTCATAGGCAATTTGCTTGTTCAGCTTGCCTTCACAGATCAGCTGAAGAATACGGGACTGCTGATTGGTCAACGTTGCAAGCCGCCCGACTGCATCGCTTTGTTCATCTGCGCCGTCCAGATCGATCAGAACGCATCCATCCGGCAAAAAGACATTGCCCGCGTGAACGGTTTCAAACGCGGTTCGAAAGACGTCACGCTGGCTGTGTTTTGGAACGTACCCAGACGCACCCGCGTGAATAACCTGGCTAATCACCCGATTGTCCGTCATTGAAGACACAACGATCACAGGCGCATTTGCGACGGCCTTCAGACGGACAAGCCCATCCAATCCGTCAACGTCAGGCAAGTTCAGATCCAGCATTATTGCGTCAGGCTTCAAACCTCCTGCAATCATCTCAAGCGCATCTTCCAGACGGTCGGCGGTGTGGATTTCACGGATATGAGCCACGCTTTGTAATGTCATCGACAAAGCGTCACAAAACAAAGGATGATCATCGACGATCAGCACATTCTCGAAATCGTTTTGCCCGACGGCATTTGCAAGCATTCGCATTGGCCTTTGCAATCATGTTGCCCAACCTACCAAAGCGTAGCAAGAGAACAGAGTCACGCCAACTGGCGGAAAGTCGTATAAAAAACGCGCGCCCAAGCGAGGCGCGCGTTAAAGTCATGAGTTGCGAAGAAGATCAATTTGCCGACGCTAGCTCCTTGGGCAATCGGAAAGTCCACAGCGTGCCGCCCTGGTTCAGATAGTTAACCTTCTTTGCCACTTCGCCACCCCAAAGCGGAACTGCGCCACCCCAGCCAGAGATGATCGAGACATACTGCTCGCCATCCTGTTCCCATGTCACAGGCTGGCCGACAATCCCGGACCCTGTTTGGAACGACCAGAGTTTCTCGCCGGTCTCATCATCCAGCGCGATGAACTCGCCTTCGGGTGTGCCAAAGAACACCAAACCACCGGCAGTGGTCATCACACCTGACCATAACGGCGCGTCGTTTTTGTACTCCCATTTCCACTCCCCGGTATCCGGGTCGATGGCTTTAAGAGAACCGATGTGGTCTTCGTAATTGGGCTTGATGGTAAAGCCCGCGCCCAGATAGGCGGCACCTTTCTTGTAGGTGATCGGCTCGTTCCAGATATCCATACCCCATTCGTTTGAAGGCACATAGAAATTACCGGTGTTTTGAGAGAAGGCCATTGGCATCCAGTTCTTGCCGCCCAGGAAGGACGGCGAGGCAAAGATAACCTCACCTTTCTTACCATCGGCTGCTGCAGCCGGGTCACCGGGACGATTGTTTTCGACAAAGATCGGGCGACCCGTGTCATCCACGCCATCGGCCCAAGTAATGTCTTTGACAAAAGGCGTCGCCGAGACGAAAGCACCGTCTTCGCGGTTCAGAACATAGAAGTAACCGTTGCGATCCGCTGTGGCAAAACGCTTGTTGCCATCACGGTCTGTATAGGCCACGACTTCGTTGACACCGTCATAATCCCAACCCTCGCGCGGGGTGGTTTGAAAGTGCCACTTGATGTCGCCAGTCTTTGGGTCGATCCCAATACGGCTGGCGGCATAGAGGTTGTCGCCTTTGTTGCCTTCAGTCGGAGTTCCAGCGTCCCGCAGCCACGAGTTCCAAGGCGCTGGGTTGCCCGCGCCAAAGACCAGCGTATCCGTGTCCGCATCATAAGACCCACCCAGCCAGGTCGCCCCGCCACCGGTTTTCCACATGTCACCGGGCCACGTTGCGTTCAGCTCTCCGGTCATAGTGCTTTCTTCACCATTCAACGTGCCCATGTGGCCTTCAATCACCGGGCGTTCCCAGACCAGATCACCAGTGTTCACATCGCGCGCTTGAACGGCCCCGACGATGCCAAACTCGCCCCCGGAATTGCCGGTGATCACCAGTCCATCTACGATCAATGGAGCAGCGGTATAGGAATATCCCGCCTTGTAGTCGGCAATCTTATCACGCCAGACAACGTCTCCAGTGTCCTTGTTCAGCGCCACAATCCGTGCATCCAACGTTCCGAAGATTATCTTGTCGCCGTATATTGCGGCCCCGCGATTAACCACGTCACAACAGGGCAGGATACCTTCGGGTAGACGGGCATCGTATTGCCAGACCTCTTTACCGGTCTCAAGATCAATCGCATACAGGCGAGAGTAAGAGCCGGTGATATACATCGTGCCGTCGTAGATCAGCGGCTGGGTTTCCTGTCCGCGTTGTTTTTCCCCTCCAAGGCTGAAAGCCCAGGCCGGCAGCAGGTTTTTGACGTTGTCCTTGTTAAGCATGTCCAGTGGGCTATAGCGCTGAAGGTGCCGCCCCATACCGTTGGTTACGACTTGCGTGGTGATCGTTTGGTCATTGGCCAGATCGTCTTCGGTAACTTCTGCATAGGCCGCGCCTGCTGCAATCACACTTGCAACAGTTGCCATGATAAACCGGCTCATCTGTGTCCTCCCTAGACTTATGTCTTTCCTCCGCGCCGAATCTCCGACGCATCGGGATTGCAGGCGAGAGTATTATTGGCGGGCAGAACTCGTGGTGAAATTGCACAATGGTCGTAGGGCGGAAATCATGGCTTTCAAGCGCGATCGTCAATTATTCTGGACAAACCAGTTTTCCTGACCAGCTTCGGCCAACGCTCGGTTCTAGTCTGAGATGCTGCTTAGATATGCCAGAATAAAGTCTTGAACCGTGCGATCATCGATGCCGACATGCCGCATCTTGGTGCCCGGCATGAAGCCGTCGTTGTCTTCCATCCATGCCCGCAGAGCGGCCGGTGTCCAAACGATACCGGAACCAGCCAGAGCATCCGAATACTGATAACCTTCTACAGTCCCTGCTCTGCGCCCAACGACACCGTCAAGTTGCGGACCATAACTTGGACCAGTTGCATCTGGCGCGTGGCAGCGTCGGCATTCAGAGAAAAAGAGCGTCTCGCCCGCCTCAATCTTGACTCGGTCGAATGTGGATTGAGCAAGTGTTGGCGCTGTCGAAACGGAACTGACGGCGAGGCCGAGTAGCAGGGTAAGATGTTTCATGTGGTCCTCCTAACGTTGGCCGAACTGTAAATCCGCGTCCATCGATACCGGCTTGACGTGGGTCAAGAAAACCGAGGAAGAGCATCATCCTTTAGTCGTAGTTCTCAGAAAAAAAACTGGGTTCAGAATAGAGGTGCGTATTTCCACTCGTCAGCGTCGGGTGTGACTTCGTTAGGATCATAGCCCGAATCCCTTAGGCGTTTGGCGATCCTGAGGCCGTCCTGTGCGGCCTCGTCAACATAGGCCCGACCCAGTTCCTCGTTCCTTGTTACACCGTGACCACGCAAAAGGTTGAGACCATAGTTGAACTTGCCCACCGGATCGCCCAGATCGGCGGCGCGCTTGTCCCATGCGGCCGCTGCATCAGGGTCATAGGGTCCGGCCAGCCCATTGTTATCCAACTGACCCATCCAGGTCATTGCACCGGTGTACCCTGCTTCGGCACAGGTGCGAAACAAGCGTCGCGCCAGATCGTGGCGGCCTGACTTTGTCATGTAGTAACCCGAAGCGCAGGTGGTCATGTCGGTTACGCCATTGTCGATGTTGCTGAGGATTTTGCCCCAGCCCGTGTCCTGCGGGTTAAGCGTTCCGTACTCGTCCTCAATGGTCTGCGCCGTGACTGCAGACGCCAAAAGCAGAAAAAACGCAGCAATGCGGATCATGGCAGTACCCTCCGGTTTTCGACAATGTACAGTAGTCGGCCCACGATTTCACCGTGGTATTGGTCGTAGATGCTTAGCCGCGCTTCATGCCACGCGCCGGATCGTAGCCCCAAAAAGCAAACCCAAGAAAAATAATACCCGCCAATATCGTCCACCCCAATGCCACAGCATTAAACTGCCCATAGAGCGCGAAACGGATTAGCTCGACCGCGTGCGTAAAAGGGTTAAGCGCGCAGATATCTCTTAATAAGGCCGAACTTTCTGCCATCTTCCAAAGTGGATAAAGTGCTGAAGACAGAAAAAACATTGGAAAGATCACAAAGTTCATGACGCCCGCAAAATTCTCAAGCTGCCTGATCGCCGAGGACAAAGCCAAGCCCAACGCGCCCAGCATCAATCCAGCGACGATCAGCGCTGGAAACACGTAGGCGTATCCGATCCAGGGCATGTCGATACCGTAAACCGCAGCGACCGCCAGAAAAGTATAAACCTGCAGGATCGATATCGTCGTGCTTGCCAACAAGCGACAAAACAGCAACCACCACCGCGGCAAAGGGCTGGTGAGCAGTAGCCGCATCGACCCCATTTCACGGTCGTAAACCAGGCTGAGAGAGCTTTGCATGCCATTGAACAACATGATCATGCCGCACAGGCCGGGGACGATGTAGATCTCATAGGTGATATAAGTCTGGTACGGCGGAGTAATCGACAAACCCAATGCTGCGCGAAAACCAGCAGCGAAGACCACTAGCCAAACCAGAGGACGTACAAGCGCCGCAACAAACCGGCTGCGTTGCCGCACGAACCGCAAGGCTTCTCGGATCAAGATTGCGCGCAAAGCGATCATTGCATCGATCATGAAGCCGCTCTGGTCATCAACAAAAAGGTATCCTGCATCGGAGCGCCGCCAGTGATGTCTCGGCAAATACCCTGATCCAGCAACTTACCACGATGAAGGATCGCCACTTGGTCGTCTGGCCCGATCTCGTCGGTCAAGTGGGTAGCCCACAACACCGTCAAACCGTCTTGCGAAGACAGGTCATGCACATGTTTGGTGATGGCATGACGCGACGCAGCATCAAGCCCAACGGTTGGCTCGTCCAACAAAAGGACCGAAGGCACATGTATCAGGCATCGTGCTATTTCCAACCGTCTGCGATGACCTCCATTCAGATCACGCGCACGTTCAGTAGCACGTTCAGCCATATCCAGACGCTCTAGTACGGCCGTGATGCGGCCCTCAGCTTGGCGGCCGGACATACCGTGCAAAGCGGCAAAATAACTGAGGTTTCGATGAACCGTCAGGTCCAGATCAAGCGTAGGCTGTTGAAAAACGACCCCTATCTTAGCCAAGGCTTTCCGCGGGTGTTTCGCGATGTCAATTCCAGCTATTTCAATCTCACCCTGCCTGGTGGTGAACAATCGTGTCAGCAGGGAAAACAGCGTTGACTTACCTGCCCCATTCGGGCCCAGCAACGCACAAAACGCGCCCTGCGGGACGTGAAAACTCACATCATCAAGAGCGCGTTTATCGCCATAGGCATAGCTGACGTTTCGGACCGTTAGCCCTGTCACTTAATGGTAATCTCCAGCCGCTGTGTCTCACCGGTGCTTCCCGGCACTTTCAGATAGTAGCTGCCCGGCTTGATCGCGACAAAGCCTATTTCCATTTCACCGGCTTCGTCGAATTCGATCGAATCCAAACCCAGCGGCCGGATCTCTAAACCTTCTACCACGATCTCATCGACCCAGATGGCACGAAAGAACTCGGGGCCGATGATGGCAAGCTCCTGACTTCCGTCACCTTGAATTTCGAACTCGTAGTAAGTGCCGGATTTTAGTTCCCATGGAGAATCGGCCAAGGGTTCTCCGGCTGAAAGGATGATGGGCGGTAGGTCTTCTTTGTTTTTGGCCGACAACAACCCGGCCAGACCGAACCCCGAGTCATCGTCGGCATTAACGACGCTGGGTAAGGTCATCGCGGCAGCAATTGCCAGCGTGGATAAACGCTTCATTTGAATTCTCCCTGATCAGTTTGTCGGGCGGAACGCTGCGCCCCATGGGAACCGCCCGACCTTGATGGTTTTGATTGGTTCACGTTTTGCAACATCGATGACGGTCACATCGCCGGACACACCATTTGTGGTGAACAAGAGTGATTTGTCCGCGTTGAAATCCACGTGCCAAACCCGACGACCGACGAGGATGTAATCCTCAACCTCATAGGTGTAGGGATTGACCGCTGCGACGTGGTTCGAAGGTCCAAGCGCGACAAAGGCAGTTTTGTCTTCGTTGGACAGTTCAAACCCTACGGGCTGAACTCGATCAGGATGCACACCTTCGACTTCAAATTCAATCTTGGCTTTTTCGGTCTGGGTTTCCACATCAAAGACAGTGATCGTACCGCCAATCTCGGAACTCACCCAAAGCTCGGTTCCATCCTTAAGGAATTCGGCGTGGCGTGGGCGGGAATCGACCAGAGTATTGGCGAAAAGCTCCTGCGTTTCCGTGTCGATCCAATGAGTCATATTGGTGGTTTCAGAAGTCGTGATTGCGATTTTTCCATCCGGCGACACCGCCATGCCTTCGGGTTCGATCCCGACGTCGATCTGCGCGATAACCGTTCGCGTTTCAGTATCGACCACAGTGGTGATCGCGTCATCCTCGTTGGCGATGTAAAGATGACGATCATTGGGATGTAGAACGAACTGCTCAGGGTCTTCGCCAGATGGCAAGTCGTGCAGTATCTCTCCGGTTTCGGGATCCATGACCTGAACCGAGTCGCTGTCGGAGGCGCAGATGTACAGCACCGAGAAATCCTTCGAAAACGTAATTCCCCTCGGCCGCTCACCAGTTTCAATCGTGCGGATGACCTCAAGAGTCTCGATGTCAATCACGCTGAGCGTGTCGTCTTTTTCGTTGCTGATCCACATCTCATCCGCTGCTGCGGGAACGCACAATGCAGCAGAGGCCAATAGTGTCGCTAGTCTCATGCCCGTTACTCCTTGAATGCCTGACACTGACTTTCCGCCTCATCAACTCCAAGCGTATCCAGTTCTGTACTCTGATGTAGAAAGCCTTCCAGTGGCGCCATGGCGACCACCGCGCGGTCTGTGACCAAAGGAATTGGTTGCCGCAATTGCCCATTCCAAAACCTGAAGTTCATCGCCCTACCCTTGAACCCGGCAAGTTCGAATTCATCCGACAAAATATAGTCACGCAAGACCGCAGGGTCGTCGGACTGGGTACGTGTCACGGCTTCGCCCAGCGTTCGGTATGCCGCCCATGCGGCGTAGTCTTTGGACATCATGGTTCGGCCCGACTGCTCAAAGAACCGATTCTGCATCTGGGCCGCACCCCATTGTTCGACCACACGCGACCATGTGACGGGCTTAAGACCATCGGAACCAGCAACAGGGCGCGCCTTCCAGGTGTTGAATTCGACGTAGCGGCCGAAATCGTCCAATTCATCGGCCAATAACAGGACGTCATAGTCGCCGAATTCCTGCGTGAACAACGGAACTTCTTGCGCTGCGTTGCGACGCAGGTCAGCATCAAAAACCCAGGTCTTTTCAGCCCTCAGATCAAGACGGAATTTCTGCAATGACCGTTTCAGCGCGTCGGCAAAAGCTTGATCTTCTGGGTGGTTTCCAGAGATCAGAACGAGATCCTGCCAGCGGCGTTTGACCAGAAATTGAGCCAATGCGTCCGTGCGCATTAGCCCAGACGGCAAAGTGTGCAGCAGGTTCGGCCGACAGTCCTGCTCGCGTATGGAAAGTTCAGGGGAAGATGCATTGAAAAGCACCGCACCATCGGCCTCGGCCAAGTCCGCAACCTGCAACTGAGCAGAGGCAGGCGCATCAAGAATTAGAAACGGACTGTCCGACAATGCCTTACGCGCTGCTGTAATCCAATCCTCACCGTCAGAAACGGTAGTGACTGAAAGCGTGTAGTCGTGTCCCAGAAACTTAGCGGTCGTCAGATTGTCTTCCAGCGCCAGTTTGGCACCCGCCGAACCAAGATCATCTGGAATCGGATCAAGGTTGGATAAAACGGGTGGACGCGCGACCTGCTGTTGTAGGTAAGTCACTGAAATACCAATCTCTGCCAATGCAGTGCCAGGCAGAAGTATCAGTGCCGCTACCGCACGGAACATCTTAATCATTTTCGCGCCTCCTCCTGCGCCGCCTTAGTAAAAACGGCCAAAATGCAGCCCACCATAAGACCTTAGTCGCAAACCTGCACGGATGTGCAACCAAGGTCGAATTTCACGCTGAGTCCTGCTGCGGTATGACCGTGAAAAGCATCGTAAAGGAGGAGAAGATGCGTCTTGGATTTCACAGCACATTGCTGGGCGGCCTTGTTGCCGGAGGTATGGCGCTGGCCCATGGCGATGTCGCCCCACAACCAGTCAACACAGACATCCTTCCAGATGTTGGAGAAGATTGGCTGATTGAAAACCCCTATCGCGACCAGGGCGAAGAGGTATGGCAGGCTGCAATCGAAATAGGCGATTCCGGCTATAACCAGAATTGTGCCCGCTGCCATGGTCTTGGTGTCGTATCGGGAGGGTTAGCCCCTGATTTGCGGTATCTTGAAGCCGAGGAATATGGCGACGAATGGTATGTAGAGCGGTTCCGCGAAGGTTATACGCAAAACGGTATTACTAAGATGCCCGCCTTTGGCGAATTGTTAGGACAAAAAGCAGCGTGGGCCATTCGAACCTATATCGAAACGCGTCCGGATGACGGCGCGCTGGACGATCACTCGGACCGCCTGAAGGAAATCAGGGATCTTCTGGCAGCAATGGCCGGCGGCGCCGAGGGGGACACGGCAGCGCTTCAATCGGAATTGACCCAGATCGCCGAAACTATCGAAACCGGATCCGGCGCGCCCGTGGCCGACAGCGTGGCTCTGCGTGCGGCGGTATTGATATCTGGGAATGCACCCAATTTCGCCGAAGCCGCTGAACAACTTACCATTGGATTGTCCGCCGCGCAGTAGCGCGGCAGAATGGGGCGCATGATCAAGTACGTTTTCGTTTTCTCCCTGTTGGCCACCACCCTGTTTTCAGGACCGGTTTTGGCCAGGTGCGAAGATCATGTGCCCCAGCCCAAACCTCAGAACGCAAGCCGAGATATCGTCGGTGCCGATCTCGATACCATAATCGACCGCGGTTATATTGAATTCGCAGCCTACGAAGACTTTCCCCCTTGGTCGTTTGAGAGAGACGGTACTATCCAAGGTGTCGATATTGAGATTGGAAAACTCATCGCCAGTGATCTAGGGGTCGAAGCTCGGTTCAATCTGGTCGCTGCCGGAGAGAACCTTGAAGCCGACTTGCGCAATTGGATCTGGAAAGGCCCGCTGATTAACGGCCGAGTTGCAAATGTGATGTTGCATATCCCCTACGACAGCGAGTTCGCGTGCCGGGTCGAGCAGGTTGTTTTTACTGGCCAGTACCACGACGAAGAAATCGCAATTGCCTATCGTTGGGATGCCTACCCCGAGGATCCTCCGGTCCCGGCTTATTTCCGGTTCGATTCGGTAGCGGTCGAAAATGACTCAATCGCAGATTTCTACCTATCCGCCTTTCCGGGGGGGCAACTTTCGCGCAACATTCGTCGGTTCAAGACAGCCGAAAAAGCTATGGAGGCATTGGCGGCAGGCGAAACCATGGCTGCTATGGGACCTCGGGGCCAGCTTGAGACCGGATTGACGCCTGACTTGGGAGTCCATGCGCCACCGCTTCCTGGGTTTGCTGTCAGCACCTGGACGAATGGTGTCGCCGTTCACTTTGCGTATCGCGGCCTCAGCTACGCCGTGGATGACGCCATTTTTGCAGCGCTTCAGGACGGGCGTATTGCTAATATCTTTGCGGAATATGGCCTGACACATTCGCCCCCGAAACTGCGGTGACTACACCCAAGGTCTTATAGGCACCGGGCAGATCACCGCGTAGCTTAACCGAAAATACTGGAGGGAGTGACATGGAACTACATGACAGCCGCGTCATTGCGGCCCCACGTTCCAAAGTCTGGGAGGCACTGCTATCGGCCGACATTCTGAAAGAATGTGTCCCCGGCTGCAAAGAAATGTCGGGAACAGCCGAAGATGGGTTTGCCGCGACAGTGGTGCAGAAGGTCGGACCCGTAAAGGCGACCTTCAAAGGTGAAGTGACCCTTTCGGACATGGTGGATCAGGAAAGCGTCAAGTTATCTGGGGAAGGCAAAGGCGGGGCCGCCGGATTTGCCAAGGGTGCAGCAGATGTCACCTTGTCGGATGCGCCCGAGGGAACATTGCTGGCCTACAATGTCGATGCGCGTGTGGGCGGCAAGCTGGCTCAGCTAGGGGGGCGGGTCATTGATGGTGTGGCCAAGAAAATGGCCGACCAGTTCTTTGAAAATTTCCAGAATGCGGTCGAGGAAGAACCTCAGCCCGTGCCTACCGAGGCTGCGCCCGAACCGGCAGCGGCCGCTGCTGTGTCCGAAGTGTCGCCTGAGCCAGCTCCGGCAGCGCCGCCGCCGGAAGAGAAAAAAGGATGGTTCAAGCGCCTGTTCGGTGGTTGAACCGAAAATTAAAGGGAGGAAAATCTGATGAAGGTTTCGATGACTGTGAACGGCGTAGCTGTGAGCGGTGATGTTGAGGGTCGGAC